>NZ_SRUS01000004.1:0-652261 GCF_004794715.1 Mesorhizobium sp. M8A.F.Ca.ET.207.01.1.1 | reverse complement strand
GAAAGCCCAAAATGCTCATCCGCATCGCACTCGCCAGAAAACTTCTCGTCATCCTCAACGCAAAAGCACGCGACGCGAGAAGCGAATTCGCAAATGCAACTTGACACCCCAGATAGTCGCTCTCCCCACTTTCGTGGGGCGAGGAACCTAAGTTCTGCCAAGCAGCCCTTCTTATGCTGGAGCAAACCCTACTCCGCGGCCACCTTGGCCATCGGGTTGTTCGGATGCGTCGTCCAGTTGGCGTAGACCGGCGACACGGGCTTGCCGGTGCGTTGGTCCATCACGCCCGCTGCCAGCGGCTCCATGGTGATGCAATTGTCAACCGGGCAGACATTGACGCACAGATTGCAGCCGACGCATTCGGCCTCGATCACCTCGAAATGCCTGATTCCGTTGACGACGTTGGTGATCGCCTGGTGCGAGGTATCCTCGCAGGCGATGTGGCAGCGGCCGCATTTGATGCAGGCGTCCTGGTCGATATGCGCCTTGGCGACATAGTTGAGGTTGAGATACTGCCAGTCGGTGACATTGGGCGTGGCGCGCCCGATGACGTCGTCGAGCGAGCGATGGCCCTTATCGTCCATCCAGTTTTCGAGACCGGCGATCATCTCTTGCACGATCTTGAAGCCATAGGTCATCGCCGCCGTGCAGACCTGCACATTGCCGGCGCCAAGCGCCATGAATTCGGCGGCGTCCCGCCATGTGGTGATACCGCCGATGCCGGAGATCGGCAGGCCGCGCGTTTCGGGGTCGCGGGCGATCTCGGCCACCATGTTCATGGCGATCGGCTTCACCGCCGGGCCGCAATAGCCGCCATGCGAGCCCTTGCCGTCGATGGTCGGCATCGGCGCGAAACTGTCCAGGTCGACGCCGGTGATCGAATTGATGGTGTTGATCAGCGACACCGCGTCGGTGCCGCCGGCATGGGCAGCGCGCGCCGGCTTGCGGATGTCGGTGATGTTGGGCGTCAGCTTGGTGATGACCGGCATGCGCGTGTATTGCTTGCACCAGCGCACCACCATTTCGATATATTCCGGCACCTGGCCGACGGCCGCGCCCATGCCGCGCTCCGACATGCCGTGCGGGCAGCCGAAATTGAGCTCGATGCCATCCGCCCCCGTCTCCTCGACCAGCGGCAGGATGGCCTTCCAGCTCTCTTCCTCGCAAGGCACCATGATCGATGCGATCAGCGCGCGGTCGGGCCAGTCCATCTTGACCTGCTTCATCTCGCGCAGATTGGTCTGCAAGTCGCGGTCGGTGATCAGTTCGATGTTGTTGAGGCCGAGCAGACGCCGGTCGGCGCCCCAGATCGCGCCGTAGCGCGGGCCGTTGACGTTGACCACCGGCGGCCCCTCTTCGCCCAGCGTCTTCCAGACCACACCGCCCCAACCCGCCTTGAAGGCGCGGATGACATTGTAGGCCTTGTCGGTCGGCGGCGCCGACGCCAGCCAGAACGGGTTGGGCGATTTGATACCGACGAAATTGTTTCTGATATCAGCCATGACAGGGGTCCCTTTCAACCGAGACGAAGAAGCAGTTCGACGGGTGCGAGAATGCCGCCCTCGAGGGCGGCGATGAGGTTGGCCATCTTGGTGCGGGCGTCCTCGCCCATGACGAGGCCGAGGCCGGGCGATGGCTTCCTGCCTTCGGCTTGCGCGGCGGCCAGCCGGGCACGCATCGCGGCGAAAAACTCGACGGCGAAGGCGCCGCGCGGCCGCTCCGCGGCCACCGAGAAGCCCGCCGCCGCCGCGGCCGAGCGGTAATCGTCGGGCGTGGCGACGAAGGATATGGTCTCGTTGGATGCCCACGGAAGCGGGTAGGTCAGAGCTCCATCCTTGAGCCGCATCACGTCGTAGACGGCAAAGACGCCGCCGGGCTTCAGCACACGGGCGGCCTCGCTCATCAGCTTCGCCTTGTCGGGAAGGTTCATGCCGACATGCAGGATCATTGCCGCATCGAAGCCGGCCTTGGCGAACGGCATGTCCAGCGCGCTGCCTTGCACGAAGTGGGTCTTGCCGGCCATTCCCGTCCGCCTCGACAGGCTGGTCGCGATATCGACATAGCTTTGCGTCAGGTCGATGCCGGTGACGTCGACGCCGGCATTGTTGGCGACAAAGCGGGCCGGTCCCCCTATCCCCGATCCGATGTCCAGCAGCCTGGCTCCTGGCTTCAACCCAAGCTGGCTGATAAGGTCCCTGGTGGCGGCCACGCCGCCAATGTGGAATTCGTCGACCGCTTCGAGATCGCCGGCGCGCAAATGGGCAACATCGACGCCCGTATCGGCGAGCGCCGCAATGATCCGCTCCTCCAGGCCTGAAATCTCGTAGTGACGGGCAATGCCCGGTTCCACCGTGGCCATGATCCTTATCCCTGGGTCAGACTCCTGTGGATGCTCTCAGCCGCGTCGCGCCCTTGCGCCACGGCGGACACGGTCAGGTCGTCGCCACCGAAAATGCAGTCCCCGCCGGCCCAGACCTTGGCGAGCGACGTGCGCCCTTCACCATCGACCTTGATGCGGCCAGCTTCGAGGTCGATCGATGCCCCGCTGCCATTGAGGGCAGCCGGGACAAAACTCTGGCCGATGGCCTTGAACACCTGGTCGGCAACCAGCGTCAGCGTCTCGCCGGTGCCGGCAAGCCTGTCGCCATTGAGCGCGGTGTATTCGAGTTCAATGCCCGACACCTTACCACCTTCGGCAATCACCCGCTTCGGCTGCAGCCAATGACGGATGGTGACGCCGTTGGCGGCCGCCAGGTCCTGCTCGAATTCGGAGGCGTTCATATGCTCCTGGCCACGCCGGTAGCAGACCGTCACCTCCTCGGCGCCAAGCAGCTTCGACTGCACGGCGGCATCGATCGCCGTCATGCCGCCGCCGATGACGACGACGCGGCGGCCGACCGGCAGCCCGGAGAGGTCGCTGGCCTGGCGCAGTTCGGCAATGAACTCGACCGCGTTGGTGACGCCGGCCGCATCCTCGCCATCGGCGCGCAACGCGTTGACACCGCCCAGCCCCATGCCGAGGAACACCGCGTCGTAATTGCGGATCAGGTCGGACAGTTGATAGTCACGGCCGAGCGCCTTGCCGTTCTGGATGTCGATGCCGCCGATCGCGGTGACATAGTCGACCTCGGCCTGGGCAAAGTTGTCGACGCTCTTGTAGGCGGCGATGCCGTATTCATTGAGGCCGCCGGCCTTCGGACGCGCCTCCAGGATGGTCACGTCATGACCATGGCGGGCCAGCCGGTGCGCCGCGGCAAGGCCGGCCGGGCCGGCGCCGACCACGGCGACCGTCTTGCCCGTCGCTGTCGCGCGCGGATAAAACTGCTTGTTCTCGGCCATCGCGACATCGGTGGCGTAGCGCTGCAAACGGCCGATCTGCACCGGCTTGCCTTCCGCCACCTCGCGCACGCACACCTCCTCGCACAGCGTCTCGGTCGGGCAGACGCGGGCGCACATGCCGCCCAGGATGTTCTGGTCGAAGATGGTCTTGGCCGAACCGATCGGGTTGCCGGTCGAGATCTGGCGGATGAACAGCGGAATGTCGATCGAAGTCGGGCATGCATTCATGCACGGTGCGTCGTAGCAGAAATAACAGCGGTCGGATTCGACCAGCGCCTCGTGATGATCGAGCGGCGGATGCAGGTCGGAAAAATTGTCCGCGTATTGGTCAGCCGCAAGGCGGCCGCCGACAATACCCTCTTTGAACTGACCCTCTGGCATTTTCAGTTCCCCATGTTTTCGTTTTGGGGAAGGCTAGCACGTTTTATTTTTTTATCAATTGGTCAATTTTTGAGGCAAGTTGCTGAAAAGACTGGATAAAAACATGATAATTGCGGTCAAGTTATTGGTGGCGGTGACGCGAGGATATGGCCGCCGTCCATGCCAATGCCATGGATCGACCTGATCTCATCGGCGACCAATTTCTGCAACGTCCAGAGATTGCGGTCGCGGATGCCGAATTCCTCGAGATGGCTGACCGTGTTGTAAAGGTATTCCGCGCCTGAGCCGACATGGCCGCAGGCGCGCGCCAGCACCCGTGCCACGGCTTCCAGCGGCTGCCCGAGCGAAGTGCCTCTGCCCGTCACCCCGACCCAGAAACCCAGCGCCCGCAACGGCCCTTGCGCGGTACGCACCGGAACCCACCGGACCGAAGCGACGCTCTCATGATCGTCGATCTCGCGCCGCAATAGTCTTTCGATCTGAGCAGTCTTCTCCCCTTCCGGTAACCGATAGATCACACCATCGCATCGGCCGCCGCGTTCGAGCGCCATCATCAGTCCAGGCTGCGCGGCGCTGCCGCGCCAGCGGACCATGTCGATGCAGAAGGAGCGGTGCCAGCCATGAGCGGTGGCGCGCTGGCGTTCGACGGACTCGAAAGCCGGCTTCCAGATCAGCGAGCCATAGGCGAACACCCATAGCGGCCCCGCATCGGCTTCATTGAACAGCCGCGCCGAAAGGTCCCGAAAATCCTCGTCGCTCAGTTGCGTCCAGCTGCCGCTAGGCCCGGGATCGGCCTCCTCGCGATGGCACAGTGCAACAAGCTCAGCTGTAAGTGACATCTGCCGCATGGATCGAGCCCCCCTTTTCGAAGCCAAGCAAAGGCGAAAATCGCAAGGCACGCAAGATTGCCAGAAGGCTGCGCCTTGCCGTTCCCGATTTCTAGCCCAGATGTCGGATTTCTGTCGTCGAGATCGTCCTAGGATGGATCGAACGACGATCGGCGCACAACGGTGAGGAGACCGACCATGCCAAAATCCCCGATGCCCTTCTTCTGGTACGAACTGATGACGTCGGATCTCGACGCCGCCGAGGCTTTCTACACCGCCGTGGTCGGCTGGAGGGCCGAGCCCTTCGACAAGGCCGCAGGCATGCCGCGTTATATCGTCATGAATGTCGGCGAGCGTGGTGTCGGCGGCCTGATGACGATGCCCGAGGATGCGGCCAAGATGGGCATGCCGCCCGCATGGCTGGGCTATATCCACGCCAGGGATGTCGACGCGGCAACAGCGTCACTGGAAAAGGCGGGCGGTGCCGTTCACCGCCAGCCCGACGATATTCCAGGCGTCGGCCGCTTCGCCGTCGTCGCCGATCCGCAGGGCGCGACCTTCATGTTCCTGCAGCCGAACGGTCCGGACCAGCCCGTCGTGCCGGCCAGCACGCCTGGCCATATCGGCTGGCACGAACTCTACGCGAGCGATTGGAAGGCAGCGTTCGATTTCTATTCCGGCCAGTTCGGCTGGGCCAATGCCGGCGAATTCGACATGGGGCCGATGGGCATCTACCAGACCTTTACCGCCGGCCCTGAATCCGGTGGCGGCATCATGAACAAGCCCGACCAGATTCCGGTCCCGGTCTGGCAGTTCTATTTCAATGTCACCGGCATCGACGCGGCCGCCAAACGCGTGACCGACAATGGCGGCAAGATCCTGATGGGACCCATGGAGGTCCCCGGAGGCAGCTGGGTCGTGCAATGCCAGGATCCGCAAAGCGCGCATTTCGCTTTGATGGCGCCGGTGCGGTAAGCGTCCGCGCCACCCGCTGAAATCACGCTTGCTGGCGTCGGCTCATTCCGGCGCCAATACCGCGACCTTCAGGTCAGCCTTCTTGGCACCGCTAAACTGGACAGTGGCTGTGCCGGCGGCCAGCTTGAAGCGCACGCTCTTGCGGACACTTGGGCAAGTCTTGACGCCGCTATAGCCAGACGATTTCACGGCCTTGCCGTCCTGGATGACATCGATCCAGGCCTCGCCCGACAGGCTGATCTGGATGGCGCCGTCCGGCGGCACCGCCACGCTGGCAACGGCGCCGAACGTGCCCTCCGCAGGGGCGCGTTCGGGCGGCACCGCGAAGCCGGCCTTTTCGGCCGGCAGCAGCGCCAGGTCCGCGGCGGCCCCCACCGCCAGCGTCGCTCCGGACGGTGTCGAGGGTGCCTCTGCAAACAGCGCCTGTTCGCGCGTCACCGGCCATTTAAAAGCCTCGCAGCCCGCGTCCTCGGCCATGGCGAGGCTGGTGCCCATAAGGATTGCGAACAGGCTGATGACGACTTTTTTCATGGCAAGGGACCCACATGTCTGGAGTACTCACAATCAATACAACCATAGCGATATAATTGCAACCCTGGCGAGCACAACAGCAAAAGCCGGACCGGGGAACATTTCCAATCACCAATTGTTGATGGCAGGCCGGGGGAAGTGAATGGTCCGTTGCCCGGTGATAATCTATGGCCGGCCGGGAAGCTGAAATGGAGTTTTAGATGAAGCTTTTCGATGGCCTCTCCAAATACCAGCCGCAGGCGCTTGCCGTGCTGCGCATCATGACCGCGCTGCAGTTCATCGAGCACGGCACGCAGAAACTGTTCAATTTCCCAGCCAGCGACCACGCCGCCGCCGCATTGAGCGGACTGCCGCTAGCCGCCGGTATCCTCGAATTCGCCGGCGGCGTTCTGCTCGCCTTGGGGCTACTTACCCGCCCGGTCGCGTTCCTTCTGGCCGGCGAAATGGCGATCGCCTATTTCATGGCCCACTATCCGCGCGACTTCTTCCCCATCAACAACAGCGGCGATTCGGCGATCTCGTTCTGTTTCATCTTCCTCTATCTGGTCTTCGCCGGCGCCGGCGCCTTCGCGCTGGACAACCGCCGCAACGCCTGATCCCCAATGCGGGGGTGAGCCCTCACCCCCGCATCCGTTCGAAATTCGCATCGAACAGCGCAGCCGCCTGGATGCGCGCCGCATGGCGCTTGCCGAGTAGCTCTATCTCGAAGCCGTCGCTCTCGTCGGCGATCTCCTTCGGCACATAGCCTACGGCGACCGACTTCTTCGAATGATGGGCATAGCCGCCCGACGTCACCCAGCCGCGCACCACGCCGCCGAACCAGATCGGCTCATCGCCGATGACGTCGGCATCGTCGGCGTCGACGATGAAGGCGCGCAGCCTGAGCTTGCCGCCCTGCTTGCGCTCGGCCAGCGCCGCCGCCTTGCCGATGAAATCCGCGTCCTTGCCGTAAGCGACGAAACGGTCGAGCCCGGCCTCCAGCGGCCCGTAGATCGGCCGGTATTCGCGCCCCCATGAGCCGTAGTTCTTCTCCAGACGCAGCGCGTTGAGCGCGCGCGAGCCGAACAGGCCGATGCCGAACTCTTCTCCCGCCGCCATCAGCGCCTGATAGGCGGCGCGCTGATATTCCGGCGCCACCCAGATCTCGTAGCCGAGATCGCCGGTGTAACTGACGCGGCCGACCAGGCACGGCGCCATGCCGACATCCATCTTGGCTATGGCCATGAACGGAAACGCCGCATTCGATATGTCGGAGCGGGTGGCTTTCGCCAGCACGTCCCTCGCCCTGGGACCGGCGATCGAGAGGCCGGTGAGCTTCTGCCCCAGCGCCTCGATGTGGACGGACCCGTCATCGGGCAGATGCTGTTCGAACCAGCGCATGTGATATTGCTCGGCAATGCCGGAACCGGCCAGGAACCAGCCCGCTTCTTCCCGATCTTGGGCGCCCAGATTGGCCAGCGTGAAATCGCCGATCAGCCTGCCGTCTTCCTTCAGCATCGGCGCCAGGGTCATGCGGCCGGGCTTCGGCAGCTTGCAGGCGAGTATCCGGTCGAGCCATGCCGGGGCCCCCTCGCCGGTCACCTTGTATTTGGCGAAGCTCGATATCTCCGACAGGCCGACGCCTGAGCGCACCGCCGCCACTTCGGCGGCGACATGGGTGAAGTCGCTCGAGCGCCGCCACGAGAACTCGTCCTTGACGCCTTCCGGCGCGTACCAGAGCGGCACCTCCAGCCCATAGGCGACGCCCCACTGCGCGCCCTTGGCCGACAACAGGTCGTAGACCGGCGTCGTCTTCAGCGGCCGCCCGGCAGGCAGTTCCTCGTTGGGGAAGCGGATCGAAAAGCGCCTGGAATAGTTTTCGCGCACCTTGGCGTTGGTGTAGGCCATGGTCGCCCAGTCGCCGTAGCGGGCCACGTCCATCGCCCATATGTCGGCGCCGGGATCGCCCTCGATCATCCAGTTGGACAGCGCCAAGCCGACGCCGCCGCCCTGGCTGAAGCCGGCCATCACGCCGCAGGCGACCCAGAAGCCCGGCAGGCCGCGCACCGGCCCGACCAGCGGATTGCCGTCGGGCGCGAAGGTGAAAGGCCCGTTGATGATCTGCTTGATGCCGGTGTTCTGGAAAGCCGGGAAATGCCGGAAACCGACCTCGAGCGACGGCGCGATGCGGTCGATGTCCGGCGCCAGCAATTCATGACCGAAATTCCACGGCGTGGAAAATTCGGACCAAGGCTTGTTGGCCTTCTCGTAGGTGCCCATCAGCATGCCGCCGCGCTCCTGGCGCAGATAGAGCTCGCCGTCGAAATCGACCGCATGGATGATCTCGGTGCCGGTTTTCTCGTTCCAGGCGGCGACCTCCGGCATGTCCTCGGTGATCAGGTACATGTGCTCCATCGCCAGAACCGGCAGTTCGAGCCCGACCATGCGGCCGACCTCGCGCGCCCACAGGCCGCCGGCATTGACGACATGCTCTGCCACCACCTCGCCCTTGTTGGTAATGACGCGCCACATCCCGTCTGCACGGCGCACAATGTCTTCCACCTTGGTGAACCGTTCGATCTCGGCGCCCAGCTTCCGCGCCGCCTTGGCATAGGCGTGCGTGACGCCCGAGGGATCGAGATGGCCGTCCTCCTTGTTGCGGACGGCGCCGACGAACTGGCTGGGGTCGAGCAGCGGCATCAGTTCGGCCGCCTCTTTCGGCGAGATTTCCTCCAGCTCGATGCCGAGATAACGGCCCTTGGCGACGACCCCGCGCAGCCAGTCGAGCCGCGCTTCGGTGGCAGCCAGAAGCACACCGCCGGTCAGGTGGACGCCGGTCGCTTGCCCCGACAGTTCCTCGATCTCCTTGTAGAGGTTGATGGTGTATTTCTGCAGCTTGGCGACGTTGGGATCGCCATTGATCGTATGCATGCCGCCGGCGGCGTGCCAGGTCGAGCCGGACGTCAGCTCGTCGCGCTCCAGCAGCACGATGTCCGTCCAGCCATGACGGGCGAGATGGAACAGCACGGAACATCCGACGACGCCGCCGCCAATGACCACGACCTTTGCATGCGATTTCATGGATTTTTCTCTGATATCAATGAGTTGGATGGGTGAGATGAATCGAGACGGGAAGAGCGGACGCTGAAATCACGGCTCGCCCTGCCCGATCGCTTCCTTGCGTCTGGCCACATAGGCCTCGAGCTCTTCGCGCACGGCGATGTCCATCGCCGGCTCGACATAGTCTTCAAGCGCCTTCTTCCACAGCCGCGTCGCGCGCGCCGTCGCGTCGAGGCCGCCGGCCTCTTGCCAGGCCTCGAAATTCTGCCAGTTGGACAGCATCGGCTGGTAGAAGGCGGTCGCATAGCGCTCCAGCGTGTGCGGCTCGCCGAAGAAATGGCCGCCTGTCGGCACCGCACCCAGTGCCTCGACGGCAAGCTCGGCCTCGTCGACCACGATCGGACGCAAAAACTCCATCATGTGCTGGATCATCTCAACGTCGATGATGAATTTCTCGAACGATGCCGTCAGCCCGCCCTCCTGCCAACCGGCGGCGTGGTAGACGAGATTGCCGTGGCCGAGCACCGCGCCCCAGAGCGCCATCAGCGTCTCATAGGCGCCTTGCGCGTCGGCGGCGTTGGAAGCCGAGCCGGGCGTCGTCCGGTATGGCAGGCCGTAACGCCGCGCCAATTGCCCCGAGGCGATGTTGGCCTTCGTGTTTTCAGGCGTGCCGAAGGCCGGCGCGCCCGACTTCATGTCGACATTGGAGGTGAAGGCGCCGTACATGACGGGCGCGCCCGGACGTACCAGCTGTGTTAGTACCACGCCGAACAGCGCCTCGGCATTCTGCTGCGCCAGGGCGCCGGCCAGCGTCACCGGGCTCATCGCCCCCATCAGCGTGAACGGCGTCACCGCCACCGACTGGCCGTATTCGGCCATCGTCACCAGCCCCTCGGCCATCATCTCGTCGAAACGGCGCGGCGAGTTGACCGAGATGATGGTGGCGATACCGGGATCGTCGCGCATCTGATCCAGCGTCAGCCCGCGCGAAATCGCCATCATCTCGATGCCATCCAGCGCCCTGCCCCGGCCGATCGCCGAGACATGAAAACTCTTGTCGGTCAGCGTCAGATTGGTGAAGTAGGTGTCGAGATGGCGTGAGTTGGCCGGCAGCTCGACCGGCGCGCAGACCTGATTGCCGAGCATGTGGATACAGTTGAAATGCTGCGCCAGCCGGGTGAGATCGGCATAGTCGCGCAGGTTGCCGGCACGACGGCCGCGCTCCATGTCGTGCACGTTCGGCGGCCCGGCGACCAAGGTGAAATTAATGGTATTGCCGCCGAGGTGGATCGACTTGGCCGGATTGCGCGGTGTCAGCGTGTAAGTGGTCCGCGTCGTCTTCAGCGCCTCTTCGACCATGCCGCGATCGACGCGCACATTCGCCGTCGCATGGTCGACCGTGGCTCCGGCCTTCTCGAACAGCGACAGCGCCCTCCGGCTCATCACCTCGATGCCGAAATTCTCCAATATGTGCATCGACGCCTGATGGATCGCCTCGATCTGGTCGGACGACAACAGCGCCATCGGCGGATAGGGATTCGTCACCCGTCTGGGCGGCAGCTGCGCGATGGGCGCTGGCCCCCTGTTGCTGGTGCGCTCGGCGCCGCGCTTGCGTCTTGGTTCGGTCATGCCGGCATCAAAGCTTCGGCAGTGCGGCCGGTCTGTCAGAAATACGCCGTTTGCCGGCGTGATTTTAGCCAAGGCGGCATTTTCTCGACACCAGTTTATAAAAGGCGACCGTGTGCGTCGGAATATTGACATGATGTTTTCTCATCTGCTCGTGCCGACGAAGCGTTAACGGCCGCAGCAAGATTCCCTTTATGATTTCGGCCTATTGCTCCTCCCATGCGTAGGTCGAGTTTTAGTAAAATTGTAGCGGTTTGCGCGCTGTTGGCGCTTTCGGCTTGCGCCACCGCGCCCAGCCACATCAACAATGTCTGCGCCGTCTTCGACCAGAATGACGGCTGGTTCGACAATTGGCAGTCGGCCGCCGAGCGCTCGTCGCGGAAATACGGCGTGCCGGTGCCGGTGCTGATGGCCACCGTACGCAAGGAATCCGGCTTCAAGAGCAACGCCCGGCCGCCGCGCACCAAGCTGCTTGGCTTCATCCCCTGGAAGCACGTCTCCTCGGCTACCGGCTTCTCGCAGGCACTGGACGGAACCTGGTCGCAATATCAGCGCGAAACCGGCAACTGGGCGGCACGGCGGACGAAATTCGCCGATGCCGTCGATTTCGTCGGCTGGTATCATTCCAAGACAGCCGACAGCTATGGCGTCGCGCGCAACGACACCTACAACCTCTACCTCGCCTACTATCTCGGCTGGAGCGCCTATGGCCGCGGCAACCGTGGCGACGCCGGCGTGCAGGGTTACGCCCGGGCCACCGACAAGATGGCCCGCGACTATGACGCGCAGCTACGGCAATGCGGCTCCTGATACCTGCTTCAGGTTAGTGCCGCCGCGTCGTGTCTTTCGGCTTCGAAACACCGGTCTCCGAAACCTCGTCGCGCACTTCGTGGCGACGGGCTCGCATGCCCGCCTCGCCCTGCTCCGCGGCGTCCCCGATCTGGTCGGCTTCCGCGCTGCCCTTTTTGCCACGCGGTCGGTTGGGCGCTGTCCCCGCCAAGCCCGGTCCGGTGCCGTGCGCATCGTCCGGCACGCCCTCATGCGCGGCATGTTCCTTGTCGAACTTGATGACCGGCTCCATGGTCTTGAGCACGTCGTCGGAAAGCCAGCACAGGCTCATATGGCCGTCGCCGAGATTCTTCACCGGCGGCACCTTGGTTTCGCAGAGATTGTCGGGCACCAGCTTCTTGTAGCCGCAGCGGGTCTGGAACGGACAGCCGGTGGGCGGGTTCATCGCCGAGGGGATGTCGCCTTCCAGCACGATGTGCTTCTTCACCACGCTGGTGTCGGCAATCGGGATCGCCGACAGCAGCGCCTCGGTATAGGGATGATAGGGCGGCGCGAAGATCTGGTCTGTCGTGCCCTGCTCGACGATATAGCCGAGATACATCACGACGACGCGGTCGGCGATGTAGCGCACGACGGACAGATCGTGGCTGATGAACAGCATCGTCGTCTTGTTCTTGCGCTGGATGTCCATCAGCAATTCGGTCACCGCCGCCTGCACCGAAACGTCGAGGGCCGAAACCGGCTCGTCGGCCACGACAACCTTGGCGTCGCCGGCAAAGGCGCGCGCCACGCCGATGCGCTGCTTCTGGCCGCCGGAAAGCTGGCGCGGCTTGCGGGTCTCGAAGGCGCGCGGCAACTTCACCAGGTCGAGCAGCTCCAGCATGCGCTTGCGCCGGTCGGCGACCGTCTTTCCGACATTGAATTTTTCCAGCGTGCGGATGATCTGCGACCCGACCGAATGGCTGGGGTTGAGCGTATCGAACGGATTCTGGAACACCATCTGGATCGACGACACGGTGTCGACGCTGCGGCTCTCGATGCCGGTCGACTGGATTTGCTTGTTGCCCAGCGTCACGGTGCCGGCACTTGCCGTCTCAAGTCCGAGCAGCACCTTGGCCAGCGTCGATTTTCCGCAGCCGGATTCGCCGACGATGGCGACCGTCTCGGATTCGCGCGCCATGAACGATATCGTCTCGTTGGCCTTGACGACGCGGCCCTCGCTCGAGCCGAACACCTCGCTGCCGCCGACCTTGTAGTATTTCCTGAGATCCTCGATCTTGAGCACCGGCGCGCCGGGCACGACCTTTTCGTTGACCTTCTTGGCGCCGGGCGGCAGCGCTTCCCAGTCGATCTCGTTGAAGCGTACGCAGCGCGAGAAATGGCCCTCGTGTCCGGCTACTTCGACCATCGGGATTTCGGCGGCGTTGCAGACGCCCTCGACGAAATGGTGACAGCGCGGACCGAAATTGCAGCCCTTCGGCCGCTCGTGCGGCAGTGGCAATTGGCCGGGGATCGAGATCAGCGGCCGCGAGTTCTTGTCGGCCCCCGGCAGCGGGATCGAACGGAACAGCCCTTGCGTATAGGGATGGCGCATCCGGTCGAACACGTCCTTGATCTTCCCGGTCTCGACCGCCTCGCCCGAATACATCACCGTGATGCGGTCGCAGGTTTCCAGGATGAGGCCGAGATTGTGCGACACGAAGATCATCGAGGTGCCAAACTTCTCGCCCAGACCCTTGACCAGATCGACAATGCCCGCTTCAACCGTCACGTCGAGCGCCGTCGTCGGCTCGTCGAGCAGAAGCAGCGCCGGCTTCGACAGCAGCGCCATCGCAATGACGATGCGCTGCTGCTGGCCGCCGGAGAGCTGGTGCGGATAGGAGCGCATCATGCGCTCGGGATCGGGCAGCTTGACCGCGCGCACCATTTCGAGGGAGCGTTTGTAGGCCTCTTCCTTCGACACCTTGTCGTGGATCAGCGGCACTTCCATCAACTGCTGGCCGACCTTCATCGCCGGATTGAGGCTGGCCATCGGCTCCTGGTAGATCATGGCGATCTTGTTGCCGCGGATGGCGCGCAGCTCCTCGTCGGAGAGCTCGCCCATGTCCTTGCCCTGGAACTTGATCCTGCCGCCGACGATCTTCCCGATGTTGGACAGGTCGCGCATGATGCCGAGCGACACGGTCGACTTGCCGCAGCCGGATTCACCGACGATGCCCATCGCCTCGCCGGGCATGACCGTGCAGGAAAAATCCATCACCGCCGGTATCTCGCCCTTGCGGGTGAAGAAGGAGATCGACAGGTTCTCGATCTCGATGATCGGCCCATTGGTCGGCTTGGCGGGATTTCGAACTGCCTCGTTCATGGGTCGCTCCAATCCAAATTGTACCAGACGCGGGTCAAGGCCCGTCAATCAGTCTTTCATCGATTGTTCGCGCAGCGAATCGGCCAACAGGTTGAGCCCCAGCACGAACGACATCAGCGCGATTGTCGGCGGCAGCGCCGGATGGATGAAAGAGCGCAGCAATCGGCTGGCGTCCTTGATCGCGGTGCCCCAGTCCGGGCTCTCGGGCGCAAGGCCGAGGCCGAAATAGCCCAGCGTGCCGAGCAGGATGGTGGTGTAGCCGATGCGCAGGCAGGCATCGACGATCAGCGGGCCGCGTGCATTGGGCAGGATCTCCCACAGCATGATGTACCAGGGGGATTCACCGCGCGTTTGCGCCGCGGCCACATAGTCGCGCGTCTTGATATCCATCACCAGGCCGCGCACGATGCGGAACACGCCCGGGCTGGAGGCAAACACCACCGCCACGAAGATGTTGAGCTGGTTGGGATCGATGTGGACGATGTGCAGCGGGTCCTTGTCGAACACGAGGCCAAGATAGATCCAGCCGCCGACGATGAGGGTGATGCCGAGCAGGATGTACAGCCGGTCCGGCCGGTTCTTGTAGCGTGTCCAGAACAACACGCTGAAGAAGATGATCGGAAACAGGAAGAATACGCCGGCCATGGCATAGGGGATCGGCGTGTCCATGATGCCCGGCGTCACCAGCAGGTAGAACAGCAGGATCACCGGGAAGGCCAGCACGAGGTTGGCCAGGAACGACAATACCGTGTCGATCTTGCCGCCGTAATAGCCGGCAGGCAGGCCAAGCGTGATACCGACCATCAGCGCGAAGCCGGTCGCCGCCGGCGCAATGATCAGCACGATCTGGCTGCCATAGACCATACGCGAAAACACGTCGCGTGCCAGCTTGTCGCCGCCGAAGAGATAGACAAGCCCCGATTGCGGTTCGATGGCGCCGGGCAGCGTGTCCTTCATGATCGGGATCTGGCCAAGCGGATCGAAGGGCGAGATGGTCGAGGCGAAGATCGCCGTGAACAGCCAGAACAGGCAGATGCCGACGCCGACGATGCCGACGCCGCTGTCGAACAGCTGGCCGTAGAGCGCCAGCTTCTTCCTGTAGAGGAAGCTCGCTCCCATGACGATGAAAAGCGCGACCCAGACCGGCCAGAAGCGCCACAGCACTTCGAGGATGATGGTGGAGGCGCCGATATATTGAGCTTGCATGCGCCTTCTCCCTACTGAACCCGGATGCGCGGATTGAGGAATGCGTAGCCGACGTCGGAAATGAGCTGCGTGATCAAGACGATGAACACCGAGACCAGCGAACAGCCCAGCAGAAGATCGATGTCGTTGTTGCCGGCGGCCTCGACCAGCGTATAGCCGAAGCCCTGGTAGCGGAACATCACCTCGACGATGACGACGCCGGTGAGCAGCCAGGGAAATTGCAGCATGATGACGGTGAATGGTGCGATCAGCGCGTTGCGCAGCGCATGTTTCACCACCACGCCGCCGAAGGAAATACCCTTCAACCGGGCGGTGCGGATATATTGCTGCGTCATCACCTCGACCATTGAGGCACGAGTCATGCGGGCGATGTAGCCGATGCCGTAGATCGCCAGCGTCATCACCGGCAGGGTGAAATTGTAGAAGGTGATGCCCTGGCTGGCCGACGCGGCCGAGCCGTTCAACCAGCCGAGCCATGAGGCGAAGATGACGGTGAAGATGACCCCCGACACATATTCCGGCGTCGCCGTCGAGGCGATCGAGGCCACCGAAAGCACGCGGTCGGTTCGCGACCCCTCGCGCATGCCGGCCAGGATGCCGATCAAGAGCGATACCGGCACCATCACCGCCAACACACAGAACATCAGGATCCCGGTCGCGCCAAGTGCCGGGAACAGCTTGGAGGCGACGGTCGTCTTGAACTTGGTCGAGCAACCGAAATCCCCTTCGAGGACGCCGGAGAAAGTTGGTACGGCCGGATCGTTGCAGAAAGTGAAACGCTGCGTCGGCTTGCCGGTCGCCGGGTCGGTCACCGGCTGCTTGGGCAGCAGGCCCAGCCACTGTCCGTAGCGGACGAAGAAATTCTGCCGGTAGCCATGGTTGATCAGCCAGTCCTCCAGCTGTTCGGCCGAAGTGTGCATTTCCGTCTGGCTGATGGCCAGCTTCTTCAGATTGGGTTCGAGGTTGATCAGGAAGAAGACGATCATCGTCAGGCACAGCATCGTCAATGCCATGGTGCCGAGACGCCTGAGAACGAAAGAAAGCATGGCGGCCCCCTGCCGATGGGGTTGGGTTTTGAGCCGGCTTCAAAGCCTCGCCTGCCGTCACCGGCGGACTGGCCGTCAAACAGGCCCTCGAATGCGATCAACCCTGTTTTTATTGCATGGCCTTCCCGGGTGAGTCCGTATTTTTTGCGGACGAACCTGCAATGGCGACGCAGAGAGGGAGGGAAAGAGGCAATGCCCCTTTCCCCGGCCCGATCGATCAGGCCTGATCGAGCCAGACCTTGCCGTAGTCGCGCTCGAAGGTCGGATGCATCTTGTAGTTTTGCACCGCCTTGACCGAGTGGCTGTAGAGCTTGCGCCAGTAGGGCTGGATGATGATGCCGGAAGCCTGCAGGATCTCCTCGATGTCCTTCATCATTTCCTTGCGCTTGGCAGCGTCGGCAACGGCGAGTGCCGCATTGAGCTTGGCATCCCAGTCGGGGTTCGACCAGCCAGCCTCGTTCCAGGCCTCGCCGGTGCGATAGGCGATGGCCAGAACCTGGACGCCGAGCGGACGCATGTTCCAGTTGGTCATTGACAGCGGATACTTCGTCCAGTCGTTCCAGAACGTCGAGCCCGGCAGCACCGTGCGCTTCACCTTGATCCCGGCCTCCCGCAGCTGGGCGGCGATCGCATCGCCGGTGTTCTTGTGCCAGTCTTCGTCGACGGTGATCAGCTCGTGTTCGAAGTCGGCTTGGCCGGCTTCCGCCATCAGCGCCTTCGCCTTGGCCGGATCACGGGCAACCTTAGGCAGTTCGTAATATTCCGGATGGATCGAGCAGACATGGTGGTTTTCGGCGACCGAGCCGGCATTGCCATAGCCGAGCTGCAGGACGACATTGTTGTCGACCGCGAGCTGCAACGCATTGCGCACCTTCTGGTCGCCATAGGGCTTGTTGTTGACGTTGGTGCGGCAGACGATGGTCGAAGCCGTGACGATCTCCGACTTGACCAGGTCCATCTTGTCGAGGATCGACACATAGTCGGCCGACGTTTCGAAATTGGTGTGCACTTCTCCAGCCTCGAAAGCGCTGACCATGGCTGCCGGATCGGTGCCGTAGTCGATAAATTCGATGCCGTCGAGGAACACTTCGCCGTCCCACCACTTGTTGTCTTCGCGGCGCTTGTAGACGACTTTCTGGCCGACGTCGTAGGAGACGAGCTCAAATGGACCGGTGCCGATCGGGCAGTTCTTGAAGTCGCCGCCCTTCTCGTCGAAAGTCTTGTGGACGATCAGGCCGGGATAGTCGCACATGTTGGGGATGAGCGCGATGTCAGGCTTGCCGAGCTTGAGCACGACCGTGTGGTCGTCCGGCATGGTCACGGCGCTTTCGTCGAGCTTGTCATCCTTGACCAGCGAGCCGAGACGGCCGGGCATCGAATTGCCTTCGGCCTTCTTGTCGGCCCAGCGCTTCAGGTTGAAGACGACGTCAGAGGCTGTGAAGGGGTCGCCGTTGGACCAGGTCACACCCTTGCGCACATGCAGCGTATACTGGGTGGCGTCGTCGTTGACGTCCCAGCTTTCCAGCAGATAAGGGCGGAACGTATATTCGCTCGTATACTTGACCAGCGGCTCGAGCGCCTGGCGCTCGGCATTGGCAATTTCCGACCAGTCGGCCTTGCGAGGATCCTTGGGATCCTTGATCCACTGCGCGACCTTCAGCGTGCCGCCTTTCTTGCCTTTTACCTCTTCTGCCCTTGCCGGCGTCGGATCGGCGAGACCGAGAAGGCCATAAGCCATCGCCGTCGAGGCGCCGAAGACACTTGCCATGGCCAGGAATTCGCGGCGATCAACCTTACCTGCCTTGGCTTCTTCGGCCATGGCCAGGATATGATCCGGAACGCTGTCGCCGTTGCTCTTATAAATTGTCATGACTAACTCCCATTGTTGGCTTTCCGCCGATTAACATTCCGCATCCGGGCCATGATGTCAAAGACGGCATGGATTGGGAACATGTGAGCGAATGTGCAACTTTGAACGGGGGGCAGTTCGCGTGATAGCGACAGTCTTGGCGCAAAATTGCTAGTGCGCCCAGATTTCGCCAAAATCTCTTCGGGCGATTAAATTGAGACATTTGCACCGGTTACGACAGCGCCAGTCCAGGCCAAGGCAGGGGCCAGGCCGTCAATATTCCTTCTCGTAGAAGATGCCGCCCTTGGCTTCGCCGGCGTCCGTCGCCTCGCCGCGCAATTTGACGCCGCGCCCGACATTGAGGTCGATGGTCGCCTTGCCGGAACCTGGCTTGTCGCCCTTCTGGATGGTCACATAGGTGCGGTCGTTGAGATATTTGCCGGCCGAGACCGCCGTGCCGCCCTTGTCGTCGGTGGTGACATCGAGATCGTCGACGCCGATGGCGCTGCGCAGATTCTCCAGCAGCGACGTCGAGCCGCCGACCCCGGCCAGTTGCCCGGCCGCTTCTGCCAGCTGCGCGATCTGCAACGGCGAGAGGTTCGACATCGACCGCCCGAAGATCAGTTGCGCCAGCACTTCATCCTCCGGCAGCGCCGGCACCGAACTGAAGGTGAATTTCGGATTTGTCGCCTCGCCTGACACCACGATGGTGACGGTCGCGCCGGTCGTGGTCGTCGTCGCCGTCAGATTGAGGTAAGGCACCAGCGAGCCGGAGAACCCGACCGTGCCTTCGGTGAAGGTCAGCCGCTTGCCAAGGATCGACAGCCGGCCGCGCTGCAAGGTGAAGGTGCCGACGGCTTGCGGCGACGAGGCCGGGCCGGTCAGCCTGAGCGAGCCGCCGAGTTCGGCGTCGACACCCCTGCCCTGGATGAAGATCTGGTTCGGCGCATTGACCGTGACGTCGAGCGCAAGGCCGCTGCCGCCGCTCTTGCCGCTGGTCGTCGCCGGGCGCAGCGCCTTGTCCTGTGCCTTGACCGGACCCGGCGCATTCTTGTGCTTGACGTCAAGCGCCGAGAGCGAGCCCGGCAATTTGTCCGGAACCGTGATGACGGTCTTGGCCAGGTTGACGGTGCCGGCAATCGCCGGCGCCGAAGTCAGCGGCCCTTTGATCGTCAGGTCGCCGCCAAGGTTGGCGGTCACCACGCGTCCATCCGTGTAGCGGCCATCGGTGAGCTTGATCGACAGGTCGGCTGGGAAGCCTTGCGCCGGATTGATGCCGACAGTACCGCTGGCCGACAGGCTGCCGCGCGTCGACAGGGTTCCGGTCAACCGATTGATCCTGGCGACGCCGTTGCCTATCGAGACATCGGCCGCGATATCGTTGACTGCAAGGCCCGAGCGTGCGTCGACCAGCCGCGCGCCGGAGGTTTTGACGCTGCCGCCGATCACCGGAGATGTCGCTGGACCGCGCACCTGGACATTCACGTTGGCGTTGCCGGTCAGCGACAAGCCCTGCGCGGCAAGTTTCTCACTGAGAAGGCCGAACGGCACGGCGCCATTGAAGTCGAGCACCAGCGCCGGAGTGCCCACCGTCGTCACCGTGCCGCCGCCCTTGAGGCCAAGCCCGGCGCCGTCGCTGACATTGGCGTCGAAGGTCAGCTTGTTGCCGGCAAAGGTACCCGACGAGGCAACACTCACCGCACCGACGCCGGCGCTACGGGTCTGCGACGTCTGCACCCCGGCCGCGTCGATGTTGAAGGCAATGGCGGGGCTCGCCGGTGCGCCCGTCACCTTTACCGTGCCGGAGATGGAACCCGCTGCATCGAGCCCGGGTGAGAAACTGTTGGCGAGCGACATCGGCACGCGCGCCAGCACTGCATTGATGTCGAGCGCCTGCCCGACCTTGCCGGTTACCGTCGCGGTGCCGCCGCCAAGATTGAGCACCAGCCTGTCCAGCGTCGTCGTGCCATTGGCGATGCTGACGGTCGAGGCCTGGGCGATGGCTGCCTTGATGCCCTGGACGGTCGCCTGCCCTGACGCAAGCTCGATGGTGGTGGTGCCACCGGCTACCTTCACGCGTCCGGCTGCCCTGGCTGGAATGCCCTTCACCGTGGCGCCGCCGGAGAAGCCGGTCCAGTCGCCGTCGCGTTTCAAATCGACATCGATGCCGCGGATCACGGTGCCGCCGGATGTGACGGTATCGGCGCGGATCTTGCCCGAGATGACCGGAGCCGCGAGATAGTTGGCGATCAGCGCATCTATGGAAACGGCCTTCGCCTGGAGGTCGCCGCGCGTGATCGAGGCGGAAGCCGCCTTGATGGCGACCTGGGGTGCCGCCCCGGTCTTCGAGAAGGCGATCGTGCCGCGCACGTCGCCTTCCGCCTTTTCCAGCGCCAGCGCGGCGAGCGGCCCGATGTCGGGCAGGTCGAGCGAGATGGTGCCTTCGGGCACGAACTTGTCGTCCAGTGCCAGATCGCCTGAAATCCTGTTCTTGCCCAGCGACAGGAGCAGGCCATTGATGGCGCTCTTGCCGTTCGCCGTTGCCAGCACGGCGCTCCCCTGCAGCGCCTGGCCGGCGACATTGCCGGTAAGCTGGACATTGGCCGCCGGATTGGCGGCGTCCGCCTTGCCGGTGGCGGTGAGCTTCAATCCGGTTATCTCGCGAGATGCAACCGAGAGCTTGTCGCTGTTGATGGTAAGCGACAGGTCGGGCGCCATGGCCGGCCCTTGCGCGCTCAGCGCGAAAGCGATGGCGCCCGTGGCATCCTTCGACAATCGCGAGATGTCACTCAGCGCACCCCTGATGTCGGCGGTCACCTTGTTGTCGGCAAGGCTTGCCTGCCCATCGGCGCTCAGCGGGCCCGAAGTGAGCTTCAATCCACCTATGTTGAGATTGCCGCTGGGCTCGCGCTTCAGCGTGGCGCTTATCTGGGCGCGGTCGCCAAGCAAGCCGCGTGCCGCCGCCGGCAAGGCCGACGATGGCGCATCCGCCTTCAGGTTGAGGTCGATGGCACCGTCACGCAGCGATACCTGGCCGGCGACCTGGCTGCTGAGCGCATCGCTTTTCAGCGTGCCGCTGTCGATGGCGACGGCGTCGGCGCTCAGCCGGGCGTTGAGCGCGGCCGTGACCTTGCCCGCGATGAGCGGCGCGATCGTTGGATTGTCGAGCCCAACCTTGTCCACCGACACCGTTCCGGAAACCGGCCCGGCGCGATTCCTGAGATCGAACGCATCCGAGTGCAGAGTGAGCGTAAGTCCGTCAACCTTCGCCGGGCTGGTGACGATCGAGGGCAGGATCGCGGAAAGGTCCAGCCGGGCATGCGTGCTTTCGCCCCCAATTTTGGCCGACACTGACCGGACCTCGATCTTGACCGGGCTCTCGGTGCTTCCAACCGTCAGCGGCAGGCTGGGGCCGGACGAGGTCAGATCGATCGCGAAATCGCTGGCCCCGTTCGGGTTGATGGTTCCGGCGGCCTGGCCGGAGACCTTGTCGCCGGAGAGGGTAGCATGGTCGAGGACGACGCCACCGGCAATCGTGTAGCTGCCGGCCGCATCGACGGCGAGTGGTCCGAGCCCTGCCTCTCGGGTCTGACTGGTCTCGGCGCCGGCCAGCTTCGCGTTGAACCGGATGTCGGGAGCGGCCGGCGCTCCGCTCACTTCAGCGATACCGTCAAGCGTGCCCGCGGCATCCAGGCCAGGCGAAAACGCATTGGCAAGGGCGGCAGGCAAAGCGGAGACCTGCGCCGCGAGATCGAGCGTCTCGCCGGCGCTGCCCGACAACGCCACCCGGCCGCCGCCAACATCGAGCGCCACCTTGTCGATGTTGGCCGTGCCGTTGGCGATGGTCAGAGCCGACGGTTCGGCAATCGCCGCCTTGATGCCGCGAACGGTGGCTTCGCCTGAGGCAATCTCGACGCTGGTGGTGCCCTCGGCGATCTTCACCCGGCCGGCAGCGGTCGCCGGAATGCCCGCGATCGTGGCGCCGCCAGTGAAATTGGTCCAGTCGCCGTCGCGCTTGAGGTCGACTCCGATACCGCCGATTTCGGTGCTTCCCGAAGTGACCGCATCAGCCTTGATGGTGCCCGACATCGCCGGCGCCTTGAGATAATTGGCGATCAGCGCATTGATGGCGATCGCCTTGGCAGTCACCTCGCCACGCGCGACCGATGTGCTCTTGGCATCTATGGCAATGGAGGGTGCGTCGCCGTCCTTGGCAAAGAGGATGGTGCCGTTGATGTCGCCGGTCACCGCCTGGCCGGCGAGCGCGGCCAACTGGTCGATTGCCGGTGCGGCGAGCGTCAGCGTGCCCAGGGGCATGAACTTGTCGTCGAGCGCCAGGTCGCCCGAGACCTTGTTGTCGCCCAGCGAGACCAGGAAGCCGTTGATCGAACGCTTGCCCTCGCTGGTCACCAGGGCCGCCTTGATGTCGAGCGGCTGGCCGTTGACGGCGCCGGTCAGCGAGACGTTGGCGGAAGGGTTCGTTATGTCGGCCTTGCCGCTCGCGGTCAGCTTGATGGCCTTCACCGTGCGGCCCGAAGCGGTCAGGCTGTCGCTGTCGGCGCTAACGGTGAAATCCGGAGCGGTGATCGCGCCGGTTGCCGACAACGCGAAATCGACCCCGCCGGCAACCGGCACACCGACCGTCGGCGACAACACCGAAACGTCGCCCAATTTGCCCTTGATGTCGGCCTGGATGTCCGTGCCTTGCATGCTGGCCGTACCGCTGGCGCTGAGCGATCCGGAAGTGAGTTCGATCGAGTTCGCAGCGAAAGATCCCTGCGGATCGCGCGATGCAGCGGCCGAGAATTTCACCCGCCCGCCGAGCACCGAGGCGATCTGCTGCGGGAACGCGGTCGCCACCGCATCGGCATTCATTTTGAGCTGCATCGACATGTCGGCCAGCGCCACCGTCGCCGTCAGCGACGCATTGAGCGCATCGGAGCGCAGCGTACCCTGATCGATGGCAATAATGGCGTCCTTGCTGATTGAGCCGGCCAGATCGACGTCGACCTTGCCGGTGATCAGCGGCGCCAGTGTCGCGACGTCGGTTTTCAGGCCGCCCGCCTCCAGCTTAACGGCAACCGGGCCGGCGCGATTCTGGATATCGAAACCATCGGAATGGATTTGCGCCGCCAGATCATCCAGCCGCGTGCCGCCGACGACGATCGAAACGAACGAGGCGCCGATGTCGACGATCGGCGCCTTGCCGTCGCCGAAGGCGCGTGCGGTGGCGTTCTTGATCGCGAGCGTGATCGGCTGCGCCTTGCTGCCGACGCTGATCACCACGGGCGGGCCCTTGGCGGCGAGTTCGACCGAGAGATCGCTGGCACCGGCAGGATCGGCAATGCCGGCGGCGGTGCCGTGTACCGCATCGCTCTCGATGCTGGCCCGGTCGATGCTGATGCCGCCCGCCGATGTGGCGGTGCCCGCGACATCGAAGCTGGTCTTGCCGGCAAACAGCGGCTTCAGGTTTTCCGGCAGGAAGCGCGCAAAATCGCCGTCGCCCTTGGCCTCGACATGATTGCCCTTGTCGGTGAGCTGGTGGCGGCCGGTAAGTTGGGTGACGATCCGATGGTCGACGAGGAAGGTGCCGACACCGCTCCAGTTGGCACGCGGTCCGCTGCCCGAAACGACGATGTCGACCGGCGGCGCATCCGGCAGCTTGAGCAGGTTGGCAATGATGCCGCCGGCCGGCTCCGACGCCTTGAGGTCGAGGTCCAGCTTGTTGTCGGCGGGTGCGAAATGGATCTTGGCATCGACATTGCCTTGCTTGCCGTCGTGACGGGTGACGTTGAGCACCGTCTGGACCGCCAGTGGCGCGGCATCGGCCTTGAGCATTCCCTTGGCTGCGAGCTCGGCGATACCGCTGCCGGCCAGTTGCTCGCCGAGCGCGATTTCCGGCAGGTCGATCTGCTTGATGTCGATGGAGACAGGCAGCGTCGTCGTGCCGCCCTGCGCCGGCGGCTGCGAACCGGCCACCGGCAGGCGCGCCAGTTCGATGCGCCCGGCGGCGATCCGGTCGGCGCTGAAGCTTTTCGACAGCAGCGCCGTCGGCGACCAGTCGACGGCCACCTTGCGCGCCACCAGCCAGGCGCCCTCGCGATCCTCAAGCACGACATGGTCGACGCTGAGATTACCCGACCAGATGCCGTCGATGCCGCTGACGGTGACCTTGCGATCGTCGCTCGAGGCGAGCCGCGAGATGATGCCGGCGAGATTGTCGCGCCCACGCTCGTTCTTGGTCAGCACGACGAGCGCGCCGATCGCGCCCGCGACCATGATCAGCAGCGTGTAGAGGACAATGCGAAGGATGCGCCAGACCGTTTTCATCGTCAGAAGGCCTGGCCAATGCCGGCATAGATGCCGAAATGCGGGTCGCCGGGATCACGGTTGAGCGGCACGGCCGCGTCGATGCGCAACGGCCCGAACGGCGTGACATAGCGCAGGCCGACACCGGCGCCGACCTTGACGTCGGAGAAGTTGGGAACCGACTTCGTCGATACCGTGCCGGCATCGACGAAGGGCACGATCCCGATCGTGTCGGTGACGGCGATGCGCGTCTCCACCGAGGTCTCGAAGAAGGACAGGCCGCCGATCGGCTGGCCGGTGAAATCCTTGGGGCCGATGCCCTGATAGGCATAGCCGCGCACCGAGCCGCCGCCGCCCGAATAGAAGCGCCGGTCGGCCGGGACGTTCTGCAGCCCGGTACCGACGATCGAGCCGATGGCGACACGCTCAGCCAGCACGAATTTCGACGCGGTATCCAGCGACTGATAGGCCGATCCCTCGCCCTTCAGCTTGAGGAAGGCCGCACCACTCAGTATGTCGTAACTCGGCTCGGCATAGGCGAGCACCCTGAAGCCCCTGGTCGGGTTCAACCTGCTGTCCCTGTTGTCATAGACATATTGCAGCGGAATGCTGGCGATCAGGTAGGTGTGCTTGCCGAAGGCGTCATGGATGCGCGAATAATCGAGCGCTACCTCGGCCGACACGGTCTGCTTCTTGTCGAGTTCGTAGGACAGGCCGGTGCTGCCCTTGACCGAGAAATGGTCGTACGCATCCGGATGCTCGAGCACGGTCTTGACGCTGGCGAAGAACTTCGACGCCGGTCCGATCACGCCGGGTTTCTCGAACATGATGCCGGCATTGTAGTTCAGTTCGGACAGATTGTTGCTGCCGATGCCGCTGATGGCGCCGTCGATGCGCAGCTTTTCCGCGCGGCCAAACAGGTTGCGGTGCCCCCAGTAGCCCTCGAGGCCAAGCCCCTCGGTGTTCGAGAAGGTGCCGCCAAGGCCGAAAAAGCGCGGCTTGCGCTCGCTGACCTGGACGCCGATCGGAATGTTGCCGTCGGCGTCGAGCTTGTCGGCTTCCTTGAACGTCACGCTGTTGAAGACCTCGAGCGCCAGCAGCCTGTCGCGCGCGTCGCTGATCTCCTGTGGTGAGTATTGCCTGCCGCGCTTCAGCCCGGTCATGTATTCGGTGAAGTCCCTGTCGACCTTCTCGGTGCCTTCCACGGTGGTCGCGCCATAGCCGGCGACCGGCCCGGCTGCGACCGTCAGCGTCACATCGAGCGTCGATGTGGCATGGTCGGCGACGATATGCCGGTCGGTCACCTTGGCCAGCGGCCTGCCCTGCTCCTTCAGCGTCCGCACGATCAGCGCCTCGGCCTTGAGCACCGCGCCCGATCCGGCGTCGCCGCCGGATATCAGCCCATAATCGGCGCTCATCAGCCCCGCCGCGTCGCCCTCCAGCCGGATGTCGCCAAGGGTGAATTTGGGGCCTGTGGCGATATTGATCGCCACAGGGATAGGCTGCGGCCCCTTGAACTCGGCGTCCGGAGGCAGTTCGTCGAGCGGCTTGCCGTCGATGGTGATGGTGACGACGCCTTCATAGCGGGCATCGGCATAAAGTGCGGCGACCAGCTGTTCGCGGTCGCCGCGCGCCTTGGCCATCAGCCCGAGCGAACCCGAAACGGGCCGGTCCTCGTCGCCTTTCAGCGCCGAGGCGTTTTCGAGCTTCTTGACGAGGTCCTTGTCGGCGTCGGGCGCGGAGACAGTCACCGCGTAGCGCAGCGGATCGACAATGTCCGCGTCCTCGTCGCTGGACGATCCCCACAGCTTGATGCCGAAAAGCTCGAACGCGGCCACGGATCTTGATTCGGCGATCAGCGCGGTCCCGCACATCATGGCCAAAAGCAGGGCGCGCGGAAGCACGCGCCCTGGCGCGGTCCCTCCTGACATCTGCTCTTCATGCGCCGGCATTAAGACAACCTAGGTTACAAAACTAAAATTGGAATGAAGTTCTGAAGCGCTCGTAAAGGGGCCACAATCCAATTGTCTGAAATAGGGTGGGCTTGGAATTCACACCTTCTGCGTTTCCGCAAGAAAGCGTGATCCCCTTCCCATGGAGGTTACTGTCCGCATACCGGTCCTTGGCCGGAAAATAAACCGTTGGCAGGCGGAGACCTGCCGCGTCCGCGCGTTGACAAGCCTGACTGAAGCTTGAACATGCCCGGACGTCTGCAATTGTCTGGAGGGTGTTATGGCAATGCGCGCGGCTCGTGGGCTGTCGATTCTCGTCCTTCTTTTCTTTGCCTGGGGTAGCGTCGCGCAAGCGGCGGAAGCGCGAAGAATCGCAACGACGGACAATTCCGATTATTTCGGCTTCGATCTCAGGTCCGACCAGAACGTCACGCTCGACCAGTGCAAGACGACATGCCTCGGCGATCCGACCTGCCGCGCCTTCACCTACAACACCAAGGCCAAATGGTGCTTTCTCAAATCCGACTATAACCAGTTGAAATCCTTCAACGGCGCGGTCGCCGGCAAGGTCGTCAACATCGACGGCGATCCAGATATCGGCGCGCCGCCGGAACTCGCCTTCTTCCCCAACTGGATGGCCGACCAGGCCCAGCAATACCGCAACAAGCTGCTTGGCCCTGCCTTTGACAAGCCGACGGAGGGCATGGCGGCGCTGATCAACTCGGCCGAACAAGCCGTACAGACCGGCGACCATCGCTCCGCCATGCAGAAATACGAGGCCGCTGTCTCGGTCATGCCGGATGACGGCCAGCTCTGGCTCAAGCTGGCGCGCGAAACGCTGGCCGTACAGCCCGCCGCGAGCACCTCCGAAGCCTCAACTTTGCCGTCAAACGCCACGTCGGCCGCCTTCAACGCCTACAAGCTGCTGCGCACCACCAAGACGCGCGCCGAAGTGCTGGCGCTGCTCGGCAATGGTCTCGACAAGCGCGATCTCTACCGGCCGGCGCTGCAGGCCTATGAAGCCAGCCTTGCGCTGGAAAGCTCGCCCGCGGTCCAGGCCGACTATGCCGATCTGAAGGCCCGCAAGGGATTCCGCGTCATCGATCACTCTGTCGATGCCGACACCAGCGCGCCGCGCATCTGCGCGCAATTCTCCGAGGATCTGGTCAAGACCGGCGTCGACTACGCGCAGTTCGTCACCGTCGACAACGCCGCGCCCAAGGGCATCGAGGCCAAGGACAAGCAGATCTGCGTCGAAGGGCTCGAACACGGCCAGCACTATGACGTCACCTTCCGCGCCGGCCTGCCGGCCGCGATCGGCGAAGTGACCGCTGCCCCCGTGGTGCTGTCGATCTATGTGCAGGACCGCGCGCCATCCGCCCGCTTCACCGGCGACAGCTTCGTGCTGCCGGCCGGCGCGCGCCGCGGCATTCCGGTCGTCACCGTCAACATGAACGCCGCCGAGATGAAGCTCTACCGCATCGGCGACCGCTCGCTGGCGCAGCTGCTGTCGGGCTACCAGTTCCTGCACCAGCTCGACGGCTATGACATTTCCAACATTTCCGAGCAGATAGGCGCGCCGGTCTGGCAGGGCCAGCTCGACATCGTCAACGATCTCAACAAGGAGGTCACCACCTCCTTCCCGGTCGACGAAGCGCTGCCGCAGCGCAAGCCCGGCGTCTATGTGCTGACGGCCAAGGCCGTCAACGACAAGAGCGACGATTACGGTTCGCTGGCCACGCAGTGGTTCGTCGTCTCCGACATCGGCCTGTCTACCTATACCGGCCAGGACGGGCTTAACGTCTTTGCCCGTTCGCTGGGTAGCGCCAAGCCGATTGCCGGTGCCGAACTGACGCTGGTTGCCCGTAACAACGAAGTTCTCGGAACCGCGACGTCGGATGCGAACGGCCATGCCGTCTTCAACCCCGGCCTGACGCGCGGTGACGGCGGCATGGTGCCGGCCGTGCTGATGGCCAAGCAGGGCGACAATGATTTCGTCTTCCTCGATATGTCAAAGGCCGGTTTCGACCTGTCGGACCGCGGCGTCACCGGACGCGCCGCACCGGGCGCGCTCGATGTCTATGCCTGGACCGAACGCGGCATCTACCGCGCCGGTGAGGACGTCCATGTCGCCGCGCTTGCCCGCGACGGCGCGGCCAAGGCGGTCGAGAACCTGCCGCTGACCTTCATCTTCTCGCGTCCCGATGGCGTCGAGGACCGCCGCATCGTCAGCGACGGCGCATCGGCCGGCGGTCACGCCGTCGACCTGCCGCTTGAACCCAACGCCATGCGCGGCACATGGTCGGTGTCGATCCACACCGACCCCAAGCAGCCGGCGGTTGCCAGCCAGATGTTCCTGGTCGAGGACTTCGTGCCGGATCGCATCGAGTTCGACATGAAGGCCGACAAGCAGGAGATTGCGCGGGGCGAAACCGCCAACATCAACATTGACGGCCGCTTCCTCTATGGCGCGCCGGCGGCGGGCCTGGCGCTGGAAGGCGAACTGACCCTGTCGACGTCCCGGGACTGGGACCGCTTCCCCGACTTTTCCTTCGGCCTCGCCGACGAGCAGTCGGCGGAGCCCACGGTCACGCCGCTCACCGATCTGCCGGTGGTCGGCGACGACGGCAAAGCGACCTTCCCGATCTCCGTCGACCAATTGCCCTCGACCACCAAGCTGGTCGACGGCAAGGTGACGGTGCGCATGCGCGAAACCGGTGGCCGCGCCATCGAGCGTTCGCTCAACATCGGCATCCGCCCGCAAGGCCATATGATCGGCATCCGCCCGGATTTCGCCGATGGTGAAGTGCCGCAGGGGGGCACGGCCAAGTTCAGCCTGATCGCCGTCGATCCCGATGGCAAGCGCGAGGCGCTGAAAGGCGCGCAGTGGTCGCTGGTCAAGGTCGAACGCAATTACCAGTGGTACCGCTCCAACAACTCCTGGAACTACGAGCCGGTGAGCTTCACCAAATCGATCGCCAACGGCCAGATCGATCTCAACGCCGATGGCGATGCCGCCGTCTCCGTACCTGTCGACTGGGGCCAGTACAGGCTCGAGGTCGAGACATCGGATCCCGAGGGGCCGGCGACCAGCTATGAATTCGACGCCGGCTGGTATGTCGCCTCGACCACCACCGAAACGCCTGACGGCCTGGAGATTGCCCTGGACAAGGACAATTATGCCGCGGGCGAAGTGGCAAAGCTGAAAATCTCGCCGCATTTTGCCGGCGAATTACTGATCAACATCGGCTCCGACAAGCTGCTGAAAACCATCACGGCGACCGTGCCGGCCGGCGGCAGCACCGTCGACATCCCGGTTGGCGACGACTGGGGCGCCGGCGCCTATGTCACGGCAACCCTTTTCCGGCCGGGCGACGCGCAGGAAACGCGCATGCCCGCCCGCGCCATCGGCGTGAAATGGCTGACCGTCGATCCGGGCGCCAAGAAGCTTGCCGTCACGCTCACGCCGCCGGACAAGACAATGCCGCGCCAGCAGCTGTCGATCCCGGTTTCCGTGGCCGGCGTGCAGCCGGGCACCAACGCCTATGTCACCGTTGCCGCCGTCGATGTCGGCATCCTCAACCTGACCAACTACAAGGCGCCGGATCCGGAGAACTGGTTCTTTGGCCAGCGCATGCTGGGCATGGAGATCCGCGACATCTACGGCCGCCTGATCGATGGCTCGCTGGGCACCACCGGCAAGCTCAGGACCGGCGGTGACGGCGCCAACATGCAGACGCAAGGCAGCCCGCCCACTGAAAAACTGGTCGCCTTCTTCTCCGGCATCGTCCAGCTCGACGCCGACGGCAAGGCGCGGATCGACTTCGACATCCCGCAGTTCAACGGCACCGTGCGCGTCATGGCTGTCGCCTGGACCAAGGAGGCGATCGGCCATGCCCAGTCGGACGTGATCGTGCGTGATCCCGTTGTGATCACCGCCGGCCTGCCGCGCTTCCTGGCGCCTGGCGACAACGCCGTCATGCGTCTCGACGTTGCCGACACCGACGGACCGGCCGGCGACTATGCGCTGTCGATCGATACGACGGGGGACCTGTCGACAGGTGACAAGCCCCTGCCCCAGAAGCTGACGCTCGCCCAGGGCAAGCGCCAGACCTTGACCGTGCCGCTGATCGCAAAGACGGCGGGCAATGCCTCGCTGACCATCAAGCTGGCGCATGCGGACGGCACCAAGGTCGAGCAGACGCTCTATGTCCCGGTGCGTCCGGCCCAATTGCCGGTCACCACGCGCCTTGTAGTCGACCTCAAGGGCAATGGCGGCGCGCTTCGCGTCGACAAGGAGCTGCTGGCTGCCAGCCTGCTCGAAGGCGCATCGGTCAGCGTCGGCGTTTCGCAGGCTGCGGCCTTCGACGTGCCGTCGCTCTTGATGACGCTCGATCGTTACCCCTATGGTTGCGCCGAGCAGACCACCAGCCGCGCCATGCCGCTTCTCTACGTCAACGAGATGGCATCAGGCGTCGGCATGGAAAGCGACCCTGAACTGCACGGCCGCATCCAGGATGCGATCTACAAGGTCCTGAGCTACCAGTCCTCGAGCGGCAGCTTCGGCCTGTGGGGTCCGGGCTCCGGCGATCTGTGGCTCGACGCCTATGTCAGCGAGTTCCTGACCAGGGCACGGGAGCAGAAATACGATGTGCCGGCTTTGGCGATGAACCAGGCTCTGAACAACCTGCAGAACTCGCTCGGCTACGACCAGAGCGTACAGGACCGCGGCAGCGAGATCGCCTACGCCCTCTACGTGCTGGCCCGCAACAAGAAGGCCTCGATCGGCGATCTGCGCTACTACGCCGACACCCAGCTCGAAGCCTTCTCGAGCCCGATGGCCGTCGCCCAGTTGGCGGCGAGCCTTGCGCTCTATGGCGACACGCAGCGTTCGGAGGCGACGTTCAAGACCGCGCTGCAGCTCGCCAAGTCGAGCACCGACTACGACTGGTACCGTTCCGACTACGGCTCGGCATTGCGTGACGGCGCGGCGATGCTGTCGCTGGCGGCGGAATCGAAGCCGGTATCGACGATCGTGCCCGAGCTGATCAAGCTGGTGACAAGGAAACGCGCCGAAGCCCGCTGGACCAGCACCCAGGACGATTCTTGGATGCTGCTGGCGGCGCGTGCGCTGAAGGAGGGCAATGACTCCATCGCGCTGACCGTCAACGGCGCGCCGCATTCCGGCGGCTATTCCAACCAGGTCAACGGCTCAGACTTGGTCGACAGCCCGCTCGAAATCACCAACACCGGCAAGACCCCGCTGCAGGCCGTCGTCACCACCGTGGCGTCGCCGATCCAGCCCTTGCCGGCCGCCGGCGACGGCTTCACCATCAGCCGCACCTACTACAAGCTGGACGGCACCGAAGCCAATGTGACGGAGGCCACCCAGAACGAACGCTATGTCGTCGTGCTCAAGGTCACCGAGCAGAACAGCTGGCCGTCGCGCCTGCTGGTCACCGACCTGTTGCCGGCCGGCTTCGAGATCGACAATCCGGGACTGGTTTCCAGCGCCCAGTTGACGAACTTCTCCTGGCTGGCGCAGACCGACGCCGCGCATCTGGAATTCCGCGACGACCGCTTCGTCGCGGCATTCAACCCGGCCGACGGCGACCACGACCACAATCTGACGCTTGCCTATGTCGTGCGCGCCGTCACGCCGGGCACCTATGCCCATCCGGCGGCAACGGTGGAGGACATGTACCGGCCGCAATATTCGGCCCGCACCGCCACCGGCATGATGGAGATCAAGGCGCCGTAAGGTGCCTTGGCGGATATGAACGTGAGGCTTGCGCTGCCCCTCATTGCCCTGCCGGGCATTTCTCCCCGTATAGTGACGGGGAGAAAGGGGCTAGCGCCGACCGCCGCGACAGCTCCCTTCTCCCCGTCACTATACGGGGAGGTGAGCCGTGGTCCGCGCAGCGGACGAAAAGCCAATTGCTTGGCTTTTCGAACGGCGAACGCCCGAAGGGCCGTCGTGCCGGCAGGCGGATGAGGGGCAGCGCCATGCTCTCCAAGAAATTCATTCGGCGGGCCGCCATTGCGGGAGCATCGCTAGCCGTCGTTGCGGCAATCGCCACCGCCGCCCTCTGGGAACTCGACCGCGCCTTCCCCCCACCATTGCCCGCAACTCTGACCGTCTCCACCGAAGTCCAGGACCGCGACGGCCAGCTGCTGCGCGCCTTCGCGACACCCGACGGCTACTGGCGGCTGGAGACCCGGCTCGACCAGGTCGACAAGCAGTTCGTCGACATGCTGGTCACTTATGAGGACAAGCGCTTCTGGGACCATGAGGGCGTCGATGTGCTGGCTCTCGCCCGCGCCGCCGGCCAATTCGCCACCAGCGGCCATATCGTTTCCGGCGGCTCGACCCTGTCGATGCAGCTTGCCCGGCTGATCGAGCCGCGCGAAAGCCGCAGCCTCGGCTCCAAGATCAAGCAGATGCTGCGCGCCATCCAGATCGAGCGGCGGCTGTCGAAGCGCGACATCCTCGAGCGCTATCTCACGCTGGCGCCCTATGGCGGCAACCTGGAAGGCGTGCGCGCCGCTTCGCTCGCCTATTTCGGCAAGGAACCGAAGCGGCTCACCGTTTCCGAGGCCGCCCTTCTCGTCGCCCTCCCCCAATTGCCGGAAAAGCGCCGGCCCGACCGCAACCTCCAGATCGCCCACGCCGCGCGCGATCGTGTGCTGAGCCGCATGGTCTCGTCAGGCCTGATCGGCGAACGCGAGGCGGCACGCGCCGCACTTGACGATGTCTCGGGCCTGCGCCGCACCTTGCCGGCGCTTGCCGCGCATGCCTCCTATGCGATGCTTCCCAAGGCCGTTCCGGGTCAGCCGCTCAAGCTGACGATCCGCAAAAGCGTCCAGCAAGGACTGGAACAGGTGGCGCGCGATGCCGCCACCAAGCTCGGGCCGCGTCTGTCCGTCGCCATGGTGCTGGCCGATGCCCGCACCGGCGACATTCTGGGCGAAGTCGGCTCGGCCAATTTCTTCGATTCCAGCCGTTCCGGCTGGATCGACATGACCAAGGTCGTGCGCTCGCCCGGCTCGACGCTGAAGCCGTTCATCTACGGCCTCGCCTTCGAGCAGGGACTGGTGGCGCAGGAAACGCTGATCGAGGACAGCCCGGTCGATTTCAGCGGCTACAGGCCGAAGAATTTCGACATGGGCTATCAGGGCGACGTCTCGATCCGCCAGGCTTTGCAACTGTCGCTCAACGTGCCGGCGATCCGCGTGCTCGACGCCGTCGGCCCGGCGCGGCTGACGGCGCGTTTCCGTCAGGCGGGCGTCAACCCGATCCTGCCGGTCAATGAAGCGCCCGGCCTGGCCATCGGCCTCGGCGGCGTCGGCGTCACGCTGCGCGACCTGGTCCAGCTCTACACAGGGCTCGCCAATGGCGGCAAGACGCATTCGCTGCATGACGGCACCGAGCCGGCCAACGCGGCGAGTTCGACCACCACCATCCTCAACGACCAGGCCAACTGGCAGATCGTCGACATTTTGTCGGGTGTGAAGCCACCCGAAGGCGCCCTGCAGCGCGGCATTGCCTACAAGACTGGCACCTCTTACGGCTACCGTGACGCCTGGTCGGTCGGCTTCGACGGCCGCTATGTGCTGGGTGTCTGGGTCGGCCGGCCCGATGCCGGTGCGGTGCCTGGTCTTTCCGGCTATGTCTCAGCCGCCCCGATCCTGTTCGAAGGCTTTGTCCGCTCGGGGCTGGCGACCGTACCGCTGCCGGGCAAACCGCCCGGCGCCTTCACCCCCAAGCGCGAGGACCTGCCGGTGACGCTTGCCCGCTTCGGCGCCGGCGCGGATGGCCTGGTGCAGGCGACCCCGACCGAACCCGCGCCGACCATCATCTTCCCGCCGGATGGCGCCCGCGTCGATCTCGCCACCAACTCGGCCGATGCGTCGCCACTGGTGCTGAAGCTCCAAGGCGGCCGGGCGCCGTTCCGCTGGCTGGCCAACGGCAAGCCGCTCATCGGCCTCGATCGCCGCCGCACCGCGACATGGCAGCCCGACGGCGCGGGTTACTCGACGCTGACCGTCATCGACGCGGCGGGACGGGCGGCCAGTGTGAAAGTGTTCGTTGAATAGGCTGCGTCAAGGGATTCAGGAGACTGGCCTTTCGAGGTCCGGGAATAAGGGATAAATTGCCTGATGTCCGGTGCGAGGCGCCCCCCTCTGGCCTGCCGGCCATCTCCCCCTCAAGGGGGGAGATCGGATGGCCAGGCCGCTTTCGGCAATGACCAACGGCGGCGCGCGACGCAAAAGCTGCCAATCTCCCCCCTCGAGGGGGAGATGCCCGGCAGGGCAGAGGGGGGCGTGCCACGCCATACCTTACGCAGTATAGCCGCCATTTTAGCGGCTTTCTTCGCAGTCACTCTTTCCGCCTCGGCCGATCCCCTGCCCACCGGCTTCGTCCGATTGGCCGCCATCGATGCCTCGATCCGCCAGGACATCCGCTATTCCGGCGCCGACAATTTTCTGCATCGCAAGGTAAGCGGCTATGATGCGCCGGTCTGCATCCTCGCCCGGCAGGCGGCCTTAGCCGTTGCCGGGGTCCAGAAGGCAATGGTCGCCAGGGGCATGACGCTGATCGTGTTCGACTGCTATCGCCCTGCCCGCTCCGTGGCCGACATGGGCGATTGGACGACCGCGGGCGGGCCGCCTGACCCGCAATGGTATCCGCAGGTCAAGCGCGGCGACCTCATCGCCGAGGGCTATGTCGCCCGCCAGTCGGCACATTCGCGCGGCTCGACCGTCGATATCGCCATCGCACCGGCCGACAGTATGTCCGTGCCGAAACCGGCCTGCGGCGCGGTCGATGCCAACACCCTCGATTTCGGCACCGGCTTCGACTGCTTCGACCGGACGAGTGAGACCGCGCATCGCCCGCTCGGCGCCGAAGCGGCGGCAAACCGCAAGCTCCTTGTCGATGCCATGCGTGCGGGAGGTTTCAGGAACTACGCGCGAGAATGGTGGCATTTTACGCTCGACCAAGAGCCATTTCAAAAGCAGCGCTTCGATTTCCCGGTGACCGCCGAGTAACCCGCCCAGAGCAGACTTGCCCGGCAACCGCGCGTCCCTAGATAGGCCACAGGGCGGACCGACTCCGGCGCGGAGCAACCGCGAGGAAAATATTTCTCATAGCCGCGGCAGAACGCCGGAGATTTTCTCCAGGGAGGCAAAAAAGGCAACATTCAATGCATCTAATTTCTATAATTTCGGTAGATTTGGCGCGGGTTCAACGGAGGCAGAAATGATCAAACCTCATTTCAGGAAACTGCTCGGCGCACTGGTCGCCACATCTGTCCAGTTCGGCACGCTCGGTTTCGCGTTTGCCGACACCACCATTCTCAACGTGTCCTACGATCCGACGCGCGAGCTCTACAAGGCTTATGACGAGGCCTTCGCCGCGCATTGGAAGACAGAAACCGGCGAGACGGTGACGATCCAGCAGTCACATGGCGGATCGGGCGCCCAGGCCCGCGCCGTGATCGACGGCCTCGACGCCGATGTGGTGACGCTGGCTCTCGAAGGCGACATCAATGCCATCGTCTCCAAATCGAAAAAGATCAATCCCGATTGGCGCAAGAAATTCGAAAACAATTCAGCGCCTTACACCTCGACCATCATCTTCCTTGTCCGCAAGGGCAATTCCAAGGGCATCCACGACTGGAACGACCTCGTCAAGGACGGCGTCCAGGTGATCACGCCCAACCCCAAGACGTCGGGCGGCGCGCGTTGGAACTATCTCGCGGCCTGGGCCTATGCCAACGCCAATGATGGCGGCGACGAAGCCAAGACCAAGGAATTCGTCGGCAAGCTCTATGCCAATGCTCCCGTGCTCGACACCGGTGCGCGCGGCTCGACAGTGACCTTCGCGCAAAAAGGCCTTGGCGACGTGCTGATCGCCTGGGAAAACGATGCCTATCTGGCGCTCGACGAGTTTGGCGCCGACAATTTCGACATCGTCTATCCGCCGACCTCGATCCTGGCCGAGCCGCCGGTGGCCGTGGTCGATGCCAATGTCGACGCCAAGGGCACGCGCAAGGTGGCCGAGGCCTATCTGAGCTACCTCTATTCCAAGGAAGGCCAGACCATCATCGCCAAGAACCATTACCGGCCGTCCAAGCCCGAACTGGTTCCGCCCGAGGATCTCGCCAAGCTGCCGCCTATCAAGCTGATCACCATCGACGACCCGCTTTTCGGTGGTTGGAAGAAGGCACAGCCTTATCATTTCGGCGACGGTGGTATATTCGACCAGATCTACAAACCGGCCCAGTGAGCTAAAACCTAGATCAGGACGATATGACCACAGCACCCGCGCAGGCGGGGTGGCGGTTCAGACAGCCGAGCGTCATTCCGGGTTTCGGATTGACGCTCGGCTTCTCGCTTGCCTACCTCACCCTCATCATCCTCATACCGCTATCCGGGCTGATCTGGCGTTCGGCCGCTCTCGGCTGGATCGATTTCTGGGCCATCGCCACCGATCGCCGCACCCTCAACGCACTTGAAATCAGCTTCGGCACCGCCTTCATCGCGGCTGTCGTCAATGTCGTTTTCGGCACGCTCGTCGCCTGGGTGCTGGTGCGTTACCGCTTTCCCGGCCGCCGCATCGTCGATGCCATGGTCGACCTGCCATTCGCGCTGCCGACGGCGGTGGCCGGCATCGCGCTGACCACGCTCTACGCGCCGAACGGCTGGATCGGCAAATTGCTGATGCCGCTCGGCATCAAGGTCGCCTACACGCCGCTCGGCATCGTCATCGCGCTGGTCTTCATCGGCTTGCCCTTTGTCGTGCGCACCGTGCAGCCGATCATGGAGGAAATCGACAAGGAGGTGGAGGAAGCAGCCGCCACGCTTGGCGCCAGCCGCTTCCAGATCGTCACCCGCGTGCTCTTTCCGGGCCTGGCGCCGGCCATCATCACCGGCTTCTCGCTCGCCTTCGCGCGCGGCGTCGGCGAATACGGCTCGGTCATCTTCATCGCCGGCAACCTGCCCTACAAATCCGAGATCGCACCGCTTCTGATCGTCATCCGGCTGGAGGAATACAATTACCCAGCGGCGACCGCGATCGCGGCAATCATGCTGGCGCTGTCGTTCGTCATGCTGCTGGTCGTCAATCTGGTGCAGACATGGAGCCGCAAGCGCTATGGCTGATCCCGAGATCAAATCCTACGAACCGTATCACGAGAGCCGCTCGGCGGCGGTGACCGAAAGCCGCCCGGCGCAGGCCGTGCTGATGGCCATCGCTTTCGCTTTCCTCGGCATCTTCCTGCTTTTGCCGCTGATCATCGTCTTCCACGAGGCGCTGGCGAAAGGCGTCGGTGCCTATACGCAAGCACTGGGCGAACCGGACGCACGCTCGGCCATCCACCTGACACTGCTCGTCGCGGCGATCTCGGTGCCTCTCAATGTCGTCTTCGGCATCTCCGCCGCCTGGGCGATCGCCAAGTTCGAATTCAAGGGCAAGGCGTTTCTCACCACGCTGATCGACCTGCCCTTCTCGGTCTCGCCCGTCATTTCGGGTCTGGTCTACGTGCTTCTGTTCGGCGCCCAGGGGTTGCTCGGCGGGTGGCTGAAGGCACATGGCATCCAGATCTTGTTTGCCGTCCCGGGCATTGTGCTGGCCACCGTCTTCGTCACCTTCCCCTTCGTCGCCCGCGAATTGATCCCGCTGATGCAGGAACAGGGCAATGGCGACGAGGAGGCCGCCCTTTCGCTCGGCGCCAATGGCTGGCAGACCTTCTGGTTTGTGACCTTGCCCAACGTCAAATGGGGCCTGCTCTACGGCGTGCTTTTGTGCAATGCGCGCGCCATGGGCGAGTTCGGCGCGGTTTCGGTGGTGTCGGGCCACATACGCGGCCTGACCAACACCATGCCGCTGCATGTCGAAATCCTCTACAACGAGTACAACGCCGTCGGCGCTTTCGCCGTCGCCTCGCTGCTTGCCGGGCTGGCGCTCGTCACGCTGGTCTTGAAAACACTGCTCGAGATGCGATACGGCGCCGAACTCGCCGCGACGCGCGGACATTAGAAGGTTCATTGTATGGAAGTTCGCGTTGCCAACGTGCGCAAGGAATTCGAGCGGTTTCCGGCGCTTCACGACGTGTCGCTCGACATCAAGTCGGGCGAATTGATTGCGTTGCTGGGACCATCCGGCTCCGGCAAGACGACCTTGCTCAGACTGATCGCCGGGCTGGAGCGGCCGACACGCGGGAAAATCTTCTTTGGTGACGAGGACGCTTCGCAGAAATCGATCCAGGAGCGCAATGTCGGCTTCGTCTTCCAGCACTACGCGCTGTTCCGTCATATGACGGTGGCTGACAATATCGGCTTCGGCCTCAAGGTGCGGCACGGACCGTCGCGGCCGCCAGCAGCGGAGATCCGCCGCCGTGCTTCCGAGCTTCTCGATCTCGTCCAGCTTTCAGGGCTGGAGAAGCGCTATCCCGCGCAGCTTTCGGGCGGCCAGCGCCAGCGCGTGGCGCTCGCCCGCGCCATGGCCATCGAACCCAAGGTGCTGCTGCTCGACGAGCCGTTCGGCGCGCTCGACGCGCAGGTGCGCCGGGAACTGCGCCGCTGGCTGCGGGAAATCCATGACGCCACCGGCCACACCACCGTCTTCGTCACCCACGATCAAGAAGAGGCGCTGGAACTGGCCGACCGTGTCGTGGTGATGAGCCAGGGCCGTATCGAGCAGGTCGGCACCGCCGACGACATCTACGACACGCCGAATTCGCCCTTTGTCTACGGCTTCATCGGCGAATCGAGTTCCCTTCCGGTCAAGGTCGAGAATGGCGAGATCTGGCTGGCCGACCGTCCAATCGGATTGTCGGCGCCGCACGCGTCCGAGGGCGATGCGATGCTTTACTTCCGTCCGCATGATGTCGAACTGCTGGACGGCTGCAGCGGCTGCATCGCCGGCACCGTGGCGGCCAGCCGCCGCGTCGCCGGCACAAGGCGCGTCGAACTTGAAATCGGCGGCGAACGCCAGCGGGTCGAGATTGAGCTGCCGGTCGACCATCCGGCAGCGCAGAAGAGCCGCGTGGCGTTCCGCCCGGGGCGCTGGAAGCTGTTCCCGGCTGCATAGCGATCGGACCACGGTGAATCCGCCCCAGGGATGTCCCGGTCGGTGGCGGTCTTTCACCTGGCCTTCAACGACAACACCAGGGTCATCGGGTTTTTCGGGGAGGCCGCAAAGCCGTAGTGCTCGTAAAAGGCTTTCGCTTCATCCGATATGGCATGAACAAAAATTCCGCGAATACCGAGGATCGTCGCGGCTTGACCGGCGCGCAGGACGGCATCTTGCAGAAGCGCCGCGCCCAGCCCCTTCCGTTGCCAGCTTCCATCCACCGCGAGACGCCCGAGCACGACCATCGGAATGGGATCTGGCATGTTGCGGCGAACAATGCCGGGCGCTTCCGCCAGATCAAGCCCGCCCGAAGACAAGCAGTAGTAGCCGACAACGCGTGTGCCTTCCGCCACCACATAAGTACGCGATGCGCCACTGACCTGGTTGGCCCGTGCCCTGCGGCGAAGCCATTGGTCGAGACTTTCTGTTCCGTTTTGGAAAAGGCCGAGATCGTGGTTTTCTGCCAGGGGCGTGGGCGCCGATAGCATCAGTCCCGCCATGGCTTGGGCACGTTCATGAGGCGCCCAAAACCTTCCCCGCTCGGCGGTTTATCGAGGATGTCGAGATAATGCCGGTAACTCTCCGGATCCACCTTGATCAGGGTCTGGTCGAGTAGCGTGTCCTCGGCCGCACGATAGGCGGCGTCGATCATGAAGTCGGAGCGGGTTTTCCCACGTATTTTCGCGGCGCGGTCGATCAGTATGCGCATATCCTCTCGGATGCGCAGATTGACAGGCTTGGCGTGGGTTTCGGGCGCGGCTTTCGTCATGGAAGACTCCTTTCCGCCACCATAACATCGCGCATACACAATGTGTATCTATTTGTGGCTTTTATCAGAAACAGGCTGAAGAGGACCGACCTCAAAAGGTGAAAGAAAAAACTACGATATGTCTGTTTGGGAAACAGTTTTCTAGCAACACTGGTCTAGTCCTGAATCCATGCCTCGCCGCTCCTTCGCGCCCCGGCTATGGTCTGGCAATAGAGCATTACATCCGGAGCCTTTTCATGAAGCGATTTTTCCTCGGCGTTGCCGCCGCCGGTCTCCTCCTCGCATCCTCCCAAGCCTGGTCGGCCGACAAGCTGCTGAACGCCTCCTATGACGTCGGCCGCGAACTGTTCGTGCAGGTCAACAAGGCCTTCATATCAGAGCATCCGGGCGTCACCGTCGACCAGTCGCATGCCGGCACTTCGGCGCAGGCGCGCGCCATCGCCGAGGGCCTCGGCGCCGATGTCGTCACCTTCAACCAGGTTACCGACGTCGACTTCCTGGTCAAGAAGGGCCTTGTCTCCGCCGACTGGCAGAAGGACTTTCCCGACAATGCCTCGCCCTTCTATTCGCTGCCGTCGTTTCTCGTCCGTGCCGGCAACCCCAAGCACATCAAGGACTGGAACGATCTCGTGCGCGACGACGTGCAGGTGATCTTCCCCAACCCGAAAACGTCGGGCAATGCGCGCTACACCTATCTCGCGGCCACCGCCTACGCCAAGGAAGCCTTCAAGGGCGACGACGCCAAGGTGAAGGAGTTCATCACCAAGCTGTTCAACAACGTGCCGATCTTCGACACAGGCGGGCGCGCCGCCACCACCACCTTCGTGCAGCGCGAGATCGGCGACGTGCTGATCACCTTCGAATCCGAGACGCGCGGCATCCGCAAGGAATATGGCGACGACAAATTCGAGCAGGTCACGCCTTCGGTCAGCCTTCTGGCGGAGTTCCCGGTAGCGATCGTCGACAAGGTCGCCGACGAGCACGGCACGCGCGATCTGGCCAAGAGCTATCTCGACTTTCTCTATACGCCCGAGGGCCAGGGCATCGCCGCCGACAACGGCTTGCGCGCACGCGACGCGGCTGTCGCGGCCAAATACAAGGCCGATTTTCCGGATGTGCGCCTGCTGACGGTGGAAGACGTCTTCGGCGGTTGGGACAAGGTCCAAAAGGAGCATTTCGCCGCCGGCGGCCTGCTCGACCAGGCCTATGGCAGCCGCTAAAATCTCCGCGGACCGTTAGAACGATCAGAAAAGCCGGCCGTGGGCCGGCTTTTCTTGTTTATGCAGGCGATAAGGCAAATCCGGCGCCCTCCGTGCAAAACGTTACAAAGAATCAACGCGTTTGTGCCTAACATGCGTTCCAATGGCTTTGTTTTCGCGAAACGGCGGCGTGAGGAAGCAATGCCGTCATCATTTGCACACAAACAGCCGCCAGATGCGGGGTGGTTGGGGCTTCAACGGGTTATCAGGGCATGCTGACGAAAAAAGGCAAATACGGCCTCAAGGCCCTCGTGCATCTTTCCAATCTTCCGGTTGGCCAACTGGCCTTCGTCAACGACATCGCCGTCGCCAACAACATCCCGAAGAAATTCCTCGATGCCATACTGGGCGAATTGCGCAACGCCGGCTTCGTCCAGAGCCGCAAGGGCAAGGAAGGCGGCTATCGCCTCGCCCGCCCGGCTTCCGAGATCAAGATCGGCCATGTCGTGCGCGTGCTCGACGGGCCGCTGGCGCCGATACCTTGCGCCAGCCGCACGCAGTATCAGCGCTGCGAGGATTGCGACGAAGCGACCTGCCAGGTCCGGCACATGATGCTGGAAGTGCGCCAGGCGATCGCCGAGGTGCTGGACAACCGTAGCCTCGCCGCCATGCGCGATGCCGATAATGACGATTTCCCGGTCGAGTTGACTTCACAAATCTAGAGCCGGGTGGATGAGGCTGTCGAGGTTTACGAAATCCCGAAAAGCCGCCCGCAAGCAGCCATCGGCAGCCAGCTTTCGCACCGAAATCATCGCCGACGTCTTTGTTCCCGAATATGCCGAGGACGTGCGCTTCTTCAGCCGCAAGCTGGCCAATCCCGGCAGGCTCCGCCGCTTCTCCACCAGGGATCTTCGCGAAAGCCTGATTACCCTCTTCTACCTCGCGGTCGCGGCAGCGCTGCCGGTGCGCTGGTGGTCGCCGATCTGCGATTGGGCGTCGAGGTTTCGCTTGAAGCGCCATATGCGCAAGGACTTCCGCGCCTATGCCGCCGCAACGCGCGCGGTGCTCGGCGACGGCATCGATGCGCGCAAGCTGTTCGAGGCAATGCTCACGGCGCGCCATCGCCGCCGCATGCAACTTGCCGCGCATCTGGTCGCCGGCCGTTGGACGCCGACGATCCGGCTGGAGGGCCTCGAAGGCTTGCAGGCAGCCTTGCAACGCGGCCACGGCGCGATCCTCTGGTGCGATCAGTTCACCGCCCAGACGATGATCGGCAAGCGCGCCATACACGAGGCCGGCATCGAAGCGCATCAGGTCAGCGTCAACACGCATGGCGTGTCCGAGACGGTGTTCGGCCAGCGCTTCCTCAACCCGCCAATGATTCATGTCGAGAACCGGTTCCTGAAAAGCCGAATCGTCTTCGACCGTGACGACGCCTATCAGGTCACCATCCGCATTCAGAAGATGCTGAAGCAGAACGGCGTCGTGCTGATGACCAACACCATCCACGCCGGCTCGACCTTCACCGAAACCGCACTGGGCGAAAGCGGCTGGACCCACCTTGCCTCGGCACCGGCGAATTTCGCCGCCCGAGGCAAGACGGCCCTGTTTGCCATGTCGACTTTCGAGGACGTGCCCTTCCGGCAATACCGGGCCGTCTTGAGCCCCGAACTGGTGCCGCCAGCACCGGCGGTCACGGCAGTGAACACAACCAGGGACGGAGCCAAGAACATGGCCCTGCAAGCACACTACATCCTGCTGAAACGCGACCGCTTGCTGGAGGCGCTGAAGCAGTGCCCCGAGCAGATGATGTCCTGGTCGCGCCATGAGCGGTTGACCGAAGCTCAGGACGGCATCGGCATCAGCGGAGAAGAAGGCTCATGAGCGGCGCATCGAGCGCAATGCCTGGGTGACGAGTTCGTCGACCGGCTGCGTCGCGTCGAGCGTCAATGCCCGCTCGTCTTGGCCCGGCGGCTCCAGGATGGCGAACTGGCTGTCGACCAGGCTTGCCGGCATGAAATGGCCCTTGCGATTGCCGACGCGCCGCCGCGCGGTGGCCGGATCGATCTCCAGATAGAGGAAGACGATATCGGGGCAAAAGCCGCGCAGCCGCTCGCGATAGCCGCGCTTCAGCGCCGAGCAGGCGGCGACCACACCTTGGCCGTTGCCTATCGACGCCGCGATCTGCTCGCCGATCGCGTCGAGCCAGCCCTCGCGCAGTTGATCGGTGAGCGGCTCGCCCCGCGCCATGCGGGCGACGTTTTCGGGCGGATGCAGCCTGTCGCCCTCGATGAAGACGGCACCCAGCGCGGCGGCCAGCGCGAGACCGAAGGCTGACTTGCCACAGCCGGCGACGCCCATCACCACGATAGCCGGAGGTGCCAAACCGGAAGCGCCCGTCGGCGCCTGCGCTGCCTTTTCGTCCACCGTCAGCGGCTCGCCGGCGCGCGGCCGTAGAGAAGGAGCATGGCGACGATGACGACGCCATAGATGATCTGCCGTCCCGCCTCGGGCATCTGCATGACCGACAGGATGGATTGCAGCAGCGTGATCAGGATCACGCCCGCGACCGTGCCGAGATAGGAGCCGCGCCCACCCAGGATCGAGGTGCCACCGAGCACGACGGCCGCGATCGACGGCAGCAGATAGGCATCCCCCATAGATTGCGCCGCCTTGGAGGCGTAACCCGCCAGCAGCACGCCGCCAAAGGCGGAGAGCCCGCCGGAGACGGCAAAGGCGATCATCACCACGCGTCTTGTGTCGATGCCGGAGAGATAGGCGGCGCGCTCGCGGTTGCCGATGCCATAGACCGCGCGGCCAAAACCGCTGCGGGTCAGCACGAACACCATCGCGGCCCCGATCAGCGCCCAGATGATGACCGCGTTGGGGACGCCCGGAATGGTGAAGCCGGTGGCCAGGTAGCGCATGGCGCCAGTGGCCGAATCCTGCGGCGAGAATCCCCCGGTGTAGACCACCATCAGCCCTTGCGCGACGGCGTTGGTGGCCAGCGTGATGATCATCGAGGGGATGCGCAGATAGGCGACGCCAATGCCGTTGACGACGCCGATCAGCACGCCACAGAAGATGCCGAACGGGATCGCCAGCGCCACGCCGGCCGGACCATAGGCCGCCGCCGCGCAGGCCATCATCGCGCCCGCCGCCACCGACCACGGCACCGACAGGTCGATCTGGCCGAGCAGGATGACCAGCATCATGCCGGTGGCAATGACGCCAAGGAACGAAGCCACCTTGAGCTGCTGCAAGAGATATTCAGGCGACAGGAAGCTGCGCGAATAGAGGCTGCCCACCAACAGCAGCACCACGATGCAGGCAAAGGCCGTCAGCACCGCCGGATCGGCGCGGCGGATGAATTTCGGCATGCGGCCGGCAATGCCGCCCAAAGTCGTCTCGCTCACAGGAACCACTCCAGCCGGTTGCGGACCCGAAACAGGGCGAAGGCGCCGAGGCTGACGGCGACCAGCAGGATAACGCCCTGGAACAGCGGCTGCCAGAGCGGATCGAAGTCGAAGACGAACAGAAGATCGCCGATCGTGCGGAAGGCCAGCGCGCCGAAGATGGCGCCGATGGCACTGCCCTTGCCACCGAACAAGGAGACGCCACCCAGCACCACGGCCGCGATCGAAAACAGCGTGTAGGCGTTGCCGCTGGCATAGGCTGCCTCCCCCGTATAGGTGAAGAAGGTGAGGAACAGCCCGCCGATCGCGGCCAGCAGGCCGGCCAGTGTGTAGGCGGCAAACTTGCCGCGCCGGATCGGCACGCCAGACATGTAGGCAGCCGTTTCCGAAGAGCCGGCCGCGTAGGCGGCACGGCCGAGTACCGAACGGCTGAACGGCACCCAGATCAACAGCACGACCGCCAGCAGCACGACCAGGCTTGCCGGCACCAGATCGAACAAACGTCCTGTCATGGCATCGGCCAGGTCTTCGTTGACCGAGCCGCCCGGGAACGGCCGCAGCAGGAGGCCCACCCCGTAATAGACCGCGCCGGTGGCGATGGTGGCGACGATCGGCTGCAGCCGCCCATAGATGACGATGGCGCCGTTGATGGCGCCGCACAGAAGGCCCGCCGCCAGCACGGCGATGACGCCGAGCGTGGTCTGCATCGGCGTGCCCACCACCAGCCAGGAGGCCAGGCAGTTGGTGAGCAGGAAGATCATGCCGACGGACAGGTCGATGCCGGAGGTGATGACGACCAGTGTCTGCGCCATGGCGACGAATGCAAGCAGCACGCCCTTGTTCGCGGCCGTCTGCACGACATTGGCGGTGAAGCCCGCCGGATGGTTGGAGGTGTAGATGACGAACATGACGATGAAGATGCCGAGCGCCAGCAGCGTTCCGCGCTGCTCGGCCAGCCAGTAGCGCCAATCTTTCACGCTTCCGCTCCCAGGCCCACCGGGCTCTCCTCGCCATGGATGTTGAGCGCGCTCGATATCAGCGCCCGTTCGGTGATCTCGGCGCCGACCAGTTCGCGCTTGACCGCCCCGTCATAGAGCACCAGCACGCGGTCGCAGCAGCCGATCAACTCGTCATAATCGGTCGAATAGAACAGGATCGCCGCGCCCGCGTCCGCCAGCTTGCGCATCAGCTGATAGATTTCCTGCTTGGTGCCGACATCGATCCCGCGCGTCGGATCGTTGAGCAGGATGATGCGCGGCTGGCGCATCAGCCATTTGGCGATGACCACCTTCTGCTGGTTGCCGCCCGACAGCGCGCCGACCGGGATGTCGAGACCGGCCGTCTTGATCGCCAGCAGGCCGACCATGTCGTCGATCAGCCGCTGCTCGGTGGCGCGGTCGATGATGCCCCCTTTCGACAGCCGGTCGAGCGCGGCGAAGGACAGGTTCTCGCGCACCGTCATCGGCAGCATCAGGCCTTCGGTCTTGCGGTCTTCCGGGATGAGCGCCATGCCGATGCCATCCTCGCGGGCCGCCGCCGGGCTGGTGATCGTCACCGGCTTGCCGTCGATCAGCACCTCGCCGGAGAGGCCACGCAGCACACCGAAGAAAGCAAGCAGCAGTTCGCGCTGGCCCTGGCCGTCGAGCCCCCCGAGGCCGACGACCTCTCCTGCCCTGACGGTCAGCGAGATGTTGTCCAACCGGTCGGCCCAGGACAATTTGCGCGCCTCGAGCCTGGGGGCGGCGTTGGCCGGTGCCGCCGGCGGCTTGGGCGGAAAAATATGGCTGTACTCGCGGCCGATCATCAGTTCGACCACCTCGTTGTCGCTCTTCGAGCCGGCCTTGTAGCTGGCGACGTTGCGTCCATTGCGGAACACCGTGCAGTGATCGGCGAGTTCGGCGATTTCGTTCATGCGGTGCGAGATGTAGAGCAGCGCCAGCCCTTCCGAGCGCAGCCGCTTCAGCACAGCGAAAATCTTCGAGACGTCCGCAGCCGTCAGCGCCGATGTCGCCTCGTCGAGGATGAGGATACGTGGCTTGCGCGCCAGGGCCTTGGCGATCTCCACCATCTGCCGCCGCGACAGCGGCAGGTCCTTGACCAGCGCCAGCGGATGGATATCGGCGGCGCCCGCCCGCGCCAGCGCGTCCTCGGCGATGCGGCGCTGTGCCTTGCGGTCGATCATGCCGAAGCGTTTGGGTGGATCCGAAATGACGATGTTGTCGGCAACGCTGAGTTCGGGGATCAGCGACAATTCCTGGAAGATGCAAACGATGCCGGCCTTGTTCGCCGCACCGGGCGAAGCGAAGGTCACTTCGCGCCCATCCAGCATCATGCGGCCTTCATCAGGCGCCACGACACCCGCCATGACCTTGATCAGCGTCGACTTGCCAGCCCCGTTTTCACCGAGGATGGCATGGATGCTGCCGGTCTCGACCGTCAGCTCGGCCTTTTCCAGCGCCCGCACGCCGCCATAGCGCTTGGAAATGCCTTCCATGCGAAAGAGTGGAGCCGCACCGTCCATCAACCCTCCCAGGGGCAATCATGGGATTTCAGGGCTGGCGCCGCGGGTTGACCCGCGGCGCCGGCGATAGCAGTGAGCCTACTGGTTTTCCTTGGTCTGCCCCATGATTTCCTGGGCGCTGAAATTGATGCCGCAGGTTGGGAAGGAGTTGCCGACGAAGAAATTGTCGGACTGGTCGGGGAAGAAATCCTGGCCAGCCTTGAAGTTCGGATCCTCCACAATAGCCAGCGGCAGCTTCACCGATTGCGGCACGACATTGCCTTCGAGGGCCGCGATTGCCGTCTTGATTGCCACCGCCACCTGGGCGGGGCCGGTGCCAGCCGAAGAGCACTTCAAGCCGTCGCCGGCATGCGCGGCACAGAACTTGCGAAAACCGTTCTCCGTCTCGCCGCCGAACGGAACGAATGGATGCTTGGCATCCATCATCGCCTGCACGATGCCGGTGTCGCCGCCTTGCCCGGTGATGCCGTCGAACGGTCCGTTTGTGGCAATCGCGTCCGCCGTGGCTTTCTGGGCAACGCCGTCGTCCCATTTGCCGACCACCTCGGTGACTTCCCATTTCTTGCCGGAGCCGTCGAGGACCTCGTGGATGCCGGCATGACGGTCCGTGTCGACGGAAGTGCCGGCGACGCCGCGCACTTCGAGCACCTTTCCGCCGTTCGGGACATGTGAGACCAACCACTTGCCCCACAATGCTCCAAGGCCCTTCTGATCGACATTGACGTTGATCGCATCCTTGGTGTCGAGGATGTTGTCGAAGGCGACCAGCACGACACCGGCCTCCTTCGCACGCTTGATGACCGGTCCGAATGCGGTTGGGTTCTGCGCGTTGACGACGATCGCGTCAAAGCCGGAATCGATGAAATTGTTGATCGCGGAGATCTGCGCCGGGACGTCCTCGCCCGTCGACACGACCTTGAATTCCTTCAGCTTTTTGGCGACATCCGGCTGTGCCGCATACGCCTTCGCGGTCTGCACCATCTGGATACGCCAGGTGTTGGCGATATAGCCGTTGGCCAGCGCAACTCGGTATGGTCCGGCCTTCTTGGGGAACTTGAAGAATTGCGTATCGGCTGCCCATGGGGCAAAGCAGTCCGGCTCGGCTGCCGGTCCCTTGACGATTTCCGGGCCTGCGGCCATCGCCGCTGAGCTCAACATGACGAATGCAGTGGCGGCAACGATGCCACCAACGAGTGACTTGATCATCGATATTCCTCCCAGTTGCAGTTCTGACTTGTTTGTTTAGCTGCAGTAGAATGACGTGTTCGCCCCAGCACCTCCCGCCCTGGCCGGCCGCGCACGTCAGGTGGCCAGCACCGACCTCTCCCTCCTCGTTGCTTCCTTAAGCTGCAACGAAAGTATCATATTATCAATAATAAACAAGGAAAATTCTGTCGCTTATGTATAATAAACAGCGATTAGACTTCATGCCGGTTCGAATGGTAGCGCTACCAAGAATGCCTGTAAAGGCTGATTTCAGCGGGATCTAAAATGCTTCAACGTGCCGTGCTCTCGCGCCGCTTGAGTTCGAAGCCGAGGTCGACGACACGCTCCTGCGGCCGATCACCGGCGATCGCCGCCAGCGCCATGGCCACCGCGCGCCTGCCGATTTCGTAGCGATGGGTGCGGATGCTGGTGATCGAGGGAAAAGCCACCTCCATCATGTCGAGATCGTTGAAGCCGACAATCCCGATGGTCTTCGGCACCTCGATCGAGGCGCGATGGCATTCAAACAGCACACCGAGCGCTATGTCGTCATTGTTGCAGAACACGCCGTCGAGCGTCGGCATCTTGGCAAGGGCGTCGCGGAACAATTCGCGGCCAAGCGGCACGCTGGAAAGCACCGGCGTGGTGGTGACCAGGCGCGGGTCGAACAGCCCGGCCCTCTCCATCGCCGCGCGGTAACCGGCGAGGCGCCGCTGCGAGCGCGGATCCATGCGTGCACCGATGAAACCGATCCGGCGATACCCCGCCTCGATCAGGTGCTCGGTCGCCGTCCTGCCGCCGTCGAGATGCGAGAAGCCGACCATCATGTCCACGGGATCGGGTCCGGTCTCCATCACCTGAACCACCGGGCAACCGGCATTCTCCAACAGTTTTCGCGAGGTGGGCGTCTGGTCGATGCCGGCAACGATCAGCGCTGCCGGCCGCTGGGAGCCGAACAGCTGCAGCAGCCGCTCTTCCTCCAGTCCGGAATAATGCGTGTTGCCGAGCTGGATGCGGAAGGGGCTGTCCGACAGGCTGTCATAGATGCCGCGCACCACCTCGGCGAAGACGTTGTTGGTCAGCGAAGGCACCAGCACACCGAACACTTCCGCTCGCGCCGAGGCCAACGCGCGTGCGTTCGGGTCCGGCACATAGCCAAGCTCTTCGACGGCGGCCAGGATCTGGCGGCGCAGTTCCTCGGAAACGCGCTCCGGTTCGCGCAACGCGCGCGAAACGGTGATGGCGCCGACGCCTGCCTTGCGTGCCACATCCGATATGGTCGGGCGGCCTCCGCCCCGGCGCGAGCGCGGCTTGATCAAGGCCTTGGCCCATGCGCATGGCCATCGAAGCGCGCCCGCAATGCGATATTTCCAGCTGTCGCCATCTCACCGGCCTGTTGCCGCACCCATCGGCCCCTGGCGTCGCGCAGGGACTGGCTGTTGTCAAGCCGAGCCACTGAGTGGCTGTGCCTGGCCTTCCTCAGGCGGCTAAGGCGGCCCTGTGCCTCGCCTTCCACATGAACAGGCCGATCGCCAGTATGTTCAAAAGGTTCCAGGCGATGCCGTTCAGGAACGCGGCGGCGTACGAGCCGGTCAGGTCGTAGATCCAGCCCGACATCCAGCCGCCGATAGCCATGCCGAAAATCGTCGCCATCATGACGATGCCGATGCGCTGGCCGGCCTCCTTGGCTGGCAGGTATTCGCGCACGATGATCGCGTAGCAAGGCACGATGCCGCCCTGTGACAGTCCGAAGACCAGCGACACGACATAGAGCGAGGCGAGCCCGTCGAACGGGATATAGAACAGCAATGACAGGCATTGCAGCACCGAGCCGATGAGCAGGGTTTTGACGCCGCCGATGCGGTCGGCGACGAAGCCCGAGGCAAGCCGGCTGACGACGCCCGCCGCCATCATGATGGACAGCATGTCGGCGCCATGCGCCATGCCGTAGCCAAGATCCATGCAATAGGCGACGATGTGAACCTGGGGCATCGACATCGCCACGCAGCAACCCAAGCCGGCGACCACCAGCAGCGCCTGCATGGCCCCCGGCGATATAGGAATCGGCTGCACCGACCGGCTTCCGGGCGAGCCGGCGGCAGCCGCTTCCGGCGCGCCGCGCCGCAGCAACAACACCAGCGGCACCATGGTGACCAGGCAGAAGACGCCGATTGCCGCATAGGTGAAGCGCCAGCCTTCCGCCTTGATCAGCGTCGGCATGATGGTGGGCCAGATCGCTCCGGCGAGGTAATTGCCGGCCGCCGCCGCCGTGACGGCGACGCCGCGGCGACGATTGAACCAGTGCGAGATATCGGCGATCAACGGTCCGAAGATCACCGATGTGCCGAGACCGATCAGCACCCCTTGGGCAAGGGTGAATTGCAGGATCGAGGTCGACAGCGCCGCGAGCAGGAGGCCGGCGGAGAGCGCGATCGAGGAGAACAGCGCCGGAATCCAGTAACCCATGCGGTCGATGGCGCGGCCGACCAGCACATTGCCGGCGGCAAAGCCGACCATGGTCGCGGTGTAGGGCATGGATGCCGCGGCGCGGTCGACGCCGAACTCGGCCTGTACCGCCGGCAGCACCACGACAACGGCCCACATGCCGACCGCGCCGATTGTCGCCAGCAGCATCGAGATGGCCAGCCGCATCCAGGCGTAGGAACTGTCGATACCGGGACTGGGCCGGCTCAAGTCGGTTCGGGTCAAAGGCGTTTCCTGTCGGCGGTCTCGAAAACCGGTCGCCGTTGTCGCCACTATCCGCGCATTCCCCGTCCATAGCAGCGCCACGACAGGCAAATCCGTGGCTCCAGAGCGGAAAGGCAGGTGGGAACCGACATCCATGTGTGGAGTTTCCGATCAGCAACCCCGCAAAGGAGTCCAGCCATGACCGCCACCAAGCAGAAATGGTCGGCCGAGGTAACCGAGCACAGCGATGCGATGGATCTCGAGCGGCATGTCTTCGAATCCGACGACGCCAGGAAGATCGCCGCCTCGCTCAAGCGGTCGGCCGAACACAGCCACCGTCGCAAGGCCGAGCCCTTCCAATCCGCCATGTCGATGCTGAATTTCTACATCAACAGGGCCGGCAAGAACCTGCCCGCGGCGCGCAAGAAGGTCCTCGAGGACGCCAAGGATGAACTGCGCACCGCATTCGGGCGGCCAAAGGAGGACTAGCCGCCTTCGCCCGCCAATGGCTCCTGACTGATTAGGGCGTCCTATTGCTTGATTTCGGGTTCGACGAGCCTGGCCAGGTTCCGCAGCGATTCCTGCCAGCCGAGATAGCAAGCTTCCGCCGGAATGACATCCGGGATACCGGCCTGGGTGATGTTCACTTCGGTGCCCACGGACACTTTCTTCAACGTCACGGTCACCTCGATCTCGCCGGGCAAGTTGGGATCGTCGAACCTGTCGGTGTAGCGCAGGAGTTCGCCCGCGACGAGCTCGACATACTCACCGCCAAATGAGTGGCTGTCGCCAGTGGTGAAGTTGCGGAACGACATCTTGAACGTGCCGCCGACCTTGCCCTCGAAGTGATGGACCGTGCAGGTGAAGCCGTTCGGCGGAAGCCATTTGGCAAGCGCATCGGCCTCGAGGAACGCACGGTAGACCTTCTCCGGGCTGGTGGTCAGAACGCGATGCAGACGAACGGTGCTGGGCATGTCGATACTCCTTCGTGGTCTCTGTTCGATACCCCAAGGACGGTTATCACACGGCCGATCCGACACAGGCTTTTGAGTTTTTTGACGGTGGCGGCTCCGAAATTGCTTCGATCCGGCAAGACGGAAACACCTACGCCCAACGGCGGTCTCGCGGAAACCTATCGCGAACGGATGACGTTATCGGTATTGGCCAGCAGCTTGCGCACGGCATTGCGCGCCGCATCCGGCCGCTGCAGGCGAATATTCTTTTCGATTGCCTCGTGCATCTTCTGGGCGAGCTGCAAATCGTCGAGTTCGCGGGTCGTGTAGGCAAACAGGTGATCGAAGGCGGATTCGATCAGCACACCGAGCGGGACCAGCAGGTCATTGCCGGAGGCACGCAGGATTGCGAGGTGGAAGCGGGTGTCGGCGCGGGTCCGTTCCTGCAGACTTTTCGCCTCGCCCATCTCCCGGCAAGCCTGGCTGATCTCGGCCATCTGCTCGTCGGTCCGCCGCATGGCGGCAAAGGCGGTCGCTTCCGGCTCGATGATGTGGCGGAATTCCTGCACCGTCCTCAGGAACACCTCGCGGTCGGGCGACGTCGCGTACCAGGCGAGCACATCGCGGTCGAGCAGGTTCCAGCGTTCTTTCGGTTCGACCCAACTGCCGATCTTGGGGCGCGATGCCAGGAGGCTCTTGGCCATCAGCATCTTGATCGCCTCGCGCACCGCCGACCGGCTGACGCTGAAGGTCTCCGACCACTTGGCTTCATTGGGCAGGATGGTGCCGGGCGGATAGTCGCCGCGCACGATCCTGAGCCCGATCTCGCTGGCCAGCGACGTGTGTACGCTGGAGCCGGGAATGCGCGCCGCGTCGGGCCGGCGAACACCGGCCGGGCGTTCGGCGGCTACAGCCTTTTTGGGCGATTTTTCCTTGTTCGGCCTCGCGTCCCGCATGAATTCCAGAAAGGCCGGTTTAGGGAAGCTGTCAAGCGCGGTGCGGCCATTGGGCGGCAAAGCCGGCTTCTATGCACAACCCAGCGCGATTCGACCTCGCTCAGGCGGTCTTGACGTATTTGCGCCAGCTATGCTCCGGCCGGAAGCCGAGCATGTTGCGCGCCTTGCGGTTCGATAGCAGCGTCTCGTATTCGCCGAGTTCGCCCTTGACCGGCACGCCGGGATAGAACCGCTTCAGGAGTTCGGCGGTCGGCAGATCGGACGAGGTGTCGTCATTGGCGGCGTTGAATACCTGGTAGCCCAGCCCATCCTTCTCGATGGCGCGCAGCGTGATCTGGCCAAGGTCGCGCGCGTCGATATAGCTCCAGGCGATACGTTTGCGGAAGCCCGGATCGGCGAACCATTTCGGAAACAGCGAATACTCATGCGGCTCGATGACGTTGCCGATGCGCAAGGCATAGATGTCCGTGCCATTGCGCTGCGCGAAGGCGCGCGCCGTCTTCTCGTTGACGATCTTGGACAGCGCATAGCTGTCCATCGGATCGACGTCATACTCCTCGTCGAGCGGGAAATGCGTGGGGTCGCGCGGCTCGTTGGCGAACACCAGGCCGTAGGTCGTCTCGCTGGAAGCGATGATCACCTTGCGGATGCCGAGCTTCACCGCGGCCTCGATGACGTTGTAGGTGCCCATCGCGTTGATGCGGAACACCTCGTTGTCGGGTGTGATCATGATGCGTGGGATGGCGGCGAAATGCACCACGGCGTCGACGGGCTGCGGCCGCAGCGACGGATCGAATTCGTGCAGCCCCATATAGCTCGACAGCGCGTTGAACACCTGGCCGCTGTCGGTGATGTCGGTGATCAGCGTGCGCACCTTGGGATTGTCGAGCGGTTTGGTGTCGATGTTGAGCACCTGGCAGCCCTGCTCCACCAGATATTGCACGACGTGGCGTCCAGCCTTGCCGCTGCCGCCGGTGAACATGATCCGCTTGGTCATTTCTGGTCTCCACGAAAGTCCTGGGATTTACGTCTATTGTCAGACAATATTGCTTTCTGCAACCGTCTATGGCTAAAACAGCGGCAACATTATCGATAATCACAGGACAGGACAGACAGCATGAACACCACCGCCACCAGCGAGACAATCGGCTTTGTCGGCCTTGGCCTGATGGGTCACGGCATCGCCAAGAACATCGTCGACAAGGGCTATTCCCTGACCTTTCTCGGCCGCAAGAACCGCAAGCCGGCGGAGGATCTTCTCGGCCGGGGCGCTCGTGAGGCATCGACCTCCCGAGACGTGGCGGCCGCATCCGATATCGTCTTCATCTGCGTCACCGGCTCGCGCGAGGTGGAGGCCATCATTCGCGGTCCCGGCGGCCTCAAGGAGGGTTTGAAGAAGGGGTCGGTCGTCGTCGACTGCTCGACCTCGGATCCGGTCTCGACGGTGGCGCTCGCGGCCGAACTCAAGGCGCTCGGCGTCGACTATGTCGACGCGCCGCTAAGCCGCACGCCGAAGGAAGCGTGGGAAGGCACGCTCGACGCCATGGTCGGCGCGCCCGACGCCGTCTTCGCCAGGGTCAAGCCGGTGATCGACACCTGGGCTGGCCGCATCGTCCATATCGGCGACACCGGCGACGGCCATCGCATGAAGCTGCTCAACAATTTCATCTCGCTCGGTTACGCCGCCATCTATTCCGAGGCATTGGCGCTGGCCGAGAAGGTCGGCATCTCGCCGCCGCGTTTCGACAGCGTCATCCGCAACGGCCGCATGGATTGCGGCTTCTACCAGACCTTCATGCGCTGGACGCTGGAAGGCGACCGCGACGCCCACAAATTCACCATCGCCAATGCCTTCAAGGACCTGACCTATCTGGAATCGATGGCGGGCGCGGCGGGCATCGCCAACCCGCTCGGCAACGCCACCAAGAATTCCTTCGCCGGCGCCCATGCCACCGGGCCGGCCGAGCAGTTCGTGCCGATGCTGGCGACCCATATCGCCAAGGTGAATGGTATCGACCTGATGCCGATGAAGGATGGCAAGAAGCAGACGATCTGAGGCCCCGGACGGCTGGCCTTACCGCCGGCCCCTTCCGATCCCCTCATCGGTGTCGGCGAGCAGCTTGTGCACGGCGTTGCGGGCGGCTGCCGGCCGCTGCAGGCGGATGCTCTTCTCGATCGCCTCGTGCAGATTCTGCGCCCGCCGCTGATCGCCGACCTGGCGCGTGGTGAAAGCGAAGAGATGGTCGAGCGCCGATTCGATCAGCACGCCGAGCGGCACCAGCAGGTCGTTGCCCGACGCCCGCAGGATGGCGAGGTGGAAGCGCGTATCGGCACGGATGCGCTCGGCCAGGTTGGCCGCCTCCCCCATCTCGCGGCACGCCAGGCTGATCTCGGCCATCTCCTCGTCGCTGCGCCGCATCGCGGCAAAGGCGGAGGCCTCCGGTTCGATGATGTGACGGAACTCCTGCACGGTGCGCAGGAACGCCTCGCGATCCGGTGCGGTCGCGTACCAGGCCAGCACGTCGCGGTCGAGCAGGTTCCAGCGCTCCTTCGGCTCGACCCAGCTGCCGATCTTGGGACGCGATGCCAGAAGGCTCTTGGCCATCAGCATCTTGATCGCCTCGCGCACCGCCGAACGGCTGACATTGAAGGTTTCGGCCCATTTGGCCTCATTTGGCAGGATGCTGCCGGGCGGATAGTCGCCGCGCACGATTCTGAGCCCGATCTCGCTGGCGAGCGATGCATGAACGCTGGATCCGGGAAAGTGCGCCGCATCCGCCCTGCGGACGACCGTCGTATCGCGGTTGGCTTGCGCCTTCGCCCGACCAGCCTGTTTCTTTGCCTTTTCGTCCGGCATCCACGTTCCAATAGGTCGGCCGTCTGTCGCCCGGATTGATCCGGAGCCGCGCGGCGCGCCGATCCCGTTGCCGAAAAACCAAACCATGGGCGCGACAAAGCCGGAGCCGCTGGCCCCTGAAGCGTCTGCGCCAATCATCCGACGAGGTGGAGGGGCGCCCGCTTGGCGGGCGCCCCTGATCGAAACCCTACTTCTGGATGCAGGTGTCGACCGTGTCCTTGGTGCATTCGTCGAGACCGGTGAACACCGGATCGTCAACCTTCTTGCCCGTGACCAGGTCGATCATCACCGATGGCGCCTTGTAGCCCATTTCGAAGGGCCGCTGGCCGACCAGCGCGGTGACAAGGCCGTCCCTGGCGATCGCCACCTCGTCGCCGATCGTGTCGGCGGCGCCGATGACGAAGTCGTTCTTGGCCAGCCGGTCCTTCAGCGGTCCGACCAGGTCGCGATAGGGCTGCGGCGCGCCGAACAGCGGCCAGCCGCCCATGATGCCGAACGCGTCGAGCTTGGGATTTGCGGCGAGGATGTCGGTCATCGCCTGAACGCCCTTGGCGCCGTCGTCATTGGTGAACACCGGGCAGCCGGCGACTTCCGTCCAGCCGCCTTCGCCGGCAAGGGCCGCGAGGCCCTCCTTGCCCGTCAGCGCGTCGCGCATGCCTTGCGCGCGGCGCAGGATGTTGTCGGCCGCCGGATTGCCCTCGATGGTGCAGATCGTGCCGCCGTTCGGCTTGGCCTTCTTGATGTACTCGCCGATCTTCTTGCCCATCAGATAGTTGTCGGTGCCGAGATAGGTCTTGCGCAGCGCCGCGTCTTCCTTGGCGAGGTCGGCGTCGACGGTCATGATCGGAATCGACGGATTGGCGCTCTTGATCGTCTGCGCGATCAGCGGCGCGTTGGACGGCGAGATCGCCATCGCCACCGTGTCGGCCTTGCTCAGCATATCCTGCACGATCTGCGCCTCGCCGGCCTCGTCGGAAGTCGATGCCGGGCCGGTGTAGAAGCATTCATATTCCGAGCTGGCGTTTTCCTTGTTCCACTTCTCGCAGCCCTGGTGGATGGCTTCGAAGAACGGATTGTCGAGACCTTTCACCACGATGACGAGCTGCTTCTTGGCCAAAGCCGGCCCGGCGCCCAGCGCCATGGCGGCGACGGCGGCGAGCAATACTGTTTTCCTCATGTCAGTCCTCCCTTGGAAACAGACGGACACGGCGTGCCCGCCACACAAACCAGCCAGGATGCGAGATGACTGAGACGCGTGCGCTCATTCAATCCGGCCAGGCCGATAAGCATTTTCAGATGCGACCAGTTCAGCGATGACGCCGCACGATCGCCAAAACCTTCCGAACGGTGGCGCCGCCGATGGCGTCGTCAAGGCCGGCATGTCTTCCTCCGACGCTCAACTAATAACGGCTTGCCGCCAACGTCAATTGCTATTTGTCCTACAAAACTGATTTTTCAAAAACAGCGCGCCACTATTCGTCTGACAATTGCCCGTCGACAATTGACGCCCGCGACGCCATTCGCGTAAATGACGGCATCGCTGTCCCGGGAGGAGTTGGGAAGGCGAATGGATGCCGTCGCCTGTCCGCGGGCGGATGGGCCTGATATGGGAGGCAAAGACTGGTGGCGGTTCTCGAACTCACCAACATCTCGAAGCATTTCGGCGCCATCCAGGCGGTCAACGACGTGTCGCTGTCGATCGAGCCCGGACAGGTTGTGGGCCTGATGGGAGACAATGGCGCCGGCAAATCGACGCTGGTCAAGATGATAGCCGGCAATTTCCGGCCGAGCCATGGCACGATGCGGATGGATGACAAGGAGCTGATCCTGCATAAGCCGGTCGAGGCGCGCCAGCACGGCATCGAGATCGTTCACCAGGACCTGGCGCTCTGCAACAATCTGACTGCGGCGGCCAATGTCTATCTCGGCCGCGAATTGCGCCGCGGCGTCGGCCCGTTCCGCATCCTCGACTACGCCGCCATGTACAAGCGCGCCGGCCAGATCTTCGCCGAACTGAAATCCGAGACCCGCCCGCGCGACCTCGTCAAGCAGATGTCGGGCGGCCAGCGCCAGGCGGTGGCGATCGCCCGCACCATGCTGTCTCAGGCCAAGATCGTGCTGATGGACGAGCCGACGGCGGCGATCTCGGTGCGGCAGGTCGCCGAAGTGCTGAACCTCATCCGTCATCTGCGCGACCAGGGCATCGCTGTCGTGCTGATCAGCCACCGCATGCCCGACGTCTTCGACGTCGCCGACCGCGTCATCGTCATGCGGCGCGGCAGGAAGGTCGCCGACAAGGCGATCGCGTCGAGTTCGCCCGAGGAAGTCACCGGGCTGATCACCGGCGCCATCGAGCAGGTGGCATGAGAATGGCGAACCCGGATTTCACCGCGCATCGGCAGCGCAGGAAAGGTCGATAATGGCAGTCACCCTTGACCAGACGATCGCGCAGAAGCAGCACACCTTCCTGTCGCGCCTGTTCTCCAGCCAGACTTTCTGGGTGGTGATCGCCGTCATCCTGGCCTGTATTTTCCTGTCCTTCGCCACCGACGCATTCGCCACCTCCAAGAACCTCTACAACATCACCCGCAACATCACCTTCGTCGCCATCGTCGCGCTCGGCATGACCTTCGTCATCATCACCGGCGGCATCGACCTGTCTGTCGGTTCGGTGCTGTGCCTGTGCTCGATGGTGCTGGCGGTCACCATGCATGCCGGTTATTCGATAGAGATCGGCATTCTGGCCACTATCGCCACCGCGCTCGTCATCGGCGCCTTCAATGGCATTTTTATCGCCTACCTGGGCTTTCCGCCCTTCGTGGTGACGCTCGGCATGCTGTCGATCGCCCGTAGCCTTGCCATGGTCGCCTCAAACAACACCGTCGTCTTCCAGTTCGGGCCGGACCACAACAAGCTGCTGGCGCTCGGCGGCGGCGCCTGGGTGTTCGGCATCGCCAATCCGGTGCTCTACATGATCATCCTGGCGCTGATCACCGGCTTCATCCTGCGCTGGACGAAGTTCGGCCGCCATATCTTCGCCATTGGCGGCAACGAGCACGCGGCGACGCTGACCGGCGTACCGGTCAAGCAGATCAAGGTCGCCGTCTACATGATCTCGGCGCTGTCAGCCGGCATTGCCGGCATCATCGAGACCGGGTGGCTCGGCGCCGTCACCACCAATCTCGGCAACGGCATGGAACTGCAAGTGATCGCCGCCACCGTCATCGGCGGCGCCAATCTGGCCGGCGGCGTCGGCACCGCCTTCGGCGCCATTGTCGGTGCTGCCCTCATCGAGGTGATCCGAAACAGCCTTGGCCTGCTTGGCATCAACGCCTTCTGGCAAGGCACCTTCATCGGCGGCGCCATCCTGCTGGCGGTTCTGTTCGACCGCATCCGCAATTTCAGGCGCAGCGACTGAGAGCACGTCGTCGAAGCGCTATTCGTTCTGGTTCCTATCGCTCAGTCTGAAAATCGGCTGAAGCCGACCGCCATTGGTTCCGGCCAACAACCGATGCCTTGACGGATACCGAAAACCGGCCGCACAATCCCCCTGCAGGCGAAGGGAGGCCAGTCGCCTGCGGGAGGATATACCCATGACGGAAGCGATCAGGCTCTACTGGGGCCGGTTCGGACATGTTTCTGTCCTGAATGTCGCGAGCGACTTCGTCACCCATGCCCATGTCGAGGCGCATCTGATCATCTGGCTCGAAGGCACCGCCGGCGAGATGACCATCGGCCGTGAGACGGTCCGCCTCGGCCCGGGTACCGCCGCCGGCATCAACTCGCTCCAGCCGCATAGCCACGTCCTGTCCCAGGACGGACGGCCGGGCCTGTTCCTGGCCTTCTACATCGACCCGGACTGGGCGCGCCGGCGCCGCGACCTGCCGTCCAGCGCGCCGCTGTTCTCACAGGCGGCGATCGCGCTCGAGCCGTGGCTGCACCAGGCCGCCGCCAGCCTGCTCGATCATCTCACCGACAATGAAAGCGTCGACGACGTCGCCAACTACGAGATCGAGCGCTTCATCGACTCGGTGCTCGATGCCGCCGACGCCTCGGCGCCGCAGGAAGCGCGCGGCCGCATCAGCACCATGCAGGATTTCCGCGTCCGCAAGGCGATCCAGCTGATGAAGGCCAATGTCTGCGAGCGCATCTCCTTCGACGATGTAGCCCGCAGCGTCGGCCTGTCGCGGCCGCATTTCTTCGCCTTGTTCAAGGAACAGACCAATCTGACGCCAAACGTCTACTGGAACACGCTGCGAATGGAGGAAGCGGTGCGGCAGCTGCAATGGTCGCAGGAGCCGCTGATCTCGGTCGCCTGCAATCTTGGCTTCACCACGCAGGGCAATTTCTCGCGCTTCTTCCGCGACCATGTCGGGGTGCCGCCGACGCTCTACCGCGAGGCCGCGCGGGCCACGGCCTGAGTCGGCGCCATCTGTTTTTCAGACTGGTTGATACGCGCTCAAGACGCATTGATAAGCGCTGCCCGCTCCAGCGCCCTACCCTTGCCGCAACGAACTCCGCAAGGGAACACCATATGCCCAAAGTCACCATCTCCAGCGTCATCGACGCGCCGGTCGAAAAGGTCTGGGCGCGCATACGCGACTTCAACGGGCTGCCGGGCTGGCACCCGCGCATGGTCGAGAGCCATATCGAGGACGGCAAGGATGCGACCACGATCGGCTGCGTACGCAACTTCCAGCTCGCCAGCGGTGCCCGCCTGCGCGAAAAACTGCTCGACTTTTCCGATGACGATTTCCTCGTCAGCTATTCCATCCTGGAGACGCCGCAGCCGCTCACCAACCACAAGGCGACGCTGCAGCTCAGGCGCGTCACCGACGGCGACCGCACCTATGCCGAATGGACCGCCAGCTTCGACGCCGCCCCCGAGGATGCGGACAAGCTGGCCGAGGGCATGGGCGCCAATGTCTTCCAGGGCGGCTTCAATGCCCTGAAGAGCCATTTCGCCGGCCAGAGCTGAAGGAGCGGACCATGGCGCTGGCGCTGCAGACTTTTGCAACGGTAAAGGACGCGAACGCCGCGCTGAAATCCGCCGGCACGCGCTATCTCGGCGGCGGCACACTCGTGGTCCGCGCGGCCAATGAAGGCGACGTCTCGGTCTCCGGGCTTGTCAGGTCGACCGAACCGGCCCTGTCGGCCATCGAGGTCAGCGGCGGCAAGGTCCGCATCGGCGCCTCGGTGACCATGGCGGAGATCGCCCGCCACCCGGATCTCGGTACCCTTGCCAAGGCCGCGCGCGCCGTCGGCGGTCCGGCGATCCGCAACATGGCGACTGTAGGCGGCAATCTGTTCGCGCCGTCGCCCTATGGTGATTTTGCCGTAGCCCTGCTGGCGCTCGACGCAACGGTCGGCACCGATGACGGCGACACGCCCATCGAAACCTTCCTGGCCGGGCGGGACAACAGCCGCGCCATCGTCACGTCGGTCAGTTTCATGCTTCCGAGGGCCGGCAGTTTCCGCTTCCTCAAAGTGTCTCGGGTCAAGCCCAAGGGGGTCTCGGTGCTGAGCATTGCGATCGTTCTGGAACAGGCTGGAAACGGGACCGTCTCCTCGGCGCGGATCGCGCTCGGCTGCATGGCCGATCGGCCGGTGCGCGCCAAGGCGGCGGAAAACGCACTGCTGGGAAAAACGCTTGATCAAGACGGCATCGCGGCAGCGCTGGCCGCCTGCACCGAAGGCGCCGCGCCGATCACCGATCCCATCGCCAGCGCCTGGTACCGCGCCGAAGTGCTGCCGGTCCATCTCGGCCGGCTGCTGCTCGGCTGATGCCTGTCGCCCAAAAGTGTGAAGCGGTTCTGGGAGAACGACAAGCACAAAAATGAACACGTCGGGGGGCGCGCGCTTGCCCTGCGGGGCAGGCGCGCAAGGAGGAAGAATGGCAAAGGTCCCGGTTCAATTCACGCTCAATGGCTCTGAAAAGGCCGAATTCGTCGACAGCGGCACGACGCTGCTCAATGCGTTGCGCGACAAGATCGGCGACACCTCGCCAAAGGGCGGCTGCCACCAGGGCACGTGCGGCGCCTGCTCCGTCATCGTCGACGGCGAGTTGAGGCTCTCCTGCCTGACGCTGGCCGAAACCTGCAACGGCGCAACGATCACCACCACATCGGGCCTTGCCGAAGGCGGCGTGTTGCACCCGCTGCAGCGCGCCTTCCTCGACACTTTCGCCAGCCAATGCGGCTTCTGCACGCCGGGCATGATCATGGCCGCCAAGGTGCTGCTCGACCACACGCCCAACCCCAGCCGCGACGAGGTCGTCGAAGCGCTGTCCGGGAACATCTGCCGTTGCACCGGTTACGAGCCGATCATCCAGGCGGTGCTCACCGCCGCCCGCGCCAACTCGCAGAACGCGGCCTGAGGACCAAAAGAATGGAACTGCGCAAGAGCTACTTCGCCGATGTCCGCAAGGACGATCTGCACGAGATCGGCCAGGCCCGGCCACGCTCGGATTCGCCCGGCCATGTCACCGGCAAGACCACCTTCTTCGCCGACCGTAACTTCCCCGGCATGCTGCATCTGAAGATGGTGCGCAGCCCGCACCACCATGCCCGCATCCGCTCGATCGACACCTCCGAGGCAGAGATGCATCCGGGCGTCGTCAAGGTGCTGACGGCCAAGGACGTGCCGCACAATGTCTACACCATCCTGATCCTGATCCAGATCGGACCCGAGGATGAGACGGTGCTGGCCGACGGCAAGGTGCGCTGGAAGGGCGAGGCCGTGGTGGCGGTGCTGGCCGAAACCGAACGGGCCGCCCAGGAAGCCGCCGCCAAGGTCAAGGTCGACTACGAAGTGCTGCCGGCGGTCTTCGACATGGAGGAAGCGCTGAAGCCCGGCGCGCCCATCGTCAACGAATATCACGGCCAGAATTATTACCTGTATGACAGAGGCGAGTGCCGCAAGGTGCGCTTCGGCGATGTCGAGGCGGGGTTTGCCGGGGCCGATCACGTGCTGGAGCAAAGCTATCAATCCTCGCCCATCGAGCACGCGCCGACCGAGACCACCGGCTGCGTGGTGGCGCCCGAAGGCAATGATCGCTTCACCTGCTACACCAACACCCAGGCGATGTTCTTCACCCTCGACAACACTTCGATCATCCTGCAGATGCCGGGCTCGAAGCTGCATTTCGTCGGCGGCACCGTCGGCGGCGGCTTTGGCGGCAAGGTCGATGTCATCGTCGAGCCGATCGCCGTCCTCGGCGCAAAATTAACCGGACGACCGGTCTGTTTTATCTACAGCCGGGAGGAGGAGATGCAGATCTCCTCGCCGCGCGCGGCCGAAAAAATCGTCATCAAGGACGGCGTCATGAAGGACGGCCGCATCGTAGCGCGGAAAGTCACAGGCTATACCGATGCCGGCGCCTACTCCCGCCACTCGCCCTATGGCGCGCAGAAGGGCGCGGGCCATTATCCCGGTCCCTACACCATCCCCAATGTCTGGATCGACACCTACTGCGTCTACACCAACCGCACACCGTCGTCGGCCATGCGCGGCTTCGGCGTCACCATCGGCGACTTCGCGCTGGAAGTGCAGATGGACAAGCTGGCCCGGCTGATCGGCATGGACCCGCTCGAATTCCGCTTCATCAACGCTTATCGTGACGGCGACATGAAAGCGCATCGCCAGCCGACCGAGGGCGCGGCACTGATCGAGTGCATGCAGGAAGCAGCGCGCGCCGCCAACTGGCCGGTGGCGGAGAAATACATGGCGATGTCCTCCTACAAGAAGGGAGCCTGAGATGGCGATCCGGCGCGGACGCGGCGTCGCCGCGATCAACTACCCCACGGGCATGAATCTCGGCGGCGATCCGACCCAGGCGCTGGTGCATTCGACCCCGACCGGCAATTTCATGGTGACGCTTTCCAGTGTCGATCTCGGCCAGGGCATGAAGCAGATCATGGCGCAGATCTGCGCCGAGACAATCGGCGTGCCGACCGACCGCGTCGTCGTCGACACCGCCGACACCGACACCGGCCCGCACTGCATGGGCACCTTCGCCTCGCGCGGCACCCACCGCGCTGGCAATGCCGTGATCCAGGCCGCCATGGAGGCCCGTCAGGTGATGCTGGAAGTGGCCGCCGAAGAGCTGGAAGTGAACGCCTCGGACCTCGAAACCGACGGCCAGGGCAACATATTGGTCAAGGGTGCGCCGCAGAAATCGATCTCGATCTTCGACGTCGCGCTGTCGGCGCATTTCAAACGCGGGCGCTCCATATCGGGGCGCGGCATGTTCCTGATCCCGCGCTCCTATCCGGAGAAGGAAACCGGCGCGATGAAGCCGTCGACCTGCTACGCGCATGCCTGCACGGTCGCTGAAGTCGAGGTCGACGATGAGACCGGCGAAGTGACCGTGCTCACCGTGAAGAACGTCTTCGAGATCGGCCGCGCGCTGAACCCGAAAATGGTCGAGCAGCAGCTGGTCGGCGGCTCCTGGATGGGCATCAGCCACGCACTCTACGAGGCGACCGAGCCCTATTATCCCAACCGCGACCATGGCGGCACCGATTTCAACCAGTATTTGATGCCCGGTCCCGGCGACCTCGCCGAGACCGAAATCATCGTTCTGGAGCGTCCGTCCGGCGACGGACCGTATGGCGCCAAGGGGCCGGGCGAAATGTGCGCCAACCCGCAAATACCGGCGGTCGCCAATGCCGTCTTCGACGCCGTGGGCGTGCGCATCGACACGCTGCCGATCACGCCGGAGCGCATTTTGCGGGCGCTGAAGGCGCAAGCGAACTGAGTGCCGAAAATGCCCGAGGTGAACACCGAGACTGTCGCGACCTCGCCGGAGGCGGTGGCACAGCATCTCGCCGCCTCGCGCTATCTGGCCGACGAAAGCCTCGCCACCGCCATCTTTCTTGCTATCCGGCTCGGCAAGCCGCTGCTGCTCGAAGGCGCGCCGGGCGTCGGCAAGACGGAAGCGGCCAAGGCGATCGCCGCGCTGCTCGGGCGCGATCTGGTGCGGCTGCAATGCTACGAAGGCATCGACGCCGCGCACGCGCTCTACGAATGGAATTATCAGCGCCAGTTGCTCGCCATCCGTCATGCCGGCGAGCACGAGATCGACATCTATGACGACCGTTTCCTCATCGCCCGTCCCCTGTTGCAAGTGCTGAAGGCGCCGCAGCAGCGCGTGTTGCTGGTCGATGAGATCGACCGCTCGGACCATGAATTCGAAGCGCTGCTGCTGGAATTCCTCTCCGACTTCCAGATCAGCATTCCCGAGCGCGGCACCATCCGTGCCGAGGCACAGCCGATCGTCGTGCTGACCTCGAACCGCACCCGCGAACTCGCCGAAGCGCTGCGCCGCCGCTGCGTCTATCACTGGATCGGCTATCCCGACGCCGAACGCGAGGCCGCCATCATCATGCTGCGCGCCGGCGATGTGGCGCAGGCCACTGCTCGCGCCGTGGCGGCGGCTGTACAGACCATCCGCGCCCGGCCGCTCGCCAAGCCACCCGGCATCGCCGAAGCCGTCGAATGGGCCAATGCCTCGACAATCCTCGAAAAAGGCGGCAGCCCATGGCCGGAAGCCTTCCGCCGCGCCATCGGCGTGCTGATCAAGGACGAGGAAGACCTGTCCTACATTGCTCCGGAGCTCGGCCGCATCGTCAAGGAGGCGCTGGCGTGATGCGGGGAGTCAACAAGCCTCTGTCTCTAACGTCGGCGGGACAGCGCCCCCCTCTGTCCTGCCGGACATCTCCCCCACGAGGGGGGAGATTAGCAACCTCGGGGCTTCGCTCAACCCTACTACGTTGGAGATTGGCGAAAGCCGGGATGACATCCGATCTCCCCCCTCGTGGGGGAGATGTCCGGCAGGACAGAGGGGGGCGCGAAGGAACGCAACGGTCGGAATATTTCTGCCATGCCGCGCGACCGTAGCCTACCTCCGGCCTCGGCACCCTTCCTCGGCTTCGCCCGGCTGCTGCGCCAGTACGGTTTCGCCATTGCCCCCGAACAAGCCTCCGGCTTCATGCAGGCGATAACCTTGCTTGGCCCCCGCTCGATGGCCGATATCCGCGAGGCGGCCCTTGCCACGCTGGCGCCGCCGCCGGATCGCCGCGACGAATTCGAGGCCCACTTCCAACGCTATTTTTACGGCAACACATCAGCCGTTGTCGAAGGCGACGCCGACGACGAGACCCGCATCAAGGATGATGGCGGCGCCGACGACGAACGGATCGAGGCCGAGCAGCAACAGGAAGGCGGCGAACTGTCCTCGGCGCTGGAGCAGTTGAGCACCCGCGCCTTCCAGCGCGACGATGACAGGCTGACCGCCTTTCGCCGCCAACTGTCATCCGCGCTCCCCGCCCGCCGCTCCTTCCGCATGGTGCGCACCCATTCACGCGGCAAGCTCGACCTGCGCCGTTCGCTCAGGGAAATCGTCAGCGCCGATGGCGATGTCCCCTCGCCGCTGCTGCGCCGCCGCCAGACCGTGCCGCGCAAGCTGCTGATCCTCATCGACGTTTCAGGCTCGATGAAGTTGCACACAGCGGACTATCTCAAGCTGGCGCATGCCGCCGTGCAGGGTGCTGACCGGGCAGAAATATTCACCTTCGGCACGCGTCTGACCCGCATCACCACGGCGTTGCGCGTCCGCGACCGGGACCAGGCGCTGGCGCGCGCGGCCGCCCAGGTCGACGACTGGGACGGAGGCACCCGCATGGGGCCGACGCTGCTTGCCTTCCTCTCCGTGCCGCGTTTCTCCTCCTTTGCGCGCGGTGCGGCCGTCGTCATCCTGTCCGACGCGCTGGAGCGCGGCGATCATGCCGAACTGGAAACGGCCATCCGCCGGCTGAGTGCCCGCGCCTTCCGGCTGTCGCTGGCGACCCCTTTGGCCGGCGACCCTCGCTTCCGGCCGGAGACCGCCGCGCTCGGCGCCATCCTGCCAGTGCTTGACGATCTGGTTGACGGCTCGTCACTTGCCGGTCTGACCGATTTCATCCTGTCGCTTGCCCGCCCCGCGCCCGTGGCGGCGGCAATCTGGAAGAGGGTATCGTGATGCAGAAAGCCATCGACGCGCATTTCCACATCTGGCGCCAGCAGGACCAGCCCTGGCTGGTCGGGCCGATGGTGCCGCGCATCTTCGGCCCTTACGAGCCGATCCGCCGCGATTATCCTATCGAGGAGTTTCTCGCCGACCAGCAGGGTTCCGGCGTAGAAAAAGCGGTCTATGTCCAGACCAACTGGGCCAAGGAGGATTTCGAAAAGGAAGTCGCCTTCCTGCAGAAAACGGCTGACGAGACCGGCTGGCCGCACGCTATCGTCGGCTATGCCGACATGACGGTCGACGATGTCAGGCCGCAGATCGACCGCTTGAAAAAATATCCGCTGCTGCGCGGCGTGCGCATGCAGCTGCACTGGCACGAGACGCCGGCCTTCCGCTTCGCTGCCTCGGCCGACCAGGTGATCGACCCGAGAGTGCGCGCCAATGTCGCGCGGCTGAAGGATTACGACCTGTCCTTCGACCTGCAGCTCTTCCCCGCCCAGATGAAGGACGGACTGGCGCTGGTCGGCGAGAATCCGCAAACCAAATTCATCCTCACCCATGCCGGCATGCTGACCGGCATGGACACGGAAACCACCGAGGCCTGGAAGGCCGGCCTGCGCACGCTGTCGGCTGCGCCCAATTTCTATGCCAAGCTCTCCGGTCTCGGCACTTTCGTCCACCGCAACGACCCGGCTCTCATCGCCTATATCGTCGACAACGCGATCGACATTCTCGGAACCGATCACCTGATGTTCGGCTCGAACTTCCCGATCGAAAAGCTGTGGACCAGCCACGCCGAACTGATCAAGGCGCACCGCGATGCGGTGGCGAAGCACGGTCCGGCCGCCGAGGCGGATATCTTCTGGAATACGGCGGAGCGGGTGTATCGGCCGGCTTAACGCAGCGGTCTTCCTTCCCCCCTTGTGGGAGAAGGAAGAGCCGCCGTGCTTCCTTATTGCGTGGGCAGCATGCCTTCGACGTCGCTTGCAGCGTCGCCGAGCGCCTCCTTGGGCGTTGCCGACTGGTCGACGATCCGCGACAGATTGTCGACGATGGTCTGTGTCACCTTCACACCGTTGGTGCCGGGGAAAGCATACCACGGAACCATCAGCGGCATTTGGCTCAGACCAGCCTGGAACAGCGGGTTCTTCTTGTAGAAATCGCCGAGATATTCCGGCGATTTCGCCGCCAGTTCGTTGTTGGGGACATAGCCCGTGCCGGGCACGACGACCGACGCGCCATAAGGACCAGCGGCGAACTTCGCGAACTTCCAGGCGGCGTCCTGCTTGGCCGCGTCCTTGGTCAGGATGACCACGGCGTTGCCGCCGGTCGGCAGATGGCCGTTGACCGGATCGATCAGCGGGATCTTGGCCGTGCGCAGCGTGAACTTGTCGCCGACATTCTTGATGGTGTTGACCAGGGCGCCGGTGGTCTGGAATTCGAAGCCGACCTTGCCGGCCGCGAACGCTTGCTCGCCAGCCGGCTTGGTGAAGACCGGCATGCCGCCCTCCTTCACCATCCGCTCCAGGGTCTCGACGGCCTTCTCGCCTTCCGGCCCATTGAAGGCGACCTTGCTTTCGTCCTCGTTCAGCATCTTGCCGCCAGCGCCGAACAGCAGCGCCGAGAACATCCAGTCGTCGCCCTGCCAGCGGAAGTCGATGCCGTCGACGCCATTGCCGAGCGCCTTGATCTTGCCGCCGAGCGCGATGACCTCGTCCCAGGTCTTGGGCGGGTTATCCGGATCGCCGCCGGCGGCCTTCACCAGGTCGGCATTGTAATACATGATCGGGTTCGAGGTGGCGAAGGCGAGGCCGATCTGCTTGTCGTTGACTTGCGCCAGCTTCAGGATCGTGTCGGAGAAACCGAGTTCCGCCATGTTGCCTTCCTTCTTGACCAGCGGGCCAAGATCGACGGCAACGTCGCGCTCGTTCAGCATGCGCAGGCGATTGAGGCCGATGAAGGTGATGTCGGGCATCTCGTCGGTGCCGGCCTGGCGAAGGATGGTCTGGATGCCTTCCTCATAGGTGGCGGACGGGCTGGCGAACTGGATCTTGATGTCGGGGTTTTCTGCCATGAACTTCTTCGAGATCGTGTCCATCACGTTCTTGAAGAAGCCGGGCATCGGATAATGAACCGTCAGCGTCGTGTCGGCATAGGCCGGAAGGGCGAAGGTCAGCGAGACCGCCGCCGCTGCAAGAATCCTGGGAAGTTGCTTCATGTGCTCGTACTCCTGGTTCGACCCGGTCAGCCTTTGAGACCGGTCATGGTGATGCCTTCGACGAAGCGCTTCTGTGCGAACAGGAAGGCGACGACGAGTGGGAGGGTGATGATCAGCGTTGCGGCCATCAGTGCGCCGTAGTCGTCGCCGGCCTCCGCGGCGCGGAAATACATCAGGCCGAGCGGCGGCGTGGCGTAGGCCTGCTTGCTGACGACGATCAGCGGCCAGTAGAGATCGTTCCAGTGCGCGACCACCGAGAAGATCGCGAAGGCGGTGACGGCCGGCCAGGCGTTGGGAACGATGACGCGCGCGACGATGCCGAGTTCTGACATGCCGTCGAGCCGCGCCGCGTGGATGAGATCGTCGGGCATGGCGCGGAAGAACTGCAGGAACATGAAGATCGCGAACACCGAAATGGTGAAAGGCGCCACCAGCGATGTGTAGCTGTTCAACAGCGACATCCGGTCGAAGGCGACATAGAGCGGCAGCGCCGTGGCGTGGATCGGCACCAGCAGGCCGAGCATGACCAGCACCATCATCAATCGCGCCGCGCGGAATTTCAGCTTGGCCATGGCGTAGGCGCAAGGGATGGCGACCAGCACCTGAAAGAAGAAGATCAGGCCGCACACGATGACGCCGTTCCACAGCAGCGTTGCCATCGGCACCTTGGCAAACGCCTTGGCGAAATTCTCGGCGAAGTAGAAATGCTCGGGGATGAGCGACAGCGACGAGGTGAAGATGTCGCTCTGCGTCTTGCCCGCCGTCGAGATCATGAAGATATAGGGGGCAAGGATCATCAGCGCGCCGAGCGAAAGCAGCGCGAAGCGGATGAGGCGGCCGGCCGGGATGCTGGTCATGTGTAGTGCACCCGTCGGTCGAGCACGCGATACTGGAGAAGCATCAGCACGACCAGGATCGCCAGGAAGACGACGGTCATTGCCGAGGCGTAGCCGACACGCAGATAGACGAAACCTTCCTGGTAGATGGTGAACAGCAGCACTTCCGACGCCTTGTTGGGGCCGCCATCGGTCAGCATCTTCACGGTCTCGAAAACCTTCACCGCATTGGTGATGCTGATGGTGACGACGAACAGCGTCGTCGGTCCGAGCATCGGCCAGGTGACCAGGAAGAACCGGTCGAGCGCCGATTTCGCGCCGTCGACGTGTGCGGCGGCATAGAGTTCGCGCGGGATAGCCGTCAGGCCCGCCAGGAACAGCACCATGTTGAAGCCCACCGACTGCCAGATGCCGATGATCGACAGGCTGTAGAGCACGGTGTTTGAGGCACCGAGCCAGTTCGGACCGGGAATGCCGGCGAGCGAAAGCAGCGCGTTGAGCGGCCCGATCGTCGGATGGAAGAGGTATTGCCAGACGGTCGCCATGGCGACGATCAGCGACGCCACCGGCAGGAAATAGACGGTGCGGAAGAAGCCGCGCGCACGCGGTTCGCCTTCGATCAGCAAGGCGACGCCGAGGCCGAGCATGATCGAGACCGGCGCCACGATCGCCGTATAGACCGATGTGTTCCACAATGATTTGCGGAAGGTTCGATCGGTGATCAGATGCGCGTAGTTCTCGAAGCCGACCAGGCGAAATTTGCCGTAGCCGAGTTCGAAATCGGTGAAGCCGAGAAAGATGACGGCAACCACCGGCAGCAGCACGAACAGCAGCAACAGCACGATCGCCGGAGCTGCCAGCAGCCAGGCGGTGCGGTCATCGCTGCGCCGATGAAGTGCCGCTGCATCCGAAGCGCGGCCCGCCAGCGCGACGCTAGACATAGGCCGGCTCCTGGCGTGCGGGCGCGGCGCTTGCCGTACGCAGCCGCCGTCCCTCCGGCCCGAAGACCATGGCCTGTTCGGGGGACAGAAGGATACCCACCGGCATTCCTGCAATCAGGTCCCTCGCCTCATGCGGCGCAAGCTTGGCGATGACGACGTCGCCGGAAGCGTCGAGCCGGCAATGGGCAATGACTTCCGACCCGAGGAATTCCAGGCGCTCGATCCGTCCGGCAAGCCCGCTCCGGCCGCTGGGCGACAGCTTGACGAATTCAGGCCGGATGCCGAGGCTGACCGGGCCGTTCGCCACTTTCTCCAGCAGGGCAAGCCGGATGCCCGAGAAATCGACGCGGCCATTCTCGGCGAGCGCCGAGATGATGTTGATCCTCGGCTGGCCGACGAAGCGGGCGACCTCGATATGAGCGGGATCGTTGTAGATCGCCTCGGGCGCGGCGAGTTGCAGCAGATTGCCGCCGATCATCACCGCCACGCGGTCGGCCATCGAAAGCGCCTCGGCTTGGTCATGCGTCACATAGAGCGTCGGTACGCCGGCGCGCCGGTGCAGTTCGACGATCTCGCCACGGGCATGGACGCGCAGATTGGCGTCGAGGTTGGACAGAGGTTCGTCCATCAGGAAGATGCTGGGATGGCGCACCATGGCGCGCGCCAGCGCGACGCGCTGCCGTTGCCCACCCGACATCTGACCAGGCTTCCGGTCAAGCAGATGGTCGATCTTGAGCACCGTCGCCATCTCGCGGACATCGCGCGAAATCCCGGCCCGGATCTCCTTCTGGCCCGGCAGGGCCGAGCCGACCAGCGGCAGGCGCTGCGTCCGGCTCAGCCGCTTCATGGCCAGTGGAACGGCGATGTTCTGGCCGGCCGTCAAATGCGGATAGAGCGCGTAGGACTGGAACACCATGGCGATGTTGCGGTCGGCCGCGGCGACCGCCGACATGTCCTTGCCGCCAACGAAGATCTCGCCGCTGTCGGCATGATCGAGCCCAGCGAGGATGCGCAGCAAGGTGCTCTTGCCGCAGCCCGAGGGGCCGACGAGAGCGATGAACTCGCCCGCTTCGGCATCGAGGCTGACGCCGTTCAGGACGGCGTTGCCGCCAAAGGCCTTGTTCAGGCCGCGAAGCGAGAGCGCGCTCATGACGCGACCTTCCTGCGGACCTTGTGCGCCTCGTGCGGGTAGACCTCCTCGACCACGTCATCGAGGACATGGACGGTCATGCCGGGAATTGCGACGATCTCGCTGGTGACCGTGTCGCCGAACTCAAGCACGACGGCGCCGAGCAACCGCTCGCCCGGCATGTCGCGCTCCATGTCCCCGACGACGAAGGCAGCCGACGGACCCCATATCAGCGAAGTGTTTTGGTATTTGCCTTGCCATGCCCGGTGCAAGTGCCCGCTGGCGAACAGCGCGACATCATGGGCGGCGATCAGATCGTAGAGACGCTGCCGCTGTGCCGGGCGGATGCTCCAGTAACCGGTGTCGCCCTCGCCCGGCTCATCGATGAACAAGGGCTTGTGGGCGAAGAGCGCGACGCGCCGGCCGCCTCGGCTTTCCAGCGCCGCACGCAGCCATTCGAACTGGTTCTCTTCTTCGGCATCATCAAAGCCCATCAGCAGGCTGTCGAGGCCGATGAGCCGCCAGTTTCCGGCGTCCTCCATCCAATAGTCGGGACCAACCAGCCGGCGCCAGCGCTCGAGACGTTCCGCATTGACCGGCTGCAAGGAGCCGGGCAGATGGCCGACATCGTGATTGCCGGGCACAAGCAGCATCGGGACTGAGATTTCCCGCATCAGGTCCATGCAGAAGCTGATGTCGGCATCCTTGTCGGCGCCATCGACGCTGAGATCGCCGGTATGGATGACGAGGTCGGCGCCGCTCTGCTCGATCCAGGCGGCGAGCGGCTGCCAATTGCCGTTGAAATGCGGCTTGGTCGGGCTGAAATGGGTATCGGTGATCTGGACGATTTTCATGCCGGCTCCATTGCGAGAGCCGGCTGCCGGAAAACCACCGAGCGACCTCGCGTGTGGCTTCCTTAGTGCCGTTACATGTCACTTCCTTAACAGCGTGGGGACAAATGTGCGCTGCGCGCCGATCGGCCGGCTGGCCGCCGGCGCGGTTCAGCGCGTTATAGAATTGCCGAACCGCTCCAACTCTTTGTTTTTGCGTAATTTCAGGTGGAAAGCCGCTATGCGCGTTTCCCGGAATGGCTCTAGCTTTTCACCTCGAATTGCGGATCGACTGGAATCTGCATCGCCGTAACCAGATGATTGGTCTGGCCGGCGAGCCCGATGATCGACACCAACTCGCCGTGCTGCGCGTCGGTCATGCCCTTGGCGCGCGCCGCCGCCGTGTGCGAGTGGACGCAGTAGGAGCAGCCATTGGCCGTCGACACCGCGATGTAGATCATTTCCTTGGTCAGCGGATCGATGGCGCTGTCCGCCACCATCACCGCCTTCAACTGTTCCCAGATCCGCTTCAGCGCCGACGGATCATTGGCCAGCCCACGCCAGAAATTGTTGACGAAATCCGATTTGCGCGTCGCCCTGATGTCGTCGAACACCGCCTTCACCGCCGGGATTTTCTCGACCTCGGCATCGCTGAGGAGCTTTGTGGTGGCCATGATCGGGTCCTTTCGTTTGGATGAATAAGGTCGTTGAAACAAGTTTCGAGCAAATGCGGCGGCTAACCAACTTTTTTGACTCAGTTTTTGGCGCTCAATGGCGTGGCGCCTTGGAGGTTGGCCGAAGCACCTAAACTTCGTCATCCCTGGGCGAAGCAGGCGCGAAGCGCCGTCGCGGAGACCCTGGGATCCATGCCGCGACTTTCACCGTGGAGTGCAGCGGAGCATAATCCTGCACCGTAGCAGTGCACCTGAGTCCCAGCATGGATCCTCGGGTCTGCGCCGCGTCGCTGCGCTCCTTGCTCAGCCCGAGGATGACGAAATAACGGACGCCTCGGCTAGCCTCCGTGTTCGATCCAATGGTGCGATCATCCACTTTATCTCGCCACCTAATGCACCGCCGCGTACATGATCCTCTCCTCCGTCGCCTCCGCCGGTGAAAACTCCTCGACGATGCGCCCTTGCCGGCAAACCAAAATGCGATCGGACAGGTTCATGATCTCCGGCAAATAGGACGAGATGACCACCACGGCCAACCCCTCGTCGGCCAGCCGGTTGATGATCTGGTGGATCTCGGCGATGGCGCCGACGTCGACGCCGCGCGTCGGCTCGTCGAAGATGACGATGCGCGGCTTCTGCACCAGCCCCTTGCCGATCACCACCTTCTGCTGGTTGCCGCCGGAGAGTTCGACGACTCGCGCATTGTCGTTGATCGCCTTGATGTTCAGCGTCTTGGTCCATTCCGCCGAAAGCTGCCGCATCTCCTGCTGGTTGATCACCCAGGCCTTTTCACGGCCCGCCGCCAGCAGCCCGCCGAACAGGTTCTCGGCGATGCCCATCGTCTCGAAGATGCCTTCGCTCTTGCGGTCCTCGGTGACATAGACAATGCCGTCGGCCACCGCTTGGCTCGGCACGAGATAGCGCACGGGCCTGTCGTCCAGTTCGATCGCACCGCCGCGCAAAAAATCGCGCTTGTAGATGCCCGACACGATCTTGAACGTCTCGGTGCGCCCCGAGCCGATCAGCCCGAACACGCCGGTGATCTGGCCCTCGAAGATCGAGAAGGAATTGTTGCGCACGACATTGCTCATCGAGATGTCCTGCACCGACAGCACTTTCTTGCCGGCCTTGCGCAGCCTGGCCTCATCGCGCTGGCGGTAAATCTGTCCCGACAGCGTACGCCCGACCATGGCGGCGACGATCTTGTCGCGGTCGAAGGCCGGCGTATCGTCGGTGACGACCAGTTCGCCATCGCGCAGGATGGTGATGCGGTCGGCAATCATCAATGCCTCTTCCAGCGCGTGGCTGATGAAGACGATCGAGACACCGTTCGCCTTCAGCCGCCGGATGAGCGCGAAAAAGTGGCGCTTCTCCTCCGGCGTCAGCGTCGCTGTCGGTTCGTCGAAGATGATGATCTCGGCATTGTGGTGCACGGCGCGCGCGATCTCGACCATCTGCCGCTTGGCGGCGCCCAGCGTCGCCACCATGGCGTTCGGATCGACCGGAAAATTCAGCGACTGCAGGAACTGCTGTGCTGAGATATACGTGCCGCGCAGCCGGTTGAGGAATTTTTCAGTACCGAGATAGAGGTTCTGCGCCACCGTCATCGACGGCACCAGGCTGGTCTCCTGGAACACCATGGCAATGCCCGCTTCGAGCGCGGCATGCGGTGAGGCGTAGGCGATCTCCTGGCCCTTATGGAACATCTTGCCCGAGGTGGCATCGACCACTCCGGCGATGATCTTGGTCAGCGTCGACTTGCCGGCACCGTTCTCGCCGAGCAGCGCATGGATTTCGCCCTTGCGTAGCTCGAAGGTGACGTTCTTCACCGCGGGCACGCCGCGGTAATTCTTGGTGACGTTCTCGAGGCGAACGATCGGTTGCATCAGAAACCTCCCGAGGCAAGGTCGACGGCCAGCACGCAGTCGCCGCCCTTCGAGGCGATCAACAGCCCTCCGTCCCTTTCCGCCACGCTGCAGATGCCGTGGCGCGTGCCGTTGGCGCGGCTGTGCAGGCTGAACCGCGGCTGCATGTTTTGGTCGAGCCTGACCACCAGCCCGTAGGAGCGGCTCGGCGACCACGGCTTGTGGATGCCCATGGTTCGGATGCCGCCGCATTGCAGCGGCTCGAGGAAGCTGCGGTTTGAGGCCAACGCCGGCGCGATCCAGTAGGCCGGCGGCACCTGTCCGATCATGTCCTGGCGATAGTGCGTTTCCTGCAGCACGAATTCGATCAGCCGGTTGCGCGGCGCGAACAGGGCCAGCCACGCGCCACCATCGCCGGCCGGCGACAGCCGCGCGGGATAACCGGGCAGATGCGTCAGCACGGTCGAGCGATTGCCGGTCGCGCCATCGAAGCGCACGAGCTGATGGCGCCAGCTTTCACTCACCAGCACATCCCTGCCGATCGGATGCAGCCCGTAAGGGAACGCGATGTCGCCGGCCAGCTTGCGGAACTCACCGCCTGCCGCATCCCGCTTCCAAAGCGAACCGGAGGCGCCCTTCTTCATCAGATCGGCCGCCCATTGCGACGGCGTATGCTCGGCCGACCCATTAGCCAGCCAAAGCGTGCCGTCCTCGGCATAGCCAAGAGCGGTGATGCAGCCGATTTCGGCTGGCAGCGACGCCTCCCTGCCCGCGATGAACAGCTTGCCGCTCTCCAGCCCCACCGTGAGTTCGCCTGAAGGCGCCAGCGCCAGCGCCGTGACGGAAGACGGAAAGGTCTCGACCACGACAGGTTCCACACCGACAGCGATCGCGTAGACGGCGTTGCCACTGGAGGCGAGCAGCCGGCCGCCGGCAACCAGCAGATTGTCCGGCTCGGTCAGTTCGGCGAACGCCGGCGCATCATCGAGCCGCGTGTTGGGCCGGAAGGCGCCGTCGAGTGGCGGAATGGTGACCGCCTTGCCGCGAAACATATCCAGGATCGGATCGAGAATCACAGTTGCGCCCCCCAATAGGAAGCGGGGCTGGTCCAGTTCGGGTCGGCACCCCTGATCTTGTAGCGGCCGATGCGGTTGTTGAGGATGCCGCCGACGAACAGATATCCCTTGTGCTCGCGCATCGAGGTGACCATCGGGTGCGCGCCGCCCGTCAAGTCGCCCATTGCCTCGACGATGCCGCCCTTCTCGTTGAATTTCACCACGCCGCCGGTGTTGATGTTGGGAAACAGCCATTCGTCCTGCGGCAGCCGGCGCGTCATGCGCTTGCGCATGTCGGGATGGCGCAGCGAGAGGTCGAAGCTCGGCGTGCGCATACCCAGCCACGCCATCCAGTAATTGCCGTCCGAGGCCCGGTTGATGTTGTCGGGATACCCCGGCATGTCGCGGATGACACATTCGGCGGTGCCCGCCTTCGGCCCTTCCAGCCAGTAGCGATGCACGCGGCAGGCCCAGCTTTCGGCGAAGAACAGCGACTTGCCGTCATGCGCCATGCACACACCATTGGTGTAGCGATAGCCGTCGAGCAGCGTCTTTGTCGAGCCATCCCGGGGATCGTAGACCAGCAGGCGGCCGGTGGCGCGGTTCTCGATCGAGTCCAGCGCCCAGTCATGGGCATCATAGCGCTTCGTCGAATCCGTGAAGTAGATGCGCCCGTCCGGCGCGATATCGCAATCATTGGGATCGCGCAGCCGTGCATCGTCGACGATCGACGTCCAGGAACGCGACGTCTCGGCGGATAGACGCTTGACCTCGCGCTGCGGTGAAACCGAATACAGCCCCATGGCGCCAACGCAGCTGATCAGGTTGCCCGATTTATCGAAGGCGAGCCCCAGCGGAAAGCCGCCAATATGGGCAAACACTTCCGACCTGACATAATCGGGCGCGAAGAAGCGGACGATCTCGCCATGGCGGGTGCCGCAATAGAGATTGTCGTCGCGGTCGAGGATGACGTCTTCAGGCCCCTCCAGTTCGCCAAGCCCGATATGGTCGGCTGAAGACAACCGGTTGTCGAGCGCGTAAGGCGTGCCGGAGCCCGGCACCGCGGACTGTGTTTCGCCCATCTTGAGATAGACCGGCGCGACATAGACCTCGTTCAGTACCTTGTGGCGGTTCTTCAGCCAGCGGATGTCGATGGTCACAGCCACCGCAAGCATGATGCCCAGAACCATCTGGTTGGTGCCGGTGCCGTAGCCGAGCCGGATCAGCCCGTTGGTCATGGTGAGCACAATGATGGCGCCCATCAGGCCCTTGATCACCGAACCGCGCCCGCCGCCGAGGCTGACGCCGCCGACCACCGCAGCGGTCAGCGCCATGATCTCCAGGTTGAGGCCGGTGCCTGGCCCTGCCCCACTCAACCGGCAGGCGATGAGAAAGCCGCCGATCGAGGCGCAGAAGCCGGAAAAGACATAGGTCATGAACACGGTGCGGCGCACCCGGATGCCGGCATTGTGCGCCGAGCGGCGGGAACCGCCGACCGCCAGGACATGCCAGCCGGGCCGCGAGCGCGTCAGCGCGATATGGGTGACGATGGCGAGGATGATTGCCAGCCACACCGAGACGGAGAGCCCCCAGAAGGTGCTGTCGCCGATGAAGTCGAGCACATCCGATGTGGCCGTCGAAAGCTGCACATCGGCTGCATAGGTGGTGACCAGGATGTCGAACAGCGCCCGCCCGAAGATGAAGGTCACCAGCGTGGTGAGGAAGGCGCGCAGCCTGAGGTACCCGACGAGGTATCCATTGATGGCACCGAAGATCAACCCAGTGGCGAGCGAGGCGGCCAGCGCCAGCCAGATCGACTGTTCCAGGATGAAGAAGACATAGACGGCGGAGAAACAGGACAGCGCGAAGATCGAGCCGACCGAGAGATCGATGCCGCCGCCCAGCATCACCACGGTCATGCCGGTGACCACCATCGAGAACTCGCCGAGCTGACGGGTCGATTCCTGCAGCGAGGAGAGCTTGAAGAAGCCCGGAATGATCGAGCCGAAGGTCGCCAATGTCACCACCAGCGCCAGGAAAGGAATGGCGTTGTCGGTCCAGCGCTTGGTCAGGATCTCGCCGACCAGATGGTCGGGCACGAGATTGTAGCGCCAGGACTGAAGGCGTTCGCGAAAGGTCATCGGCTGCTGCTATTCCATGAGAAAAAGGGCCGGGTTGTTCCCGAGGCATGGCTTCGGGTAATTCTCGATCTCGCCGCTGCCCTCATCCGCCTGCCGGCACCTTCTCCCCGTATAGAGACGGGGAGAAGGGAAGCGCACCAACGTCGGCGTCCCCCTCTCCCCGTTCTTCACGGGGAGAGGGTAAGGGTGAGGGCAGCGCAAACCGCTAGCGATTAGAGATGGCCCAAGCCACCTCGCTGACATTAACCGCGCGACACTATTTCGCCGCCGCCTCGGCCTGCAGCGCCTTCAGGTCCCAGCAGCTGTCGGGCTTGAGGTCGGCCTTGGTCGTCGCCTTCTCCAGCGTGTAGATGTAGGTGTGCGAGGTGCCGGCCGGCTGGCCGCTCTGCAGCAGGAATTTTATGATGGCGTTCATGTCGCCCGACTGGCGGGCAAGATCGGTCATCACCACGGCGCCATAGGTGCCGTCGTTCAGCTTGTCGCAATCGGCCGCCTTTTCGCCGCCGCCGGTGGTGACCAAAAACACCTTGCCGTCGAGCTTGGCGTCGCGGATCGCGGCGGATGCGCCGGTCGCGTCACCATCCCAGAAATCGATGATCGAGCAGATGTCGGGGTTCTGCTGCAGCATGGTCGTGGTCACATTGCGCGAGGTCGTGGCATCCCAGTTGGAGTCGGGCTTTGCCACGACCTTGAAGTCGGGATGCTTGTCCAGCACCTTCATGATGCCGGCATACTGGTAGAGGCTGGAAGAGTTGGCCTGGTCGCCCTGCACCAATCCGATTTTCTTGGACGAGTCCTCGCCGCAACCCTTGATCGCCGCTTCAGCCTCGAGCTGGCCGAGCCGGTCCCAGTCGCTGCCGACAAAGGCGTCGGCGGGAAAATTCGCCGGATTGTCGACCAGGATTACATAGGTGCCGGCCGCCTGCGCCTTCTTCATCAGCTTGGAATAGGAGTTGAGGTCCGGTGCATGGATGATCAGCACATCTGGCCTTGTGTCCGACGAGATCGCATCGGTGATCGCCTGCGCGCCGGCATCGACCACCCAGTTCGGATCGCGCGTCTCGAACGTGCCGCCCCAGGCCTCGACCTCCTTCTTCAGGTAATGCGCCCAGCCCTGCGCCAGGTCGAACCCCATCGCCAGCGGTACCAGCATGACGCGCTTGCCTTTCAGCGCTTGTGCATAGGCAGCAGGGCCTGGATCGTCAGCGGCGAAGGTCGGCGCCACGAAGGCGGTGACGGCAAGGGCCGTGACAGCCGCCATGAGTGTTCTGATCAGTTTCATGTGTCATCCTCTGGTTCGGTTTTCATTGCCGGCCGATCGTTCCGATCGCACCGGGTACCCCGAGCAAGATGGGCTAGCCCATCTGCCCTAAATATCGCCCTGCTGCGCGGTCTGTTCGTCGCGCGGATTGATGATGCCGTCGACGATGATGGCGCCGAGCAGGATCGCCGCCTTGATCAGGTTCTGGTAGAGCAGCGGAATGTCGATGATGGTCATGGCGTTGAGCAGGATGCCGATCAGTGCTGCGCCCACCAGCACGTTGCGCACGCCGCCTCGCCCGCCCGACAATCCGATGCCGCCGATCACCGCCACCAGCACGATGTCGTAGAGCAGCGTCGAGTTGACGACCCGCGTGTTGATCGAGTGCAGGCTGGCCGCCGTCAAAAGGCCCGCGATCAGCGCCACGAAAGCGGACAGCACATAGCGCAGCACCAGCATCGGCCGCACCGGAATGCCGATGTTGCGCGCCGCCACCGGATTGTCGCCGGCGAAATAGATGTAGCGGCCCCATTTGGTGTAGCGCAGGAACAGGAAGAACAGGAAGGCGAGCCCGGCGAAGACGAACACCTCGATCGGAACGTCGAGAAAGCGCAGGCCGCCGAGCAGTTCCACCCAATGGCCCTGAGGCACCGGCACCGCATCCTGGGTGATCAATTGCGAACGCACATAGCCGAAGACGAAGGAGCCGGTCGCCAGCGTGACGAAGATCGCCGGCACATCGGCATAGGCGACGAGAAAGCCGTTGAGCAGGCCGATGGCGAGCACGCCGGCCAGCACATAGGCGAAGGCCAGCCCGTCCGGCGTTCCGATGTTGAGCAGTTGCAGGTACCAGGCGACCGACATCGCCATGATCGCCACCGCCGACAGGTCGATGCCGCGGCCGATGATGACGACGGCCATGCCGAGCGCCAGTATGCCCAGCACCGACACCGAGCGGACAATGGCGACGAGATTGTTGGGATCTATGAAACCCGGCAGGCCAATTGCGGCGGCGACGAACAGCACCACCGCTATGGCAAAGACAATGCCTTCCTGATTCAGGCTCCTGAAGTTCAGCCAGCCGGCCATGTTCATTGTCTGCTTTCACCCCGATGGCAGCGCTGCCACCCCTGGGTCGAAAACTAATCGGCTCAGCGTCGCTTCGTCAAATGAATCCGCGGTCAAAACGTGGGCTTGCGATGAGATTCGCAAAGTGGACGCATTGATTGCCGAATCTGGCGCAATGCCCGGAAACTTAAACGCTTTTGGCAATTGTTTGCACCATCGCAGCCATTCGCGAAAGCGTCACACCAAGGCGAAAGGCGAAGACGGAATTTAACCCCGCCATGGGCGGGAAAATTCGATTTCAGTTCCCGGCAATATGGCCCGAGACCTCGGCGCCGGCGGTCCTCGGCAACACCAGGAAACGAAACGACGCCACCAGCCCGATGACGCCGATCACCAGGAAGGCTGCTCGAAAATCGACGAGATCGAGTGCCGGCCGGCCTCTCGCGATCTGCGACAGGTTGAGGATCGCCGCCGCCACGGCAACGCCGAACAGCATCGCCACCTGCTGCAGCATCGAGGACAAGGTCGCTGCGGAGCTCCGCTGCCCGGCGGCGATATCGGCGAAGGCCAGCGTGTTGAGCGCGGTGAACTGCATCGAGCGCGACAGGCCGGCAATCAGCATCAGCGCCACCACCAGCGCCTGCGGCGTCTGCGGCGAGATCGCCGCGCAAGCCATGATCGATGCCGACGCGATGATGCCGTTGACGACCATCACCGAGCGAAAGCCGAAGCGACGCAGCATCGGCGTCGTCACCGTCTTCATGCCGAGATTGCCAAGGAAATAGGCCAGGATCATCATGCCGGCGTCGACGGGCGAGAGGCCGAAGCCGACCTGGAACAACAGCGGCAAAAGGAACGGCGTGGCGTTGATCGCAACCCGGAAGATGGTGCCGGCGGCAAGCGTCGAGATGGCGAAGGTCTGCACCTTGAACGACGACAGGTCGAGCAGCGGATGCGGCGCGCGATGGAGATGACGCACCGCCAGCCATCCGACGACGATCCCCGCCGCGATCAGCCCCACCGTCGGCAAGGCGCCATCCTCCGGATGCGCGATGCGCTCCAGGCCATAGAGCAGGCAGGCGAGCCCCAGCGACGTCAGGAAGAAACCCGGCCAATCGAGCGGCTTGGGATCGGCTTCACGGTCACCGGGGATGAAGCGGGCGACCAGCGCCAGCCCGATCATGCCGAGCGGAATGTTGATGAAGAAATTCCAGTGCCAGGACAGATAGGTGGTGATGAAGCCACCGAGCACCGGCCCGACGACAGGCGCGAACAGAGCCGGCCAGGTGATCAGCGCCGTGGCGTTGAGCAATTCGGATTTCGACGCGTTGCGCAGCACCAGGATGCGGCCGACCGGCGTCATCAGCGCGCTGCCCAGCCCCTGCACGGCACGGGCAATGACGAATTCGGTCAGGTTCTGCGAAAAGCCGCAGGCAAGCGAAGCCAGCGTGAACAGCGCGATGGCGACGAGGAAGATGTTCCGCGCGCCAAAGCGGTCGGCGAGCCAGCCCGACAGCGGCACGAACACCGCCATGGTCAGCATGTAGACGGTGATGCCGATGCTCATCGCCACCGCCGGCACGCCGAACGATTCCCCCATCTGCGGCAGCGAGGTCGAGATGATCGTCGAATCCAGCAGTTGCATGAAGAAGGCGATGGCGACGATCAGCGCCACGCGCCGCGAATTCCCGGCTGGGTCGGCTGAAGCTTCGGTCTCGGAAATGGCAGTCATGACGGACCGCTTGAACAGCATTTGGCCGATGGCGTCCAGACAACAGCCAACAAACTTTCGTGTCGCGTCGCGGCCTGTTATGGATGAGCGGGGTGGCCGAGGAACGCAGACGCATGAAGCCTATCTATATCGACTACCTCAATGCCCTCGACATCGAAGCCCTTGCCATGACCGATGCCGAGATCATCGGCGCCGTCGAGGCCGGGCTCATCGCACAAGGCAAGGGCCAGACGGTGATCGAGCCGCGTGTCCACCTCGAACCCGACCCGTCCTTCCACGGCCATTTCAATGTCCTGCGCGGCTACGTCGCGCCCCTCGATACCGCGGGCGTCAAGATCGTCGGCGACTATGTCGACAACTACCTTCACGGCCTGCCTTCGGAATTCGGCATCCTCAATTTGTTCGATCCGCGCACCGGTACCCCACGCGCCATCCTCGACGCCACCGTCATCACCGACATGCGCACCGGCGCCGTCACCGCCATCGGCGCCAAACATCTGGCGCGCAAGAACTCGAAGGTGCTGGCCCATATCGGCGCGCGCGGCACGGCCTACTGGAACGTGCGCCTGCTCGACCATCTCTTCGATTTCGACGAAATCCGCGTCCACTCGCGCCGGCCGGAAAGCCGCGACGGCTTTGCCGCCAAATTGTCGGCCGACCTCGGCAAGACGGTCACCGCCGTGGCCGACTGGAAAAGCTGCGTCGAAGGGGCCGACATTGTCGTCGAGGCCTCGCGCCTGCCGGAGCCGCAACCGCTGCTCAAGACCGAATGGATCAAGCCCGGCGCGCTGGTGGTGCCCTATGGCACGATGAGCGCGGTGGAGCTGTCGCTGACCGACATCATGCAGAAGATGGTCGTCGACGATTGGGGCCAGTGCAAGGGCGGCAAGTTCGGCTCGCTGCGCGCCCATGTCGAGACCGGGCGGCTGAGCGAGACGACGCTGCATGCCGAACTCGGCCAGATCGCCGCCGGCCTGAGGCCGGGACGGCAGAGCGACGACGAGACCATCCTGTTCTGGCATCGTGGCCTGTCGCTGTCCGACATCGCGCTTGGCAAGGCGATGCTGTCCAAGGCACAGGCGCAAGGCATCGGCCAGAGGCTGCGCTTCGCATGAGCGCCCTCGTCCTCACCGGGGCCGGCGTCAGCGTCGGCGATGTCGCCGCCGTCGCCCGCGAGGCGCGCAAGGTGGAAATCGGAGCCGATGTCATCGGCAGGCTGGAGAAGGCGCGAAAGGTGCTCGACCAGGCCGCGGCCTCGGGCCAGCAGATCTACGGCCTGAACACCGGTCTCGGCGCCAATCTCGGCACATCGGTCGAGGGTGACGCCAGCGCCTTCCAGCGCCAGTTGCTCGAAGGCCGCAGCGGCGCGGTCGGCGGGGCCCTGCCGGTCGAAACCGTGCGGGCAACCATGCTCGCCCGCCTGACGATGCTGTCGGCGGGCGGCTCCGGCCTGTCGCCCGCCGTGTTCGTTGCCCTGGTCGATGTCCTCAACGCCGGCGTCCATCCGGTGATGCCGTCGCTCGGCTCCATCGGCGCCGGCGACCTGGTGCTGATGACCGCGATCGCCCGCCTGCTGATCGGCGAAGGCGAAGCCGATTATCAGGGAAGGCGCATGCCGGCGGTCAAGGCGCTGATGATGGCCCGTCTCGGCCCCATCGGCCTGGCGCCCAAGGATGGGCTGTCGCTGATCAACGCTTCCGCCGTCTCCGCCGGCGGCGGCTCGCTTGTGGTCACGGACGCGTTTTCGGCCCTTGACCAGCAGCAGCAGGCCGGCGCGCTGACCATGGAAGGGTTTGGCGCCAACCGCACCATCCTCGACCCGCGCCTGCACATGGCGCGGCCAGCCGCTGGCCAGCAGGAAGCCGCCAAGGCGCTGCACGATCTTCTCGCCCGCGACGAAGCGCCGGCGCCCACCACCCTACAGGATCCGCTGTCGATCCGCTGCATGCCCTCGATCCATGGCGTGCTGATCGAGGCGATCGGCCAGGCAAAACGCGCCGTCGAGATCGAACTCAATGCCGCCGCCGACAACCCGCTGGTTCTGAGCGACGACGGGCTGGTGCTGTCGACCGGCAACTTCCACACCGCTTCGCTGGCGCTCGCCTTCGAGGCGCTCAGCCTGGCAATCGCTCAATGCGCGGCCGCCAGTGCAGCCCGCTTCGTCCAGCTCACCGGCTCGGGCCGCAACAGCCTGCCGAAATATCTGTCGCCGGTCGGCGGCGCCTCGGCCGGTTTCGTGCCGCTGCAGAAGACGGTGACATCGATCCTGGCTGCCATCCGTCACAAGGCCAATCCGGTGATGCTCGACTTCCTGCCCGTCTCGGAAGGCGTCGAGGATCACGCCACGCAGACGCCGCTGGCGGTTTCGAAATGCGCTGACATGATCGTGCTGTGGCGGCGGTTGATCGCTTTCGAACTGATGGCGTCCGCCCAGGCCGTCGACCTGCGTGATGGGTTGACGCTGGCACCAGGCACGTCAGCCGTCCACACGGCGATACGCGCGCTGGTCCCTTCCCTGAAGGAGGACCGGCCGCTCGGCGTCGATGCGGAAGCACTCCACGCCGCACTGGCCGGCAATGCGTGGCGGCCGGCCCTAGCTCCGGCCGACCTTGTCGAGAAACAGGCGTAGCTCGGTCGGGTCCATGTGCACGATGTGCCTGTCCTCGGGATAGGCGCCGCTGTTGACGTCGGCGACATATTCGGAGAACGCCGCCACCCGCTCGGCCTGCAGCCGGTCATACTCGGCGGCGAAGTTGCGGTAGACCTTGGAGTGGCGCGGCATGTGGCCTCTGTTCTGGCCAAGGATGTCGTCGGCGAATAGATATTGCGCGTCGCAGCCGGTGCCCGCGCCCATCGACAGCATGATCAGCGACGTCCGCTCCGAGATCGCCTTCGCCACTTCGACCGGCACAACTTCTATTTCGGCGCCGATGGCGCCCACTGCCTCCAGTTGCTTCACCGCCTCGAACACCTGCATGGCCGTGTCGGCGGACTTGCCGACAGCCTTGAAGCCGCCTGTCCAGGTCGCGCGCGATGGAATGAGGCCGACATGGCCGATGACCGGAATGGCATCGTCCGCCATCCGCTGGATGGTGGCGTAGCCGGCGCTGCAATAGACCGCGTCGGCGCCGGCCTTGTAGAGCCGGAAGGCCCAGCGCAGAAAATCGTCCGACGTGCCGATCTCGTAGAAATTGTCGCCCGGCATGGTGAACAGGCTGGGTGCCGCGTCGCGGTATTGCGGATTGAGCACCAGTTCGGGCGGCACCGAGACGATGTCGACCCCTGCCCGCTCGGCGGCTTCCGCCTCGTCCAGGGTCAGCACGCGCAGCATGGTCAGTTGCCGCTTGCCCTTCATGGCGCGCAGATCGGCGACGGTCAGTCTCTTTCGGCTCATTGAACTCTTGTCCCTGTTTCTGGATGGCGGCTCTTCAGCCGATCTCGATCATCACCCTGCCAGCTTCGATCCGGACTGGATAGGTCTTGAGGTTGACGCAAACCGGCGCGCCCTTGGCCTGGCCGGTCTTGTAGTTGAAGCGGCCATTGTGCTTGGGACATTCGATGATGTCGTCCATGACAAGCCCGTCGGCCAGATGCGCCTTTTCATGCGTGCAAAAACCATCGGTGGCGAAGAACTCGTCATCCGGCGAGCGATAGATCGCGAAGCTCCGCCCACCATGGTCGAAGCGGATGACATCCTCTTCCTCGACATCGTCCACGGCGCACGCTTCCAGCCACTCGGCCATCTCAATCTCCTGCGGACATTATCGATCCCTATTCGGCCGCCGCCGACATATCGACCTCGTGGAACTCGCCGCGATAGGGCCTGGCCGTCGGCGGCAGTTCGCGCTTGAGGTAATAATCCTCGTATTTCAGCTGCCGGAGCAGCACCGGCCAAACCTCGCGGTAGGCATGCCACATCGACGGGTTCGGCTGGGGCAGATCATGCTTGATCAGTTCGTGCAGCCTGGGCAGCGCGTGATAGGGCACCATCGGGAACATGTGGTGCTCCACATGGTAGTTCATGTTCCAGTAAATGAACCGGCTGATCGGGTTCATGTAGACGGTGCGGGTGTTGAGCCGGTGGTCGACGACATTGTCGGCCAGACCGATATGCTGCAGCAGGCCGGTCGTCACCATGTGCCAGGTGCCGTAGAGGCGCGGCAGGCCGATCAGCACCAGCGGTATCCACGACCTCAGCGCGATGGCAAGCGCGATCGTCCCGACATAGATGGCGACGTGCCAGCGGGCGGCGACGACCGCCCTATGCTGTTCCATCTCGGGGATATAGCTCTTCTCTTCATCCGACAGCCTGCCGAAGGCCTGTCGCACCAGCGTCGGCAGCGAATAGCGGAAATCGAGAATGCCGGTGAACGCCAGCCCCGCCTTCATCAGATCCGGCGGACGCATGACGGCGATCTCGGCGTCGCGGCCGACGATGATGGTGTCGGTGTGGTGGCGGGCATGGCTCCAGCGCCATTGCACGGGATTGCGCATCAGCATGAACGAGGCGATGTGATAAACGACATCGTTCATCCAGCGCGTGCGGAACGCCGTGCCGTGGCCGCACTCGTGCCAGCGCGAGTCGCTCGACGAGCCGTAGAGCACGCCATAGACGAACAGGAACGGCACCACCCACCACGAACCCCAGAACCCGACGATGCCGGCGGCCGAGCCCACGATGACAGCGAGCCAGATGATGGTGTCGCGGATCGCCGGGCCGTCGGAACGCTGCATAAGCTCCTTCATCGCCTTGCGCGGCACGTCGGTGTGGTACCACTCGGCCGAGGCCAGGCCGGTCTCGATCGCGGCCCGGGTGCTTTCGCCGACCAGGCTGTAGTCGCGCTTCTTTGCCATCGTCGTCACACTGACCTCCAATCGTCGCGCACCGCTGGCAATCCGGTCCGCCGGCCGGAGGGCTTGCTTTGGATGAATGTCGCGCTCATGTCCTGCCGGCCAGTCTTGGAAAGTTTCCGGAAGGCTCAGGATAATCCTGCTCGGGCTGTCGGGCGATAGCCGCGATCCTGGCTTCGGCCGCCGCGATCTCACCGGCGCCGTCGAGAACCCGGAACACCGCGTCGTAGGCCCGGCTTTCGCCATGCTCCAGCCAGATCATCTCGCCGCGCTCGCGGGCGGCGAGATCGCCCAGCACATGGTGGGTCGAAGGCTCCATCCCCAGCGCGTACTGCCCGGCCTGGAAATTCTGCCACTGGTAGGCACACGGCAACTGGTCCTTGCGCGTCACCAGTTCGAGACCGAGCCCGATGCGGTCGTTGACGACGGCCACCGGCACCTCGCCATTGGCATCGGCAGCCATCTCATGCTGCCAGACCTGTTCGCTGAAGCCCGGTTGCGGCGCAGGCGCCGTGCGATAGCCGACCTTCTGCGCCGCGTAGCGCTCGCCGGCATGGCCGGCCCAGACGACGTCGTGGATCGGCGCCAGATAACGCGAGCCCTCATCCAGCAAGGGATGGCTGATATTGACATGATAGAAATACATATGCGGCGTGCGGTTGAAGCCGTGATTGACGACATGGTCGGAAAGCCGGATCTCGTTGCCGCCGACATCGGCCTCGATGCGGCGGATGAGATGGAGGTCCTCGCCGAATACCGCCGATTGCTGGACGATGCCTTCGGCCCACAGCACGCAACGGTCGCCGTCCCAACGCTCGCCATAGCCGGTCAGCCGCGCCGGGATGGTGCCGACACGGCCATGCAGCGAATGGAGCACCGTCTTCCTGCCGGGGTAGTTGTAGCTGTCGGCGGGTACGGTCTCACGGCCCAGAACATGGTCGAGGCCGCAGGTGACGAGCAGGCCGGAGAACGAGCGCGCCCAGGCCAGCCCCCCTTCCCCTTCATACTCGTGCAGGCCCGGATGGCGAAAGCCGCTCGGTGAATGCCAGCCGATCGCCTGGCCCTTGAAGTCGCAATCGGCGATGTCGAGCGCCCGGTCGACCAGCGCGGTGAAGCGCAGGCCCGAGCCGGTGCGGAATTCGAGCATACGGATGCCGCGCTCCACACCGTCGCCGAGCGTCATCAGCCGCACGCCGGCGAATTGCGACAGCATGCCGGATCGCTCGGCCACTTGCCGGCGTGACAGCGTCTTGCCGTATAGCTCTACCATGCGACGCCCTTCACTTTGCCCTCGCCTCCTTGAGCAAGGCCGACATGTCGGCGCCGGTGATGATGCTTTCCACGGTCAAGAGGTCGGTGTCGGCGACCGTCTGTTCGGCGACGATCTCACCGCGCCGCATCACGACGATGCGGTCGGCGACCTGGAAGACATGGTGGATGTTGTGGGTGATCAGCAGCACCGAATGGCCGGCGTCGCGCACCTCCTTGACGAAACGCAGCACGCCATGGGTCTCCTCGACGCCGAGATTGTTGGTCGGCTCGTCGAGGATGATGACCTTGGCGGCAAACTGCATGGCGCGCGAGATCGCGATCGACTGACGTTCGCCGCCAGAAAGTGTGCTGACCAGCGCGTCGGCGTCGAGCTTTTTCGAGATGCCGACGCGCTTGAGCAGTTCGGAGGCGGCCTTGCGCAGCTTGGCGAGGTCGAGCGGCGCGAACACGCCGAGCCAACCGAAATTGACCGGCTCCCGGCCGAGGAAAAGATTGCGCGCGATGCTGAGGTCCGGCGCCAGCGACGTGTCCTGGTGGATGGTCTCGATGCCGAGGTCCATCGCATCCCTGGTCGAACGGATCGAGACCTTCTCGCCGCGCACATAGATGTCGCCGCGATCGACCGGAAACACACCCGAGATCGCCTTGATCAGCGTCGATTTGCCGGCGCCATTGTCGCCGAGCAGCGCCACCACCTCGCCTTCCCGCAGTGTCAGCGAGGCGTTCTTCAGCGCCCGCACGCTGCCGAAGGACTTTTGCAGGTTCTGCAGCCGAAGTACTTCTTGCGTCATCGTCAGCCCCTTGCGGCGTTCTTCTGCAGCAAAGCGTGCAGGATGAGCATGGCGAGGATGATCAGGCCGACAAAGATGTTGTAGGCGAGCCCGGGCACGCCGATCAGCACGATGCCGTTGCGGATGGCGCGCAGCATCAGCGCGCCGACGATCGTGCCGAGGATAGTGCCGCGTCCGCCGGTCAGCGCCGTGCCGCCGACCACCACCATGGCGATCACTTCCAGCTCGTAGCCGGTGCCGGCCACCGGCGAGGCGGCGGAGATGCGGAAGGCGCTGATCATGCCGGCAAGGCCGGCCAGCATGGAGGTCGCGACGAACAGCCAGATCTTGACGCTATCGGCGGGCACGCCGCGCGCCACCGCCGCGTTGCGGTTCGAACCAATGGCGCTGATCCAGTTGCCGAGCTTGGCGTAACGCAGGATGTAGATGGCAAACGCCGAAAGGCCGATGAACCACCACAGCGATGTGTAGAAGCGGAACGAACCGATGTTGAAGCTGCCCGCCAGCAGTGTCACGAAGAATCCCGGCTGGTCCCAGGATTTCAGCGGAAAGCCCTGCGTGATGTAAAGCGCTGCCCCGCGCACGACGAGCAGCATCGACAGTGTCACCAGGAAGGACGAAATGCCGATCTTGGTGACGATCAGTCCGTTGATCGCGCCGATCGCGATGCAGAGCAGCAGCCCGGTAAGCAGCGCCACGCCGATATCGACGCCCCCATTCTGCACCAGCAGCATCACCACCACAGGCGCCAGCCCGAACACCGCGCCAACGGAAAGGTCGAATTCGCCTGCCGTCAAAAGCAGTGTCATGCCAAGCGCGATGATGCCGAGCTCGGGCAGGAACGCCATCATGTTGGAGATGTTGAGCGGCGACAGGAAATTGGCGTCGGCGACAGCAAACACCGCCAGCAGGACGATGAGGATGATGAAGGAGGAGAATTGCGGCGAGCACAGCAGGCTGGACCTGCCTTTCGCCCTCGGCGCGTCGTCTTCTGCGGCAATTGTCATGACTGCTTGGACCATGCTTGGAAAAACGCCCGCCGCTTTAGGCGGGCGCCGGCTTCTCATTTCTTGTCGTAGAGCTTCAGGATCGGCTCGACGCTGGCGGCGTCGTAGAGACCGAAAGTATGGATGTCGTAGCCGATCGGTTCGCCCGAGGCAGCGAGCCCGAGCAGCGCCACCGGCATGAAGCCCTGCGCGGACGGGTACTGCCAGGCGGCGGCGTTGACGAAGCCATCCTTGACGGCCTGCGCCGTCTCCTTGGAATTGCCCCAGCCGACGACGGGGATTTTGCCCGCCGGCACACCGGCGCCATCGAACACGCGCTTGACGCTGGCCGCCACGGAATCGCCGAGCGCGATGATCGCCGGCGGATTGTTGGCGACCATGTAGTCGGTCATCTTGGCGATGATGCCGGCCGGATCGGTGCCGCAATCGACCACGTCATATTTGATCCCCAACGGATCGAAAACGCTGGCAATGCCCTCAGTCTCGAGCTGCTGATAGCTGGCGCCGGGAACCTCGACCGGCAGGAACACCTTGTCGCCCTGCTTCACCATCTTGTGGTCGACGAGGTATTTGGCCCAGGTGACGCCCGCTTCCTTGAGATCCGCGCCGACATAGGCCTGCCGTCCGGTCGCCGGATCGTCGGTGTTGAAGAACACGATCGGGATGCCGGCCGCCTTTGCCGCTTTCACCTCCTCGGTCCACAGGCCCGGCTGCGCCGAGGTGGTGGCGATGCCGTCGGGCTTGGCGGCAAGCGCCGAATTGAAGGCCTCCTTCTGTGCCGCCATGTCGCCGCCGCTGAAGGAGATCTTGCAGGTCACCTTGAGCTGGTCGCAGGCCTTGGTCGCGCCGGCGTTCCAGTCGATCCAGAACGCATCCGAGGGGCCGCCATGCGACAAGAGATAGAAGGTCTTCTGGCCGTCCTGCGCCTGCGCCGTCGTGCCAAGGGCGACGCCGGCGAGCACTGTCGCGGCGGCAGCCAGTTTCCAAGCGAATTTCAACATTCTTTCCTCCCTTGTTTGACGCCGCGCCGCCACGCACCGGGCGGCGCGGCTAGCCGTCACAGGCCGTTGGCGCGGAACTTCCCGTCGAGGAACGTCTTGGCGCGCGGCACGTCGTCCTCCGACAGATGCTCGATGATCACAGGGATGTTCGGATGCTTTTCAGCCAGGCGCTGGAGATAGAGGTCGTAGTTCAGCGAACCGAGGCCGGGCGCCGGCAGTTCGATTTCACCAACCCCACGGAAGGTGTGGCTTTCCATCGCGTCGGCGTCACCGATGTCGGCATGCTTCTCCGACTTGTCGTCGCCCGAGCGCTTGACGTCCTTGGCATGCGCGATCTTGATCTTGTCGGTCAGCGTGTCGAACACCTGGTTCAGGATCTGGTCCATCCGGTCGATGTTGTGGGTCTCGAAATAATTGGTCGGATCCATCAGCAGGCCGAGACCGGGATGATCGACCTGCGCGAACATCCTGACCGTCTCCTCGACCGAGCCGACGACGTTGTTGACATAGGTTTCGAGCAGGAACACCGCGCCGTGGTCATAGGCCGTCTGGGCGAGGTCGGCGATCACCTTGCGGCATTCCTCGAACCCTTCCTCGGTCTTGTTCTTGGGATGATGCACCCAGTCGGACTCGGTGTTGTAGGTGCCGGTTTCCGAGATCACGTAAGGCGAGCCGAAATGACGGGCGTTACGGATTATCTCCTTGAGATAGCCGACGCGCTTGTCACGCTCGGCTTTGTCAGGATGAATGATGTTGGTGTAGCCCGACACGCAGCAGACCGGCAGATTGTTGTCGCGGAAGACGTCGCGCACCTTCTTGGCCTTGTCCTTGGTGATCTGGCCGGCCGACAGGTCGACATCCCTGAAATGCAGGTCGAGCTGCACCGTATTGAAACCGAGCCCGCGGATCTTCTTCGCCGTCTCTTCAAGGCCGTACGGGAAATAGCCCGTGAAAATACCTGCCTGCATCATGATGTGAATTCCTCCCTGTAAGCGATTCAGTTGCCAGTGATTTCAGCTGCCGGTGATTTCAGCTGCCAGTGATTTTCAGTTGATCGAGTTTGTCGAGATTTCGGAAAGCTTGACGGTGCGGCCCAACGCGATGGAGCGGTAGCCCGCCTCCACCAGCGCCATGGTCTTGACGTTGTCGGCAACAGTGAGCGCCGGCGGCGTGCCGGTCTTCACCGCATGCTGCAACTGCTCCATCACCCCGATGAAGGCATGCGGGAACCACATCGTCTCCCAGCTCGGGCTGACCCACTCGCCCCCGGTCGTCTCCGCCGAGGCGTAAGTCAGTGTCGAGGCGGCACCCGTCGGCCAGCCGATCGTGCCCTTGGCGACGCCCTTGGTGCCGTCGACGCGCCAGTTGATGTGCTGGTCGTCGCGATAGCCCTCCTGGCGCGGACCGGACCAGACGTCCTCCAGCGACACGGCGAGCACGCCTGTGGGGAAACGCAGCGTCGAGACGGTGATGCCGTCGGAATGTTCGAACTGCGTGCGCGGATCCTTACGCGTCAGCGTCGTGATCTCGTCGGGATCGCCGAACAGGAAGCGCAGCACGTCGAGGTGATGCACGCTCATATTGGCGAGCGTCAGCCGGTCGTAACCTTGAAGGAAAGTCTGCCAATGCGGGATGGCATGCATGTCGATCTGCGCGAAGACGATATCGCCCAGCGCGCCGCTGTCGATGATCTGCTTCAACACGCGCATCGACTGGTCGTAACGCATGTTCTGATTGACCGAGAGGATCTTGCCGGCCTTCGCCGCCTCGTCGCGCAGCTTGACGGCTTCCTCGACCGACAGCGCCAGGGGCTTCTGCGCCAGGATCCCCTTGATATGCTTCTGCTTCAGCGCATGGCGGATCAGCGCCGGCTGCTGGTCGGGCGGAAAGGCAAGGTCGATGATCTCGATATTTGCGTCCTCGATCAGTTGTTCAGGCGTGTCGTGGACGGTCGGGATGCTCCAACGGTCGGCGACCTTTTGCGCATTCGCTTTTGTGCGCGAAGCGATCGCCACCACCGGGAACCCCGCCTCCTTGTAAGCGGCCAGGTGGCACTCGGCCATGATCATGCCGGCGCCGACGCAGCCGATCCTGTATTCCTTCGTGCGGACCTTCACATCCGGCTCGAAGCTCTTGCATGTCATGCCTTCCTCCCGAAATTCTGTCCTCGCGGCCGCATTCATCTTGCCAACGCGCCTCCGCCCTGTCCGAAATAATGCACGCGTGCCGGCTCGCAGGATATCGCCACCATCGCATCGGGCCTGATATCGGGCTGGCCGCGCAGCAATGCCTTCAGCCGCGCCTGCCCGGCGGCGAGCGTCACCACGGTGTAGCCGCCAAGCGGCTCGACCTCGAACACCCGCGCCGGGCGGCCCCGGCCCGCCTTCTCGTTGTCGCTCCAGGGGCTGACCTTGATGTCCTCCGGCCTCAGTCCGATCTCGACTGCGTCGGCCGGAGCCGCGCGGTCGGCGATGCTGAGCGCGCCTTCGGCGGCTTCGACGCCGCTCTCGCCGCGAACGGATTTGAGGATGTTCATGACAGGCGAACCGAGCAGCCGCGCCACATAGGTGCTGACCGGGCGGTCATAGATCTCGGCCGGCGCGCCGATCTGCCTGATCCTGCCATTGTCCAGGATGGCGATGCGGTCGGCGATCGACATCGCCTCTTCCTGGTCATGGGTGACATAGATCAGCGTCTTGCCGAGGTCGCGCTGGATGCGCTTCAACTCGACGCGCGTTTCCTCGCGCAGCCGCGCATCGAGCGCCGAGATCGGATCGTCCATCAGGTAGGCATTGGGATCGCGCACCAGCGCCCGTGCGATCGCCACGCGCTGCCGCTCGCCGCCCGAAAGCTGTGCCGGCGGCTTGTGCAGGATATGACCGATATGCAGCTTGGCCGCGACATCGGCGACGCGCCGCTTGATATCGACGTCGGCGACCTTCCGCTCGACCAGCGGAAAGCGGACATTGTCGAGCGCGCTCATATGCGGGAACAACGCCAGGTTCTGGAACACCATCGCCACGTTGCGCTCGGCCGGCGACACGGTGTTGACCGGCCTGCCACCGATGAGGATTTCGCCGGCATCCGGCGTCTCCAGCCCGAGCACCAGCCGCAGGATGGTCGACTTGCCCGACAGCGGCGGCCCGAAGAAGCAAAAGAACTCGTTGTCGTTGACGGTGAACGAGGCATCGTCGACGGCGAGTGTGTCGCCGTAGCGTTTCGTGACATTGCGGAAGACGATATCGGCCATGGCTCAGCCCGCCCCCATCGCAAGGCCGCTGACGGCGTCGAAGACGCGCACCGATGGCGCCGCGGGTGCGACGACGGCGGCCTGCCCGATCGACAACCCGACATCATTGTCGAACACCGCTTTCACTGCGCCCTCGCCCTGTCCGAGATGAACGATGGTACGTGCACCGATGCGTTCGACGAAGGTGACAGGCATGGCAAGCCCGCGCCCGTCTTGGGCCAAGGCCACCTGTTCCGGCCGGAAGCCGTAGAGGACCTCGCCCCCTGCGCCGCGCACGCTGGCCGCCAGCTCATCCGGCAATGGCGGCGTGATGCCCAGCGGCCCGAGATCGACGACCAGACCCCGGTCGCTCTCCGCCGGCCTGCCCTTGAGCAGGTTCATGCCGGGCGCGCCGATGAAGCGGGCGACGAAGACATTGGCCGGATTGTTGTAGACTTCGAGCGGCGTGCCGACCTGCTGCAGCACGCCATGGTCCATGACCGCGATGCGGTCGGCCATGGTCATGGCTTCCAACTGGTCGTGGGTGACATAGACCATGGTCTGCTTGAACTGGCGCTGCAGCTGTTTCAGCTCGGTGCGCATGACCGCGCGGAAGGCCGCGTCGACATTGGACAGCGGCTCGTCGAGCAGGAAGATCGCCGGCTCCATGATTGCCGAGCGGCCGATCGCCACGCGCTGCAGGATATTGACCGAGAGCCTGTCGGCCTTGCGGTCGAGCAGCGGCGTCAGTTGCAGCAGTTCGGCGATGGCACCGACGCGCCGGTCGATCTCGGCTTTGGCGGCGCCCCGCATCCTCGGCCCGTAGGCAAGGTTCTGCCGCACCGTCATGTGAGTGAAGATGGCATAATTCTGGAACACGAAGCCGACGCCGCGCCGGCCCATCGGCACCCCGGCCATGTCGCGCTCGCCGAACAGGATCTTGCCGCTGCTCGGCTCTTCCATGCCGGCGATCATGTTCATCGTCGTCGACTTGCCGCAGCCGGACGGCCCGAGCAGCGCCATGAACTCGCCATCCGATATGTCGAGGTCCATGGTCTTCAGCGCCGTGAAGTCGCCGAATGTCTTGGTGAGGTGCTTGAGTTGGATCGTGCTCATGCCGGCACCTGCCTTGCCCGCGCCATGCGCTTCATGGCGAACACGGCGACGATGGAGAGCACGACCAGGATGGCGAGCGCGATCGCCGCGACATAGCCCCAGATCAGGTCCTGCGTGGTGACCTTGTAGATGTAGACGGAGATGGTTTCGGTGGCGACGCCGGGGCCGCCGCCGGTCATGATGTAGAGCGTGTCGAAGATCTTGAAGTTCTCGATCACCCGGATCGCCAGCGCGATGATGATGATCGTCTTCATCTTCGGCAGCACGATGGTGGTAAAGCGCTGCCAGGGATTGGCGCCGAGCAGCGTCGCTGCCTTGATCTGGTCCTCCGGCACGCCGACGAGGCCCGCGAGCAGGATCAGGAACATCAGCGGCGTCCACTGCCAGATATCGGCGATCATCACCGCGATCAGCGCCAGCGTCGGGTCCGACAGCCAGGCGATGGTGACTTGCGTGCCGGTGACTGCCGACAGGATGTCGTTCACCGGGCCGCCTGACTGGAACAGCATGAAGAACATGTAGCCGGCCACCGCCGGCACCACCATCATCGGCATCAAGAGGATCGAATAGAAGATGCGCTTGCCGGGAAAATCGTCGGCGAACAGCGTCGCAAGCGCCAGGCCGAGCAGGAACTCGGCTGGCACGCAGACGATCATGACGATGGCAGTGCGCTTCAGCGCGCTCCAGAAGCGCGCGTCGGCGGCGAGGTCGGTGTAGTTGGCGAAGCTGTTCCACATCTCCCAGGCGTTCCACCAGCCGAGGCCCGAGAGCGGCGACCAGTCGGTGACGCTGATGTAGAGCTGCATCAGGAGCGGAAAGGCAGAGATGAACAGCACCAGGATCTGCGCCGGCAAGGTCAGGCGAAAGCCCAGCCGCGTGCCTTCGTCGCGCAGGACTGGCTTGCCGCGCACGGCGCCCATCTCGTCCTCCGAAATAGCCACGGTCACGGCGCTCATTGCTTGAGCGCCCCGAAGGTCAGCCCGCGCACCAGGTGGCGCTGGATGGCGATGCCCATGATGACTGGCGGTACGGCGGCGATCAGCCCGAGTGCTGCCTTGGCGCCATAGAGCTGGCCGGTCATCGAGGATGACAGCGAGGCCATGTAGACAGGGATCGTCACCCATTCGCGCGTCGTCAGAAGCAGCGCGATCAGATAGTCCGACCAGTTGAGGATGAAGACGAAGAGTGCCGCACTCGCCAGCGGCGCACGCATCATCGGCAGCGTGATGCGGGTGAAGACGCGCAGCCGCGAGCAGCCCTCGACCAAGGCGGCCTCCTCGATCTCGCGCGGCATGTCGTCGAAGAAGGTCTTCATCAGCCAGAAGGCGAACGGCAGCGTGACGATGCCATAGATCAGCGCCAGCCCCCACCAGCTGTCGGTGAAATTGAGGAAGGCCCACATGATCATCACGGGGATCATGACGGCCATCGGCGGAAACAGCCTGAGCTGGATCAGCGCCAGCGGCAGGTTCTGTCCGGAGCCGAAGCGCGACAGGCCGTAGGCGGCGGCCGTGCCCGCTGACATGGCGATCGCGGTGCCGAACACCGCCGACAGCAGTGACGACAGGATCGGCTTCAGCGCGGTGCGGTCGAGCGCCACGATCAGATTGTTGGTGGATTCGCCGAACACGAACTGGAAATTGCTGAGCGTCGGGTTCTTCGGCCACCATGTCAGGTCCGCACCCGTCGCCGACCATTCGGCGATCGGCTTGAAGGCCATCGAGACCATCCACAGGATCGGCACCAGCGTGACGGCCATCGCCGCCAGGATCGCGGCGTAGCGGAATATCTCGAAGGGGACGGAACGCTTCATCTGGCTGCTTTTGCTGGTGGCGTCGGTTGCGGAGGGGAAGAGCTTTCGCCCCTCCCCCTCCGGATCTGATCCAGGGAGACGGATCAGCTGATCGGATCGAGAACGGTCGGCCAGGCCTCCTTGTTGGTCCTGATGGCTTCGAGCAATTTGTCCTCGCCGATGCGCCGGGCGATCTTCTTCCACTCGGTTTCGGTGTCGGCCATCGCCTGCTCCGACGTCTTGGCCTTGGTCAGCGAGGCCATGAGGTTTTCGTCCAGCGCGTTGTGGAAGGCGGTGGCGCCGGGATAGTTGATGGTCGGCACCGTTCGGGCGACCGTCTCGCGCACCACGTCCATGTGGTAGGCATGATAGGTCTGGCGCACCAGCGGATCGGAGAAATCCGAAAGCCGGAACGGATCGAGATAGCCGCCGGGGTTGGCGCTCATCCAGGCATAGATGCGCGCCGAGCCCAGCCATTGCAGCAGGAGATAGGCGACCTCCTGGTTCTTCGACTGCGACGAGACCATGCCGGTCAGCGAGAACCAGAGCACCGAGCGGCTGATCAGCTTGCCGTCGATCTCGCGGCCGGGTGGCAGCATCGTGCCGATCTTGCCGGTGACCTTGGAGTCCTTGTTGCCGGCATTGTCGAGGAATTTCGGCAGGTTGGAGAAAGCGCAGGTCATCGCCGCGCCGCCCTTGGCGAAATTGCCGTACTGCTCCGGCCAGCCCCACGAGATCGCATCCGGCGAATGGTGGGCGAGCGATTCGACATACTCGTTCGTGGCCGCGATGCCGCGTTCGGAATTGATCAGCGGCTTGCCGTCATCGCCAAACAGGAACTGGTTGGGCGAGGCCATCGACACGTAGCGCTGGTACCAGTTGGTATAGCCCCAACCCTGGTTGCGCAGGTCGGTGGAGCCAAACAGGCCCTTGTCCGGACGCTGGAAGAAGGCCGCGATATCGCCGTGCTGCTTCCAGGTTTTCGGCGGCGCCAGATCGTAGCCGTATTTGTCCTTGAAGGCCTTCTTCTCAGCTTCGTCGCCGAATAGGTCGGTGCGGTAGACCCAGGTCTGGAAGTCGCCGTCCAGCGACACGCCGTAGTTCGAGCCGCGATATTTGTTGAGCAGCGATACACCCTTGGCGCCGTCGACATAGCCGGTCTTGGGATCGTCCCATTCGGGCTTGTACTGGGCGACGAAGTCGTCGAGCTTGGCGATGCCGCCGGTCTCCGCCAGATCACCAAGGCGGTTCCACTCCGTCGAGTAGATGTCGTAGGCCCCACCCTTGGTGGAGATGTCCTGCATGGTCTTGGTGAATTCCTGACCGTTCGGCAGACCGACGATCTCGATCGGGATGCCGGTCTCCTTTTCCCAGAGCTCCTTGATCGACGGCGCGCCGGCCGGGAAAGGCTGGGTGAGCTGGCCGATCGAGCCGTCCGACAGGCCAAGCACGATCTTGGCCGGCGCCTTGCCGGCCCCCTTCAGCGCCTTGGCGGCCTCGACCGCGCGGCCTTCCGGCGTGTCGGGGCCGTATTGATAACGCTCCGCACCGTCGAAGCCGGTCGGCCCGCCGATCATGCCGGGCGCCAGTGCGTCGGCTGCATAAGCGCGGCCGGGACGAATGAATTGGGGTGCGATACCTGTCGCGGCGACGAACACCGCGGCCTTTCCTCCGGACGCCAACAACCGGCGCCGCGAGATGCGGATCAGATCAGACATTGGAATTCCTCCCTCAGGGCCAACGTTTCCTCCACGAGCCCATGAGGGATATTGACGGCAGTATCGGAAGACTGTCAACATCATAAATAATCAAAATACCTCACAACGTCGCAATGAGGCGAGGAAATGCGTCATACCGGGGTTTATACGCCGCTCCAGATGCCTCGATTTGATGGGAAATGTGGTTTCCCTTCCCGGCACGATCGTGCCCGGCGACTTGATTTAGCCTGGCGGCTTGCGCATCGGCCAAGGCCGGATAAATCATTTCCCATCAGAATCGCGGATAGCGAGGCGTTGGCGCCGTCGGACCGGCAGCCGGCATTGCGTGATCCTGATGCATTGAGGAGATGAAGACGGTGCGTTCCACCCTGACTGACATAGCCCGGGAAGCCGGCGTCTCCGCCGCCACCGTCGACCGTGTGCTCAACAACCGCCCCGGCGTGCGGGCGCGTACACGCGAGATCGTGCTCGAGATGGCGCAGCGCCTCGGCTACATCGCCGAAAGCCCGAACGGAGCGCCGCCGCGGCCCTCGCCCGGCGAGGTCATCCGCCTCGACTTCGCGCTGCCGGCGGGCACGAATTCCTTCATCAAGATGCTGCACCGCCACATCGAGGCGCAGGCCTCGGCGCGCCCCGATCTCGACGTCCACATCGCCACCATAGAGGGCTTCAATCCCGACCGGCTCGCCCGCCTGCTGCAGGATCTGCGCGGCCAGACGCAAGGCGTCGGCGTCATCGCGCTCGACCATCCGACGGTGCGCGAGGCGATCCGCTCGCTGTCGGCCAACGACGTCAAGGTGGTGACCATCGCCTCCGACATCCTGCATGTGCCGAGAGTCGCCTATATCGGCATCGACAACCGCGCTGCCGGGCGGCTGGCCGGCTATCTGCTCAACCGTTTCATGGGGTCTGGACGCCCCGGCAAGGTGGCACTGTTCGCCGGCTCGCTGTCCTATCGCGGCCATGAGGAACGCGAGATGGGATTCCGGCACATATTGACGGAAGAGTCACCCAACCTGCAGATCGTCGAGATGCGCGAAATGCTCGACGACCGCGAAAAGGCCTATTCGGAGGCGTCAGCCCTTCTGGAGCGGCACCCGGACCTTGCCGCGATCTACAATGTCGGCGCCGGCAACACCGGCATCGCGCGCGCGCTCAAGGAGCGCGGCCGTGCGCGATCCATGGTTTTCCTCGGCCATGAGGCGACGGACGGCACCAAGGAATTGCTGCTCGACGGCACGCTCGACGCGGTCATCGACCAGAACCCGCGCGTCGAGGCCCGCGAGGCGCTCAACATCCTGACCCATGCCGTCCGGGGGCTGCCCTATGAATTGCACCAGCCGAGGCTGCAGGTGATCTTCAAGGAGAACATCCCGGAGATTTGATATCCTCGGACGAACGGGACAGCGCCGCGAACGCGCGCTGCCCCGATCACTCCGGCTTACTGGACAGCGGCGACTTGCGCCGCGGCGGCGTCGACAAAGCTCTTGTCGATCCATTTGCCGTAATCGATCGAGCCTTTCAAAAGCCCGGCGCTGGCCATGAATTTTTCCTCGCCCTTCAGGGCCTCGATCGCATCGTCGGTGAGTTTCGGGTCCTGGTGAAACGCCCCATCGGCATAAGTCTTGCGCACCGATTTTTCCGACGACTTGGTCGCCTCCACGAAGGTCTTGATCGTCTCATCGGGATGAGCGTCGGCCCAGCGCGAAATCTCGATATCGACCTTCAGCAGGCGCTTGACCAGATCGGGATATTTCGCCGCGAAGGCGCCGTTGACCGAGATGACATTGGGCACGTTCCATTCCGGATGGGTGCCGGTGTCGAAGAGGATGCGGGCCTCGCTGGTATCGACCAGCTTGGCCGCCGTCGAATCCGTCTCGACGATGGCGTCGATGTCGCCGCGCAGCAGTGCCGGGCCGGATGCCTCGAAAGGCAGGTTCAGACCCTCGACATCATTCGTCGTCAGGCCGACGCTGTTCAACGCCTTGCTGAAATTTGAATGCCGCACCGTGCCGGTAAGATAGGCGACCTTCTTGCCCTTGAGGTCCTGCAATGTCTTCAGCGGAGAATCGGTCTTGACGACGATGTAGGAGCCGCCTGTCCTGACATAGCTCGACAGGCCGATCAGCTTGACGTCGGCGCCGGAGGCGGCGACACGCAGCGCCGGGTTGTTGCCGGTGTAGGTGAACTCGATCGCTCCGGTCGCCAGCGCCGTCGTTGCCTCCGAGCCGCCATTAAAGGTCACCAGTTCGACCTTGATGCCGTCCTTGGCGAATTCCTTTTCCCACCAGCCATCCTTCTGGGCGAGGATGAATTTGAGATGCCCGGGCGCGGTGCTGCCGATGCGGATGACATCGGGCTTGTCCTGCGCGAAGGCCGGCATGCCGCCAAGGCCTATGACGACGGCAATGGCGCCCTTGAGGAGCAGCCGGCGAAATCCATCGAATGCGATGCTGGTCATGGAAAAATCCTTCCTGATTGGTATGAATGGATGGCTTAAATGAGCGAAGACTCGGACTGCCCCTTCCAGGCCGTGGCCCAGCGCTCGAACCAGACGAGCAGGTAGTTGACGGTCAGCCCGATGACAGTGAGCGTCAAAATGCCCGCATACATGTCGGCCGTTTCCATCATCAGCTGCGAGTTCTGGATGAGGAAACCGAGACCGGATTTGGCCGCCAGCATCTCGGCGCCGATGACCGCGAACAGCGAGGATTTGACCGCCAGCCGCGCGCCGGCGACGATCGAGGGAATGCTCGCCGGCAGGATGACTTTTCGAAACAGGTCGAAGTCGGACGTACCCATCGAGCGTGCCGCCTTGATAAGCAGCGGATCGACCGACTTGACCCCGCTGATAGTGTTGACCAGGAGAAAGAACACCGAGGAGTAGAAGGTGATCGCCACCTTCGATTCCTCGCCAATGCCGAGCAACAGGATGAACACCGGCAGCAGCGCGAATTGCGAGGTGTTGCGCAGCGTCTGCACCAGAAGATCGCTGACCTTCTCGAACAGCGCATAGCGGCCCATCAAGAGGCCGAGCGGTATGGCCACCACCACACCGAGCGCAAAGCCGATCGCGGCGCGCTGCAAGCTGATGCCGATATGTTCGACCAGCACGCCCGAGGCGAGCAACGCCCACCAGGCGATCAGCACCTCGCTCAATGGCGGGAAGAAGATGCGGTTCAGCCAGCCGAGCCGCGGCGCGATCTCCCAGGAGAGAAAGAACAGGCCAAGCAGCGGCAAGCCATAAAGGAAGGTGCCGGCATGCGCTCCCTTCCCGCGAACCTTGGCACCCGCGGCGACACCGCGCGTCTTGATCGCAGGGACGTTCGTCGAAACCGCAGCCTCGCCGGCAGCGCTGCGAAAGCCGATGGCGGGGCCGAGCTTTTCGGTCAGATAGGCCATGGGTCTAGCTCCTCAATGGCTGAAGGCCGGCGACAGCGTCCAGTCCTTCTGCGCCTTGTTGACCTCGTCGCGCAGCACGTCCCAGACGCGGGCGCGATACAGGTTGAATTCGGTGCTGGCGCGGATATCGCCGTCGCGTGGCCTTGGCAGGTCGATATCGATGATCTCCTTCACCGCGCCGGGCCGCGCCGTCATCACCACCACGCGGTCGGCCAGGAAGATCGCCTCGTCGATCGAGTGGGTGACGAAGATGACAGTGGTCTTGATCTTGCCCCAGATGCGCAACAGCTCGCCCTGCAGCAGCTCACGCGTCTGCTGGTCGAGCGCGGCGAAGGGCTCGTCCATCAACAGCACTTCCGGATTGCTGGCCAAGGCGCGCGCGATCGCCACGCGCTGCTGCATGCCGCCGGACAGCTGATTGGGAAAACGGTCCTCGAAGCCGGCAAGGCCGAACAGCGACAACAAATGCCGGGCCGTCGCCGTCCGCTCGGCCTTGGCGACGCCGCGCACTTCCAGCGCATATTCGATGTTTGCCAGTGCCGTGCGCCAGGGAAACAGCGCATATTGCTGGAAGACATAGCCGGTCTTCGGATCAGGCTTTGTAATCCGCCTGCCGTCGAGCTGGACCTCGCCACCCGTCGCCTGCGTCAGCCCGCCGATGATGTCGAGCAGCACCGACTTGCCCGAACCACTCGGACCGACCAGCGTGATGAACTCACCCTTGCGGATGGCAAGATCGACCCCGTCGAGGACGGTGACGCGGTCGCTTGCCTCGCCGTCGACAGTGACGAACTGCCCCGGCTTGAGCTGGAAGGTCTTGCTGATGTCGTTGACGACGATGCGGTCCATGGTCCCTCGCCTCCTATTGCGCCACGCGGATGCGGTGCGTCGGGTCGAACTGGGAGCCGCCGGCCTTGCCGCGCGCCCAGCCGAGCGCGCGGGCATAGCTGCCGAACAGAAGACGTTCCTCGACCTCCACCTCAGTGATGCCGGTCGGCCCTTCGGCGAACTCGGCCACGTAAAGCGCGTCGGTCGGGCAATAGATTTCGCAGAGGAAGCAGGTCTGGCAGTCGTCCTGGCGTGCGATGACGGGGGCGCCATGCTCGGTCGCGTCGAAGACATTGGTCGGGCATACCTTGACGCATATGTCGCATTCCACGCAGCGCGTGGCCGAGACGATCTCGATCATGATGCCAGCTCCGCCGGCCGCTCGGGCGTCCCTTCGATACGGAACGCGTCGACACCGGTGATGATCAGGCGGCGCGCCAAGGCTGGGCTCTTGCCCGGCAGATCGGTGCGGCGGTGCATGCCGCGGCTCTCGGTGCGGTGCAATGCCGAGGCCACGGACCAGCGCCCGGCAGCGGCGATCGATGCCGCCTCGCGTGCGCGGACCTTGTCCGCTCCCTCGCCCCGCAGATGGTCGCGCACATCGCGCCAGACGCTCTCCAGCCGCTCGCTGCTTTTTTCCAGGCCAGCGCCGCTGCGGAAGAAGTTCTTGTCGAGTGGGGTCACTTCGTTACGCACCGCCTCGATGACCTCGCCCGCCGCGATATCGGCGCGCGGCGTTGCCGCAGGACGCAGCCCGGCCTGACCGAGCGGTTGCACGGTGCCCCGAAACGCCTTGCCGGCGCGGCGCTTGGCATGGGTCGATGCGCCCTTGCCTGCCCACCAGCCACTGGCCAGCGCCCAGGAGGAATTGACGGCGCCACCGCCCGACACCGCCCCGGTCATGATCTCGCGGCCTGCGGCGTCACCGGCGACATAGAGGCCGGGCACGCCTGTGGCGCAATCGTCGGAGACAATGTCGATGCCGCCAGTGCCGCGCACCGTGCCTTCGGCACGCAGCGTGATGCGGAACAGATCGCTGAACGGATCGATACCGGCCCGGTCATAGGGAACGAAGCAGTTCGGCTGACCCTGACGCAGCCAGCCCTGCAACGCCGGTTCGGCCTGGTCGAGCCGCGCATAGACTGGACCGTCGATCAGTGCGCGCGCCACCTCGTCCTCGCGGTCGCCGATGCCGTTCCGCAACGGCTCGCCCGTGGGTCCGAGGATCGGCGAGCCATCCTCGCGATGGAACGAGGCCCAGCGGAACGGCAACCCCTTGTTCAGCGAGGAACCGTACGGCGCCAACGTGTACTTGCCAGTGAATTCCATGCCGGAAAGGCTGGCGCCCGCTTCCGCCGCCATCAGATAGCCGTCCCCGGTCAGCCCGGTGCCACCGAGGATGCGCTCGCGGAACGCACAGCCGCCGGTCGCCAGCACCACGGCCTTGGCGTCGACGCGCCAGTCATGGCCCGCCTGCCGGGCGACACCGCCTGCGCCGACGATGGCATCGCCGTCGGACAGGAGTTCGAGCGCGGGATGATGGTCGAGCACGGTTACGCCGGCCAGCAGCACGCGGCGGCGCATGAAGCGCATGTAGTCCGGCCCGCGCAGATTGGCGATGTAGAGCCGCCCGTCATCCTCGCTTGGGAAGGGATAACCCCACTCCGAAAGCCTGAGCAGATTGCGGTAGGCGGTGTCGACGCAACGCAGCATCCACCGCTGGTCGGCGAGTTCGCCGGTGCGCTGCCAGCGCCGCTCCACCACGGCATGCCTGTTGTCGCCCGGCGGCACGCACCAGGTGCCGGTGTTGGAAGGCGCCGTGGCGCCGCTGGTGCCGAGATAGCCCTTGTCGGCCAGCACCACCTTGGCGCCGCTGTCGGCCGCCGCCACCGCCGCCCAGGCCGCCGACGGACCGCCGCCCAGCACCAGCACATCGGCCTGGAGATGCAAGTTGTCGGAAGCTGATTTTTGCGACTTGGGCATGGATGCTCGGCGAAGGAGTGCGACGTGGCCGGCGCTATGCGGCGCGGGCCGCACCGGAGAACCACACCGGCTCATTGCCGGCGCTCCATTTGATGTTGCAGCCGATCGACGGCACTTGGCTTGCGGCGGGCCTGCCGCCTTCCAGCACCGTGTCGACAGCCGCGCGCAGATCAGCACCGGTCACCGGCTTGCCGTTGCCTGGCCGCGCGTCGTCGAACTGGCCGTGATAGGCGAGCCGGCGATCGGCGCCGAACAGGAAGAAGTCGGGCGTGCAAGCCGCGCCATAGGCTTTCGCCACCTGCTGCGAGGCGTCCTTCAGATAGGGGAAGGAATAACCGACCTTTTCAGACTCCTCGCCGATCCGCGCCAGTGTCTCCTCGGGATGCTCCAGATGGTCGTTGGCGTTGATCGCCACCACCTGCAGCCCTTTGGCCGCATAGTCTCTTGCGAATGCGGCGAGCTGTTCGCGGATCAGCACGACAAAGGGGCAACGGTTCGAAATGAAGGCAACGAGCAAGGCCGGCCTGACATCGAAATCGGCCAGCCGGTGCAGCACGCCATGCGCGTCGGGCAACAGGAAGTCGGCAGCCCTGGTGCCAAGCTCGATCGGATTGGATTCTGTCTTCGGCATCGATGGTCTCTCTTCAGCCTGGCTTTCACAAGAGCAAGCTGCAAGCGCCTAGGCGCCCGCAGTTAGTCTATGAATTTAGTAGAATTATACGCCGCAGAGCACGTCCACGGTCAACCGCGCAGCTTAGAATATCGTGCCAATGTTCGGCGCCGCGCCGGCAGGTTTGTTCGAGAGAAGGCGGCCTTGGAAGAAATGAGACTTGGGAAGCAGCGGCGGCTTCCATCCGCGATGTCAGCGCCGAGCTTGATTAGGAGCTCATGTTCCTAGACCTTGCGAACGACCGCCGCGCCATCCCCACCAACACCGATGAAAATCCGATCACTGGACCCAATGCCGGAAATATCGCACACCACAAGCGGCATTCGAATGTCGTAGAGAAACTCGGCGACGATAGCGCCCACCGCCAGGATCGGGTCCGGCCGCTCCAGAATGATACCCACTGGCGCCGTGCCCCTGCGGATCGCTTCGGCCAGCACCGAGGACGAGGATGACGATCCCCGGCCGCTCGGCATGACGAGGATCCTGCCGGCGACATTCTGGCCAAGGCCTGGATGCGAATGATCAGTTATGTCGCCGGTCTCGGCGTCGATGCCGCCCCAGAAGCTGAGCGGCTGCGAGAACACCAAGGCCTGCCCTTCGGCGGCCCCGGCCAGTTGGAAAGTGCCCAGCCGTTCTGCCGCGCCCGTTTCAATCCGGCGCGTCACGACACACCCCGCACGACGTGGCCAGCCGCGGCGGAGCGGATGCAGTCCCTCATCTCGGCGAAGGCGACGGTCACGCCGATATTGCCCGGCGCGTAATGCGCCCATTTGCCGGAATTGGTCATCACCACGCCGTCGAGACGTTCGAGGATCGAGGTGACATAGGTGCAGGTATCGGCAACCGGGATCAGGCCGAATGCCTCCATGCCATCGAGCGCCCCCTCCTCCTGCAATCGTGTCAGCGTCGCGCGTCCGGTGTTGACGTAGATCGGGATCCCCTTGCCTGGTGCTGCCTCGCGCAGCAGCGGCAGCAGGCGCATCCATTCCTCATGCGAGAAATGCGGCGTGCCCAGCGACACGGCGCGGAGCGGCGCACCGTCAGGCACCATCGACAGCTTGGCCAATGCATGGTCGATGTCGGCGCTGCTGATACGGACGATCTCCTCGGGCACCATGCCTTGAAACGCCTCGTCGCCGGTTCCGGCCTCCGGCGTGATGCCAACCGCATGGAACAGCGCCACCGCGCCTGTCGTTGCCGCCGCGGCACCGAGCGCTTTCAACTGGTCCTCGTCGCGCGGCCTGGGCAGGCCCGCAATCACCGGAACGCGGTCGCCGCTGGCTTGCCCGATGATCAGCCCGACGCCGACGAACAGGCTGTCAGTCGGTTCCAGCTCGGCAATGTCCAGTTCGAACAGGACACGGCCGCGCCGGTTTTCGCTGAGATGCAGGCCCCAGGCCGGTGCGCGCCCTGTCATGGCGCAGCACAGATCGATGAAATCGCCGTAGCGGTTGGTGCGCGCGCCGATCACCGAATTGGCGAAGACAATGGCATTGGATTCCCCCCAGGCGATCTGCTGGCCGAATTTGGGTCGGAACCGCGTTTGGTAGGGTGCGCAGGTGAATGTCGCCTGACAGCCAAGCTCGAGATGCGCCTTCATCAACCGCCGCGCCGGTGCTTCCTCCGCCGCCGGCATCTTCACCATGCCGGGATGGATGAGGTCGAACGACCCGACATTGAGCGTCGTCGGCACTTGAACACGGCCGCCGCCTTCGACCAGCCGTTCGACGAAATCGAGCCCTGCCTTGCCGTGATAGAGGCAACCGTCGATATGGGCGCCGGTGATGTCGAGCAGGCTGTTTGCCCCGATCGCGTTGGAAAAAGCGGCCAGGATTTTCATGGCCGCCGCAGCGGACGGGCCGTGCTCGCCGTCGAGCATGGATTGGTCGCGGGCATCCAATTCAAGCGTCATCGATGTGCTCCTAGGCCTACCCGACCGTATGGCGGGACAGCGCCCCCCTCTGCCCTACCGGGCATCTCCCCCACGAGGGGGGAGATCGGCGGCTTCAGCCTTGGCGCTCGTTTTTTGCGACGTGAGAGATTTGCGAAACCGGCGATGACAGTCAATCTCCCCCCTCGTGGGGGAGATGTCCGGTAGGGCAGAGGGGGGCGCCAAGGAACACCAACCATCCCAATCGTCGACTCCATCCTAACCGCCAATCAACACCGTGCTCTCCGGCGACCATCGCAGCACCACATCCTGCCCCTCCGCCAGCCTGTCGGCACCGGTATTTTGCACGATGACCTTCAGCGTCTGTCCGGCGCGCTCGACGAAATAGGTGCTGTTGTTGCCGGCGAAGATGGACTTCGACACCTGCCCCTCGAGCATGTTGACATTGGCGGCATCCACGGGCCCGGCATCGGCGGCAATGCGGATGCGCTCGGGCCGCACGGCCCAGCCTGCCCCTGGCCAGCGCGACATGGCCGAGCAGGATGGCGAACAGGCCGCGCCCGACGCCGAAGAAGAAGATCAGCATCGCCGTGCCGGTGATCGGCCAAGGAATGGCGATCGGCGGAAACAGCAGCGCCTGCAGGAATTTCTTGCCACGAAACTCATGACGAAAGAGCGCCAGCGACGCCGCCGAGCCGAGCACGGTTGAAATGATCGTGGTGATGACCGCGATCTCGATGCTGTTCCAGGTCGCCGCGATCAGCTGGTCGTTCTGCCACAGCGAGGCGTACCACTCGGTCGTCCATTCGAACGGCAGCTGATAGAAGGGCGAGACGTTGAACGACATCAGCGCCATGATGATAGGCAAATAAAGGAAGGCGAGCAGCAGCCCGACATAGAGGCGACCCAGCCATTCGAGGATGCGCGTCGTCGCCATCACGCCACCCTCCGCAGCAGCGGCGAAGCCACCGCCAGGATGACCAGCACGACGGCGAGCAGGAAGAAGGACAGTGCTTCCCCGAGCGGCCAGTGAACACGGCGACGAACTGGTCCTCGATGACCGTGCCAAGCCAATTCTGTCAACCACCAGCGCAGGGACGCTTCATCGCAATTCGCCCGGAGCCGCCCTTCGAGGAACCGCTTTGACGAAAAAAGGCCCGCTCCGGGAAGCCGGAGCGGGCCTTGGGGAGGATGAAGGGGTGGACCCTCTCCTCTTGTTTTCACGGGAGGTGTGGACCGCGATCACCATACCTGAACCCCGCGAAATGCCTGATGCATCACAATCCGGTGCTCGGCAACGTAAGCGCGGTCACGCGATCGCGATTGCTCCCGTGATCGAACTGCTAAATGCGGCCCAGGACGACAAGAATGATGATGATGATCAGCACAAGTCCGAGACCACCGCCACCATAATAGCCGGTTCCGTAGAACGGACCACCACCGATACCGCTGAAGCCGCCAAGCAGCGCGAGGATTAGAATGATGATAAGTATTGTTCCGAGACCCATGACTTTCCCAGCTCCTAAATGCGCGCTTTCGCGCCGTTTCAACATCGCGCTATTTCAGATGTTGTAAGGTATGAACGTTTTAGGGGAGCTGGCGTTCCCCCGGGCCATCCCGGCTACGGAGCATCCAGCCCGCAAAGCAGAAAGCCCGCCTGGACGGCGGCTTTCCGACCGGTCGGAGGCCAGGAGAGTGCGGTCAAAGCCTCAGGGCTGGTTCCGCAGCCTCCTTCAACCTCAGCGGCGTGCGATCAGCAGGCAGAGCTGGCGCAGGTCGCGGTCATAAGTCCCCTCGCTGCCGAGAACGTCGACGCAGCGCTTCTTCATGCGCCTCAGCTGGGAGCTCGACACCTGGGCCACGGCACGCGGAACGTTGAGCTGGCTAGGGTTGGGCGATATGCCCACGTTCGACGGGTTGCTGGGATTGGTTACGTTGCCGATGCCCACGCCGACGCCGACACCACTAGTACCGCCAACATTGGCGCCAAGCCCCGCGTTGATACCGCCTGTTCCACCAGCATTGGCGCCGAGCCCGGCGTTGATGCCGCCCGAATCTCCGATATTGACGCCGGCCCGGCATTCGCGCCGTTGCTGCCGCCGACCGGAGCGCCGAGCTACAGCGCCCTCGCCTGGGGAGCAGCTCCGACCACTGGACGCTGATGAGCCTGTTGGCCAACCCTCACAGCCTGGCCTTCAGAATAACCGGTAGAACAGCCGGTAGTGTACATGTTCCATGTAAGCGCGATACTCCGGCTCGGCGGCCAGCAAGGCCTCCTCGCGCAGGATTCGATACAGCTGCATGTAGGTGATGACCGCATAGACAGCGAGATTGTGGAAGGAAAAGGCCGACAGGAGGTAGAGCACATGGCCGGCGAGGTAGCCGGCATAGATCGGATGCCGCACCAGCCGATAGGCACCGCCTGTCATCACACCGCGATTGGCCGGCAGGATCGCAAAAGAGCGCCCCAGCGAGATCTTGCCCCAGATAACGAACAACAATGCGATGATCTGTAACGGCGCGGCGACGTAGAGAGGAATCAGCGCAATGCCTGGCTTGAGACTGATCAACGCAACGCCAAAACTGGCTGTCACCGAAACGATGACGGTAAGCAGATTCCAGTCACGCGTGACCGGACGCCGCGACAGCAGCAGCCAGGTGAAAGTGAGTATCTCGGAAATCGCCACCAGCGCGGTGTTGAGCCGGGTCGGATCCTCGAGAAGCTGATAGACGCCGCGATAGACGAACAGCGCCGCGCACAGCAGCGCACAGGCGCGAAAGAAGCCTTCGCGCAAGTCGAGCATGATCTCGTGCTTGCGCGCCGCCGACAAAAGCCCTTTGTCTGCTGCACGCGAAAGCGCTTCACTTTTTGACATGAGCAAGGCAAGCATCCCGATGATCCCTCGGGGGCGACCTTTGCACGTAACCATTGCCGTGCCGTTAACCGAGAAGATCAGATCGGCATCAAACCGGGTCAAAGCCGCCGAACGGCAAGGCCGTACCCGGTCTTTCAGCATCTCGCGATATGACCTTTCGCGGCCTCTGCACCGACGCCCTACTTGAGGTACCCATTGCTGAAATATCCCGCAAAATCCGGACGTTGCGCGACAACCTTGCCATCGGCATCGTGCAGGATACCGGCGGCGAGGAGATAGGAGCCGATCGCTTCCATCTTGGCGGGATCCATGATGCCGATGGTGCCGTCTTGCCCGCGCAGATAGTGCCCGTCGATCAGTGCCTTCAGCGAAGCCTGGATCAACGCCGGATTGGTGAGGGCATCCTTGTTGGCGGCTATCAGCAGCGTGGCGGCTTGCTCTGGGTGATCCACCGCGAACTGATAGCCGCGCCGCGTTGCCTGGATGAAGGACGACGCCTGTTGGGGGTTTGCCTGGAGAAACGCTTCGCTCGAAGAGATGAGCGTCGTGTGCTCGTCGGGAACGCCATAGTCGGCATAGACGAAGCTGCGTTGCTTGACGCCCTTGAGCTCGGCTTCGACGCCCTCCCAGGTCGACACTTCGAGCGTGAAGTCGACCGAACCGTTGGCCAGCGCCTCATAGGCGGAAGTGCCGAGCGTCACCGTCTCGAAATCGCCCTTGCCGCCATCATGCCGGATGATGGTCGAGATCAGTGCGTTTTCCCAGGCGCTGCCGAAACCGCCATAGGTCAGGCTATCCAGATCCTTCGGGCTCTTGATCTCGCTGCGCGCCGCATTGAACACCAGCCGACCGGTTTCGGACTGCACGACGGCATAGACGGCCTTCAAGTCGGCGCCGGCGGTCTTCTGGGTGAACAGGCTGATGGTGCCGCTGATGCCGAAATCGGCGACGCGGTTGGCGACAAGCGTGCCGGCGCCGGTGTCGCTGTAAGGCACGATATCGACGTCCAGACCGACCTCGCGATAAAAACCCTTTTCGCGCGCGACGAACAGCCCGATGTGGTTGGTGTTGACCGTCCAGTCCAGCGCGACAGTGACTTTTTGCGTTGCCGCGAAGGAGCGGCTCGATCCGGTGATCAGCGGTACGCTACCGGCAAGGGTGAGCAGCAGAGCCTGCCTGCGCGTCAAGTCAATCATGGTCATGTCCTTTGGTTGGCTGGAGGTTGAGCAGAATGTCGAGGATCTCGGCCTCGAGTTCTCCGGCCCGCCGTGTGGCGGCGCTGGTCGGATCGCGCGGGCGCGGCAGTGGCACCTTGATCTCGCGCACGACACGGGCCGGCCGCGTGGACAGCACATAGATGCGGTCGGAGAGGAACACGGCTTCGCGCACATCGTGGGTGATCAGCAACGCCGTCCAGCGATGGTGCCGCCACATCTGTTCGAGCCAGCGCTGCATGGCCGCGCGGGTCAGGGCATCGAGCGCGCCGAACGGCTCGTCGAGCAGCAACATGTCGCGTTCCTGCACGACAGTGCGCAGCAGCGCCGTGCGCTGGCGCATGCCGCCCGAAAGCTGCGCCGGAAAATGCCGCTCGAAGCCGGCGAGCCCGAACTCGGCAAACAGCGGTGCGACACGCGCTCGCGCTGCCTTGCGGTGGACGCCTTGCACCTCGAGCCCGAGCGTCGTGTTGTCGAGGATGCGCCGCCACGGCATCAGCGCGTCGCGCTGCGGCATGAAGGCGAAATGCCTGCCATGATCGTCGAGCGGCGCGCCGTCGAAAAACATCTCACCCTCGCCATGCTCGGCGCCGGTCAGAAGCTGGAACAGCGTCGACTTGCCGGCACCCGAAGGCCCAAGGATCGAGACGAATTCGCCGGCATCCACGCGCAGCGAAATGTCGGCGAGCACTTCGAGCCCGCCAAAGGCCTTGCGTATATGCCGCAATTCGAGCCGGCTCATGCTTGCGGGCCTTTTCCGGCGGCTTGCCTGCCAGCGGCTCTTTCCCATGGCATGGCAAGTCGCTGCACCACCACCGTCAGCCCGAACAGGACGAGGGTAAGGGCCGCGCTGACGCCGACGGCGGCGAGCACCAGGTCGGGACGGAAATTGTTTTTGGCGTTGAGCATGTAGATGCCCAGCCCTTTGGCCGCGCCCGCATATTCGGCGAAGATGGCGCCGACGACGGCATAGGTGATGGAGATCCTGAGGCCAGCGAAGAAATAAGGCAGCGCCGAAGGCAACCGTGCCAGGATGAAGACCCGCCAGCGCCCTGCTCCCATGGCGCGCAGCATCTGCCCGATCTCGACCTCGGTAGCCTCGTAGCCCTGCACCAGGGCCACCAGCATCGGGAAGAAGGTGACCAGTGCCACCAGCATGATCTTGGGCGTCAGCCCGAAGCCGAACCACAGCACCACCAATGGCGCGATGGCGACCAGCGGCAAGGTCTGGCTGACTATGAAGACAGGAAACAGCGCGCGCCGCAAAGGCTGGAAGAAGTCGACCAGCATCGACAGCGCGAAGGCGGCGCTGAGCGAGCAGGCAAAACCGATCAGCGTGGCGCGGATGGTGGGAATGGCGTTGTCGAGCAGCGCGTCACGATTGAGCATCGCCTGTTCGAAGACGCGCGAGGGTGCCGGCAGAACCGTCGGCTTGATGCCGGAATGGTTTGCGTAGAGTTCCCACGCCACGAGCACCAGGCCGATCGATATCACGGCCGGCGCCGCCTGGGCGAGGAAGCCCGCGAGTTGACGCGGGTTGAACGACGATGAAGCCACGAGAGGATGACCTTGACGGCGCGCGTCGGCGCGAACGGTTCAAACGGCAGTGGGACTGTTGGCCGAAACCGTGACGTCGAGGGTTACGTGGCCGGCGCCTGGTCCGAAGCGGCAGAAGGCTTCGTCGAGCGCCGAGAAGATCGCGCCGGCATCGCCGCGCAGCTTGGTGCAGAAATTCTTGGAGCGATCGTAGACGCCGGACTGCTTCAGGAAATCGATGCAGCCATAGATCTCGTCCATGTGGTCGTCCGTGCCCATCACATAGAGCGAGAACTGCGCCGCCGCTGGCTGCCCAGTGGCGGGCGCGCCGCGCACGGCGGAAATGGCGGCTTGCTTGCGCGGGCCGAGTGGCCCGGCAGGGCCGCCAAACGTGTCGGAGCGGCAGATCGGATCGTCCGGCTCACCTGGGCAACCACGCGAAATGGTCGCCGACAGCACGCAATGCTTACCGCTGCCAGACGCAGCCACGAAAAGGTCGCGCAGCGCCGGGAATAGCACCTCGGGGGGCCCGACCAGCAAGGTCGAGATGTCGTCGGTCTCGATCCTGAGCTTGTCGCGATACGGATCGAGCGCGCCGAGCGCACCCAGGATGACGCCGACAAAATCGTCGGCCATGGGATATAGGGAAACCTGTGCGCCTGAAAACATCGCCCGCCTCGCTCCGCTGGTATTACCCAGATCAGCTTCTAGGGTCTGTGGGCTTGCCGCCCCCGTCTCAGCCCCGACCGTACGGAGCACCCCTGTGGATGGCGGCGTTAAAGCACCATTCGATCGGTTGGGGAAGCTGTTTTTTCAGCAAGCTGCGCCAAAAGCATTGCGCCAGCGCAGGCGCAACCGGGTGTTGACGGCCCGGAATTTGTCTCGATCCGGGCGCAGCCAACAGCCCGACCATCACGCCGGGCGACATGAAATTCCAACGCGGACCAGAATTGCCCGACCAGCACGCGGACGGATGCCAATGGCAGGGCGACCGCGCCGACCGTGAACGACAAGAACTGCGGTAAGTAGTTTTCGCAGCAGGAAAAGCGCGGACGCAAGTTCCGCCATGCGCATTGGCTTCACTATCCGCCACGACCGGCCGGCGGTACCTCTGGCGCCGATTCGCTGGCTACTTTGCCAAACACTCTTATTTCGGGGCACGGTTTTCCGGCTTTTGGCCGTGCGAATGCGGCGTGGATTTTCATCAACCGTTTGAGCAGGCGGCCATAGGTGAGGTATCGAACCCGGCCATTGGCAAGATCGAACTCCACCCTCCCCCATCGCCTGACCGGCCTCTTTCCAATTGCCGGACCCAGTCGCGCGATCTGAAAGGCCAACCGGACCTCGCGGCCGGCAACGTCCAGATAGATACCGGGATTGCCGCCCAGGACGTGCCACAATCGGGCAACGTGCTCGATCGACATGTCGGATGAAATCGCCATGTGGTTCCGCTCAAGTCGCGCCCAGACGAAATCACCGGTTGGCTGCCGCGTCCCGGACACCAAATCCTCGCAATAGGCTGGCGCCACCTCGCGCACCAACGCGCGCATCGCGGTCGCCACGCTGTCGGCCACATCCCGCCGCGTTGCCCAGTGTGCTTCGCAGAACGGCACCTGTCCGAGGATGTCACCGTCATCGAAATTGGCGGACATCTTGTGCAATGTCACGCCGCCATGGACGGCATGCTGGCCGTCCGCGACCAGGCGATGGAGAGGATGCGGACCCCGGTAGTTGGGCAGCAGCGCTGGATGAAAATTAAGCCCGCCCTTGGGAAAGAGGCTGAGCAGTTGTTGTGGGATCAGGGTCGGGAAAGCGTAGCAGATCAGTACATCCGCGGCGACGTCAGGCAATTGCCGGCCAAGCTCGTCCCAGTCGTAAGGCCGGCCGAATTCGATCAACTTCACCGGTGTGTTGCCGAGATAGCGCCTGAGCAGAAGCTGGCGCCTCAGCCGGCGCCGAAAATTGCCAATGCTGAAGCCTCTGGATGGGCGCTGAAAGCCAGGCACGATGATCGCGCCAATACGGTTTCCCGCCTCCACCCACCCGGAAAGCAGGGGCCCGGTGTAAGCAGAAACATCCAGGATGAAAACTGCATTGAGCTGCCGGGCGCCGGCCACAGGCTCGAAAGAAATCATCTTTTCAAATCCGGCGGGGCAAGACATCGCCCGGCAATCCGAGCACCGTAACGAACCGGTCCAGTCACTACCAAAAGACCGGCCGAGCCGTCAGCCTGGTTTGGGAGAAAGCGGTCCTGCCGCGGCGACACTTGAGAGCCTTTCCCGCTTCACCAACACAGGTTTTTCGTAGAGTTTCCTCATGCTCCCCCTGAAATCAATCAACCCGCGCAGTTGGTCAGCAGTGCCGCGGACTGTCAACCGCCGGGCGGGGCTGACAGCCGCTATTGATATGGCCTCGCGGCAATCGGCGGGCGCTTAAACCCACTGCCGCAAAGACTGATCCGCGAGCCTTATGAAACGGCCTTTTCACGAACCGGCAGTTTCCAACCCGGCCTGACGAAATGGCAGGTGTAGCCGTTCGGATACTTCTCCAGATAATCCTGGTGCTCGGGCTCGGCCTCCCAGAACGCTCCGGCTGGAGCGAGCTCGGTGACAACCTTGCCGGGCCACAGGCCAGAGGCATCGACATCGGCGATGGTGTCCTCCGCCACACGCTTCTGCTCCTCACTGGTGTAGTAGATTGCCGAGCGATAGCTCATGCCGACATCGTTGCCCTGGCGGTTGCGCGTCGTCGGATCGTGGATCTGGAAGAAGAATTCCAGAAGCTGGCGGAAGCTGATTTTCGCCGGATCGAAGCTGATCTCGATGGCTTCGGCATGCGTGCCATGATTGCGATAGGTGGCATTCGGCACGTCGCCGCCGCTGTAGCCGACACGCGTGGCGAGGACGCCCGGCATGCGCCGGATCAGATCCTGCATGCCCCAGAAACAGCCGCCGGCAAGCACTGCACGTTCGCTCGAAGTCGCCATGTAACGTCTCCTCAAAAGGCAATTCCGGGAAAACTGTAGCGGCGTTCCCCGGGGAATTGCGCGACAACAAATTTGGATAGTCCCATAAATGGGCATTGTCGCCTGCTTCGTCCAGTCGGACGAGCGGGCCATTCGGCTATACCGGTGAAAGGCGCCCCCTAAGGAACGGGGAAACCTTAGATGCGCGGATGCCGAGTCCGGCTGCTGGCGGCGACCGGCAGATATCGGATACCAGGCGGAATGGCCGCAAAACTGATCGCCACAGGCGGCGCCTCGCGCGACCAGTTGAAAAGAACGGTCTTGACCGGAACGTTGTCCAACCATGCCCGCAGCTGCGACGGCACGTGAGGACCCGACCAAACCATCAGCATGCCATGGTCGCGCAACCGCTGCCTCGTGATCCAGGGTGCGAACCGCATATCGAGATCGGTGAAGATCGACGGCTTGTCATAGGCGTTGAGGCCCGCCAGCATGGCAAGATTGGTATCGCCGCCGACAATGTCGAGCCGGCCGGGCACCGCGGCGTGCCACACCGCCTCGGCCTCGTCCGAGATCGGCCGCGCCGGCCAGCAGACGGCGTCCATCCGCCCGCGCACATTGCAATCCGTCCAGCGGATGGCCGCATAGGCCCCCGACATGGCCACGATGCAGATGAAGGCGCAGATCGCCAACCTTCGCATCTCGGGGGCACCGAGCCGGTGACCGAGAAAGGCGAGCGCGACGACGCCGACGAGATTGTACATCGGCGCGCCCCAGGCCTCGCCGGTGCCGGTGAACAAAGAGGCGACCATGATCAGCGTCGCCGGCCCAAGTCCCATCCAGGTGAGATAGACCAGCTTACCGCGCTCGACGGGGTCCTGCGGAGCCGACGTACGCCGCAGCAGCCCTGATATCGCCAGCACCAGGAGGAAGCCGGAAAACCCGGCCAGCTGGACACCGATATAGTAGAGGCGCGCACGGTGCTCGGTTACCCAGGCATCGCGGCCGGCGAAATAGGTCAACGGCAGGAAATCGATGCGGTAGAGTGCGATGGCCAACGGCGCGGCGACCGCGAGACAAACGGCCAGGCCAAGCCACGGCCAGGGCGTCGCCAGCCGACTGCGCGCGCGCGCGTCGGACAGCAGCCAGAGAGCGCCGAAGGCAAGCAGCAGGCCGGTGGAAAACTTGGCATAAAGCCCGACGCCCGACACCAGTCCGAGCGCCAGCCACCAGCCTGGCCCGCCACCGCGGCCGGCGCGCCACAGCAGCCAGCAGATCGCGGCCCAGAACGGCATCTGCGCATAGTCGTGATTGAATTGCGGCGTCGGCCAGCCGAAGAAATAGACCGATGGCATCAAAAGCACGGCGGCCAGCGCGCGGCGTTGTCCGAGCATGTCGCGGGCCAGCAGATAGACCAGGACGAACGTGGCCGAGATCGTCAGTTGGGCCAGCAGATATTGCGGCCAGCGGAACGATCCGGTCAGGAGATGGCTGGCCTCGAGCAGCCAGCCGGGGAGCTGCGGGTGCTTGTAGGTCAAAAGCACCCATTCGCGGCCCCACATGAAGCCTTCCACGACATCGCCGGGCGGTGCGGGATCGATGAGTGTTGGCACCACGGTCCAGCACAGCGTCTGCACCAGACACAAAAGTGCCAGCAAACCCCAGGGGTGCCGAAGCAGGGCGGACCAGAACGACGACGAGTCCAGCGCCACGGCAGGCAGCCCTGCCGGCACCCAACGATCGATGGAGTCGTCAATTCCCGCCATGCGCGGCTTAAACCACATTGCCCGGTTTGCCGAACAGCCCCAACGTCAAAGCTTACAAAAAAGTATACTTGCAGGTCATTGCAAGACCAAGATTGAGCGGGAACTTCGGCGTCCCGTTGCCAGTACCGGGCAGAACAGCCCGCACACCTAATCCCACTAGAAAATCCCGGATATTCGATGCGTCACCCGCATGCCGTCATTCACCACCGCGCGCTCGACTTCTGGCTGGCGCGCGCGGCGGTCCTCGTCATCATCTGCCTGCAGCTTCTGGTCATCAACGATCTTTCATTCGGCCCCCGCTGGCTGGCGCCGGCGCTGGAGGCCGCCCTGCTCGCGCCGCTGTCCGTGGCCACCGCCTGGACGCAGGCCGCCACCCAGAAAGCGGTCGAGGAGGAGCACTGGTATCTGGTCGGACGGTTTCGCGTCATGATCCGCCGGACGGCCCTGGTGATGACCGGCGTCGTCAGCGTCATGAATTGCGGTTCGCTGGTGCTCCTGGTGCGTGCCTTGCTGGCTGGCCATGCCGGCTCCAGCGGCCAGACGCTGCTGGTCGACGCGCTCAACATCTGGGTCACCAACGTGATCGTCTTTGCCTTGTGGTTCTGGAGCACCGACCGGGGCGGGCCGCCGACCTGCGGCCTGGTCAAACGCGCCCATGCCGATTTCCTGTTTCCGCAAATGACCCTGAATGATCGCGAGATCCGCGACTGGCTGCCCGGCTTCGTCGACTATTTCTTCCTCGCCTTCACCAATGCGACGGCGTTTTCACCAACCGACACATTGCCGCTTTCCCGGCGCGCCAAGCTTTTGATGATGGCGGAGGCGATGATCTCGCTGCTGACGATCGCGCTGGTCGCGGCCCGCGCCGTCAACATCCTGGCCTAAGGCAGGTCTACCGAAGTAACCCGGCTTTGGAGCACGCCATGCATGAAAAATCCGAAGATGCGCGTTAGGCCCAGAAACACCGATAGCCCGCCCCGGCGAACCGGAGCGGGCTATTGGTTGTGTGCGATGGCTGTCGCTAGTCCAATGGCATTGCAACACATGCGGGCAATCCGCCATCGTCAATCGGCGCCGAGATCCCGTTCAAAGACCACCTGGTCGCACAACGGAATGCCGTTCACGAGCAGGCCTTCGGGATAACCGGTCGATGGCCCGAACGCATCCCGAACGATGCGGTACATCCGAAAGCCCTGCCGCTGGTAAAATCGCAGGTTGCCGATATCGGCGCTCGCCGTCGAAACGATCAGGCGTCGGCCGCCGCACTCGCGGCAGCGGATGATTGCCGCCGCGACAAGGGCACGCCCCAACCCCTCGCTCTGTCTTGCCGGACGCACGGCAAGGCTCTTGAGTTCGAAGACACCGCCGTCGCCTGTCTCGATGATCTGCGCATGGCCGACGATCCTCCCGCCATCCCGCGCGACGAGCACCTCGCCCTGACCGATATAGCTGGAGATCTGCATGGATGAATCGTCGGCAAGGGCAAACAGCGGCCGCAACGCGTCGCGGTCCCCGTCATATCGTTCAATGTGCATCCGCAAATCCAAACTGAATCAACGCCGCCGCGAACGCGGCAGCCTTGCGTCGGGATATAGCAGTGGCCGGTCGGGAGCCACAAATGCAAAAAGCCCGCCTCGGCGCGAACCGAAGCGGGCTTTGGCTCGATAGAACCGACAGGTGCAGATTTTCGACGCCGAGCAAAGTCTCGGGCTATTCCTCCGCCGCGCGCCTGAACCTCCGCACGATCACCTCGAACAGAATATCCGAGAGGCGGCGACGATCGCCGCACGTTCCCCGGGCGAATAATGCGCGGCATCGTCGATGGTCATGAAGGTGACGTGACGGGACATGAGGGCTGTCCTTGGAAAGCTTGGTTTCCTCGCCCCGCGCGAAGCGGGGGGAGAGGTGGCTCGGCGGAGCCGAGACGGAGAGGGGCATGGCGCCGACCTGGTTAAGCGGGCGCCCTACGAAGCCCCTCTCCGACCGCTGCGCGGCCACCTCTCCCGCGCTTTGCGGGGGCGAGGAACCCAAGTCCTGAGCGGACCCGGCCGGGTCCCCGCTGCTCTGCGGCGTCCCGGCGTTCGCCGGCCTTTCATCGTGCCACCGGCACGATGAATTCGCTTACGCGAACCGGCTGCTCACCCCATCCTCTCCACCTCCCCCGCCGACAGGAACAGCAGCACCACATCGCTCATCCCCAGCAGCGGCGTGAAGGTGACGATGGTGATGCCGCCGGTGGCGTTGGTGCGGGTCAGGCCCTCGGAATAGATGTCGAGCGGCGGTTCCTCGTCGAACCAGACGCCGTGCAGCGTCTCGCCCTGCCATTTCTCGCGGCCCTTTTCAAAGCTCTTGAACGACAGCACGCTCTCGCCGGCCTGCAGATCGCCGCCGCCGCCATGGCGCACCACGACGCTGTCGAGCGCACCGGGCGCGCCGCGCCCCATGATGGTGTCGGCGATCGCATCCGCCGGGATCATGCCGGTGCCCCATGCCGCCTGCTGCTGCGGCGGGCCGACCAGCACGCGCTGCGGGTTGTCGCGCGTGCCCTCGCCGGTGACGCCGGCGGCCCATAGCCGCACCGGCGTGTCGAAAACCTTGCCTTGCCACCACTGGGGATAGCGGCCGGTGAGGTGCATCGCCCATTCGGCGCCGCCTGCTCTGGTCTTGCCGAGCTGGTTGCCAGCCATGAACAGCCGCTCGCGATTGGTCGCGCCGGCCGCGTGAAACTCGGCCTGGCGCTGATACGGTTTGTACGCCGCCAACTGGTTGGCGCGGCGCCGGCGGTCAAGTTCCGCCAGCAGCGCCAGATATTCCGCGCTCGCCGGCATCAGCGGGGCCGGGATCGGAGGTTTCGTCGAGGAACGGCCGGAGGATGGCTTCGAGGGCGCGGATGCGGCTGCGGATTTCCTCATCGCTCAGCGTGTCCAGTTGGTTGATGGCGACATCGATGTCCTTGGGCAGCACCGAAAGCACGATCTTCAGATACTGGTCGGGCTTGTCGGCCCGCACCTCGGCCAGGACGCCGGCGCCGTGCGCCCGGAAATCGGCCCGCACGGCGGCGAGAAAATCGTCGCCCAGCGTCTTCTTCGTCCGCTTCGGGCGGGGCGCCTTCGCCGCTGCCGGGCTGGCGGCGGCTTTGCGCCTCGCCGGCCTTGCCTTGCGGCGCTTCGGCGCGGCGTCGGTTTCGTCAGCCATCGGCCTACCCCAAGGCATCGCCGGTCGCCGCCTTGGGCGGCTCCGATCTGCTTCGCCGGACCGCCTTCTTCGAGCGAACGGTCTTCTTCCCGGCCCGCTTGCCACGCTTCGGCCTTGCGGCAGGTTTTGCCGCCCCGGCCCGCGCCTTGAGCTTCGCCATGGCGAGGCCGACAGCGCGGCTGTCGATGCCGGCCCGCGGAAAGCAAAACCCACCGCTGGCGTCCCGCACCATCCCGATCAGCACGCCGGGCGCCACCGCCTCGACACGGCCGAGCCGCGCCTGCGGCCCCGCGCCGTCGAATTCGCCGATGGCGCTGACGACCTCAAGGCCGTCATCGCCGGTGATGATGGTGGCATAGCGGGGCATGGGGTTTCTCGCATCTCGCGGAGGTAGCGCTCTACGGCGCCCCCCTCTCTCCTGCCGGACATCTCCCCCACGAGGGGGGAGATTAAGCACTCGCCGGCTTTCGCCAATTTCCAACGTCTGATGGAGTGGCGGAGCGCCAAAGCTGCCGATCTCCCTCCATGTGGGGGAGATGTCCGGCAGGACAGAGGGGGGCGCTGTCCCGCCAGCATTCAGATTTGCAATCGCAGCGGCGTTCCTGGCATGGCGCCAAAAAACAAAACCCGCCTCGGCGGCGGGTCGTTGGCGCAAATCAGCACCATGGACAAATATGTAGCATGGCTGCCCTCACCCGGTCAACGAGCTTCTAGGAAAAAATTCACATCTAGCTGGAGGGGGCATGACCGCGGCCCTGACATTCATCAGGCTTTTCAACAGCCGGCTCCTGTGAAATCATCAGCGGCAGCTCATGGAATGATTCCCGTCGCACGGCCTTTTAGGAGAGGACGATGGACAGACCAGCCATGGCATCCGTCTTCAGGATGCGGCACGCTCCGGCCACGGTTTCCGGTGTGCGCAGCACTGGCCAGGGCCAGGCGGATCCGATCATCCGGGTGCACTCGCTTGGCGAAGCGATCCGCTTCGTCGCCCACGCTTACCCCAACTACGACATCAGCACCGTCGCCATAGACTGCGGCGACCCCTCGATCCCGCGCCTCGGCAGCCTCGAGGTCAAGGCGGTGTGGCGCGAATATGGCGAGCGCCTGACGCAGGAATAGACGCGTCCGGCCGGCCAGCGTCCTGGGATCGGAAACGCCGCTGACGCGTTTCCACTGCGATCAATGGAGGGAGCAATCCATGAACGTCGCCAACCTGCAACTCGAAGGCCTGCTGATGGCCGTCGCCTCGATCAACCACGTCCTGGTCAAGAAGGGCGTGCTGACAGCGGAGGAGATCGACATTGCGCTGCGCAAGGCCGAGGCCTCCGAAACCGGCGAGGAGCGATCAGGAGGCATGTCGGCGTCGAGCCGCGACGCCGTCAACTTCCCGATCCGGCTGCTGGAACTCGCCAACCAGTGCCAGCCGGAGGCGGACATGCCGTCCTTCTCGAAGCTGGCCCGCATGGTCGGCCAGATGAAGGAGCCCTACAACGACCAGATGTAAGGTCCTCTTCGCGCCTTGCCGGGCGGGCTACTTAAGCCCTGCCCCGGGCGGGCTACTTAAGCCCTGCCCGGCCATTCCCAGGTTCAGCGCCAGAATCCTCCCCGGTCCATGGACCGCCGCGAACAGCAGGCCGGCCAGGAATGAAAAATGGTCGACGAAGAAGCCGAATTCGGCCTGGTTGCCTGACCAGTGGCTGGGTCCGTGGAAGGCAAAGGCCAGGAACAGCACATAGGCGGCGGCGACCAGGGCGGCCTGCGTGAAGAAGGCGCCGCTCAGCAAGCACAGCACCAGCGCAACCTCCAGGATCGCCGCGCACCAGGCGAGGAAGAGCGGGAACGGGAAACCGGCGGTCGCGATATAGCCCGCCGTGGCCTCCATGCCCATGAATTTGAAGGTCACCGCCATCAGGAAGACGGCGGCGAAGATCAGCCGGGCAACGAGGAGGGCCGCGGTCTGCCACGGCGATTGTGCGATTTGCGACGACATGGTTGTTCTCCAGCTTCATCAGCCCCAAGGACGCGCCGCCACGCGCGGATCCGACATGGGCCAGCGATTTTTCATGAGTCGGCGATTTTTTTCTCTCCGATTTCGGAGCACGCGCAGGGCGCCGATCGTCAGCCCCCACAACATGCGCCGGGCATTCATGAACAATTAACGATCCTGAAACTTGTCCGTAACCGGCAACGTGATATTGTTAGCTGGGGCTAATGCACGGCGTGTCCTGTGCAGTGATTTTGGGGTGGGTCGAGTTTTGGGCGCAAGCGTCAGGTTGGGAACGAAGTCCTATCTGGTCCGGTCACCGGTGTTGGAGTGCGATGGCTGCGGCGGCACTGGGCAGGTTTTCCAGTGCCCGCGCTGGACGAGTTCAAACGGCCTTTGCTGTCCCGCCGGCACGCATTACCGCGGCTGCCCCGGCGCCAGCGCGCCCTGCGCCGAATGCGGCGCGACTGACGGCCACGGCGCCGACTCGGCCTTTCCATCGGCCTGAACCGGGGCCGGCGGCAAGCGCCCGGCGGTCGCCGCCATCCGCCATGGAACCAGCATGACCGATCCGTGTTATGTCTGACCGCGACATCTAGACGTCCGCGCAACCATGCGGCTTACAGAAAGTGAGGCCAGCCATGCCCGACGACAAATCGAAGACCAAGCAGGACCGCAAGCTGGTCTCGAGCGAGGAGACCTATGAGGTCGCCGCCTTCGCGCGCAAATACGGCATTCCGCAGAGCGAGGCGCAGACCATCATCAAGCGCTATGGCCCCTCGCGCAAGAAGCTCGACAACCACATGGCCGCGCGCGGATAGAAGAACGCGGCCCGCAAGGCGGCAACCATTTCACCTGGATGGCGTTGAAGATTGCTGCGGGCCGCGTCAACCGGGCCCGGCGGTACGGTGAACAGGATGTCTTTTTCCCGGTTTCTCATCCTGGCCAACGAAATGGCAGACGAGCATCTGTCCCGCCCGGCCCGTGGCATGCCAAACTGACGAAGCATCGGCTGCACAGCCGTATGGCTGACAGCCAGGGTGGCGAAAACGGAGGGCCGCAACCATGTCCGAGACAACACGCAGGACCGGTAGCTGCCTGTGCGGCGGCGTGCATTTCGTCGTCACCGGCCAGCCGTCACGGGTTGGCCTTTGCCACTGCAAGGACTGCCGCAAGGCGAGCGGTTCGGTCTATTCCGCCTTTGCCATCTGGCCGCGCGATGCCTTCGAGACATCGGGCGAAGTGGCAAGCTACGGCACACGCAGCTTTTGCCCGACCTGCGGCAGCCGCGTCGCCTGGGTCGACGACAACGAGGCCGAGGTGATGCTCGGCAGTCTCGACGTCGCGCCGACGGACCTTGAACCGCAATATGAATTGTGGACCGGCCGGCGCGAAACCTGGCTGCATGCCTTGCCCGACGCCGAGCAGTTCGAGCATGACCGGCCGCTGGCAGAGGGCGCGGATCTGCCAGCGCCGAGAGCCTTGTCGGACGCCGTCGCGAGCGATTGAGCGCAAGCTTGAAAATTGATCGTCCGGACCTGGAACCCTGCCCTGTCGGCCACGTTATCCGGCGCTTCCTCTGTGCATGTCGGCTTGCCCCCGGTTTTGACCGCCATGCGATTCATGGAGACGACCGTTGAACGACAAGATGTTTCCCCGACCGATCCGCCTGAAATTCGCGCCCGAACGGGAGCGCGTGGTGCGCAGCGCCTGGGAAGGTCTGGAATGCCTTGGTGACTGGCCGGCCGGCCGGGGCCGGCGGTACCGGGCGGCACTGCGCAGCTGCCGCGATGCCCTGGATGGCTGGACGCCGCCGGAAAAGGCGATGCGGGCGATGATCGACGCCGCGCGTGAAGCGCGCATCCTCCAATAGCGGGAAAACCAATGGCCGATTTGATGCTGTCGACACCGCTGCGGGTCAAGCCGCATGGATCGGACACGATCCGTGAGGTGGCCACGCTCCAGGACGCCAGTGAAGTCCTCATCGACTGGCCGCATGCCAAGCGCGGCCCTTTCTACCAGGCCGCGCGCGAGAAGATCGAGGCGGCGCTAACCAACAATGAAGGCGCGGCACAGGCACAGGAGGCCTTTACCGCGCTGTGCGATCACGCCGGCCTTCTGGTCCGATAGGCCAAGGCAATGCCCAAACAAAAAGCAGGCGAACTCGCCTGCTTTTTTTGGACCCATTTTCGATCATTGGGTGGGCAGATCGCCGTTGACGATCGGGTGGGAACTCTCGAAGCCGAAGCTCTTCGGCGCCATCAGCATCAGGACGATCACAACAGCAATAGAGGCAAGCAACGTGGCGGTGCCGGCAATATCTCTCACGATCCAATCCTTCCCAGGTCCGTCTTGTCATAGAAACGTTTCCTGGTTCGCGAGGTTCCGCTGCAGGCACTGCAATGTCGTCTAAACCAACTCTACTGCTTCGGTGGCTGGGGCGGCACTTCGCCAGGCTTGATTACCGGTGTGTTGCCTTCATCGGGCGCCGGCGCGGCCATGCCTTGGTCGCCGGTAGCCGGCGGCTTCAACACGCCGCCGCAATCACTGAGCTTTTCGCTTAGGTCGCCGCTGCCGGACTGCTGCTTGCCGCCTTGATCCGTCTGCACCCGGCATTTGTCGCCCTGCTGGTTCGGTATCTGCTGAGCCGTCTGTGCCGCGGCCGGCATCGCCACGGCCAGCATCGTGGCGCATGATGCTATGGCGAGAGCTTTCATCTCGGCCTCCTTCGTTGAACAGCCGCCCGCGGCGGCCTTCCCTTCAGTGGGACAACGCCCGTCGGCCCGAAAGGTTGGCCCAATGGGTTGGCGAAGAGGGCCTGCCTCTGGGGCCGGAGCGGCTGTCTGTCGCCCTCACTCCAAGGCCGGCCCTGGGTTCGAGGCGGTGCAGCTGCCCTGCCACGATCAGCATTGCGAATCCGGCCAGGGGCCAAGGCCGCGGGCGACGCCGATCGCGCCGGCGAGCCACCTTCGCGGCGCAAAGAGCCGGCGCTTGCACAAAAGGCGCTGCAACCAACTCCGTTCTCCAGCCGTTGCCTGTGCCGGAGGCCAGCCATGTTCGAGCATTTCCAGCCTATCGACGTCGACATCGGGGACGCCAGCATCTTCGTGCGCCGCTCCGGAGGCGGACCGGCGGTGCTTTTGCTGCACGGCTTTCCGCAGACCCATCTGATGTGGCGCGACGTTGCGCCGGCGCTCGCCGAACGTTTCACCGTCATCTGCGCCGACCTGCGCGGCTATGGCCGCAGCGCCTGCCCGGCATCGAGCGCCGATCACGCGCCCTATGCCAAGCGGGCCATGGCATCCGACATGGTGGCGATGATGGCGGAACTCGGCTTTACCAGCTTCATGGTCGCTGGCCATGATCGCGGCGGGCGTGTCGCCTACCGCCTGGCGCTCGACCATCCCGGCCCTATCAAAAAACTCGCCGTGCTCGACATCGTGCCCACGGCCGATGCCTGGGACCGGGCCGATGCCCGGCTGGCCCTCGGCTACTGGCCGTGGTCCCTGCTCGCGCAGCCCGCGCCCTTGCCGGAAAAGATCCTGGCTGGCGCCCCCGACGCCATCGTCGACAATGCGCTGGGCGGCTGGGGTTCGTCGTCCGATGTCTTTCCAGCCGGCATCCGCCAGGCCTATGTCGATGCCTTGCGCGACCCCGCCCACATCCATGCGATCTGCGAGGAATACCGGGCGGCGGCAACGCTCGACCGCGAACACGACCGGGCGGACAAAGCCGCCGGCCGGCGCATCGCCTGCCCGGTGCTGGCACTGTGGAGCGGGCAAGGCGCGCTGTCCCAATGGTATGCCGGCGAAGGCGGACCGCTGGCGTTGTGGCGGAACTGGGCTGATGACGTGCGTGGCCGCGCTATGTCAGGCGGGCATTTCTTCCCCGAGGAAATGCCCGGGCAAACGGCTGGCGCGCTGATCGATTTCTTCGGCGAGGTCAAGGCCGGTGCCGGTTAGCCACCGCCCCGGTTAGCCACTGCCAGTCACCTCGGATCAGCCGACTGATTGCTCCGCTGTATCGTCGCCGTCGGGTTCACCAGGCCGGAAAGGATCGGATCTTCGCGGACACTCCTCGAAACGATGGTCGCGGCCGCCGCAGAAGGAACAGCACATCGCCTCACGGCCCTCGTTTCCGGGCCACCATTGCGGTGTTTCGTAGGGTTTCCTGCCGTCCATGCCCAGCAATGCGCGACGCCCGATTTGGTTGCGCGGAACCCAACAGACACGAAAGCGGTTGTGTGCGACAATGCAAGCGGCCATTCCAGCGCCAATCCGGACCGGCCGCATGTGCAATTCAGTCAAACCGAAGAGAACCCTAATGTCCGCTCGCGTTCTGACCCTGTTGATGGCCATCGGCGCCGTGCTCGCGACGACCGGCCTGGCCGATGCCCGTCCCGACAGCCGCTCCATGAGTTGCGGCGAGATTCGCGCCATGATCCAGAGCCATCGCGCCGTGGTGCTGACCACCGGCCGCAACACCTATGACCGCTATGTCAGGCAGTTCGGCAACGAGTGCGACTGGCCTGACGTCCCGATGTCGGCCTATATCCCGTCCCGCGACGGTACCTGCCCGGTCTATCGCTGCCAGGACCCGGGCGTCGATTTCCCGAATTGACGGCCGGTGGTCCGAATTGACGGCAAGCCGCAAGGACGCCATAACGTCCCGCCTTTCCCGCTTCGTCTAATGGTAGGACAGCGCCCTTTGAAGGCGTGAATCGTGGTTCGAGCCCATGAGCGGGAACCAAACAAAACCAATGACTTAGATGCAATTTTTGACGTATCGTCGAATATGCATCGATCCCCCGAAGGCCGCCACAGATGGCCTTTTGGGAACTTCCTCGACACGACGACGTTGCGCCTTTTTCCAACGAAGGAGGTTGTCATGGACTGGAATCGCGTCGAGGGAAACTGGAAGCAAGTGAAGGGCAAGGTCAAAGAACAGTGGGGAAAACTCACCGACGATGATCTCGATCGCATCGCCGGCAAACGCGATCAGCTCGAAGGCAAGATCCAGGAGCGCTACGGCATCGAAAAGGATCGCGCCCGTCGGGATATCGATGACTGGTATAGCAGGCAGGGCTGGTAGGAAAGGCACCGTGAATCCAGCCTTCGTCTTCGGCATGCACGGGACTCGCGCAACCTTCCCCGGCCTCCGAAAGCGATGGCCCGCGCCACCCAACTCTGACGCGGGCCGACCAAAGGCCTTGGAGGGACGTTGGTCAGCAGTCGACCCCGGCTGCCGATGATTCAATCAGCGTGCGCTAAAATAGTTCCAACTTTCGAAACTCCATACTCATGCAACAAAGCCTGGCAAACCACGTCGTCACCATCTGGAGACTAAGCCGCGGCCAGCCGGCCGACCAACGCGATTTGCGTCAGCTCTTCTAGCTCGAAAAGCCAGGCCACGAGCCGTTGGCCAGCGTTATTGAATTTGCTTGCCTTAAATGGAAGGCCCGCCGCGTGGCCCCCCGCGACGGGCCCTGGGCGTGGCTACATCCTAAAGAATCGACCACGATATGATTAACGCCCGCCTCCAAAGAATGTTCCAGGCATGAAAAAGCCCGCCGGGCGAAACCGGCGGGAAGAGACAGAAGTGCTAGGGATCTACCCAGCATAGGGTCAACGGGTGGCGGCAGGGTTGGTTGCGGACGGGGAATGACGCGGCCAATGTCGCGCAAGGACACCTCCTTTCGGATGACTTCGTTCTTATTGGAAGGCGGGGCATAGTCGGCGCAGCCCGGCAGGACCCCGTGGCCCCCCACAGGTACCGGCCGGCTAGGCTCGGCGCTCCCCTCCAAACTCCGGCGCCGAGCCGCCGCATTCCCGGCCCCCCGATCATACGAACCGCGAAGCGTAAAACTGTAGCCCGCCAGCGGAGCACTCGGCCAGACCGCCAGTCAGTCTTTGCTACTGTTCCTCCGCCGATCGATCGCGCCATAATCAGGGATGCAGGTGAAGAACACCGGCCGCTGACCCCTGCCTGCACGCTTGCACAGATCGCACCGGAACACTTTCACCAAGTCGTTATGCATGGCGCCGTGGTCGAGCCCCAGGCGGGTGCCCAGCGCTTGCAAGTCGATCTGGAGGGAATGATTGCACATCGGATGCCCGCAGGTGACGTAGAACGTCTCGCGGTTGCGAATGGCATCGGCAATGGTTTTGGACATGATGCGGCCTCAGATTGCAGAAATTGCCGCGCGAGGAATATGTTCCTATCGGTTGACTTGGCAAGGGCGGAGCCGATGGCCATCAACAACGTTCTGACGCATGCTCAAGAAAATCGCTTTGCCGCGGCCTTCATGTCGCCGCCTCCTCGGCTGACGCAAACTTTCCTCCGTGGATCAACCGTCACGCAAGCCTCCGGCTCATGGGCCAATCAGGGAACAACTTCCATCCCGCGCGAGTTGTTGAGCCGGGAGGACGCGGATCATGATAAGGTGGCCATTGTCATGCAACACATCGATGACACCAAAAAGCTGGTTGACCGCTTGGATGAAACGGAGCGTCGCATCAAGGAAACTCAGGAAGTCATCGAGGGGAACCGTAGGCTTATAGAGCGATCCCGTGAAATTCTTTCCAATGTAGCGAGCGCTGCAGCGCTTCGCGGCTTAGGCTAGTATCTGGACCTGAGAGTGTGTCCGCGCCGGGCGGGATAAACCAGCAAACGGCATTTGTGCTGAGCATCGTAAGCCGCCGGGAGGAACTCCAGCTTGGCCCGGCTGCCGGTAGTCCTTAAAACCCCCGTGTCGACATGCGATCGGGGATGTGGTTCGGGTCCATGAACGGGAACCAGGCAGAAAACCGCAAGCGAACTCTCTGAACGGAATCAGGCCGGATCGCTTCAGATCCGCTACCGATCGGCCAATCGGGATACAGGTAGGATGTCGGCCGGTGCCCTGCCTGCTAGGACCGCTCGCACCGGAAAATCCAAGTCATCGTGCCTCCGTAGTCCAGCCCCAGGCGGGCGCCTGGGGCCTTGGATGAACAATTCAGAATGGCAGGAGGACGGCGACTTCCGCCCTGGACCCCGTCGCGATTGACGGCCAGTTAACGTTACGTTAACTTTAATTTAGATTACACTAAAATAGGTGGCTCTAATGAAAATGGCTCTCGTTTGCCTGGCGCTTGTCCTCGCCGGTTCAAGTGTCGCTGCGGCGCACGAAAAGAAGGCAAAAGTCACTGCTGCGAACACATGCGCTGGTCTATCGATCAAGGCGGCAGTGGCGGCAAAATTGGACTGCACTGCAACCGGAACAGCAACGTCGACCCAGACCGACGCAGCGAATACCAAGCCGCGCCTCGGGTACCAGAACGCTTGGACGATATCCTCGTTTGGCCTTTGATGTTCCGGCGTTTGGTCTACCCAAAGGCGCGGACCGGGCCGGGCCTTTAAGCGCGGTCGCTTCCCTGGCCAAGCAGTTTCGATTACGGGCGTCGAATACCTTTGGAAGAAGCGCAGCCGAATGCCCACGGGGCGGTGCTCGATCCCCGGCATGAAACCTTGCGTCCCGTTGCACGTTGTCGGCCAACAGGAGAGTTTCATGGATCCGGCAACCGCGGCGGTGATGATCATGCTTTCATGCAACGCATCGCTCTGCCGGCCCATGGAGTCGCAGCCCGTCGCCTATTCCTCGCTCGAGGAATGCCAAGCGGCCCTTGCAGTCAGATTGGCACCGTGGCCGGGCGGCGAAATGGTCGGCCGATGCAAGCAGGTCGACCGGACGGCGACCGGCTCGATTCCCCCGGAAGGCTATGCCACGGTTCAAGTCACGCGTGGGATGGGCCGCGATGCGGTCACCACCAACTACTTCGTTCCGAGAGCCAACTAGAAGCCTGGAAGCCGTCGGACCGCCCGTTGGCCGCCAGGCGGACATCGGGCAGGTCACTCGGTTTGCCCCGGCCCTCCTGAAACCATTTCACGGACCCCGCGTTGACGACCGGGCACCGCCAGCCACAGGAGACATTCCATGACCGTCAATTGCCGCATATCCATCGACAACCGGCCGAACGCCACCAACGCCACCTTCCAGGCCGTGCCGCGCATTGGAGAGAGTGTTTCCCTGTCGGTCGACGGAAGCCCGCAGGATTTGCGGGTCTCGCGTGTCGTGCATGTGCCCAACGGCGGCCTGGAAGGCGCCGCGATCATCGTCGAGGTGACGACCAACATCCTCTAGGCCTTGTTTTGCCGGGAGATGCCGGGCCGAGCCTCACGCGACAGTGATCGGCTGATATGAAACCTCGCGCGGCCACGCGCGTTCCATGCGCAACATGGTCGAGGTTCCAATGCAAACCGCGTGGTTCTCCAAGCCCGTCGTGGTTTCGGTCGGCGTCACCGGAGCCACCCGCAACCTGTCCAACACACAACAGGCCATCGAACTCCTCACGACACATTGGCGCGATGCCGGCAGCCTGAAACATCAGTCGGCGCTACGCGCCTGCCGTCGCGCCACGAGTGGCGACGTTTCCCCGGATATCGCGAGGGAGGCCTTTGTCGAGGCCGCGCGCGAGGCGCATGTCCTGGTCGAATAGGCTCCAGGCCTTGCAACGCGGCCTGCACCCAGCCAGATATTGCGCCCAGCCGCCGCTCACGCTCGTTACCACCGTTCACAATTCCGTGATTGACGGAACCTCCTGAAACCACAGGCGTTTTTCTTCCGGCGTTTGTTCAGGCAACATCAGGAGGCGTTTATGCGCATCATGAACCTCGTCACCCTCGCCCTTATCATCCTTGGTGGTCTCAACTGGCTGGCCATGGGCGTAACGGGCTATGACGTGATCGGCACGGCCCTTGGAGGAGCCACCTTGGCCCGCCTCGCCTATACGGTCATCGGTCTTGCCGCCATATGGCAGCTCATGCCGGGCTTCCAGAGCTTCACGGTTGGCGAAGTCGATGCCGAAAGGCATATCCATCATCATCCGTGACCGGTAAAACGGGCGGCGGGGTCCCCCGCCGCCCCACCATGACCGCTATTTCTACGCGCACCTGCCCGGCGGCAACCAAGCTTCCTCGTTCAGGATCGAACGGACAACCTATTGAAATCTCGAATCTAAATACCCAAACCCGCCGCATCGGCGATGGGCTCGGTACCGGCTTGCGCCACGATGATGGAGGCCAGGGGCGCGCTCAGTCGCCATTTCAAATGGCCGGGCGACCGTTCCAGAACGGCTGAGCCACCCAGCGACTGCGGCGCCACACGCTGCAGCACGACGGTGCCGAACCCCTTGCGCGTGGTCTCGTCGCGCCGGTCGCCGGGACGAGGCTTCGATGTCTCCTCCCAGGTCAACTGGAATTCACGCTCGCCCAAGGCGTTAGAGCCTATCGTCCAGGTGATCTCGACCCGGCCGGCATCACTGGACAGGGCGCCATATTTGGACGAGTTCGTGCCGAGCTCGTGGAAAGCCATGCCGAGGTTCTGCACCGCGTTCGACTGCAGCGTCAGGACCGGCCCGGAAAGCAGGATCTGCTCCTCGCGGCCGAAGGGCTTCAGATGCTCCTGGATCAGGTCGAAGAGGCTCGCTCCCGCCCACTCCGAGGTGACGAGCAGATCATGCGAGCGCGACAGCGCCATGATGCGGGCGCGTATCAGTTCCTCGAACTCTTGCGGGTCGCTCGAGCGCTTGCTCGTCTCCCTGACCATCGACAGGATGACCGCGAACTGGTTCTTGACGCGATGGTTGACCTCGCGCATCAACAGCCTGATGCGGCGCTCGCTCTCCTTGGCGGCGGAGATGTCGCGGGCGATCTGCGAAGCGCCGATGATCTCGCCTACGCCGTTCCTGACTGGCGAAACCGTCAGCGAAACGGCAATGAGCGAGCCATCCTTGCGCCTTCTGGTCGTCTCATAGCTCGCCACGCGATCGCCGCTGCGAACCCGGCTGATGATCTCCGTCTCTTCGCCCTTGAGGTGGTCGGGTATCAGCATGAGGATGGACTGCCCCACCGCTTCCTCGGGGCTGTAGCCGAACATGCGTTCAGCAGCGAGGTTCCAGCTTGTGATGACGCTGGTCAGATCCTTGCTGATGATCGCATCGAAAGAGGAATCGACAATCGCCGCCAGCCGCGCATCGGCGCTCGCGCCCAATCGTCCCTTGTCTTCAACATCACTCATCGCCGCCAGGAATTCCGTCATGGCCACCTAACTAGCCCGCAAACCAATCGAGGCAATCGCCCCCCTGACGGAATTAAGGAATCCGCAGCTCCCGGCTTACTCAGCTGTCCCGCCGTTTGGCCTTCTGCCATCGACCTCGGGCGCCAGCACGCCGAATTCCTGCGATTTGGTCCCTTGCCCGGCGGCGAGGAAACCATCGGAGGCCAGACCCCGGCGCAACAGTTCCCTGACCGCGGCGGAGCGGCTCGGCATGCGCTTTTCGAAGCGCCAGTTTTCCAGGGCCATCAATTCGTCAACGGTGAGCATGATCTGCAGCCGTTCCGGACGTTCCAGGTCAGCCATCTAAGCTTCCTCGCTGGAGCTGAGAATGTGTCGAGTTAGTATCTACCTCGTTCAGCTAATAAATAGGGTTTGCCTCATAATGCGTCAAGTGCCGCCAGTGGGGGAACGGCGCATCTAACCCATGATGAGAATAAGACGTCGGACCCCCACTTGCATCACTATGCTAACTTATTGATTTTATTCAAATATTTTTGAGAATTCGCTTGTCATCCGCGTCCACCTGGCGCATGCTGCGACATGGATAGAAACAAGCCCTCCAAGGGAGGTTTAAATGCGGTACGAATACTCTTCGCGGTTGCTGGACGACGTCAATTCGGCGGTCCAGAGGGCCTTTGAGATGGCAGGCATCGTCAACATCAGCGCGGTGGCGGAACAGATCAGGGTGCGAAACCTGGCCGAGAATGTCGCCCTCGAGGATGTCGAATACCTTGTCCTGCACGCTGCCCAGGTGCTTGGCGCGGCAATCGAATTCGACGCTCTGGGCAACGGCTTGGCTGCGAGTGGGAACGGGCTCGTCGACAATGGCGAGGAGAGTGCGGTCATGCCGTTCAATCTTCCTCGGTCAGCCTCGATGCAATAGTGAAAAGCCTGCGGACCGCCACGGCTCCAAGCGCAGTGGAACAAGTCCGGTCTCTGGAGGTTACTGCATCGCCCGACGGAGGAGAATGTTGTGAAGACCCTGCGCAGTCTGCTTGCCGAACTGTCTTCCAACTGGCTCCGGCGCCGCAAGGTTCAGGCACCGGTCGGTGGAAATCCGGTCAAACCTGTTTCCCGCCTTCCCCACCAGACCGCGAAGATGCGGCCAGCCCACAAGCCCAAGCCGCCCTCCTCCCGCGACGTTGCTTCAAATATGTAAACGACCGCGAAACCCCTACACACTTTTCCGGGAATTGCCCTAGCTCGCAGCGGTGGCCGAGGCCTTTCTTGGGGTGGCCCGCTGACGCCGCATGCGGCGTTTGGCAACGAGCTTCAGGGCGACCGGCGGCTCGTTCGACAGTGCGCCCACCACTGCATCCATCATGCCATGCGCCACGAAATCCGCGTTGATGTCCTGGGCCAGTTTGGCGGCTGCGTCCTTGTCCTCATTTCCGGTCTCCGACCAGAACACGATTCCCACCCGCAGCGCTGCTTTCGTACGCTTTAGCCGGCGAACCAGAAACCGGGCGTGCTTGATGGAATCCGTGTTCAGGAAGCCAACCACGACCGTGTCGACGGTGTCGAGTTCGAGGCGGCGAATACCTCCCGGTTCCATGTCTGCAAAGCCTGCCTTCGAGACCGTCGTGCCCTGGACTTCCAGGACCTGGGCCAGCATGGCTGCTGCGGCGTCGTCAAGCTCGCCACGCCCGCCAGCGCAAAGCACCGACATATCCGTGCCGTCGGGCAGGTCGGCCTCCTCCTCGCCGGCGGTCTCACCGTCGTCGCTCGCCTCCGCGGCCACGAGCGTGCCATCCTCCTCATCCGCTTCCTCCTGCGCACTTTCGTCGAGGTTTGCCACCAGCGCCTGCGCACTGGCCGCCAACTGCCGCCTTTGCTGATCGCCCATGACACCGCGCGCACGGTCCTGCTCGCCCAGCAGAAGTGCGGGAATAGCCACCTTGTCGTAGAAATCGACCAGATATTTCTCTTCCAGCATCTCTTCGGCGTGGTCCGTGGCCTCGTCCGGATCACCGGCGAGCAGACGCTGGTAGAGGCGCGCATGGGGTTCGAGCACGGGCTCGTTGCCGAAGAGCACGTCGAGGAATTCGAACTGCGGCACGTGCCTGCCCAGCACCACCAGGCACACGGTGAGCGGTGTTGACAGGACCAGCCCAAGCGGCCCCCAGAGCCACGTCCAGAAGATGGCCGCTACGATGATCGCGAGGGATGACAGCCCGGTTCGCGAACCATAAAGCCAGGGTTCGACGACATTGCCGGTAACCAGTTCCATCACCACGAACAGGGCGGCTGTCCACAGCACGAGCGACCAGCCTGGCGCCACGGCCAGCGCAAGGAACAGCGGCAGCAGCATGCCTATGGCAGGCCCGATGTAAGGAACAAACCGCAGGGCTAGCGCGAGCAATCCCCATAGCCAACACGCTTGCCGGCATCCTGAAGCGCCTCGGTGGTGCGGTGAAGGTCGCCATAACCGACAAGCCGGATGAAGCGGTCGCGCAAGTCCTCTCGCTCGAGCAGCATGAAGATGACGACCACGATGATCAGCCCGGCCGATCCGAGCGGGCTGATCAGCGGCCCGACTATGTTCTGCAGGACCTCCAGCGGCCTTTCGCGCGAGACGATCTCGACCGGCACCGGCTCACGCGGCGGCTTTTCCGGGGTGGCGGCCGGCGGCGACGTCTCCTGCCTGTCGATCTCCTGGCCGACACGTTCGACAACCTTGCCCAACCTGGCAATGATCCCTCCGCCGACTCCGGTCTCCTTGAGCGAGCGGATCTTGGTCAGGATGTTGGTCTGGTAGACCGGGATGTTCTGCGCCAGTTCGCTGACCTGCGTGGCGACAATGAAGCTGAACAGGGCAAGGGCGGCGAACGCCCCCAATACACTGACGATGACGGCGGCAATCCGGGGAATACCGGCCCGTTTGAGCGCGGACACAAGAGGGGCGAGCGCGAAAGTCAGCAACAGCGCGATTGCTATCGGCAGGAAAACCTCACGCCCGAAATAGAGCGCCGCCACCGTGGTGACGATGGTGGCCACATTGGGCAATGACGTTCGAGGGTGTGGGGCGGCGGGCGAAAGAATTTCCTCCAACCCATGAGGCGGCGATGCCATCCCGTTTCGACGATTGGCCGCCATTCCATGTCCCTCCTGCCGGCTCCATGATCGGGCATATAGAGCCGGCGTACAACATTAGCCAGAGGTGAAACACACGTCGTTCAAGGCGCAGTTTATCCGGCGTGGCGACCGTGCTGAAAGGGCGCACCGGCCTTCCGACTGGCTGCCTGCCCGGATCGGATCAGCGCACGCCGTGCCGCGCCAGCGCGTGCTCTATCAGCGCGTCGATGACCTCCGCGTAGCCGATGCCGATCGCCGCCAGTGCCTTGGCGTACATCGAGATGTCGGTGAAGCCGGGCAGCGTGTTGACCTCGTTGACCAGCAGCGAGCCGTCGGCGCGCAGGAAGAAGTCGACGCGCGCCATGGCCTCGCAGCCCAGCGCCTTGAAGGCTTGCCCAGCCATGTCCCTCGCTCTGTCGGCGATCGCGGCGGGGACGTCGGCGGGCACTTTGACCACCGCGCCGTCGGCATCGAGATATTTGGCCTCATAGGTGTAGAAGCCATGCTTGCCGGCCGGGATGATCTCGCCCGGCAGCGAAACCGTGAGCGAGCCGCCTGCCCGTTGCAACACCGAGCACTCGATCTCGCGGCCTTCGACGAACTCCTCGATCAGCACCTTGCCGTCGTAGCGGAAAGCCGTTTCGACGGCCGCTTCAAAGCCATCCCCGTCGTTCACCTTGCTCACCCCGAAGGACGAGCCCTGGCGTGCCGGCTTGGCGAAGAAAGGCAGCCCAAGCGCCCCGGCGATCTCCTGGAACGAACCGACATCGCTTCTGTGCACGGTGACCGAGCGGGCGACGGCAAGGCCGGCCTCGCGCATGAGCCGCTTGGCGACGTCCTTGTCCATGGCGGCGGCGGAAGCCAGAATGCCGCAGCCGACATAGGCGACATCGGCGACTTCCGCATAGCCCTGCACCGAGCCGTCCTCGCCGAACGGACCGTGCAGCACGGGAAAGACGACATCGACAGGCGTAAGGTCAGCCCGTATCCCCTCGTGCGACGCCGGGATCAGCCGGCCCTTGCCGCCGGGCAGCAGGGCGACCTCCACGCCGTCCTCCGACACCGGAGCCCCTGCCCCATCGCCGCCAGCCTCGGACGAGGATTGCAGCAGCCACCTGCCCTCCCGGGAAATGGCGATCGGCACCACCTCGTAGCGCGTCCGGTCGATCGCCTTCAGCACGTTGGCCGCCGACAGCCGCGACACGTCGTGCTCGGCCGAGCGCCCGCCATAGAGGATGGCAACCCTGATCTTTCCGGTCATCGAAATCCCTCAACTGTCGAAAATCAAATGGCGACGGCAATGCCGCGATTGGCGAAGAAACGATCGAAATCGCCTGGCGCCAACACTGCGTTTGCCTGTGTGGCGCTGGTATGGCCGGATGGGTTGTGAAAGCGAAAACCCTCATCCGACGCGGCGGTGACCAGAACCAGGTGTCCGCCCTTCGATGGCGGCTCGCGCTCGGGCCAGCGGATCGAACTGCTGACCGAAGCGATGAAGAAGCGCGACCGGGCGAGGATCGCTGGAATGTCCGCCGTCGCGACATTGGTCATCACCTCGGCCTCGAGGCCGAATTCCTGCTTCACGAAGGCAACGAAAGGCGCGTAGATCAGCCCCTTGATCGAGCCTTCATTGACGACATAGCCGCCATATCCGGTGCACCGTCTTGCCAGTTCGATCGTCGGCACGATCTGGCCACGCGTCGCCAGGATCATCTTGAGACACGCCATGCCGCAGACATTGGCGGCCCAGACCGCGTATTCGTCGCGCGTGGCGGCACCCGATCCCTGCCATAGCGGATCCCGCCGCAACGCGGCCTCGGCGCCATCGGCGAGCACCGCCAGCGTCATGTCGGGCGTCTCCCACTGACTGAAAAACGGCACGGCTTCAGGCAGTGGACTCATGCGGATTCCTCGGGTAGCCAATCAATCTCGTATACGAGAATACGAGATTGATGAAAAGCCGCTCGGACCCCGTCGAATTTGCTCGGGGGAGTCGCGGGGCGCCGTCTAATCAACCTTCGTCCAGCCGAAGACCAGCCAGGCGTATTTCGATTTTTCCTCGGGTTCGGCGGTGTAGGTCATCTGGATGTCGCCGCCCTTGGCGTAGATATCGAGCCTGGGCGCCGTGTCCAGCTCGAGCCATAGCGAACTCTTGCTGAAGGACCAGGTTCCGCACCAGACGCAGGAACCCGATGTCGGGTCGCCGGGCTGATGGAAATTGTAGCGGCCATCGGCCGTGATCTCCAGATAATCGAACGCGCCGTAAAACGCGGTCACCGTCTGCTGGAACTCATTGGCGGCGGCTTCCTGTTCCGGCGTGGGCGCATCCTTCATGTCGCGCGGCGGCCGGGTGGTGGCGCCGCTGAGTTGCCATTTACCGACAAAGTCCTTCTGGGTCGGAAGATATTCCTCCTGAGCCTGCGCCGAAGATATATGAGTCATTGGTAATATGAATGGTGCGACCATGCCCAAAATCGCAAGCAACGGCGCGGCGACCCGGATCGCCTTGGTTGATTTTTGCATGAAAATTGTTTCTCCACGGTGGGCAAGAGATGTTCTGTTCGGGATGTTGTTGAGAAAGGCGGCGCGCATTGCTTCAACGCCGATTCCCGTCCGCCTTTTTCGGTTAGCACCGCAGCCACCGATCTGGCAACGCAAGGCAGCGATGGCCGGATTGGTTCTACGACTACGAAAGATTCGTAAAGCCGCCGCCGCGGGTGTAGTGTGCCTTGTCGTCCGCACCAACCGAGGCAAACGGACGCTTGAAAGTCAACTCAGGTGCTTTCGCCCCGACGAGCGAGGAGAGCGCCATGGCTTTCTCAAAATTCACCAGCATGTTCACGTCCGAAGATTTGGACCTTCTCCAGAAGGTGTTCGACCAACTGTGCCGAGAGCGCCGTCTGGCCCTCAAGGACAAGGATCAGAGAGACCAGCTCGCCCGCGAAGTTATGGAAGCTTTCGAGGATGGTTTCACCGACGAAACCGAGTTGTGGCAGTCGCTTTCGAAGCGACGCACCGCCCAAGCGTGAGCGGCGGGACGCGATTGCCTCCAGTCATGCAGCAAATTCCGATGCGATCATGGCCGCGCTTGCAGCCGTGCCGCCGGCTCACTTCGTGTTGACCACCGAAGCGGGCCGATAAGTGTCCATGGTCGCGCCGTTGCGGTCCTCGTCGAAGAGGGAGTCGCTGCCGAAGCTGGCGCGCAGGCCGATGACGACCTTGTTTGCCCTGAGGTCCTGGGTGGACGTTTCGAACTTCCTCCGTTCGAATTCATAGCGTCCGAACACCGCCCAGGGCGTCTCGTCGAACCGGTACATGGCCTGGACGGCCGCACCGACCACGTCCTCGTTGGTGCCGTCGTAGTCGGTTCGGTTGAAGTCGAGTTCCGCATCGAGGCGAAAGTTCTTGCGGACGAAATAACGCGCCACGGCGCGCACGCCCCACTGGTCGCCGTGAAAGTCGCTGATGGTGAGCTGGCCGACACTGGCCTGGCCATAGAGGGTCAGGTTGCCGAGATAGAGTTGTGCTTCCGGGCCGACAGCATAGTTGTTCACGGTGACGCCGCTTTCGCCGACCGATGTGTAGGCGGCGAAGATGCCGGCGGCAAAACGGTCGGGATCGCGGTAATAGCCGTGGATAGCGCCGCGCGTGTTGTCCAGTGGGGAATAGTGGCCCCATATGCGGTCGTAAGTCAGATCACCCTGCAAATTCCAGCGCTGTGCAAACGGGATGTTGACGCGCAGGGCACCGCCGCCGGCCCGCGTCGTGTAATCGTCGCCGACGAAGCGCAGTCCGCCGAGATAGAGTTCGCCATAACCGGAAATACGCGGCGCCACCGCCGTCTCGGTGGCAAGCGACTGCAGGATATCCGCCGCGCGAGCCGATGTCGCAACGATCAGCGACGCGAGGCAGATGGAAAAGCGATGCATTTGGAGCCCTCGAATACGAATTTCCGACGCTGCGCCAGCGGCGAAAGATAAGCACTGTTCAGAATTTGTAGGCGATGCCGAGCCGGATATCGTTCGTCTTCAGGTTGATCTCATCGTGCAAGGGGACCCCGCTGGGAACCGCGATGCGTGTCGAGGGGTGGCGGCCGAAATCGGCAAAGCGGTATTCGCCCCGAACCAGCCAATTGTCGGTGACGGCGTATTCGGCACCCGCGCCCAGCGTGTAACCGCTGACGGTGTCCTCGACATCGGCATAGGCGGCTCCGCCTGGAAGGGCGATTGTGGTGTGCTTGTACTTCGCCATCGCCAGGCCGCCGGTGACGAAGGGAAGCCAGCGATCCATCGCATAGCCGGCCCGCAGGCGAACCGATCCGACTGCCTCCAGTTCGAGCACGCCGCCGAAGCCGGGATCGTCTACGCCAGCCGCCCGATAGAGTGTGGTGTCCTTGACGCTGGCAAAGCTGTAGTCGCCCTCGATGCCGAGGACCAGGCCGCCGTCGAACTGCTTGTCATAGCCGGCATAGAGACCGCCGAAACCGCCGGACGGGCCGTAGCCCCAGCCATAATCGTCGAAGGCCCCTGGCGCGAAAGTCTGCCCGACCCTGGCGTTCCCCCAGGCATATCCGGCCTGCGCGCCGACATAGCCGCCGGACCAGCTGTAGCTGGCAGCCACGGGCAAGGTTTGAGTGGCGTCGGCGGCGAACGCCATGCCGGCTGGCACCGTTGCAAGGATCGTTGCCAGAAGGATCGTCTTCACTGTTTGCCGCCCCCAAAAAGATGCCGTGTCCCGCCGGACTTTCCGGCGGCGTAACCGACGTCGGCGCCGGCATAAAGCCCGGACCAGTCGTAACCGGCCGGCGCGGTTTCGCCGATGTCCGCCGCACATGCCGCGCCGACCGGCGCGAGAAGGATGGCGGTTGCAAGAAGAAGAGTATTCATTGTGTTGTCTGCTGCCCCAATTGTCGTTCTCCGCCGCGTTGATGCCCGCGGAGATCCAGCTGTTGTCGAGAACCCGGTTTTGCATTGTCCACCGGCCGCGTCTTGGGCTGGGCCGCACCCGAATTGTCGGGTAAAGCGCGGCTGTGCTTTCCCCGTCCGTGTGGCCATTCGGCCTCACTCGATCGATGTGTCGGGTATCCCACGGGGGATCGCTGTCGGAGACGCTACCTGGCGCTACTTGGCGTCGAGCCGAAGCGGCGGCGGAAACAGCGATTGAAATAGGAGACGTCGGAAAAGCCGCTCAACAGCGCGATCTCGCTGACCCGCATGCGGTCGTTGCGCCGGTCGCGCAGCATGCGATGGGCTCTCTGCAGGCGCAGTTCGAGAATATGCTCGGCGAAACTGGAGCCCGTCTCCTGCAAGAGATCATGCACGTAGCGCGCGGAAAGCCGTAACTGCTGGGCGATGTGCTGGGCCGAGATGCCGGGATCGGCGAAGTTGTCCCGCATCTTCTGCAGGATGGCCTGCAGCCTTGCCGCGCGCAAGCCGCGCACGCCCGCAAGCTCGGCGATCTCGCCCTTGGCGCCTGTCGCCAGCCCGATCAGGTCGACGATCGTCTCGGTGGCGTGGGCGACGAGATCGGGCGAGAGCAACGCCGGTCCCGCTTCCAGGAAGCCGCAGTAGCGCTTGAGCATGTCGAGCGCTTCATTGTCGGCGCCGATGGTCAGCGCCAGGCGATCCTCGACATGGGCAAAGGCATTTTCCAGGATTTCGCGGGGCACCACGACATTGGTCCAGACATTGTGGTCGCCGCCGGTCATTTCCAGCGCTTCCGAAGCCGAGACCAGCGCGCCTTCGCCCCTGCCGATGCTGTAGTCGCGGCCAGTCTGCACGCCGCTCAGGCTTGTGTCGCCATCGTTGACCAGCAGCAGGTAGCCGTCGCGGCCGTCATCGGCGATGTTGCGGGTCTTGCGGCTGGCGTGCCTGATCGTCCCGGCCATCCGTCCGAGCACCAGCGGCCCGATCGCGGTGGCTTCGATATCCGCCTGGAAAGGCACGTTCGCGGAGATGGCGTATTCGACCGACCATATCTCCGCGACATGGATGTCCTGCCAGAGCGCGAAACGCGCGCGGTCGTCGAGATGCGGCGGCAGGTCGACCGACGAGAAGACATTCTTTTTCAACGAGCAACCCGGCCTTTCCCGCGCACGCGTCTTCCCTGAAGCCGCACCGTATGGGACCGATTTGCCTGTTGTCCAGAGGCGCCGCTATCCATGCCCTGCAGGACAATTTCAGTGCCGCACAGGTCAAGAATCCGATCGGATTCGCCGGCCCGGCGTTCGAATTTCCAAATACCCGGCACATGCTGCCGGAATCACCGGCATCGGCTTGGCGCGGTGGCTTCGGCGGCCGAATGCCCCTAAAATGTGATCTTCACGGAGGCCGCGCTGCGGTGGGCCGGGCCGTGGTGGACGGCCTCGATGTTGTTGCCGTCGGGGTCGAGCAGGAAGGCGGCATAATAGCCGGGATGATAGGGCCGCTCGCCCGGCGTTCCATTGTCCGTGCCGCCGGCCGCCAGACCGGCTTTGTGAAAGGCATCGACCATGGCGTGATCCCTGGCCTGGAAGGCCAGATGATGGCGGCCGGTCAGCTTTCCCTGTGCGGCCCGGCTGTCGGCGCTGGAGATGAACAATTCGTCGGCCCAGAAATAGTCCTCGCCGGTGCCGCCGATCGGAACACCGAGCACCTGGAAGAGCGCCTCGTAGAAACGCCGGCTGGCGGGGAGATCCCGCACCACGAGCTGGAGGTGGTCGATGAGCCGGCCGCGATGCAATTCCTGGGTTTCCATGAAAGCTCCTCCTCGCAAGGCCTCGAATTTAGGCCCGGGCGGCAGGGCGTCAACGCGCGGCACGTGGATCTGCTGACAACCAGCGACAAAATCTTCGGGCCCGATGGAACTTTTCGGCTGACGGCAAGTTTGGTGGCGCGGCGGGAGGACTTGCGATTGGATTGTTTTCAGAGGCTCGAAGCGCTGGTCGACAGCGCCGGCGCCGACGGCATCGAGGAAGCGAACGCATTGCTGCGCCGGTTCAAGGACAGGTCCGAACAGACGACGCGGGCCATCGATGAGTTCATGCTGGACTTAAAGACGCTGGTCTTCGTCGTCGAGACCGGCGAAGAGGGTTTCCAGAAGCCGATCCGCAAGCTCGCCCGCGCCAGACTTGCGAAGCTCAAATATCTGGTGAACGTGCCGGCGTAGGCGCCGGCCGCGGGCCTAGCTCTTGAGCAGCGCCGCGAGCCGTGGAATGCCCTCAGTCACGGCGCGGCGGTTGGCAAGCGTGAACGAGAGCCGCAGCGTGTTGCGCCCGGTGCCGTCGGCGTAGAAGGCATTGCCCGGCACGAAGGCGACGCGCGCCTCCTTCACCGACCGCGCCAGGAGTTCGGTGGCGTCGGTGCCTTCCGGCAACGTCACCCAGACGAACATGCCGCCTTCCGGGCGGCTCCAGGTCACGCCCTTCGGCATGTTGGCTTCCAGCGCATCGAGCAACCCGTCGCGGCGCTCGCGATAGGCGCCGATCAGCTTGTCCACCTGGCTGTCGAACACTGATTCGGCGACGCGGTGCATCACCATCTGGTTGACCGATGGGCTGTGCAGGTCGGAGGCCTGCTTCATCAGCACCAGCTTCTCGATCACGTGGCGCGGCGCGCAGACCCAGCCGACGCGCATGCCCGGCGACAGGATCTTCGAGAACGAGCCGCAATAGAGCGTGCGTGCCTTGTCGATGCCGCCGGAGCGCGCGCAGTCCAGTGCCAGGATCGGCGGCACGCCTTCGCCGTCATAACGCAGCGCCCGGTAGGCGGCGTCCTCGATGACGGCGATGTCGAGCTCGCCGGCAAGGTCGAGCACGGCCTCGCGCTGCTTTCGGTCCAGCGTGTTGCCGGTCGGATTGGCGAAGTCGGGCACCAGATAGGCGAACTTCACACGCCCGCCATTGGCGGCGGCAGCGGCGCGATAGGCCGCCGGCGTCATGTTGCCGCCTTCGGGGCGCAGCCGGTCGTAGCGTGGCTCATAGGCGTTGAAGGCCTGCAGCGCACCGAGATAGGTCGGCCATGTCACCAGCGCCGTATCGCCCGGCGACAGGAACAGCTTGCCGAGATAATCCAGCGCCTGCTGCGAGCCGGAGGTGATGAAGATGTTGGCCTCGTCGCAGGCGATGCCGAGCTTGCCCATCTGTCCGGCGAGCCACTTCCGCAGCGGCAGATAGCCTTCCGAGACCTGGTATTGCAGCGCCGCCCCGGCTTCCGCCCCGCCCAGCACATCGGCATAGGCGTCGCGGATGGCATCGGCCGGAAACAGCGAGGGATCGGGAATGCCGCCGGCGAACGAGATGATGTCGGGCTGGTCGAGCAGCTTCAGCAGCTCGCGGATTTCCGACGCCTTCATGCGCGACGAACGCGACGCCAACAGGTTCAAAAGGGTCAAGACACGCCTCCCGGACGTATTTACAATAGGTCAACCTGACTGACCTATATCCGCTTTGTCAGCCGATTTGAATAGTGCCTGAAAGGCTTCCGCTATACGCCAGTCGCCGTCGGCGTCCGTGTCTAAAGGCTCTTCTTGTAACCAATATGGCTGGCGGTGAAGCCGAGCCCTTCATAGAAGCGGTGCGCATCCGCCCGGCCCTTGTCGGTCGTGAGTTGGACAAGGCCGCAGCCGCGCGCCCGGCATTGCCCGATCGCCCATTCGAACATCTTCTTGCCGATGCCGCCGGAGCGCCTGCCGCCGGCAACGCGAACCGCCTCGATCTGCCCGCGCCACGCGCCCTTGCGCGAGAGCCCGGCAAGGAAGGTGATCTGCAAGGTACTGATCACCGCCGCGCCGTCGACGGCCACCGCAAGCAGCTGGTTTGGGTCGGCGTCGATGGCGTTGAAGGCATCGACATAGCCTTGCGCCAGCGGCAACGAGGCATCTTCGCGGCTCGCTCCCAGCGGATCATCGGCGAGCATGGCGACGATGGCCGGCAGGTCAGAGGCTTGCGCCTTGCGGAATTGGATGTTGGTCATGGCGGATGAGATACGGCCGGCAGTTCACCAGGGCAAGCCGCTAGTGGAATGGAGATCAATGGGCGGAAGCTTGCGCTGCCCCTCATCCGCCTGCCGGCACCTTCTCCCCGTATAGTGACGGGGAGAAGAATGCTGTGGCATCCCTCGGCGCCTGTTCCCAAGCGTCGGCAATTGGCGAAATCGCCGGCGACAGCGTCTTTCTCCCCGTCCCTATACGGGGAGAAATGTCCGGCAGGACAATGAGGGGCGGCGCAACCTTTGAGGTTCAATCCCCATCGGCAGGCTTGGCCTTGCCGCATTGCGCCAGCACCTTGCCGATGGCCGCGCTCGACCCCTTCAGGGGAAAGCTGATATCGCCATATTTCTCAGCGCTGACCGACACATCTCCCTTCGAGCGCAGCAGGTCGAGCAGCGGGTCGGCTTTCGCCAGATCGACCACGAAATAATTGTACATGGCCTCCAGCTGCAGCGTCTTGGTCACCGTCTTGCCATCGGCCTTGAAGTCGAACTCGCCGCTGATGCCCGGTTCCAGTTGCTGGCCGCTGTCGCCCAGATCGTAGCTCAGCATCGGATTGTCGAAACAGGTCAGCATCAGATGCGCGTCGCCTTTCGGCCCGCCGCAGACGGAGGCGGTCAGCACGCTGCCGCCCTCGTCTTCCTTCATCTTGGCGCTCCAGCCGCAGGACGCGGCAAGAACCGGCTGCACGCCGAGCAATGCCGTCAAGGCGCCAGCGGCAACGAAATATCTTCTCATGACTTCCCCCTCCGGGCATTTGCAGCACCCGCCGGCAGCATATAGGAAAAGCCGTTGAATGGCATTGCCGTCCGGCAAGGCCGCGCGCCTTGGAGAGAGCGGTGTCGAGAGCCTGTGTTCGCCTGTGTCTTCTGACCGCCGCCCTGGTGGCCTTGCCGCTCGCCGCCCATGCCGAATGGAAGCCGGTCGAGAAGGTCGAGACCTATGCCATTTCAGGCCAGTCCGGACCGGAGCTCTACCGCTCGATCGGCGAGAATGGGCCGAATGTCGGCGTCGGCCGCGCTATCGCCCACACCAATTTCAAGCTGACCTGGACCAGGGATTATCAGCCGCGTGCCGGAGCCTGCGTGCTGGTCTCGGCCAAGCCCAGGCTCATCATCACCTACACCTTGCCCAGCCCTTCCTCGCCGCTGCCTTCAGCCATCCAGAAGAACTGGGAGGTTTTCCTCGCCGGGGTCAGCGCCCACGAAAAGGTGCATGGCGCGACCATTGTCGACATGGTGCGCAAGATCGAGGCGGTGACAGTCGGCCTGACCGTCGCGGATGACCCCAAATGCAGCAAGATCCGGGCCGAGATGACCAGACGCCTGGCCGCGCTCTCGCAGGCACAGCGCCAGGCAAGCCGCGATTTCGACCGCGTCGAACTCGGCCAGGGCGGCAATCTGCAAAAGCTCATTCTTGCCCTGGTGAATGGCGGCTGAGAAGGCCACCGCGCGTTGCGGCGCGGCGGCAAATTCGTGATCCGCCTGCCCTACCGGCTCAGATCCAGCGCCGCGCTCAGATCCCCCATCGGCGGCTCGCCATTGGCGGCCAGCGCCTTGTCGCGGGCGACGATGCCGGTCAGCACCGGCAGGTCGTAGCGCGCGGTGATGAAGCGCAGGATCGACGTCGTGTCGTACTGGGTGTGGTCTACCGTGCCCATCCTCGCATAGGGCGAGACGATGAAGGCCGGGATGCGGTTGCCCGGGCCCCAGCGGTCGGCCTTGGGCGGCGCGACGTGATCCCAGAAGCCGCCATTCTCGTCATAGGTGACGACCACCAGCATGTGGCCCCATTGCGGGCTCTTCTCCAGATGCGCGACGACGTCGGCCAGATGCTGGTCGCCGCTCGCCACGTCGGCATAGCCGCCATGCTCATTGAGATTGCCTTGCGGCTTGTAGAAACTCACCGAGGGCAGCTTGCCGTCGTCGATCGCCTTGATGAACTCCGCGCCATCCAGGCCGCCATCCCGCAGATGCTCGGTGCGCGCGGCGGTGCCGGGCGCGTAAGCGGCGAAATAGTTGAAGGGCTGGTGGTGGAACTGGAAGTTCGGCACCGGCGTGGCGTTCTTGCCGTCCAGCGTTGCCTGCCAGGCGCCGCTATACCAGGCCCAGTCGACGCCCTTCAGCGACAGGAGATCGCCGATGGTGATGTCGTGCTGCGGCGGCAGCGTGGTCGGCGCGGTCGGGTCGGCCAGCGCCTTGTCGCCGCCCTCGGCCGGTTTGTTGGCGCTCGGCTGATAGGGCGGCTGCATGGTGTTGACGGCATGGAAATCGGGCGTGATGGCGCCGTCATTGACGAATTTCGGCACGCCGCCGAGCGCCGATGCCGGCGAATTGTCGGCGACCTTCAAGGACGTGCCGTCGGCATCGACCACGGCGATCTGGCCCTTGATCGGACTGGTGTCGGCGTGCGGGTAGACCGGCGTACAGGCGCAGGCGAGCTGGAAATGGTTGAGGAAGGAGCCGCCGAAGGCGCCCTGGAAGAAATTGTCGGCCAGCACGTATTTCTTCGCCACCTGCCACATCGGCAGGCTCGAGCCGTCATAATGGCCCATGACTAGGCCGCCGGAATCGGCCCAGGCGACGAATTTGTCGTTCTTCCCGCCGTCGATCTGCATCTGCTCCTGGTAGAAGCGGTGCCACAAGTCGTGGGTGATGACGTTGGTGCCCTCATGGAAGCCCTTGGGATCGTCAATGGCGAAGGCGGCGTTGGCGAGATGCGCGGTCTCGGCCTCCGTCACCACGGGCGTGACGCCCTTGCCGGTCAGCCCGCCCCAGGCCGGCGGCAATTCGGTCAGCGGCTTGCCGTCGCGGTCGAACTGGCGCGCCTGGTCGGCCGAGACATTGGCCAGGCCATTGGCGCCGGGGAAGCCGCCATAGAGATTATCGAAGCTGCGGTTTTCGGCATAGATGACGACGACGGTGTCGATCTTGTCGAAGCCGGGAGGGGCGGCATGGGCGGCCGCCAGGGGAAGCAGGGCCGAACCGGCCAGACCGAAGGAAGTGAAGAGCTTGAGCCTCGTCATGGGAAGACCTCGTGGCTTGACTGTGGCTAGAGGGGTGCGGGAACCATAGGGCAGCTAACGTGGCTGCCTTGTCACCTTTGTGACAGCCGCCGCCACGGCGAACACGGTTTCGTGAGCACTGGAGCCGGTCATCAATCCGTTGCACTGCGTTCTTATTGCCGGGCCAAAGCGGACCATGCCCCATGACCAGAAGACGATGGAAAATTCGGGCGATCGCCATTGCCGCGATCTCGACCTTTGGCCTTGCCGCGCCCGCGAATTCGGCGGGGCCGGATGGCTTCCATCCCGGCCCACTGTCGCGCGCCGAAGCCTTCGCGCGCGCCAAGGCGCTGACCGCCTTGGGGCGAAAAATGTTCTTCGACCCCTCGCTCTCGGCCTCGGGCAAGCAGGCCTGCTCGTCCTGTCATGATCCTAGCCATGCTTTCGGGCCGGCCTCGGCCACGCCGGTCGAAATGGGCGGGCCAAACCTCGACCAGCCCGGCGTGCGCGCGGTGCCGTCGCTGCGTTATCTCCAGGCCGCGCCCGCCTTCACCGAGCATTTCCATGATTCCGAGGACGAGGGCGACGAAAGCGTCGACAACGGTCCGACCGGCGGCTTGACCTGGGACGGCCGCGCCGACCACGGCAGGGACCAGGCGAAAATCCCCCTGCTCTCGCCCTTCGAGATGGCCAACAAGGGTGCCGGGGCGGTCACCGCCGCCTTGCGCAAGTCGGCCTATGCCGGCGAGTTCAAGACGGTGTTCGGGCAGGATGTCTTCAACCATCCCAACGATGCCTTCGACGCCGCCGCCGAGGCGCTCGGCACGTTCGAGCAGAGCGCGGCCGATTTCTATCCCTATTCCAGCCGCTACGACGCCTTCCTCGCCGGCAAGGCGACGTTGTCGGCGCAGGAGCTGCACGGTCGCGCTCTGTTCGAGGACGAGAAAAAAGGCAATTGCGCCAGTTGCCACCTCAGCGAACCCGCCAATGACGGCGAGCCGCCGCAATTCACCGATTTCGGCCTGATCGCCATCGCCGTACCGCGCAACCCGGCAATCACGGCCAACACCGACCCAGCCTATGCCGATCTCGGCCTGTGCGGCCCGCTGCGCACTGATTTTCGCGGCCGCACCGACTATTGCGGCCTGTTCAAGACGCCGACGCTGCGCAACGTCGCGCTGCGCAGGAGCTTCTTCCACAATGGCAAGTTACACACCTTGCGCGACGCGGTCGCCTTCTACGCCAGCCGCGATACCGATCCCGGCCGCTGGTATCCCAAGAATGCCGACGGCACGGTGAGGAAATATGACGACCTGCCAAAGGCTTACTGGCCGAACTTGAATCAGGACCCGCCCTTCGGCGGCAGGAGACCTGGCGGCAAGCCGGCGCTGACGGATGCCGAGATAGACGACATTGTCGCGTTCCTGCAGACGCTGACGGATGCAGACCAGGTGGCAGCGAAATAACCTGAGACGCGGCGGGACAGCGCCCCCCTCTGTCCTGCCGGACATCTCCCCCACGAGGGGGGAGATCAGCTTTGATTGCGGCTCTCGCCCATTGTTTCAACGTTCCAAAAAAGGGCGCGGGGCGCCAACACTGCAATCTGCCCCCTTGTGGGGGAGATGTCCGGCAGGACAGAGGGGCGCGCGAAGGAACACGACGCCCCTTAATATGTCACAGCGCCCGGATAACGCCCCCATCCACGCGGATACTCTGCCCCGTAATATAGCCCGCCCCTTCCGACGCCAGGAAAGCGATGGTCGCGGCGATCTCCTCCGATGTGCCGTAGCGTTGCATCGGCACGTTGTCGCGGCGCTCTTCGGTCGCTGGAAGGCTGTCGATCCAGCCGGGCAGCACATTGTTCATGCGCACATTGTCCGATGCATAGGTGTTGGAAAAAATCTTGGTGTAGGCGGCAAGGCCGGCGCGGAACACGGCCGAGGTCGGGAACATCGCGTTCGGCTCTGCCACCCACGCCGTCGAGATGTTGATGATGGCGCCGCCCTTCTGCTTGATCATCTGCGGCGCCACGATGCGCACCGGCCGGATGACGTTCATCAGGTAGACATCCATGCCGGTGTGCCACTGCTCGTCCGTGATCTCAAGGATCGGTGCGCGCGGCCCATGGCCGCCACTGTTGACCAGCACGTCGATGCGGCCATAGCGCTCGAGCGTCAGGTCGGCGAGCCGCTGCAGGTCGTCATTCGACTGGTTGGAGCCGGTGACACCGATGCCGCCAAGCTCCTTGGCCAGAGCCTCGCCCTTGCCCGACGAGGACAGGATAGCGACCTTGAACCCATCCGCCGCCAAGCGCTTGGCCGCCGCCGCCCCCATGCCGCTGCCGCCGGCAACGATGACGGCTGTCTTTTCTGAGCTCATGGATTTTCCTTTTTGGGTTGGCGGGAGTCGCGGTTTCAGCGGTCCTATAGCCGGTTTCGCCAGGCAGTTCGAACCAGAAAGACTGAATCGATCTGCAAAAAACTTGGGCGGGTGGCGCTGCCCTCATTGCCCTGCCGGGCATTTCTCCCCGTATAGTGACGGGGGGAAAGAAGCCGGTCGCAACGCCGGCGCCCTTACTTGCGACGTTGGGGATTGGCGAAATCATCCGCCACAGCCCCCCTCTCCCCGTCACCATACGGGGAGAGGATGCCGGCAGGCAGGTGAGGGGCAGCGCAGACGCCCGGGGATTGAAACCGAGCCGAACTGCCCGCCCCCTACCCCTCCACCGTCTCCAGCACGGAAAGCAGCGTCCCTTCCATGTCGGGCTCGTCGCCGGAGCAGACGCACAGCATCTCTGCGTCGCCCTCGCCCACCGACAGGTAGGCGTGGCCCATGGTGGAATCGATGTAGACGCTCTCGCCCACTTTCAGCCGCACCGGCGCGTACTGGTCGGTGTGCAGTTCGATCTCGCCCTTGAGCACGATCAGGAATTCCTCCCCGGCATGCCTGGTCAGCGGGCCGAATTCCTCCGGCGTGCGAGCGCGCGCATAGGCGTGGATCGGCACCATGCGCTTGCGCACAAGGTCGGTGGCTAGATACCGGTAGTCGTAGTTGCGGGTCAGCTGGCGCAGCGTGTTGGATTGCGAGGTTACCGACCGGCGGGTGCGCGCCGCCGGTTGCTTGCGGTCGCCGCTGAGGAGTTCCGTTACATGGATGCCGAGCCCCTCGCAGATCTGCAACAGCTTGTCGTAGCTCAGCGACATCTGGTCGTTCTCGACCTTGGACAGCGTCGACACCGCGACGCCGGTGAGAGTGCTGACCTCCTGCAAGGTCCACCCATGTCTCTTTCTCAAAGAACGCAGACAATCACCGAGGTTCGGTTGCTCCGACATTGTCAGCTCCATGGCGCGGCGGTCAGGCCGTTTGTCCGCCCTAGGTAGTCGAACTCCTGACCGCCATCAACAACACCAACAATTTTCTTATACGCTAAATATTGACTGGATACGAAATTATTTTTACGACTGGAGGATGCGGTCGAACTCTCCCGGAAAAATCATCGTCATCGGTGGCGGCATTGCCGGCCTCTCGCTTGCCGCCGAGATGGCGGACTGGGCCGAAGTCACCGTCATCGAACGCGAACCGCATCTCGGCTACCATGCCAGCGGCCGCTCCGCCGCCCTGTTCAGCGAGACCTATGGCAACCGCCTGGTGCGCGCGCTGACGCTGGCCAGCCGGCAGGCAATAGCCGACGGCGGCTTCGCCGCCCATCGGCGCGGCGCATTGCATGTCGGCTGGACGGGTGACGACGCTGCCATCGACCGGCTGGCCGGCGAATTGCAGGCGCTGGTGCCCAGCGTGCGCCGCCTGTCGGCGGCCGAGCTTCACGCGCTGGTCCCGGTCATAGCCAGGGAAGCCACCTGCGGCGGCGTTTACGAGCCGGACGCGGTGGATGTCGACACGGGCAAGATGCTGGCGGCAAGCGCCTCGGCGCTTAAGGCAGCCGGCGGCATCATCCGCACCGGCGAGGAAGTCCGCGCCATCTCGCCTGACGGCAGCGCTTTTCGGGTCGAAACAAGCGCCGGTGCCTATGGGGCCGACATCGTCGTCAACGCCGCCGGCGCCTGGGTCGATGTCGTCGCCGGCCTGGCGGGGCTGCCGGGCCTCGGCTTCCAGCCGAAACGGCGCACCGCATTCCTGTTCGATCCGCCCGCCGGCATGGACATTGCCGGCTGGCCGCTGGTGGTCGACCTGCACGAACAGTTCTACTTCAAGCCCGATGCCGGCAGGCTGATCGGCTCGCTCGCCGACGAGACGGATTCCGAACCTTGCGACGCCTACCCCGAAGACATCGACGTCGCCATCGCCGTCGACCGCATCGAGCAGGCGACGTCGATGCGCATCGGCCGTCCGTCGACGCCATGGGCCGGCCTGCGCACCTTCGCGCCCGACCGCACGCCTGTCGCCGGGTTCGACCCCCGCCTGCCCGGCTTCTTCTGGCTCGGCGGCCAGGGCGGCTACGGTTTCCAGGTGTCGCTGACACTGGCCAGGATGAGCGCGGCGCTGATACGCGGCGAGCCCCTGCCCGCGGATGTCACGGCACTCGGCGTCGCCGCCGCAGCGCTGGCGCCCGACCGCTTCCTTACCCCGGCGGCGACGCCATGAAGTTCCTTCCCTCAACCCCGAATGTGCCATCAGGAGCGTTTGCGATGAAATCCCTGCGCGCAGTGCTTGCCTCATCTCTTCTGGCCCCATCCCGTCTGGCCTCGACCCGTCTGGCCTCGACCCTTCTGGCCTCGTCCGTCCTTCTCGGCGGGCAGGCCTATGCCAAGACCCTGGTCTATTGCTCGGAAGCCCATCCCGAGACCTTCAACCCGGCGATCGGCATCGCCGATTCGACCATGGATGCAGCCGCCAAGACGATCTTCAACCGGCTGGTCGAGTTCAAGCCGGGCACGACGGAGGTGGGTCCGGCGTTGGCCGAAAGCTGGGATGTTTCGCCCGATGGCAAGACCTACACCTTCCATCTCAGGCACGGCGTGAAATTCCAGTCGAACGAGCATTTCACCCCGACGCGCGATTTCGACGCGGACGACGTGCTCTACACCTTCAACCGCCAGCGCGACGCCGACAATCCCTACCACAAGCTCGGCGGCGGCGCTTACGAGTACTTCAACGCACTGGGCATGGGCACGCTGATCGACAAGATAGACAAGGTCGACGACCACACGGTGCGCTTCACGCTGACGGCTCCCAACGTCACCTTCCTGGCCGGGCTGGCGCTCGACTATCTCTCCATCCTGTCGCTGGAGCAGACGCAAAAGATGGTCGCGGCCGGCACGCCCGAACTGATCGACAGCATGCCGGTCGGCACCGGCCCGTTCGTGCTTCAGGCCTATGTTCCCGACAGCCAGGTCCGCTACGCCGCCAACAAGGATTACTGGCGCGGCGCGCCGAAGATCGACACGCTGGTCTTCGCCGTCACGCCCGAGCCGACCACCCGCGTCGAGCGCATCAAGGCCAATGAATGCCAGGTCGCCGCGCCGCCGCCGCCAAGCGCGGTCGCCGATCTGCGCGGCGACCCCGACATCACGGTGCTCGATCTCAAGGGCCAGAACATCGGCATCCTCGGCTTCAACGTCGAACACCAGCCGCTGGGCGACGTGCGCGTGCGCACGGCACTGGCCAAGGCCATCGACCGCAAGGCGATCGTCGAAGCGGTCTATGCCGGCGCCGGCACCGTAGCCGGCAGCGTCGTGCCGCCGGCGCAGCTCGGCGCCGTCACCGATGCCGGCATCGACTATGATCCCGATGGCGCCAAGAAGCTGCTGAAGGAGGCCGGCCACGAAAACGGCCTCAAGATCAGCCTGTGGGCGATGCCGGTGTCGCGCCCCTACAACCCCAACGCCAAGCGCATGGCCGAGATGATCCAGGCCGACTGGGCAAAGGTCGGCGTGCACTCGGAGATCGTCAGCTTCGAATGGGGCGAATATCTCAAGCGCACCGCGGCGGGCGAACAGGACACGTTCCTGCTCGGCGGCAGCAGCGACAATGGCGACCCCGACAACATGCTGAGCTATCTCCTGTCCTGCGACGGCGTGAAGGGCGGCTCCAACCGCTCGCGCTGGTGCGACAAGGATTTCGAAAAACTGCTGGACGAAGGCCGCGTCGCCGCCGACCCGAAAGAACGCGCCGCGATCTACGGCAAGGCGCAGGCGATCCTGAAGGCCGAGGTGCCGGTGGCGCCGATCGCCCATTCGATGGTGGCGATCCCGATCCGCAAGAGCGTGCTGAATTATGTGCTCGACCCCTTCGGCCGGCAGAATTTCGCTGCGGTCGATATGGCGGAATAGAGCGGAGCGCCGCCCTTCCCTTCTCCCCTTGTGGGAGAAGGTGGCCTCGCGAAGCGAGGTCGGATGAGGGGTGTTCCAGGGAACGCCAACGCCTCACTCCGTCACGCACCCCTCATCCGTCTCGGCGTTGCGCGCCGATCCACCTTCTCCCACAAGGGGAGAAGGAAAAAGGAAAGCGAGACATCCATGACAAAGAACCTGAACGCCCTACTCGACACCTACCTCGCCGACGGCGCTGTCGGTGCTTCGCTCGCCTATGCCAAGGGTGGCTCAACACCAACGGCCCTTACCGCCGGCCTCGCCGACCGCGCGCATGGCACCCCTGTCAATTCAGACCAGCTGTTCAAGATCGGCAGTTGCACCAAAACCTTCGTCGCCGCCGCCCTGGTCAAGCTCACCGAGACCGGCAAGCTCGACCTTGGCGCGCCGATCTCCTCCTGGTTCGCGGACCTGCCCGGCGCCAAAGACATTTCGGTGCGGCAGCTGATCAACCATCGCAGCGGCCTGCCGGAATTCGAATATTACATTCCGATGGACCCGGGCCGGCAATGGACGCCGCGACAGCTGGTCGACATCGCCTTCGCCTCCGACAAGCAGAAGGCGCCGGGCGGACCCGCCGTCTACAACAACACCGGCTATGTCCTGGCCGGCATGGTGATCGAGGCCGTCACCGGCCAGCCGCTGGGCGCCTATGTCAGAAGCGCGATCCTTGAGCCGCTTGGCCTGAAGAACACCTGGTCGCCGGCGACCGAACCCTTCCCGGAAACATCGATGGTGCGCGGCTATTACCACCGGCCGCCGCCGGCGCCGAACGCGCCCACCGACATCGCCTCGGGCGGCGAGATGTGGCGCATGGACGGCGTGCTGCCCTATTCCGACGAACTGCAGGACTCTTCGGATTCCTTCCCGTTCGGCGCCGCCTATGGCTGCGGCGACATGGTGTCGACGCCATCCGACATGGTGGGCTTCATGCGGGGCCTGTTCTGCGGCAAGCTGTTGTATCAGCCCTTCTTCGCCGAGATGTTCGAACACCGCGTGCCGGCGAGTTTTCCAGGCACGCGCATGCGCGAGACGGGTGCCGGCATGTTCCAGAGCACCTATGCCGACCGCGCCTTCTATGGCCACCAGGGCAGCATTCCAGGCTATGTCGCCGTCATGCTGCACGATCCCGAGACGGACCTCACCATCGCCATGACCAGCAATGTCGGCTCCGGCAATCGCCTCTCCTTCCAGGCCAGCGGCCTGCATCCGGTCGTCGATCAGGCGATCCGCATCATTCTCGACTGACCGCGTTCAGCCGCCCTGCCCGGACGATGGATCGGGCAGGCCCGGCAGCATCTGGCTCAGCACCCGGTCGCGAAGGAAGACGTGATGGAAGATGGCGGCGGCCGCGTGCAGGCCGGCGAGCCACATCATGATATCGCCGAGCGTGCCGTGGATCTCGGTCAGCGGGGCGCCCCAGGTGCCGGAAAACGGACCGATCGCTCCCAGCCCATAGACAGTGACCGGATGGCCGCCGAACAAGGCGCCGGCCATGGCTGTCGCCGGCACCGCGAACAGCAGCGCATAGAGCGCCCAATGCGTTGCCTTGGAGGCGACCTCCATCCAGGCCGGCATGACCGGAGCATCGGGAATGCGATCGAAGCGGCGCCAGATCAGGCGAATGGCCAGCAAGCAGAAAACGGCGAAGCCGAGCGACTCGTGCAGCAACAGCGTCGATGCCCTGGCCGCTGAATAGACCCGCTCCGGAGGGCCACCCGCGGAGACCAGGAAGGCAATGAGCACCAGCAGTGCCGTCAGCCAATGAAATGCCTGGGCGAGGCGTCCGTAGCGGGTTGTCGTACCGGATAGCGACATGCGAGAGCTCCAAAGCTGTTTGACATCTCCATCGCCCTCGAATGTGGCCTTATTTCATCTGTCCTCAAATGACATGGGTTGCCGCGCGGCTGGCGGCGCTGTGTTCGCCGGCGGCTGGCAAGGTCCTAGCCTTGCTCCGTCCAGATGAGGCGCAGCAGGCGAAGCAGCGTTGCCCGCTCCTTGGCTGTCAGCCGATGCAGGAACCGGTCTTCGTGCCGGCGAACCTGTTGCCGCCATCCGGGCATGGCCTTGCGTGCGGCCGCTGTCAGAGTCAGCACCTGTACGCGCTTGTCGTCGGCATGGTCGTCGCGCTCGACCAGCCCCCGCCCCTCGAGTTCAGCGAGCAGCGGCGCCATGTTGGCGCTCTTCATGCCGAGCTGGCGGCAAAGTTCCGCGGCACGGATGCCGGGCTGTTCGTCGATCAGCGCCAGCATGCCGTAGGTGACCGGGCGCAGCGCCGCATCGGCCAGTTCGACCGCGAAATCACTCAAGGCCAAGGTCGAGGCACGCCTGAGATTGTAGCCGATCTGCGCATCGAGCGCGTCTTCGGCCATCGCCCCCGGCTCACCAGGATCGGGGCGCGCGCTGGGATCGGTGTGAATCTCTTCCATGTTGAACCGATCGCCGCGATCAAAGTCCTTGTCAAGCAGAAAAGACTATGCGACATAGCAAATATATAGCTATGCATCATAGCAATTTCCGTGAATGTGAAATCCATGGGAGGACACTGACCATGACCGAAGAGCCCGTTGCCTTCGATGTCGAGAACGGCATCGCCTGGGTGCGCTTCAACCGGCCGGACAAGCGCAATTGCATGAACCCGCCGCTCAACCGGCGAATGATGGAGGTTCTGGACGAACTCGAATTCCGCGACGATGTCGGCGTGCTGGTGCTGTCGGGCGAAGGCAGCGCCTGGTCGGCGGGAATGGACCTCAAGGAGTATTTCCGCGAGACCGAAGCCAAGGGCCTCGGCGCCATCCGCAAGGCGCAGTCCGAAGCCTATGGCTGGTGGCGGCGCCTGCGCTGGTATGGCAAGCCGACCATCGCCATGGTCAATGGCTGGTGCTTCGGCGGCGGCTACGGCCCGCTCTTCGCCTGCGACCTCGCTTTCGCAGCCGACGAGGCGCAATTCGCTTTGTCCGAGATCAACTGGGGCATCCTGCCCGGCGGCGGCGCCACCAAGGTGGTGGTCGATCTCCTGTCGATGCGCGACGCCATGTATCACGCGCTGACCGGCGAACTCATCGATGGCAGGACGGCCGCCGCCTGGAAGCTGGTCAATGAAAGCCTGCCGCTGGCCGACCTCAAGGCGCGTGTCACCGAGGTCGCGAACGTTCTTTTGAAGAAGAACCCGATTGCCCTGAAGGCGACCAAGGATGCCATCCGCCGTGTCGCCGAGATGACCTACGACAATGCCGAGGACTATCTCGTGCGGGCGCAGGAAGCGGCCAACTTCCATGACAATGACGGCCGCAAGGAAGGCATCCGCCAGTTCATCGACGAGAAGAGCTACAAACCGGGTCTTGGCGCCTACGACAAGGCCAGATGACGCAATAAACCATCGACGCAATCTGGGAGGAGATGCGAATGCCGGCCTGGACGACATCGGATCCCGTGGCCCTGCACGCCGGGACGCAGCCGGATCGTCTTGCCTGCGTCGACCTGGCATCCGGCCGGCGCTGGACTTATGCGGCGCTCGACCGGGCCATCCAGCGCGCCGTCGGCGTCCTCGAAACCGCCTGGGGCCTCGAACAGGGGCAGCGGATCGCCTCGCTTGCCCGCAACAGCGCCGACCTGCTTATCCTGCAGCAGGCCGCGATGCGGCTCGGCGCCGTCTTCGTGCCGCTCAACTGGCGCCTCGCCGGCGCCGAACGGCAGGCGATCCTGGCCGATTGCGGCCCGGTGTTGCTGCTGCATGACGCGCCACTCGAAATGACATTGCCGGTAGGCTGCCTGTCGGTCGAAGTCGCGGCCTTCGCAAGGGCGGTCGAGGCCCAGGCGCCGGCGGCGCGCCGTCCCTTGCCGGACAGTGATGTCCCGTCGATCATCCTCTACACGTCGGGCACCTCGGGCCGGCCGAAAGGCGTCGTCGTCACGGAGCGCAACGCCTTGGCCACGGCGGTCAATTTCGGTGTGCTCGGGCGCGTCGGCAATGCCAGCGTCTTCCTCTGCGATGCCCCGATGTTCCATGTCATCGGCCTCATCACCAATCTGCGCCCGCCTTTGCTGCAGGGCGGCACGGTGCTGATCTCGCCCGGTTTCGATGCCGGCGCAACCAATCGCCGCCTGGCCGATCCGGCGCTCGGCGTCACCCATTATTTCTGCGTGCCGCAAATGGCCAGGATGCTGCGTGAACACCCCGACTTCGCGCCGGCGCGCTGGACCTCGCTCACCGCCATCTTCACCGGCGGCGCGCCGAACCCGGCCATCGATATCAATTGGTGGCTGGCACAAGGCGTCCGCATGGTCGATGGCTTCGGCATGACGGAAGCCGGCACCGTGCTTGGCATGCCGGTCGAGGCCGAGCGGATCGCCCGCAAGGCCGGCTCGGCCGGCCTGCCGGCGCCGACGATCGGCCTGCGCATCGTCGACGACGATGGGCGAGACGCCGCCGCCGGCGAACCGGGCGAGATATGGCTGTCCGGCCCCTCGATCACGCCGGGCTACTGGAACCGGCCGGAAGAGACGGCGCGCGCCTTCACCAGCGATGGCTGGTTTCGCACCGGCGACATCGCGCGGCGCGATGACGAGGGCTTCGTCACCCTCGTCGACCGCCGCAAGGACATGTTCATCTCCGGCGGCGAGAACGTCTATCCCATGGAAATCGAGATGGTGCTGCTCGACCATCCCGACATCGCCGAAGCCGCCGTGATCGGCATCGCCGACGAGCGCTGGGGCGAAGTCGGGTGCGCCTTCGTCGTGGTCAAATCCGGTCGGGTCCTGGATTCGGCCGCTCTGGCAAGCCATTGCGCTGCCCGCATCGCACGCTACAAGGTGCCGAAGGAGTTCTTGCTTATCGAGGAGCTGCCGCGCACCGCCTCCGGCAAGATCCAGAAACACGTTTTGCGTGCCTGGACACCACCGGACGGCCAGCGAGTCTGAGGCGGGCCGTGGTTCAGCTCATACTCGTGGAGCGAAACATCGCCACTGCCGCGGCCACGATCCGCGCATTGTCCTTCGCCACCGTTCCGTCGGTCAGCGTCTTGCCGTCCTCCAGCCCCACCCGCGTCGACCAGCGCTTTTGCCGCGCAAGCTCCACGAAGGGCCAGACAGTGCCGTCGACGCCGTGCAGCAGGATTGGCCACCGCACGCCCGCGCGTTCGAGCACGGCGGCGATGCCGTGCGCCTCGTCGAGGGCCGTGGGCAGGTCCGGCATGTCGATCTCGATCAGGATGCGCAGCACGCGGCGGCGATCGGCAAGCGCCACGAAGCGCTCCGCGTCTTCGGTGGTGGCAAGCCCCGCCTCGATGCCGACGCCCTGCCTGCGCAACAACTCCATCACGGCGGGCGCGTCGGCTTCCGAGAGATTGACCGAGGCGTAGTCGGGCAGCTCGCGCCAGGCCGCGATCGCCGCGCGGGTCCGCGCCACATCGTTCTCGATCCAGGCGCCGGTCGATACGCCTATCAATGTGCCCGGACAGGCCTGGCGCACGGCAAGGACCGTCATATCCACCGCCGCCAGGCTTTCGCGCCCGTCGGCGCCCCGCGGATGGATGTGCAGTTCGGCCGCACCCGCGGCAACGCAGGCCGCCGCATCGCCGGCCATCGCTTGCGCCGTCAGCGGCAGGCTGGGATGGAAATCGCGCGGACGCGCGCCGTTGATGCAGGCTTGGACGATCATCGATTTCACCTCGGACAAAAGAGCGCAGTCTAGCCGCGCCGCCACACCGCGCAAAGCCGCGGCGCCGCCACTCCTGACACGGCGGCGCCATCGCCGCGCGGCATTTGCCAGCATTTGAATAAAAGGCGCCTGTGGATATTTACCCCACCTTGCGCCAGGCCAGCCAAAATACATTAGGGCGGGATCATGGAGGGAACCATTGACCAGCGATTTTTCAGCCGCCCGGCTCCATCTCGAACGCGCCTACCACTATCTGCGCGGCAATGACGAGACGAGCCGTTCGACATGCGAGGCCCTCGACCTGTTGATCGAGACCGTGGCGGAAGCACAGCACAGGAAGCCGGAACCGGGGGTACTGGAATTTTCGCGAGTGGCGGCGCGCCGGCTCGGCTGAACAGAACGCGTCGCGCTGAACGGATTCAGTCTGCGCATCAAGTCTTCGTCTTCACGCATGTCGCTATCCAGGTCGCTTTTGGAGCGACATGCGTTTTGTCCATCAGGACGCCATGCGTCTCGATGCGCCGCCGGCCATTCGCGCCGCGCGCGCCACGATCCACTCCAGCGGTTCGGGCCGGTGCAGCAGAAAACCCTGGCCGAACTCGACGCCCATATCATCCAGCATGGCCACCGTGTCCTGCCGCTCGATCTTCTCGGCGACGACTGCGCAACCGAGGCTGCGGGCAATGCTGGTGATGGCCAGCACGATCTCGCGGTCGAAGCGGCTTTCCGTGACGTGCTCGATGAAGGAGCCGTCGATCTTGATGGCATCGACCGGAAAGCGCCTGAGATATTCGAACGAGCTCATGCCGGCGCCGAAATCGTCGAGGCTGACCCTGCAGTGCCGCTCGCGCGCCTTGCGCACGAAGGTTTCTGCGGCATCGAAATTGGTGACGGCGGCGGTTTCGGTGATTTCGAAGCCGATGCCCGAATGGGGCGCCCCGGTTTCCTCGATGATGCTGTCGACGAAGTCCCATAGTCCCGGATCGCTCAGCGTCTGCGCCGACAGGTTGAAGCCGAGCGTGATCGCGCCGGATTTCATCGCCGCGCCGTGCCGCGACAGCGCGGTGCGGATGATCCAGCGATCGAGCCGCGCGGCAATGCCGAAGCGCTCCGCCGCCGGTATGAACTCGCCGGGCGGGATCAGCCGACCGTCCTTTCCGGCAAGCCGCGCCAGCACCTCGACATGGCGGTTCTCTTCCCAGGGCCTGCCCAGCCGGTGGATCTCCTGGCCGAACAGCTTCAGCCTGCCGTCCTCCATGGCGTCCACCGTGTCGGCGGCGAGCCGTGCCGCGTTGAGGCCGCCCGAGCCGGAGACGGCATCGGTCGAAAACAGCGCGAAGCGATCGCGCCCGGCGGCCTTGGCCGCGTAGCAGGCATCGTCGGCGCAGGCCAGCGCGTCGGCCACCGTGGTGACGCGGTCGCGGACGATGGCGATGCCGATGCTGGCGGCCAGCCGGCGTGAGGTCGCGGCAACGCCGAGATCGGCGTCGCGCACGGCCGCCAGGATGGCGCCGGCCAGCCGCTCGGCCTGCACGGCGTCGCAATCGGGCACCATCAGCGCGAACTCGTCGCCGCCGAGCCGCGCCGCATGCGCCGATGGCGGCAGGCAGCGGCCAATGCCCGCGGCGACGCTCTTCAGCGCCAGATCGCCGGCGGCATGGCCGGCGAAATCGTTGAGCGCCTTGAAGTAGTCGAGGTCGATGTAGAACACCGCAAGCGGCACGCCCGTGGCGATATGGTCGGCGAGCAGCCTGTCGAAGGCGGCGCGGTTCCACAAGCCGGTCAGCGCGTCATGGCGGGCGGCGAAGGCAAGCTCCTGTTCGCGCAGCTTGTCCTCGGTGATGTCGCGCACCGTGCCGAGAACCAGGCCGGCCGCGCCCGCCGCGGCAACGAAGCGCACCAGCGACTCGACATGGCGGATGGCGCCGTCGCGCCTGATGATGCGGTATTGCGAGGCGGTAACCTTGTCCGAGCCGGGCGTCGGCAAATGCGCCTGCTCGGTGGCTTCCTTGTCGTCGGGATGCAGATAGGTATGCCAGAGGCCGCCCGACACTTCGTCGGTGTCGGCAACGAGGCCGAATATGTCCCGCGTGCGGGCGTCCCAATAGCTCTTGTTGGTGGCCATGTCATAGTGCCAGATACCGGTGCCGCTGGCGGCGAGCGCCAGGCGGAAGCGCACATTGACCTGTTCGAGCGCGGCCTCGGCCGCCTTCTGCTTCGAGATGTCGGTCTGCACGCCCATCAGCCTGAGCGGCTTGCCGTCGACGTCGCGCTCGACGATGCCGCCGCGGTCGAGCACCCATATCCAATGGCCCTGTTTGTGCTTGAGCCTGAGTTCGGTTTCGATGGCGTCGGTCAGCCCGGCAATGTGGCGGTCGCCGCTGGCCAGCGCCCGCTCGCGGTCGTCGGGATGGGTCAGTTGCAGCCACAGGTCGCTGGTGTTGGCGAGTTCATCCTCGCCGTAACCCAGCATTCGCGCCCAGGTCGCCGAATAGAAGCTGTCGCCGGTGCGAAGATTCCAGTCCCAGACGCCAAGATGGGCGCTCTCCAGGGCCTTGGCCCAGAACGCTCCGTTGCGATTTTTCCTGCCCTGACGAGCCATTGTCCGTTTCGCCTGCCCCATCCCGCGGGGCAATCTGCGGCAAAACCAGAGAAGAAAGCGTTACTTGTCGCGCAAGGCGGCGGAGGTGCGCCGCCATGACCGGCCGTTGCTGCTCTGCGCCTTTCGATTGGCCGGCAAGATCCGGAGTTCTGCGCGCGTCGGGTCGTCCTAGGGATGGCTGGGGATCATCGACACAGGTGATCTCCAAACCAGACAAGAAGAGGACCTCCCTATGACCAAGCAGGAAGACAACAAGGCCGTCGTCGTCAGATGGTTCACCGACTTCTGGGGTGAAACCTGCGACCTCTCAGTCGTCGACGCCGTCGCCGCGCCCGACATGCTGCTGAAATATTCGCTGCACGAGCCGCGCCGCGGCCGCGACGACATCAAGGCCTTCATGACCGATTTCCGTGCCGCTTTCCCGGATCTCAACTTCTGGGCGACCGCCGATCTCATCGCCGAGGGCGACTATGTCGTCGGCCAGTGGGAGGGCGGCGGCACGCATACCGGCCCGGCCTTCAGCGATTTCCTCACCGGTTCGCTGCCCGCCGCCACCGGCCGCGCCATGCGTTTCACCGGCACCACGGTGCTGAAGGTGATCGACGGCAGGATCGTCGAGGAAATCGGCCTCGACGACGGCGTCGCCGCCCTCACCCAGCTCGGCCTGATCAAGGCCGCCTGAGAGCCTCATGCAATTCGAGAGTTCGGCCAGGCGGCGTTGGCGCCGCCTGGCCATGCCGTTTACTGGCTCGGTGCCATCACGTGCTCGCATGACACTTTCGGGTTCATGTCGGCGAACGTGCCGGTCGGGTTGCCTTTCCAGGCCCAGACATGCAGTTCGTAGAACTCACCCAGGCCATAGCGGTTGGGCGCGCTGTTGAAGTTGAACAGTTGTCCCTCCAGCGACGCCGGCCCCTTCGAGGTGATGTATTCGACCGCCACCAGCTTCAGCGTGCCGTCGGCCATCGGCTCGTACATCACCGCTTCGGGACGGGCGATGTCGATCTTGTCGTCCTTCAGATACCCGCCATTGACATAGTGGATGCCCATGGCGCCGCCGGTGATGCCGCTGGCGCAGGGAATGGGCGCATAGCCTTCCGCCGTCGCGGCGTTGACGTCGAGAAACCGGCTGTTGGCTGCCCGCACCTTTTCGGCCAGCGGATTGGTGTCCGGCGCGCCCGCCGCCTCCTGATGCGCCTGTGCTAAGGTCGTGCAGACGGCCAGCATGGCCCCCGCCATGAGAAGCCCGCTGCGAAAGTTTGACTTCATATCCATTCCATTCCTGTTGAAAAAGCACGGCTGGCCGGCCGCCGACAATACGGCGGCGCGACAGGCAAGCGCCGTGGCTTTTGTTGCGTGGAGATCCCGAAAACGCGGCGAATGCCGGTCATCCCTTCGGCAGGTACGGGATCGTTCCGGCCAGATCGGTGTCGTCGATCAGCTGGAAACGGCTGTCGCTGCCGTCCTGGCGGGCCGAAACGAAAGGCGCATAGGCCGGATCGCTGGTGAAGGCGCGCGCCGCGGCTTCCGACGGGAACGCCATCAGGGCGATCAGCGTCGTGTCGAGCGGCATGCCTTCGAGCGTCGTCACATTGCCGCTTCGCGACAGATATTTGCCGCCATGCTTGTGGACGAGGTCGTGCACCGAGGCGGCGTAGGCCGGGACCCACTTCGGGTCCTTCATCTTGATGTCCGCGATAACGTAAGCAGTCATTGTGGTCTCCTGGTTGCGGCGCACAGGGGCATCCCGTGAACCGGCCGAAGGGTTCGCATGGCAGGGCCAGCGCCAGCCAGTCCGCGATCTGTACTGGGCCGGTACAGTTTCTGTACTCGCCGCTTCAATCACGAAGGACTAATGTTGACCGCAGGTTCGAGGGAGAGGCACAGTCATGACCCAGCACGGATACAAACAGTTCTGCCCGCTATCGATGGCCGCCGAGGTGCTGTGCACCCGCTGGACGATGGTGCTGATGCGCGAGCTCGTGGCGGGGTCGACCCGCTTCAACGACCTGCGCCGCGGCGTGCCCAAAATGTCGCCGACCCTTCTTTCGCAACGGCTCAAGGAGCTTGAGCTGGCGGGGATCGTCGAGCGCAAGGAGGTCCAGGGAGAAAAAGGGATTTTCGACTACCGGCTGACCGAGGCCGGCCGCGATCTCCGCCCGGTCGTCGAGGCGATGGGGTTCTGGGGCCAGAAATGGGTCGAGTCCCGGCTGTCGCTGAAGAATCTCGATCCGTCGCTGCTGATGTGGGACATGCGGCGCAATTTGAACCCTTCGCCGCTGCCGGAAGGACGCACGGTGATACAATTTCTGTATCAGGGACTCCCCGCTTCCAAACGCTCCTGGTGGCTGATCGTCGAAAAGCACGGCGAGGTCGACCTGTGCTGGTACGATCCGGGCTTCGACGTCGACCTCTATGTCTCGACCGACCTGCACACGATGACGGCGATCTGGATGGGATTGCTCACCGTCGAGAAGGCCGGCGCGAAGGTCGTCCTGACCGGCGACCAGGCCATCGGCAGGCAAATGCAGACCTGGCTCGGCCTCAGCCCCTTCGCGGTGGAGCCCAAGCGCGCGGCGTAGGACAGCGAGGCTCATCGACCGCGATCTGCGCCGTTTGGCAGGAAACGGGTGGCGAGGCGGCCTTTTGGCGGCTTCTATGCGCTTATGTTCATCACCCTGACCAAACATCTGCAACCCGCGCCACTGCCGGTGGACGACGATCCGCGCTGGGCGCGCATCGTGGCGCGCGACAAGTCGGCCGATGGCGCATTCTGGTATTCGGTGGCCACGACCGGCGTCTATTGCCGGCCGTCCTGTCCGTCCCGGCGCGCCAACCCCGCCAATGTCCAGTTGCACGACACGTTACACCAGGCGAAGGCGACAGGCTTTCGCCCATGCCGGCGCTGCAATCCGGACGGCCCTTCGCTCGAGGCCGCCAACGCCGCGATGGTCGCCGATGCCTGCCGCAGGATCGAGGCGAGCGAGGACGAGCCCTCGCTCGCCGAACTGGCTGATGCCGCCGGCCGCAGCCCCGGCTATTTCCACCGCGTTTTCAAGGCGGTCACGGGGCTGACGCCGAAAGATTATGCAGCGGCCCGGCGTGCCGCCCGGGTGCGCCAGCATCTGGAAGACGGCGTCAGCGTGACATCGGCGATCTACGATGCGGGCTTCAATTCGAGCGGGCGTTTCTACGAAAAGTCGACCGGCATGCTCGGCATGACGCCGACGCGCTATCGCGCCGGCGGCGCCAACGAAGAGATCCGCTTCGCCGTCGGCGAAACTTCGCTCGGCACCATCCTGGTCGCATCGAGCCGCAAGGGCGTCGCCTCCATCCTGCTCGGCCAGGATCCCGACGCGCTGGTGCGCGACCTGCAGGACCGTTTCCCCAAGGCGCGGCTGGTCGGCGGCGACGGTGACTACGAGGCGCTGGTCGCCCGCGTCGTCGGCTTCGTCGAGGCGCCGGCGCTCGGTCTCGACCTGCCGCTCGACGTGCGCGGCACCGCGTTCCAGCAGCGCGTCTGGCAGGCCTTGCGGGACATCCCGGCCGGCCACACCGTTTCCTATGCCGAGATCGCGCGGCGTGTCGGCGCGCCGAAGGCGACCCGCGCCATCGCCGCCGCCTGCGCGGCCAACGCCCTCGCGGTCGCTATCCCCTGTCACCGCGTGATCCGGAAGGACGGCGCCCTGTCGGGCTATGCCTGGGGCGCGGAGCGCAAACGCGCGCTGCTCGACCGCGAGGCCGGCGGGACGGCAACGACCTACCGGTCCTCGCGGGCCTGACGAGGATTCGGCAATGCGCGCGATGGCCAGGTCTCCCACCACCGGTGCCAACAGCCAGATCGCCAATGGCGCTGCCGTCAGAGAGGACGCGAAGGCGCTGGTCATGGCCGCCATCGGCGAACTGGTCCACGGAGGCAAGGCTGAGTGGAACCGCACCGCCACCGGCGAGATCGAGCTGCGGCTGTTATCAGGCGAGGTGTTCTTGCTCGGCGAGGCCTGCGTCACGCGTGTCGCCTAGTACACCTCAGCACTCTACGGCGCCCCCCTCTGTCCTGCCGGACATCTCCCCCACAAGGGGGGAGATCGGCAGTTTTGGCGCCCCGCTCATTCTTGCAACGTTGGAAATTGGCGAAGGCGATGATGACATCCAATCTCCCCCCTCGTGGGGGAGATGTCCGGCAGGACAGAGGGGGGCGCCGTAGAGCACCTGCCTCCGCGTCCTCAGGCGCCCGAGATTTGAATTTGAAAGCAAGCATCGGAGTGAGGAACATCCGGCCCGTCGCTAGGGTTCAGGCACACAGAAGGAGTGAAGGCAATGAACCACATGCAAACCCATATGCCGGCGACGGCCGCCGGCGCGGCCCTGGACACCATCGCCTATGCCATCGGTCAGTCCGCGCTTGGACGCATCCTCGTGGCGCGCAGTCCTATCGGCATCTGCGCCATCCTGATCGGTTCCGACGCCAATACGCTGGAACAGGACCTCGTCAACCGCTTCCCCGGCAGGGTGCTGCTCGAAGACGAGGCCGGCTTGCGCGACGATTTCGCGGCCATCGCGCGCTTCATCGAAATGCCCGGCGCCGGCCTCGACCTGCCGCTCGACATGCGCCACGGCACGCCCTTCCAGCAGCGTGTGTGGGAGGTGCTGCGCACGATCCCATGCGGGGCCACCATCACCTACACCGCCCTTGCCCGGCGCCTCGGCGTGCCGGACGGCGCCCGCGCCGTGGCGACGGCCTGTGCCGCCAACGCCATCGCGCTCGGCATTCCCTGCCACCGCGTGCTGCGCGCCGACGGCTCGCTGTCCGGCTACCGCTGGGGGATCGAACGCAAGCGCGCCTTGCTGGAGCGGGAGGCCGCGATATGAGCGCCGACGCCAGGGTTGTTGCCCCATCGCTGATCGAAGCCGCCGAGACACGCATCGCCGCCTACGACTGGCCGGCGCTCACCGCCGAGCTCGACGGCTTCGGCTGCGCGGTGATGGAAAAGCTGCTCTCACCCGAAGAGTGCCGGCAGCTCGCCGGCCTCTACCCCCAGGAGCAGCATTTCCGCAGCCACATCCACATGGCCAGGCACGGCTTCGGCAAGGGCGAATACCGCTATTTCCGCTATCCCCTGCCCGACCTGATCGGCGGCCTGCGCGGCGCGCTCTATCCCAGGCTGGCCGAGGTCGCCAACCGGTGGAACGAGCGCATGGGGATCGCCATGCGCTACCCCGCCACGCACGCCGCGTTCCTCGACCAGTGCCATGCCGTCGGCCAGGTCAGGCCGACGCCGCTTCTGCTGCAATATGTGCCCGGCGACTTCAACTGCTTGCACCAGGACCTCTATGGCGATCTCGCCTTCCCGCTGCAGGTGGCGATCCTGCTTTCGGATCCCGGCGAGGATTTCACCGGCGGCGAATTCGCGCTGACCGAACAGCGGCCGCGCATGCAGAGCCGGGTCGAGGTGGTGCCCCTGCGCCAGGGCGATGCGGTGGCCTTCGCCGTCCACAACCGGCCGGTGCAGGGCACGAAAGGCAATTACCGCGTCAATCTGCGCCACGGCGTCAGCCGGCTGCGCTCAGGCATGCGCCACACGGTCGGCATTATCTTCCACGATGCCAGGTGAATGCCGGCCTCATGCTTCCCAGTAGGGCGGGTCGCCAAACACATCGCGCAGCCATGCGGTGAGCGCGCGCAGTTTGGCCGATCCGCGCCGGTCCTCGGGAAAGGCCATGTAGATGCTGGCTCCTTCCGGCTCGGCGCCGACATCGACGCTCACCAGCCGCCCGTCGGCGATTTCCGCCTGGATGAAATAGGCGGGAAGCAGAGCCAGGCCGAGGCCGGCAAGCGCGGCATCGCGCATCAGGATCCCGTTGTTGACGCGCAACGTGGTCTGAGGGCGGACAGTCGTCAGCCGCCGTGAAACCTTGAACCGCCAGTCGGCGGCGCCCCGGATCGAATAGATGATGCCCTTGTGGCGTTTCAGGTCCTCGACGGTCCCGGGCCGCCCGAATGTCTCGAGATAGTCCGGCGCGGCCACCAGGAAGCGCCGGCTGGAAGCCAGCTTCCTGACGATGACGGGGCCGTCGTCGACCACTGGCCCGTGACGCAAAATGGCGTCGTAGCCGTCGGCCACTATGCTGACGAAGCGGTCGTCGAGATCGAGCGTCAGCTCAATCCCCGGATGCTTGGCCAGGAAGCCATACAGCGCCGGGCCGAGATGCAGGATTCCGAAACTGGTCGGCGCCGCTATTCTGAGCGGCCCGGCGAGTTCACCGCGGCGCTCTGCGATCTCGGCGCTGGCATCGGCCACCTCCTGCATAATGCGCTTGGCGCGTTCATAGAAACTTCGTCCTGTCTCGGTGATGGAAAGCTTGCGCGTCGTGCGGTCCAGCAGCTTCGTGCCGAGGCCGCGTTCGAGTTCCGACAGCCGCTCGCTGATGACGGATTTCGACAGCGCCATGCGCCGGGCCGCTTCGGTGATCGAACCGGATTCCGCCACGGCGACAAAGGCGGCGGCTGCTTCGAGCTTCAGCATTGTTCGGCTTTCCCGAATTCACAATCAGGCGACCGTCGCCTAACGAAATCAAGGGCATGGTGTCATAGTTCACAAAACCGCGATACCGCGGTGATAGAACAAAATCTCCAGGAGTGCTTACATGTTTCGTCCTTTGGTCATCGTGCTCGGCTTGTTGGCAATGAGTGTTCCGGCCTCGGCCCGCGTGGTCGCCTTTCCTGCCAGCTTCAAGACGCAGACGATCAAGACCAACGGCACCAGCCTGCACGTCCGTGTCGGCGGAAAAGGCCCGGCGGTCGTGCTGCTGCATGGCTTCGCCGATACCGGCGACATGTGGGCGCCGGCAGCGATTGCGTTGATGAAGGATCACACGGTGATCGTGCCGGACCTGCGCGGCATGGGCCTTTCGGCGCATCCCGACGACGGCTACACCAAGAAGAACCAGGCGGTCGACATAGCCGGCGTGATGGATGCGCTGAAGGTCGACAAGGCCGACCTGGTGACGCACGACATCGGCAACATGGTCGGCTATGCGCTGGCCGCGCAATATCCCAAGCGCATCACCAAATGGGTCGTCATCGACGCGCCGCTGCCGGGCATAGGCGACTGGGACAAGATCAAGCAGAGCCCGCTGCTGTGGCACTTCAACTTCCGAGGCCCCGACATGGAGCGGCTGGTCGCGGGTCGCGAGCGCATCTACCTCGACCGCTTCTACAACGAACTGTCGGCCGACCCGAAGAAGATCGACGAGGCGACGCGCGCCCACTACGCAAAACTCTATGCACGGCCGCATGCCATGCATGACGCCTTCGAGCAGTTCAAGGCATTCGACCAGGACGCCATCGACAACCAGGCGATGCTGGCCAGCGGCGGCAAGCTGTCCATGCCCGTGCTCGCCGCGGGTGCGGAAAAATCGGCCGGCACCAGCCAGGCCGACATCCTGCGTCTCGTCGCCACGGACGTGACCGGAGCCGTCGTGCCCGCATCGGGCCATTGGATCATGGAGGAAAACCCCGATGCCACCGTCAAGCTGATCACGGATTTCCTCTCCAGGTAACGGCCTATCGGGTCACTCCGTCGGCGGCGATCATGTCCAGTATCCACGGGCAGGCATAATAGTCTGCGATGCGGTCGATCGCCCCACCGGTCGCATGGATTCGCACCAGATAGGCCGGCCGCCAGACCTCGCCATATTGCCTGTCGACGACCAGCATGATCTCCCCTTCGATCGTGCCTGGCCGCATGCGCCAGGGCAGTTCACTGCGCTCATATTCGACGAAGTAGGGCGAGCGGGAGAGCAGGCCGTTATAGCAGTCCGAGACCCGCAGCCGCGCATCGGCGCTGGTCAGCGCCCGCACCCCGTCCCAGTCCCTGGCATTGAAGAGCGCGACATAGCGGTCAAGCAGCCGCTCCAGTTCCGGGTTATGTGGTGGCACCGCGACCGGTTGCGCGGGCAAGGCGGCGAGCTTGGCGCGGCCGCGATTGAGCGCCGACTTGACGCCGCCCGATGTCGAGCCGACCAAATCGGCGATCTCGTCCAGCGAATGGTCGAAGACATCCTTGAGCAGCACGCAGGCGCGCTCCTTCGGCGGCAGATGCACGACTAGCCGCTCGATGGCGCGGCCGGCGGCCGGACCGGCCGGCTCGACCGGCAGCACGATATCGTCGCCGGCATAGAAGGCTTCGGCCGCGTGCCGCGTGCGGCGATTGCGGATGAAGTCGATGCACCTGTTATGCGCGATGCGAAACAGCCACGGCCGCAGCGCCTGCGCATCGTCGAGCAGCTCGATCTTGCGATAGGCCTCGAACAGCGCCTCCTGCATGATGTCCTCGCCATCCAGCGCCGAGCCGGTCATGCGCGCGCAATAGCGATGCAACCTGGCGCGCAGATGCGAAACCGTCTCCAGGAACGCGGCATAGCGCAGGTCGAACACGCGGTCGGGCTTAGGCCAGGCCCGCATGGCTTGCATCGTGTCGGGGGATTTGCGGATCTGCTGGTTCATCGCGGCACGTAGGTCAGGGTCACCACGCCGTTGGCGAAACGATGCGTGCCGACAAGATCGAGATCGACCGGTCCGACATCGTCGAAGGCGCGCTTGCCGTGCCCGACCCATGTCGGCACGATCGACAGATGATACTCGTCCACCAGCCCCGCGCCAAGCAAGGTGCGGTCGAGCTGCGACACCCCATATTTCAGGATGTCGCCGCCCGGCTGCCGTTTCAGCGCCGCCAGCGCCTCGGCGACATCGCCCTCTATCAGCGCGGCATTCCACGACACCGTCTTCAGAGTCGTCGAGGCGACCAGCTTCTTCAGGCCGTTGATGCGGTCCATGTAGGGGCTATCCCTGATGTCTGGCCAGCGTGCGAAGAACATCTCGTAGGTGACGCGGCCAAGCAGGAAGAACTCGACGTTCGAAAGCGCCTGCAAGGCATGGTCCACATTCTCCCCGACGAAGAACGGCGAGGCCCATGTCATGGGCCCCTCGATGACGCCATCCAGCGAGACGAAACTCGACACGATCAGCCGCCGCATGCTCACGCCGCCCTTTCGCTGCTCTTCTCACCGGCTGCCGGCAGCCCCAGTCTCGGCCGTACCCAGGTGGCGAAACGGGCAATGGCATCATCGGCCTCCGGCGCCCGCCCGGCCATCATCTGGAAGGAGTGCAGCATGCCGTCAAAGACGTCGAGCCGGGTCTCGACGCCGGCCTGTCTCGCCCGCTCGGCGAACATGCGGCTTTCGTCGACCAGCGTCTCGTCGGCGCCGGCCTGCAGGAAGACGGGTGGAAAGCCGGAGAGATCGGCATAGAGCGCGCTGACCTCGGGATCGCGCCGATCGGCATCGCCGATGAAATTGGCCGCCAGCCAGTCGACGCCAGCCTTGGCGAAGGCCGGATCTTTTTCGCGGTTGGTCTCGTAGCTGGCGGCGGTCATCGCCATGTCGAACCAGCCGGAGATGATCAGCGTGGCGACGGGCAGCGGCCGCCCCTGCGCGCGCAGCCGCTGCAGGACGCCATAGGTCAGCACCGCGCCGCAGGAGTCGCCGGCGATCACGATCCCCCGGGGGTCGAAGCCCTGGTCGACAAGCCAGTTCCAGGCTGCCATCGCCGCCTCGAGCTGGGCCGGATGCTTGGCCTGATGCGCCAGCGGATAATCGTAGACCAGCGCCCGGCAGCCGACGGCCTTGGCGAGATGGCCGACCAGCTTGCGGTGGGTGTAGATCGAGCCGCCGATGAAGCCGCCGCCATGCGCATAAAACAGCACCCGCTGCTCGTCGGCACCCTTGGGCACGACCCACATCGCCGGCACGCCGCCGGCATCGACCTCGATATAGTCGACGCCGCGCGGCTCGCCGGTCAGCGCCGTCCAATGGACATCGTTGTGGTCGATGATCGCTTGCGGGCTGGTCTGCTTGCCCGCATTGGCCGCGATCGCCGCGTAATGGTTCCTGTTTGCCTCGCTCTCGATGCTCGCCATGATATTCTCCTGGGGTTGCGGATCGCGGAAGGCGCGACCTTCGAAGGCAGAGACGTACGGGCAGGCAAAAAGGATACGTGGCGGTGGGCGCTTTTTTTGCGGACGCGCTCAGCCGCCAAACATCGCGGCATGCCGCCGGGCGAATTCGACGAACGGTGTCGGCCGCACGCCGAACATCTCATGCGTGGCCAGATGCACCCGCGATTTCGGCCGCCGCCGCCGCTCCGCCAGTTGCTCGTCGAGCGCATCGGCGAAGTCGGCAGGGACGCCGGCGGCCAGCAGATTGCGCCGGCGCTCCTGCGGGCTGACATCGACATAGCGGACCGGCTTGTCGATCCCTTGCGAAATCCGCGCCGCGATGTCGCTCATGGTCAGCGCCTCGGGTCCGGTCATGTCCAGGCTCTCGCCTTCGTGGCCGCCATCGCGCAGCAGCCGGACGGCGACCTTGGCGATGTCCTCGACATCGACCGGCGACAGTTCGGTATCGCCGAGCGCGAGATAAAAAGCGCCTTCCGCGGCAATGGTCGGCGCGTCGCGCAGATAGACTTGCATGAACTGGCTGGGGCGCAGGTGGGTCCACGCCATGCCCGCTCCCTCCAGATAGCGCTCGACCACCTCATGCATGCGCGTGAAGCGGAACTTGGTCGCGTCATAGCCGATGTTGGATTCGGCACCGGAAAACTTCACCACATGCGCGACGCCGGCCTGCTTGCAGGCGTCGATGAACCGGCACTGCGTCTCGACCATGTCTTGCGCGGCGGTCGAAATCATCAGCACGCGATCGATGCCGTCGAGTGCCGCGCCAAGCGTCTCCGCCCGGCGCATATCGCCTTCGATCAGGTCGACGCCCGCAAGTCCGCCGAGCCCTGCCGCGGATGCCCGGTCCAGATCGCGAACCAGCGCCCTCACTTGATACTTCTGCCGTGCGAATTCGCGCACGATTGCCTTGCCGTTCAGGCCGGTGGCGCCTGTCACCAGGATCATGGTCTGTCTCTCCATTCAGCATCGATGCGGCCGCCCTTTCGGCGACCGCATCTTGAAGACGAAGAGAAGCGGGCAAAGGATTCCGGCCAAACGTCTTTTTTATCGGGGCGAGGCCAGTATGCGCCGGATCAGCCCGCCGGCGCATAGCGGCTGACCACCATGCCGCAGGCATAGGCCTTCGAGCCGAGCAGCCGCAGGTTTCGGAACCCGCCCTCGTCGAAGATACGGCGGCCGGCGCCCAGCACGGCAGGATTGACGAACAGCTGGAACTCGTCGACCAGCCCGGCCGCGATCAGCGCCGACGCAAAGCCGGCGCCGCCGAAGACGGCCATGTCGCCGCCCTCGCCAGCCTTTAGCGCGCTGACCTCGCGCGGCAGGTCGCCGCTCACCACCGTCGTGCGCTCCCAACGCGAGGCCTCGAGCCTGTCGCTCGGCACCACCTTGCGCGCTTCGACGATGCGCCGGGCGAAAGCATAGAAGGGATCGGCCGGATATTTCCTCGCCGCATTGCCCCAATGGGTGAGGTAGCCCTCCTCGGCCATCTTGCGGCTGAGCAGGATGGTGTCGATGCCGGCAAACACGGCGTTGAAATCCTGTTTCAGCTCGGCGTCCCAACCATTGTCGTCGCCCCACTCCCAGAGCTGCCACGGGTGATCGGCATCGGCGCCGACGAAACCGTCGACCGACATCTGCATCTGCAGGATGAGGTTTTTCATCGGGTGTCCTCGTCAGATTTGCCTAGGTATGGTTTACTTTCGGAACCATTTGACCTGCCGGGCAAAATGATGTCAATAGTAAAGTGATTTAAAATTGGAACCATAGGGATGTCGACTCGCGAACGATCCGCTTGCCCGATCAACCTGTCGCTGGAACTGCTCGGCGATCGCTGGACGCTGCTCATCATCCGCGACCTGATCTTCGCCGGCAAAAAGCATTTTCGCGAGTTCCTGCAATCCGATGAAGGCATCTCCTCGCGCACCCTGGCCGAGCGGCTGCAGACGCTGCAGGACGAAGGCATCCTTACCCGCAGCGACGACCCGAGCCACGGATTGAAGGCAATCTACCGGCTGACCGAGGCCGGTATCGACCTCTTGCCGGTGCTTGCCACGCTCGGCGCCTGGGGCAGCAAGCACCGCAAGGCCGATGACAAGCTGGCCCGCATCGCCGATGAACTGGCGGCCGGCGGCGAACCGGCGCTGGAACGGATGAAGATGGTACTGCGGGCGGAGCATGTTGTGTAGGCTCTTCCTCCTCCTCCGTTCGAGGAGCATCCTACGGCCCCGCATTGACAACGATCCCTTTTTGTTCTCTTTATGTACCTATCTATCAGCAATCGCGGATGAGCGGAACAGGATGGAAACAACGGCCACCATCCTGCATGCCGATCTCGACGCCTTCTATGCCTCGGTCGAGCAGTTGCTCGACCCCACGCTGCGCGGCAAGCCGATCGCGGTCGGCGGCGGCGTGGTGCTCGCCGCCTCCTATGAGGCGCGTGCCTTCGGCGTGCGCGGCGGCATGCCGGGGCGCAAGGCGCGCGAGCTTTGCCCGCAATTGATCTTCGTCGGCGGCAATTTCAGCGACTACCAGCGGCTGGGCGACGCGGCGATCAAGGTGCTCGACGATTTCACGCCGGTGGTCGAGCGCATCTCCATCGACGAGGCCTTCGCCGATGTCGCCGGCTGCACGCATCTGTTCGGACAGCCAGAAGAGATCGCCACGATTATCCGCCGCCGTGTGAGGGCAGAACTCGGCCTGCCGATCTCGATCGGCGTGGCGCGCACCAAGCACTTGGCCAAGATCGCCTCGCAGGTCGCAAAGCCCGACGGGCTGGTGGTGGTCGACCCCGGCACCGAGCTTGCCTTCCTGCACGATTCGCCGGTCTCGCTGATGTGGGGCGTCGGGCCGGCAACCAGGGCGCGGTTGGCCGAGATCGGCGTCGAGACCATCGGCGAACTGGCCCGCACCCACAGCGGCGCGCTGACGCGGCTGCTCGGCCCCGCCGCCGGCGACAAGCTCGCGGCCCTGGCGTGGAACCGCGACCCGCGCAAGCTGGAGATGAAGCGCCGGGCGCATTCGGCCGGCGCGCAATCGGCGCTTGGGCAAAAGCCGGCCGTGGCGCGGGTGATCGTGCCGACACTGCTGCATCTGGCCGACCGCGTCGCCAGCCGGCTGCGCGCCAAGAACCGCCCCGGCCGCACGGTGACGGTGCGCGTGCGCTTCGCCGATCTCAGCGCCGTCACCCGCTCGATCACGCTGGACCAGCCGATCTCGGCGACGATCATGCTGGCCGAGATCGCGACGGACCTGGTGCGCGGCGTGCTCGCTGACCATCCACGGGAGAAAACCATCTCGCTGCTGGCGATCTCGGTCTCGCATCTGGAAGAGAGCGCCGAGCTGCAGCTCGACCTGCCGCTCGGCCTTGCCGACGAAAAGCGCCGCCCCGGCAGCCGAAAGGGCCTCGCCCGTTTCGGCGCCGACCGCGCCGTCGACAAGATCCGCGAGCGCTTCGGCAAACAGGCGGTCGGCTACGGCACGGTGGCGCTGGAGGCGGCGCGATCAGTGCCGGACGAATTCAGGAAGTTGGCGGAAAAGGAACTGTGAGCGGAGAAGCCCTCCCGTCGCTCACGCCTTGCGGATCAACGTGCCGAACCAGGCGGCGCCGCGGTCACGGCCGACAGCAGCTCGCGCTTCACCAGCACCGGCTTTTGATAGGTCTTCCTCACGGCAATTCCCCCACACCCAGGCGTCTGGCGGCAACTAGCATCCGGCAGGCACCGCTTGTCAAGAAGAGGCGAAATTGGGTAGCGGGGCAGTTTGCAGATCGCGAAAATGGTTGCAATGATCGAAGCGAAGGGAGCGGCGGCGCCGACTGTCGAGATCTAATAAAAGAGGGTTGCCGTGTGACCATCCTTGACAAGGCAAAGCAATGGGCAAGGGCCATCAAGCGCGATGTGGTCGCCTTGTGGCTGGCCGCCCGCGATCCCCGCGTTCCCTGGTACGCCAAGGTTGCCGCCGGCGCGGTCGCCGCCTACGCGCTCAGTCCTATCGATCTGATACCCGATTTCATTCCCGTCCTCGGATATTTGGACGATCTGATCATCGTACCGCTCGGCATCCTGCTTGCGGTGAAGTTGATCCCCGCCGCTTTGATGGCTGAGTTTCGCGCGGCAGCCATTCGCCGATCCAGGCCGACCAGCCGCGGCGGTCTGGCATTCATCGTTGGAATTTGGGTTCTGATGGCCGCCGCGCTCATCTGGTTGTTCTGGCCAGATCGCTCGGCTTAGATTTCAGGCCCGGCGTTTCTCATTGCCCCGGCAGCCCCACATCAAAGCCGCGCGGTGCCGAAAATCCGATCCCAGAAAATCGACGTCACGCCGAAATTGGCGTTCTCGTCGACATGGTGATGCACCGCGTGGCGGCGCTTCAGCATGTAGAGATAGCTCGGATGGGTCGGATGCCAGTGATGGATCATGTGGTGGACGCTGATGTACCAGAGGTAGCCCAGCATCAGACCGCAGCTCACCGCGCTGGCGGTCGCGAAATCCGAGACCATCCAGACAGGCAGGAACGCCACCAGCGCATGAACGCCGAGGCTGAGCCAGGTGGGCGTGCCCACCGGGCTGCGCTCCTCGACATGGTGACGGTCGTGCAGGTCCCGGATCCAGGGAACGTGGTGCAGCACGAAGCGATGCAGGACGTATTCGATCAGCGTCCACAGGCCAAGGCAGGTCAGCGCCGTGCCGATCCAGTCCGGCGCGCCTTCCTCTCCGGCCTCGATCAGCCCCGCCACGCCCAATACGGCGATCACCAGCGGATAGACCACGAAGTCGCTATAGTAGCCGATCAGACCCAGCTGCATTCGGACGAATCACCTGACTTTCGACGCCGCCCCAAAAGCGATGCTATCAGATTGCCGGACTCGCGCATGAGGTGCAATCCGGATGCGCCTGACATAGCGTCGCAATTTCCCGGTGCAAGATCGGCAGTGATCAACGCAGGATCGGCCGACTTCGCACCAGCGCCGCAAACGGACATGCAAACATGGCAAAACGCAGCGCCGGCCTGCTGATCTATCGCCGCAGCGGTGGTGACATCGAGGTGCTGCTGGTCCATCCCGGCGGCCCGTTCTGGGCGAAGAAGGACGATGGCGCCTGGTCGATCCCGAAGGGCCTCGTCGACCAGGGCGAGGACGAGTTGGCGGCGGCGCGACGCGAGACCGGGGAAGAGCTCGGCACGAAGGTCGAAGGCCCCTTCGCGCGTCTTGGCGACTACCGGCAACCGGGCGGCAAGATCGTCTCGGCCTGGTCCGTCGAGGCCGACATCGATGCCGCCGTCATCAGCAGCAACACCTTCACAATGGAATGGCCGCCGCGATCCGGATCGATGAAGGAATTCCCGGAGGTCGACAGAGCCGGCTGGTTCACATTGGCCGAGGCCGAGGTGAAGATTTTGCAGGGCCAGCGCCCGATGCTGTCGGATCTGGCGGGGCAACTGGGCGTGGCATGATCGCCGACGGCAAAGCTGCCAATCTCCCCCAAGAGGGGAAGATGGCCGGCAGGCCAGAGGGGGGCGCTGTCCCGCCAACGTCTCGGTCAATCAGGTATGTCCGTCGGAGGCTTGCGTGAAAGAGGATCATACCGATAGGCAGTGATCCTTGGCGCCCCCCTCTGCCCTGCCGGGCATCTCCCCACGAGGGGGAGATTGGCTGTCATCCCCCAAACCGCGCCGCCGTCCACGCCCCGCTGGCCGCGTTCGACTCCACGGCGGCGGCGACGAACTTCACGCCGCGCGCGCCGTCGACCACGTCGGGCACCTGTGCCGCGCGGGCAGGATCGACCACGCCCCCCGAACGGTGGGCGCGGATGATGTCGGCGGCATCGCGGTAGAAATTGGCGAAGGCCTCGATATAGCCCTCCGGATGCGCCGCCGGCATGCGCGAGACGCGCCGGGCTTCCGCCGTCGAGCCGTGGCCGCCGCGCACCAGCGTGCGGGTTTCCTCGCCATGGACGGAAAAGCGCAGTTCCTCCGGCCGCGTGCCCGACCATTCGAGCCCGGCTCTGTCGCCATAGATGCGCACGGAGAGGTCGTTGTAGTGGCCGGGCGACGTCTGGCTGGCCAGGATCGTGCCGCGCGCGCCGTCGGTCCAGCGCACCAGCACATGCGCATTGTCGTCGAGCCGGCGCCCCGGCACGGCGGTGAACAAATCGGCGGATACAGCCTCGGCCTCGCGGCCGGAGATGAAGCTTGCCAGGTTGAAGGCGTGCACGCCGATATCGGCCAGCACCGCCGACTGCCCTGCCCTCGCCGGATCGGTGCGCCATTCCGCCTGCTTCTGGCCGTCGGCATCGATCGGCTTGGTCAGCCAGTCCTGGATATAGGCGCCATGCACAGACACGATCCGGCCGAGTTCGCCCGCCATCACCATCTCGCGCGCCTGGCGCACCATGGCGTAGCCGGTGTTGTTGAGGGTGACGACGAAGCGGCGCTTTTTGGCGCGCGCCAGCGCCACCAGCGCTCGCGCGTCATCAAGCGTCGTCGACAGCGGCTTGTCGCAGATCACGTCGATGCCGGCTTCGAGAAATGCGGTGGCGATCGGCGCGTGCAGATGGTTGGGCGTGACGATGACGACCGCCTCGATGCCATCCGGCCGCGCGGCCTCCGCTCTGGCCATGGCGCGATAATCGGCATAGCTGCGATCCGGCGCGATGCCGATTTCGGCGGCCGAGGCGGCGGCATTGTCCGGATCGGACGACAGCGCGCCGGCGACCAGCGCGATCTGGTCGTCAAGCCGCATGGCCAGCCGATGCACCGCGCCGATGAAGGCGTTGCGGCCGCCGCCGACCATGCCCACCCTCAAGCGCGTGCCCGCCGACCCGTCCGATGTTGCGTAGACCATGGTTCCTCCTCCACCTATCACTTCGTCATCCTGGGGCGGAGCAAGGAGCGCAGCGACGCGGCGCAGACCCCAGGATCCATGCCGTGGCTTCAAGGCGTTGCGACGGTGCAGAATCTTCTGATTCCGCCGCGTTCCTCGGCAACTGTCACGGCATGGATCCCTTGGGCTGCGGAGCAGCTCCAGGGGTCTCCGCGACGGAGCTTCGCTCCTGCTTCGCCCTGGGATGACGACGTTGGAAGGACTTACCGAGCCCCCCTACCACCCTCGAACAGGATTTCCAATTTCCATATTGTAAAACGATCGTATCGCGCTAGCCTGAATTCATGAGCGGGGCGAGAAAACCATCCGGACGATCCAGTGCCGACGAGGCGGCGACGCGCAAGCGCGGGCGTTCGCTGGCGGCCCTTGGCTATATACAGCCGCAGACCTATGAAGAGCTGCGCGCGGTGCTGTCCTCCGGCACGGTGCATTTTCCGAAGCGCCTGCGCCAGGTGGCGATCTTCCTGTGGCAGCATCCGAGCGAGGTGGCGCTCGGCACCATCGCCCAAGTGGCGGCGCAGGCCGGCGTACAGCCCTCGACGCTGGTGCGCTTTGCGCAGATCTTCGGCTATTCTGGCTTTTCCGATTTTCAGGGCCTGTTCAAGGACCACGTCAAGGGTTCCTGGCCGGAAGGCCGCGGCGAGCAGCGCGCCGAGGCCGAGCCCAATGCCGCCTTGCATTTCCTGCACGGCATGGTCGGCGCCTCGCAGGCCTCGCTCGGCCGCATCGAAAGCGGCTTCGATGTCGAAAGCTTCGAGAAGATGGTGGCGACGCTGGCCGGGGCGGACCTGATCTACGTCATCGGCTCCAAGCGCGCCTTCCCCGTCACCACCTATCTGTCGCTGACGCTTTCGCAGCAAGGCGTGCGCAATGTGCTGGTCGACAATGTCGGCTCGACCGCGCTCGACCAGGTCGGCTGTATCGGCAGGCAGGATGCGGTGCTGGCGGTATCCTTCAGCCCCTACAATTCGATCACGCCCGACCTCGTCGCGGTGGCGCACGAACGCGGCGCCCGCATCGTCACCATCACCGACAGCACCTTCTCGCCGCTGATCCGGCTCTCGGACAGCTGGCTGGAGGTGGTGGAATCCGACTTCGCCGGTTTCCGCTCGCTGGCCGCGTCGCTCGCCGTCGGCATGGCGCTGGTCCAAGGCGTCGCGGCAAAGCGCGGCAACTGAATATTGGAGGTTTTGATGGAGAGTTTCGACTTGTGGCGGCGACCATAAATTATCGACGCCCGCGCCGCCCCTCATCGCCCTGCCGGGCACTTCTCCCCGTATAGTGACGGGGAGAAGGGGCTGGCCTCAGCGCTGGCACCCCCTTTGCAACATTGGTGATTGGCGAAATCGGTGACGACAGCGCCCTCTCCCCGTCACTATACGGGGAGAGGATGCCGGCAGGCAGGTGAGGGGCGGCGCGGACTTTAGCGATGTCATCTGATGAACCGCCACTGGCACAATTGACTACCGGGAATTATCGTTCCATATTTTGAAAAATAGAAACTTTGTTCCGGGAGGAGGAATGGAGATCAGGCTCGAAGGCAAGGTGATCTTGGTCACCGGGTCGACGCAAGGCATCGGCCGTGCCATCGCCGAGACCCTGGCGCGCTCCGGCGCGGCCGGGCTGTTGGTCACCGGCCGCGAGAAGACGCGTGGCGATGCGGTCGCGGCGGAGCTTTCGCGGCTGGGCACGCCGACACTCTTCGTCGCCGCGGACCTCGGAGACCCGGAAACTCCGGCCCTTTTGGCGCAGGCCTGCATCGAGCGCTTCGGTCGCATCGACGGCCTGGTCAACGCCGCCGGCCTCACCGACCGCGCGTCCTTCCTCGACGCCAGCCCCGAAGACTGGGCGGCGCTGTTCGCCGTCAATGCGCGCGCGCCGTTCTTCCTGATGCAGGCGGCGATTGCCGACATGCGGAAACGCGGCCAGGGGGGCGCGATCGTCAACATCCTGTCGATCAACGCCCATTGCGGCTCACCGGAGCTTGCCGTCTATTCCGCCACCAAGGGCGCGCTGGCGACGCTCACCAAGAACGCCGCCAACGCCCACCGCTTCGACCGCATCCGCGTCAACGGCATCAATGTCGGCTGGACCGACACGCCGGCCGAGCGTGTGATGCAGGCGCAGACGCTCGGTCATGGCCCGGGCTGGCTTGACGCCGCCAACGCCGCCCAGCCCTTTGGCCGGCTGCTCAGGCCGGACGATATCGCCAACCTCGCCGTCTTCCTGCTTTCCGACGCGGCCGGGCCGATGACCGGGGCGGTGATCGACCAGGAGCAGTCGGTGATCGGGGCGAACCGGTGAACGCCATCGAAACGCTTGGGCCTGGCCTGCTGGAGCGGCTTCCCGCCGCCGTGCAAAAGCCGACCTACGACCGCGCATCGCTGTCACCCGGCATGGCCCATCTCGGCGTCGGTGCCTTCCACCGCTGCCACCAGGCCGAATACACCGACGACCTGCTCTCGCTGAAGTTCGACCGCTGGGGCATTGTCGGCATCAACATCCGCCCGCCCGCGCTCGCCGACACCCTTGGCCGGCAAGGCGGCCTCTACACAAGGCTGATCCGCGAGAACGACCATGTCGAGGCGCGCATCATCGGCAGCATCGTGAAGGTGGTCGACAGCCAGGACAGCGCCGCACCGGCGCTCGCGGTGCTCGCCTCGCCCGACATCGAACTGGTGACGATGACGGTGACGGAAAAAGGCTATTGCCATATCCCGTCGACCGGCGCGCTCGATCTCGGCCATCCCGACATCGTCCATGATCTCGCCAATCCGGAAGCGCCACGCAGCCTGCCCGGCATCCTGGCGCTGGCGCTGGAGCAGCGCAGGGCCACGCATGGCCGGAAGCTGACACTGCTCTCCTGCGACAACATTCCGACCAACGGCGTCATCCTGGAAAATGTCGTGCGGAGCTTTGCCGAACGGCGCGGCAATGGGCTTGCCGACTGGATTGCGGCCAATGCCGCCTTCCCCTCCGCCATGGTCGACCGCATCGCGCCGGCTGTGTCGCCGGATGACCTCGACAGCGTCGAGCAATGGTTCGGCTATCGCGATGGCGCCGTTGCCGTGGGCGAACCGTTCCGGCAGTGGGTGATCGAGCAGAAATTCGCCGGCCGCATGCCGCGCTGGGACCTGGCCGGCGCGACCTTCGTCGACGATGTCACGCCGTTCGAGCATCTCAAGATGCGGGTGCTGAACGGGGCGCAAACGACGCTCGCCACGCTCGGCGTGCTGGCGGGGCTCGAACACACATTCGATGCCATCGCCGACCCGCTGCTGTCGGTCTTCGTCAGGAGCATGCTGGTCGAGGAGACGCTGCCGACACTGACGCCGGTGCCCGGCATGGAGCCGTTGGCTTATGTCGAGCAGAGCCTTGGCCGGCTGAAGAACACAGCGATCCGCCATCGCAACCACCAGATCGCTACCGATGGATCGCAAAAGATCGTCCAGCGCCTGCTCAACCCGATCCGCGACCGGCTGAGCCGAGGCGCCGGCATCGGCCTGCTGTCGGTGCCGGTCGCCGGCTGGATGGCCTATCTCATCCTGGCCTCGGCGCGCTTCGGCAAACGCTGGCCGGTGTCGGATCCCTATGCCGGCAGGATCGCAGCGATCGCCGACGAAAGCGGACGCGATGCGCCGGCGCTGGCTTCCGCCATCCTGGCCATCGACACGATTTTCGACCCCGGCCTTGCCGCCGACGAGGCGTTTCGCAAGACGGTGACTTCAGCGCTGGGCGAACTGCTTTCGGACGATCCGATGGCGGCCGTTCGACACAGTCTGGAGCAAGACGGGGTCGCGAGGTTGAAACGATCCAAACTATCGGCATTATAGGCATCGATCGCGGGTTCGCGGTCAGGGGAGGCATGATGAAACTTGGACTGCTCACCGCACCATTCGCGGAGACTCCGCTCGGCGAGGTCGCCGGCTGGGCAAGCTCCGTCGGCTTCGAGGCCTTGGAAATCGCCTGCTGGCCGAAAACCTCCGGCGCCACCCGCCGCTATGCTGGCACCAGCCATATCGACGCCGCCGGCACCTCGGCCTCGCAGGCGAAAGAGATTGCCGCTTCGCTGGCGGAAAAGAACATGTCCATCTCCGGCCTCGGCTACTACCCCAACCCGCTGCATCCCGATCCCGCCCACCGCGAGGCGGTCATCGGCCATCTGAAGAAGGTGATCGTGCTGGCCGCCAATATGGGCGTGCCGGTCGTCAACACCTTCTGCGGCGGCGATGCCTCCAAAACCGTCGACGTCAACTGGCAGGATGCGCTGAAAGTCTGGCCCGGGATCGTCGCCCATGCACGCGGCCACGGGGTGAAGCTTGCCTTCGAGAACTGCCCGATGATCTTCAGCTATGACGAATGGCCGGGCGGGCACAACATCGCCTATTCGCCGCAAGTCTGGCGCCGCATCCTGGAGAGCTGGGGCGGCGATGTCGGCATGAATTTCGACCCCTCGCACCTGGTCTGGCAGATGATCGACCAGGCCCGCTTCATCAGGGAATTCGGCCCCTACATGCTGCATGTCCACGCCAAGGACCTGATGATTGATCATGATGGTTTGTACGAGCGCGGAATCCTTTCGGCCGGGATAGGCTGGCAGGTGCCGCGCATGCCGGGGCTGGGCGATGTCGACTGGAGCGGTTTCTTCTCCGGCCTCTACCGCACCGGCTATGACGGCTCGGTCATCATCGAGCACGAGGACAGGCGATTTGAAGGCAGCGACGAGCAGGTGAAGCGGGGTTTTCTGCTCGCCCGCGACGTGCTGCGTCCCTTCGTCAAATGACGGCAAGGCGAGCCACTTGACTCCGTTTGTGAGTGGCACGGCTTAACGGGTTGGAACTGAACTGAAAAACAATGTGGAGGAAGACTGAAATGAAGACATATCTGACCATGGTTCCGCTGCTTGCCAGCGCCGCCCTGCTGGCCTCGGTGGCGATCTCGTCCGCCGCCGGCAAATACACGATCGGCATCTCCAACACCGTGCAGGGCAATGGCTGGCGCGAGGAGATGGTGTGCGCCATGAAGGCGCAGGCGCTCGCCTCGGGCGAAGTGACCAAGCTCAACATCGCCCACCGCAACACCGATGCCGCCGGCCAGTTGGAAGACATCCGCAACCTGATCAGCGCCAAGGTCGACGCCATCGTCGTCAACCCCGCCGATCCGGCCGGCATCAAGGCGGGTCTTGAAGAAGCCACCAAGGCCGGCATCGTCGTCGTCGCCGTCGACCAGGCGGTGACCGAGCCGTCGGCCTACATCATCTCCAACAATCAGGAGCAGTACGCCTATCTCGGCGCCAAATGGCTGTTCGGCCAGATGGGCGGCAAGGGCGAGGTGTTCTACATGCGCGGTGCGGCCGGCGCTTCGGCCGACAGCGATCGCGACAAAGGCTTCAAGAAGGCGCTGGCCGAATTCCCCGACGTGAAGGTCGCGCAGGAAGTCTTCACCGGCTGGCAGCAGGACCAGGCCAAGCAGCAGATGCTGTCGTTCCTCGCCACCGGCACGCCAATCAACGGCATCTGGACCTCCGGCATCGACAACGTCATCGTCGACGCGCTGGTCGAATCGCAGGCGCCGCTGGTGCCGGTCGTCGGCGCCGACAATGCCGGCTTCGTCGGCCAGTTGAGCTCGGTCAAGGGCCTCGTCGGTGCCGCCGTCACCAACCCCGGCTCGATCGGCGGTGCCGGCGTGACGCTGGCCCTGCAGATCCTCGACGGCAAGAAGCCGGCCCAGCAGACCGTGCTGGTCGACCCGCAGCTCTGGGACAACGCCACCGACGAAGGCAAGGCCAAGCTGAAGGCCGCCGCCGACCCGTCGCTGAGCCCCGAATGGCCGGTCTCGATCTCGATCCCGGACTGGACGACCTACACCAAGGAGCAGATCGTGGCCTGCAAGGGGCCGGGGGAGTAAGGCTGAGGTTTGCCAACGGACCATCCGTCGGCGCTGCCCCTCACTGTCCTGCCGGACATCTCTCCCCGTAAACGGGGAGAGAGAAGCTGGCCGCAATGCCGGCGACAAGCCCCCCTCTCCCCGTCACTATACGGGGAGAGGATGCCGGCAGGCAGGTGAGGGGCGGCGCCGACATTTCTAATTATTCGACCTCATAAATCGAGAACCAATCAATTTGACCACCAGCCCCCTCCTCGACGCCACGGGCGTCGCCAAGAACTACGGCGCGGTCGCCGCCCTGCGCAATGCGTCGCTGTCCGTCCTGCCGGGCGAGGTGCATGCGTTGATGGGGGCCAACGGCGCCGGCAAGTCGACGCTGGTGAAGATCCTGACCGGCGCGATTTCGGCCAATGCCGGGCGCATCCTGATCCGTGGCGAGGCGCGCGACATACGCTCGCCGGCGGCCGCGCGCCGCGCCGGGCTGTTGCCGGTCTACCAGGAGCCGTCGCTGATCCCCGATCTCGACGTGCTGTCCAATCTGCGGCTCACCGGAACGCCGGTCGAACCGTTCCGCGCCTGGGTGCGCGAACTCGGCATCGCCGACCTCGACCTGCGCGATACCGCGCGCGACATTCCATTGGCCGTGCTGCGCGTGCTTGATCTGGCCCGGGCGCTCGCCGTCGAACCCGACGTGCTGCTGCTCGACGAGATGACCGCGGCGCTGCCCGCCAACCTTGCCGAAAAGGTGCTGGAAGTGGTGCGCCGCCAGGGCGACGCCGGCCGCGCGGTGATCTTCATCTCCCATCGCTTCGTCGAAATCGCAGCCCTTTGCGACCGCGCCACCGTGCTGCGCGACGGCGAGACCGTCGGCGTCGTCGACATCGTGGCGGGCGTCGAGGAAAAGATCGTCGAGCTGATGCTGGGCACCCGCATCGAAAAGGCCAAGGTCGCCGCCCGAAGCGTCAGCGAGAAGGCGGCATCCGCCCCTGCCCGACCGCGCATCACCGTGAAAAACCTGCGCGTCGGCATCAAGCTCAGCGATGTCTCCTTCGATCTCGCCGATGGCGAAGTGGCCGGCGTCGTCGCGCTCGAAGGCCAGGGCCAGGACGAGCTGTTCGCCGCCCTTGCCGGCTCGATCCGGCCGTCCGGCGGCACGATCGAGGTCGACGGCCAGGCAGTAAAATTCTCACACCCGATCGACGCCATCCGCGCCGGCATTGCCTATGTGCCCGGCGACCGTTCCGAGGCGCTCGCCATGCAGCGCTCGGTGCGTGAGAACATTGCGCTTCCCTTCAGCGCCGCCCTGCGCAACTGGGGCCCCATTCATATGCGCAAGGAGCGCGCCACCGTGCAGAGCGCTATCCAGCGCCTGCAGATCGACACCCGCGCCCAGGGCGAGGTGCAGCGCCTGTCCGGCGGCAACCAGCAGAAGGTCACCATCGCGCGCTGGATCGCGGCGGACGCCCGCACCATCCTGTGTTTCGACCCGACACGCGGCATCGATGTCGGCACCAAGCAGGAGATCTATAAATTGCTGCGCGAGCTCGCCGGCCACGGCAAGTCGGTGCTGTTCTACACCTCGGAACTCGAGGAGGTGCAGCGCGTCTGCGACCGCGTCATCGTCATCTTCGGCGGCCGTCTCGTTGACATCTTTCCGGTCGAGGAAGCGGACGAACCGGCGCTGATGCGGGCCGCCTACGGCCTGCCGCGCGGCGCCAAGGCCGATGTCGGCATCCTGGCCGATCCCCAGTCCCCGTCTTCGGGGACGACGCCATGAACCATTTCCTGCGCCGCCAGGGCTGGGTGTCAGGCCTGTTCGCCTTGCTGATCATTCTGTTCATCGTCACAAAACTGATCCAGCCCGGTTATGGCAGCGGCGATTTCGGCTCGCTGGCGCGGGCGGTGCTGCCTTACGCCTTTGCCGTCGCGGCGCAGACCGTCGTCGTCATCGCCGGCGGCATCGACCTCTCGGTCGCCGCCATGATGGCGCTGACCAGCGTCACCGCCGCCTCGATGATGGCGGGCGCCTCCGAGGAATACGCGCTGTTCGTGGTGCCTTTCGTGCTCGCCATGGGTTTTGTGCTGGGTGCCCTCAACGGCCTGCTCATCGTCGTCACCCGCGTGCCCGACATCGTCGTTACGCTCGCCATGCTGTTCGTGCTGCAAGGGGCGGCCCTGCTGGTGCTCGGCGCGCCGGGCGGCGCCGCGGCAGAATGGCTGAAGGCGATGATCTCGGGCACCGTGCCGATACCGGGCCTGCCCGACGCCATCGACGCCTGGCTGCCCAAGGCGCTGCTGGTGCTGGTCATCTGCCTCTGCGTCATCTGGGTCCCGCTCAGGCGCTCGCGCCTCGGCCTTTCCATCTACGCCATCGGCTCGAGCGAGCTGGCGGCGTTCCGCAGCGGCGTGCCTGTCGCCCGCACGCGCATCATCGCCTACGCGCTGTCCGGGCTGTTCGCGGCCATGGGCGGACTGGCGCTGACCATGAGCACCGGCATCGGCGCTCCCATTCCCGGCCCCTATCTGCTCGCCAGCGTCGCCGCCGTGGTGCTGGGCGGCGTCGCGCTCGGCGGCGGCAAGGGCGGCCTGCTCGGCCCCATCGTCGCCGTCTTCGTGCTGCGCCTGGTGCGCACGGACCTGACGCTGCTCGCCATCGACCCCAACGTCACCGCCATCATCGAAGGCCTGATCATGGTCGCCGTGGTGATGTTCGGCGCGTTTATCACGATGCGGGGGCGGCAATGATGGGAGAGAGAAATATAGAGCGTAGCGCTCTACGGCGCCCCCCTCTGGCCTGCCGGCCATCTCCCCCACTTGTGGGGAGATTGGCTGTTGTTGCGGCTTTCGCCAATCTTCAACGTTGCAGAAAAGAGTGGGGCGCCAAAGCGGCCAATCTCCCCCCTTGTGGGGGAGATGTCCGGCAGGACAGAGGGGGGCGCCGTAGAGCGCTACCCTCCCAGAACATCGGACCCACCCCATGAGCACATCAGCGATCACCCCCGTCCCCCTCGGCCGCCGCCTGAAGCGCTTCATGGCCGACCGGCCGCTCATCCCGCTGATCATCCTGCTGGTCATCCTGGTGGTGATCCTGCAGATCCTGCGTCCCGGCATCGTCAACGAGCGCTGGATCGCCAACACCATCAAATTCGCCATTCCGCTGGCGATTCTTGCCGGCTGCCAGACCATGACCATGTTGACCGGCGGCATCGACCTGTCGGTCGGCACGGTGGCGACGATGAGCGCCTTCATCATGGCGACGCAGATCGTCAACCAGGACCCGGCCGTGGCGTTCCTGCTGGCGATGATGCCGGCGGTGCTGATCGGCCTCGTCAACGGCATCGGCGTCGGCGTCTTCCGCGTCCACCCGCTGATCATGACGCTGGGCACCAGCCTGATCGGCACCGGCTGTCTGCAGGTCTATCAGCGCACGGTGATCGCGTCGGGCGCCAAGATCCCCGATTTCCTCGCCTGGCTCGGCACCGGCGTCACCTACGGCTTTCCCAACGCGCTGCTGCTCTTCGTGCCGCTGGCCGCGCTCATCGTCTTCACGCTCGCCCGCACCGGCTTCGGCCGCCTGCTCTACGCCGTCGGCGACAATGAGCGCGCGACCCGCCTCTCCGGCGTACAGTACTGGCAGGTGATCACCGCGCTCTACGTCACCTCAAGCGTGCTCGCCGGCATCACCGGCCTGCTCTATATCGGCCTGATCAAGGCCCCTTCCCTGTCGCTCGCCGAACCGCTGGTGCTGCCTTCGGTGGCGGCGGCCGTCATCGGCGGCACCTCCATCTTCGGCGGCCGCGGCGGCTACACCGGCACCATCATCGGCGCGCTGATCCTCACCGTGCTGACGACGCTCCTGACCATCCTGCAGATGCCGGAGGGGGCTAGAAGGATCTTGTTCGGGTTGATCGTGCTGTTCGTCACGGCGGCCTATTTGCGGATCGTCGAGGAGCGGTGAAAGGATCCCGCGAAGGCCACCGTTTTGGATCATCAAGCAATCCAGTGCCTGCCCACAAGAGATAAGCGGCGAAGGGATCGATTTTGAGAAACTCGCCGCTTCCGTATTTTGCCAACTATATTAGTCCTTGTTGAAGTGTATTGGCGTGATGCCATTGGATACCGCTATTTGTTTTCGGCCAGCGTTCACTTTGAACCATTGATTAACTGCCTATGCTTCATTCTGTGAATCGCATGCACAAGGCATGTGAAACACGAGAGCTTGCTCGATGCGGATCATGCCGGATTTCACCGTTACGATACAGAAGCTGATGTCGGCCAAGAGCGGCTTTGCAGGCGCCAACCAGCCCGCGTTCGCGAAAGCAGGCACGGCGCTGCGGACCGAGCCTCCTGTCATTCGTCCGGGTGCAACAGGTGATGAGGACGACGCCGAATACGATCCGTTCGGCAGCTTTGGCCAGGTCGCTGGGGCGCAGGCGTCTTCACCCATCAGTGCAACGTCCACCACGACGGCACAAGACCGTTATTTGCGCGCGGGCGAAGCCAACTTTGACGAACTCCAAGCGGAGTATACACGCTTCATCGGCTCGATGGTCGAGGCAGACCGCCGACACGAAGATTCCACCGTTGCGCGCAACTTCATCCCCACGGGCGAGACACCGGAAACGGTGATGGCGATGGGAGAATATGACTATATGTGGGCCGTCCAGGACGAGATGGAGGCCGCTGCCGACCGCAGCCCGCAGGCGCAGGCCAACAAGGCGATCAGCAACCAGAGCCTGACCTACGGTGATGCCGGCAGGATGACTTCCGATGCCCTGTTCAGCCTGCAGAAGGCCTTGCCAGCTTTGAACAGCGCCTTGGCGAGTGTCACCCCCGAGGCCATTGAAAAGCGCCTGCAAGGCATCGGCGACGACTCGAAACGCCAGCTTCTCGCGCAGCAACTGGCCAGGAACGATATGCTCTTTGCCAAGAGCAATCTGCGCTACGTCGCCAGGATAGTCAAAGGCATCGAGGGTGGCCCCAACAAGGTGACTGGCGACATCCTGCTCAAGAACGACCAAGGCCAGTACCAGCTGGGCGATTTCTCGATTTCGTTCAAGGGGGAGGTGTTGCTGACCTCCAAGGACAAGTTCAAGGCATTCACCGGCTGAGCCTGTCCGAGGCGCCGGCCGTCTTGACGGCAACCAACCGATCGCTGGAACTATGGCCTAACGCCGGAACAATATCGAAAGAAGTGGAGCTGCCTTCCAACTGCCCGATGGTGGCGCTCGGCGGCCCGATAGCCAAGTTTATCCTCGATATCTAGGACTTCATTGCGACCACGCATGGGGCCTCCTGCAGATCGAGTATCCGGCCGTCCATGACGCGTGCTGTGTCGCGGCGCGCGCCACCCCGAGCGCTTGGAGGGACCGCTTCACTCCGTCCACATCGCCCACCACCGGCTCATCACCCCATCGGAATGGCGAGCGGTCGACGGTGTTATCACCGTCCAGTAAGGGCGGCGTCGTTGCGCACGCAGGCCTCACCAGAAGCCGATGAACGACCTCAATATCGCCGCGGGACCGATCGCCTGCCTGCAGGTCATGCGAAATCCGGCCCGGCCCGTTGCCTCAAGCACGTCGTCGTCGATGTCGCGCAGGATTCTGTGCGCATTGCGCCAGCCGATCCTGGCCAACGCGGCTGCCAGATCCGCCCGCGAGGGGTCAAACAGGCTCTCGTTGGCGCCGGGTCCCCGGACCGGTCGATGTCATTGCTCGAGACAAGCGCGTGGCGTGGAATTGTCACGTCGGTGCTGGCTTCGAACGGCGTGGACAGATCGAGGAAACGGGAAATGGAACTCAGGCAAAGGGCCTGGGTCGCGACGAGTTGCTCATAGCATACGAAATGCACGGGCGTGCCGGTGCGGCGCAGCGCCTCCATAGCAAAGTAGAACTGGTTCCAGTAGTCGGCGGGTGCGCGGAACCTGTATTCCATCTGCGGCCGCGTGAAATCCTGCCTGATTTCGAAAGGCTGGTTCAGGAACGAACCGAAATGTTTGGCCGGCCTCAAAATGCTGTTGTGCCTGGTGAAACGGAACCAGGACAGGAGCTGAGTGATCGGGTCCTTGCTCATGACAATGATGGGCAAGTCGCCATATTGCAGCGCGCGCCCGTTCATCAGGGCCGGAAAGATCCCATGCTTCCAAAAACCCTGGTCAAAGACGACGGGCACGCCGAGATAGGCCTCGACCAGATGTTTTGCGAGATTCGTGCCCGATTTCGGCGTCCCCATGATGCGGATCCGGGCGACAGTGCCGCCGGCCTGCGTCCGCGATCCACCGGGACCTGGGCTAGTCATCGGCCCTCACAGCGCCAGGCTGCCCTGCTCCGCCGCCTCGGCGTTGGGGTCGCCCGGCGCGGTGGCCCAGGCGAGTTCGACCAGCGTCACCGTGCGCTTTCCCGTGCCATCGAGCTGGCAGACGATGAGGCCCTGCTCCTCGATATAGGTCAGCAGCCGCCGGGCCCGGCGCATGGAGTGCGACCCATAGGCGCGGGCGATCGCGCCATCGCTCGGGCACGGCCAGCCCTCCTTCGCCGCGCGCGCGATCATCATGAACACGCCCTGCATGTCCTCTGGCAGCAGTGAGGCGCGCACCGAAACATCCCGCCACGCGTCATCCTCGGCCATGTCGGACCCCACCCCGGCACGGGCGCGTGTCAGCATGCGGCGAAATTCCTGGAGATCGGGTATGACCGAAGCCAGTCCCTCGATGCGGCAGCGCACGACGAATTCCTGGTAGAGGACGCCGATGACGCGAAATCCCGCATCGGGTTCGGCCAGGATGGCGCGCAGGATGCGGTCCATCCGCTCGCGCCGTTCGGCCAGATCCTCGGCGCTGGGCGCGGGCTCGGCCGGTTCGGGCCGAATGTCGCGCGGCGCCGATTTCGCCGCCATCAGCTGCTCCAGCAGATCCGGCGACGCCACCCGGCGCGGCGCGCGCATCGTCTCGGGCGGCGGGGCGGCCAGGATGATCGCGCGGGCGTCCTCGAGAGCGGATTCCGGCATCGCCATCAGCCTGGGCGTGCCGTTGCGCGGGCTGGTGTCGGTCGGACCGATGCGCAGGCCAAGCGGGCGGCGCGACAGCGCCGGCCCCAGCGCCATGAACTGTCCGCGCTCCAGGTCGCGAAAGGCCTCCGCTTGCCGCCGCTCCATGCCGAGCAGATCGGCGGCGCGCGCCATGTCGATATCGAGGAAGGTGCGGCCCATGAGGAAGTTGGAGGCTTCCGCCGCGACGTTCTTGGCGAGCTTGGCCAGCCGCTGCGTGGCGATGATGCCGGCAAGCCCGCGCTTGCGGCCACGGCACATCAGATTGGTCATGGCGCCGAGCGAGAGTTTTCGCGCTTCGTCGGAAACCTCGCCGGCCACCGCCGGCGCGAACAGCTGCGCCTCGTCGACCACCACCAGCATCGGGTACCAATGGTCGCGCGCGACCTCGAACAGCCCGCCAAGGAAGGCAGCGGCGCGTCGCATCTGGTTCTCGGCGTCGAGCCCTTCGAGGTTGAGCACGGTTGAAACACGGTGGATGCGCGCCCGCTCGCCGGCTGCCTGCAGGCCGCGCTCGGTGTGCTCCTCGGCATCGATCACCAGATGGCCGTAACGCTCGCCCAGCGAGACGAAGTCACCTTCCGGATCGATGATGGTCTGCTGCACCCAGGGCGCGCTCTGTTCGAGCAGGCGCCGCAACAGATGCGACTTGCCGGAGCCCGAATTGCCCTGCACCAGCAGGCGGGTCGCCAGCAGCTCCTCGAGATCGAGCTTCGCCGGAGCGCCCGCCGTCGTGTGTCCCATCTCGATCGCAACGGTCATGCCAGACTCATCGGCTCCTTCGCAGACGGGCTTATCAACCCGATCGCGGCCCGTCGAGCCGCGCAGGCCAAGCGATTCGCGTTGCGCACAGCGGAGACAATGATGACGTGGCCACCATGGACGGCCGCAAACCGGCGCGCCGCCTGCCGGTTACTGCCTCGGGCCTGTGGATAGTAACCCCCTGTTCACCATGGGCCGGCGTTCCGATTGCGGGCACCAGGCATCCGCCTAACCTGACCCTGCATCGTGCCCCAACGTGATGCACCCAACGCCCCAAATGGCGGCCGGCGTCTTCAAGTTCCTCTGTGTATGCGCCGGTCGTCAGTTCTGTCCGTCACCTCATCGCATCCTGCCGTGGCACCGGCGGCAAATGCGGTGCGGCCAGTCCCTTGAAGGGATCACGCCAGGCTTCGACGGCTTCGAGCCGGCGATACCAGCGGGCAAGAGCGGGATAATCACCGAGCGGCAGCCCGGCGACGTCGTTGAACGGCAGGAACGTCGCCATGCGGAAGTCGGCATAGGAGACCGAGTTGCCGACCAGCCATTGCCTACCGACAAGCGCTGTCTCCAGGATCGCCGCCGTCGCTTGAAAAAGCTTCAGCCCCTCCTCGACCAACTGATGATCGATTGGGCCCAGCCCGTAGCGCTGCTTGGTGCCGCGCTCGAAATGCACCATGTCGCAGGCCCGCGCGAATTCTCCTTGCCCCAGCTCAGCCAGCGGATCATGTCGGGCTCATCCTCACCGCCGCGCCAGAAATCCGAACCCATGTCGCGCGACAACCGGCAGGCTATGGCGTCGGCCTCCCACAGGCTGCCGCCCGGCCACGCCAGTATTGGAAGGGAAAGATTGGGATTGAGCGGCCGGAACCGCTCCGCTTGCCCCGGCGCGAACGGCGATGCGAATTCGAAGGTCAGCCTCGCCCCGAGATGACGCGCCACCGCGACCGCCAGGCGCGGATTGGGATTGCGGCTGAAGAACAGTTTTGTTTCCACCCCAGCCGGCATCGCCTCGCCCCTGTCACTCATGAATGCCTCTCCTTGTCCCCGGCGACCACCGTCAGATCAAGGACGGATGCGGCTGGCGCAATCCGACAAATCATACATCCCACGGGAGCGGGAGGAACGAGCAGCCATCGAAACAGGATGGGTTGGGCAAAGTTTGGGTTGACCGTCTCCGATGGCGAGGCGACACTTCATCCCGCAGCAAGGCAGGAGGAAGAACGATGGATGAGCCCGACCGCTGGCGCCACATGTCCAGCGCGCCGAAAGACGGCAGCCGGATCCTCGTTACGGTCCGCCCATCCGAACAGGGGCCAGCGGAAGTCGACCTTGCCTACTGGTCACGCGCTGATCAATTCGGTGAGGAAGGCTGGCGCGCTTCCGATTCCTCGCCTGGCCGCGTCGTCGAATATGCCGAGCCGGAGCTGAAATGCTGGATGCCGATGCCCTCGGCCAATCTCAGCCGGGGCGCCTCGATGCCGGCGCCCTGGGAAGGCGACGACGCGCAACAGCTGGACGGCTCGGGGATTTAGCGCTCTTCCTCCCCTCTGCGATTGGCGAAATCGCCGAAACCGCCAATCTCCCCCCTCGTGGGGGAGATGTCCGGCAGGACAGAGGGGGGCGCCGTAGAGCGCCAACCTCAATCACAATCGAAACTGCCATGCCTCATACGCCATTGCCGCCGCAGAACCGAGCGAATGCTCGATCGATGCGCAAAGTCATGACCGACGCGGAGTTGAAGCTCTGGAATGAACTTCGCGCGCATCGGCCGATGGGGCTTGGCTTTCGAAGACAATTTCCGATTGCCGGCTATATCGCCGACTTTGCGTGCCCGCAGAAGAAGCTCGTCGTCGAACTCGATGGATCGCAGCATGGTGATGCAGATCTTGCAGTCAACGACACTGCAGGACGAGGCGTCTGGAGCAGGACGGCTGGTCCGTGCTCCGGTTTTGGAATGACGATGTCATCCGCGACATCGACAATGTCAGCCAGCATATTGTCATCATGGCGGGTTTGGGTGGTATCGAATGAAAGGCTGGCGGGACAGCGCCCCCCTCTGCCCTGCCGGGCATCTCCCCCACGAGGGGGGAGATTGGCAGCTTCGACGCCAGCTTTAAAACAAGAACGCCGCCGTCGCCGGGTTCGGACCGCCGCGGCCGTCGGCCGAATCCATGCCCGCGATTGTCTTCAGGTCCTGCGCGTCCAGTTCGAAATCGAAGACGTCGAAATTGGCGGCGATGCGATCCTGGCGGATCGATTTCGGGATGACGATCAGCCCCTGCTGGAGATGCCAGCGGATCATGGTCTGCGCGGCGGATTTCCCATGCTTCTTGGCAATGCCCGCAATGGTCGGGTCGCCGAGCAGCTTGCCGCTGCCCAGCGGGCTCCAGCTTTCCGTATGGATGTCGTGTTTGGCATGGAATTCCCTGAGCGCGCGCTGCTGGAAACGCGGATGCAGTTCCACCTGGTTGACGCTTGGCACCACGCCCGTCTCGCCGATGATGCGCTCCAGATGATCAGGATTGAAATTCGAGACGCCGATCGACTTGATGCGGCCGGCCTGCTTCAACTCGACGAGCGTCTTCCAGGCCTCGACATATTTGTCCTGGCTGGCCACCGGCCAATGGATCAGGAACAGGTCGAGCTGCTCGACGCCGAGCTTCTTCATCGTGTCGTCGAAGGCGCGCAGCGCCGTATCGCGCTGGTGGGCGCCGTTGCGCAGCTTCGAGGTGATGAACAGCTCTGCTGCCGGCACGCCGGCGGCGCGGATCGCCTCGCCGACCCCTTCCTCGTTCTGGTAGCCCTCGGCGGTATCGATCAGCCGGTAGCCGGCCTCGATCGCCCAGCCCACCACTTGCGCGGTGATGTCGTGATCGACCTGCCACACGCCAAGGCCAAGCTGGGGAATGGCGGCGCCGTCGTTCAACGTGATCTGTTGGGGCATGGTCTGGTCCTTTTGCGGGGGGATGGTCCAGCCTATCTAGGCTCGACACCGCGCAACGGCCAGTCGCCGGGGGAAAATTCGCCGGGGGAAAATTCGTGTCCCTTCACCTCGGCCGGCGCACCGCCCTCACCACGCCGGCGTTTCCGCTGCCGCAGAAGAGGCGGTCGCCGCCATCGGATTCCAGTCCCGAGACGCCCATGCCGGCAGGCATGTCGAGCTTCTCCAGAACCTTGCCCGTTTGCGGGTCGACGCGGCGCAGATCGCTCTCGTCGCCCTCCCAGGTGGCGTGCCACAATTCGCCGTCGACCCAGGTCACCCCTGTGACGAAACGGTTGGATTCGATGGTGCGCAGGATTTTTCCGGTCTCGGGATCGATCTGGTGGATCTTGCGCTCCCGGTGCTGCCCCACCCACAGCGTGCCCTCGGCCCAGGTCAGCCCGGAATCGCCGCCATTGCCGGGTGCCGGAATGGTGGAAAGCACCTCGCCGGTATCGGGATCGATCTTCTGGATGCGGTCCTTGGCGAGCTGGAAAAAATGCCGGCCGTCATAGGCGGTGCCGGCATGCGCCGCGACATCGATCGAACGCAACGCCTGTCCGCTCTCCGGATCGAAGGCATTCAGCCTGTCGCCCGAGGCGAACCAGACGTTCTTGCCGTCAAAGCTCACCCCGGCCACCGTCTTGGCGCCGGGAAAAGGTCCGTATTCCCTCAGGATTTCGGCCGCCGAATGCTTCATGTCTTTGTCCTCGATGGTGGTCGACATCCCGCTGACGTCTGGGATCATGTTCCAAGGTGGGTCGAGAGTCTGAATATCAATGCACCTTAGCCATCTGGCAGCGGCGCGGGGAGTAACAAGGTGGTCGTGAATCCCGCCACCGGCGGCGTCATCCAGCGGCGCGCCCGGCCATGGCCGAAGGACTGCACCTTGCCGGCCTCGGCAAGCGGCTCGAGCGCCCGCTGCACGCTGCGCTGGCCGGTTCCGAGCGCCAGCGCCAGGGCCGAACTCGACCAGGCCTCGCCGTCGGCGAGCAAGGCAAGCACGGCCGCGTGCCGCTCCTCCATCGGCCGCGCCAGCACCATCACCGCGTGCGCCTGGCGCGGCGCCAGCGTGAAGCCATGTTTGGTGGCGCTGATGCCGGCCAGTGGGCGAAGCTCGGCGCGCAGCCGCCCGATCTCGACGCGCAGGCGCGCGCGATGCGATTCATCGGCATGCCTGCCGCCGAAGGCCCGCGCCACGAGTTCCCCCCGCGACACGTCCCCTGGCCAGGCTTCGGCGAGCGTCCGCGCCAGGGCGAACAGCACAGGCCGGCTCGCCAGCGAGATCGTGACCCCGCCGCCGCGCAGGGCGTAGCGGAAGGCATCGACGATCAGCGCCGGCGATCCCTGCAACGCCTCGACCTCCTCGAGCAGCACCGGCAGCTCCCTGCCCTGCGTGATCAGCCGCGCCGCGGGCGTCTCCAGCGCCTGGCTTGCGCTCTCGACCTCCGCGATGAGGCCGGGAATGCCGGCTATGTGGGCGGCATGGCGCGCCCATTCCAGCGCCGCGCGCGCCGGCCTGGTCCGCAGGCGCCGCATGGCGATGCCGGCGACGGCAAGCTCGTGCGCGGCCCTGGCCGCCGGCGGAAGCGGCGCCGGGTCGAGCCCGGCCAGCACATGCTCGGCCTCGTCGAGGCGGCCGATCAAGAGCAGCCGCCGCACCTTGAGGTGGCCGGCATGCGCCGCGTTCAACCGGTCGCCATGCTTTTCCAGTGCCGCGCGGGCCGCGTCGAGCGCCTTGGCCGGCCAGCCGAGATCACGCGAGACCAGCGCGATCTCGGCCTCGGCGACGACGCAGCGGGCGCGCGCGACGGCCTCTTTCGGGTTGAACGCGCGCGCGGCCCGCCGCAACAACAGCTTAGCGCGATCGAAGTCGCCGAGCTGCGCCATGGCGATGCCGCGCAGCGCCAGCGCCGGCGCATCCTCGCGCAGGGCGACGCGGTCGAGCGCGCCGAGCGCATCGCCCGAAGCCAGCGCCAGCGCCGCCGCGTTGATCAGCGAGTCCATTCAAATCCCGTCACACTTGTAACTCCCACCTCGGCGCGGCGCTGCCCTACCTTAAGTCAGTACCGTCAACCAGCAAGTCGTGCCGGCAATGACGGCACGCAAGGGAGAACCAGAAAATGCCTGCCTCCACCGACCTCGACCTCGCCACGGCGAATGATCCGGCCAAGCACGCCGCACGCCACCCCTGCTGCGCCGGGCCGGAACTCGCGGATTTCGCCGCGCCCGCAACGCCCCGACATTCCCAGGCAACACCACACCGCAACGACGCCACGACTGGCAAAGGAGAAGACCAATGAACATGACGATGAAGATGCCACCGATCGTTTCACGGCAAGACTGGGAAGCCGCTCACAAAGCGATGTTGGTGAAGGAGAAGGCGACGATGCGCGCCAGGGATGCGCTATCGGCCGAACGCCGCCGCATGCCGTGGACGGAAGTGGACAAGGCCTATGTTTTCGATGGCCCCGACGGCAAGGTCAGCCTGCTCGACCTGTTCGAAGGCCGCCGCCAGTTGATCGTCTACCGCGCCTTCTTCGAGCCCGGCGTCTATGGCTGGCCCGATCACGCTTGCCGCGGCTGCTCGCTCGGCGCCGACCAGGTCGGTCACCTCGCCCATCTCAACGCCCGCAACACCACGCTCGCCTACGCTTCGCGCGCCCCGCAGGCCGACATTGCACGGCTGAAGCAGCGGATGGGCTGGGAGATTCCCTGGTACACCATCACCGACAGCTTCGACAAAGACTTCGGCGTCGACGAATGGCACGGCCACAACGTGTTCATTCATGATGGCGACCGCATCTTCCGCACCTATTTCATCAACAACCGCGGCGACGAGGCGTTGGGTACTGTCTGGAGCTATCTCGACGTCACCCCGCTCGGTCGCCAGGAGACCTGGGAGGACTCGCCCGAAGGCTACCCGCAGACCCCGCTCTACAGCTGGTGGAACTGGCACGACAATTACGAAGCTGGGGCCGACAAGAAATGGGCCGAAGTGTCAGCCGCCGGCGAGGCCGCGTTCCGCGACAAGAGCGAGTAGCAGCGCTTGGCGGGAAAGGGTGGCACGCCCCATCCTGCCTGGTTTCCTCTCCCTCGCGGAGCGGGGGAGAGGAACCCAACTCCTTGCCAACCATCAAGGGAAAAGACCATGAGCGACATTCATTCCGGCTCCGGAAGCGCGACCCCCGAAAACACCGCCACCCCCGGCATCGCCGACTGGCTGTGCCTCGCCGCGGCGCCGACCTTCGCCCTGATGGCGCTGGTCTCCTTTCTTCAGGGCAGTGGCGCCGCAATGCTGTGCATGGGCGCCTCGCCTCTTACCGGCATGCCGGCAATGTATCTCCTGATGAGCGCCTTCCATCTGACGCCCTGGCTGCGAGTGGTTTCCGGCCGGCGGGCCCGGTAGCGGCCGCCGCCCTGTAGCCCGACACAGGGCGGAGAGAGACAGGGCCTCGGACCTGTCAGAGGGTCGGTTCATGCTGGTAAAGCTCATCCATGCTGAGCGACGCCAGCGCCGCGAATGGGGCCTGCTTCTTCACACGGCCGCCGCTCAGGATCACCACGTCATCGCAGAACGAGATGGTGCTGTGGTGATGGCTGATCACGAGGGTCGTGCGGCGGCCGGCTCTCGACTTCAACGTCTCGACGATCGCCGCTTCCGACAGTCCGTCCACGGCATTCGTGGCTTCGTCCAGGATGAGCAGATCAGGATCGCGCACCAGCGCCCTCGCCAAGGCGATCCGCTGCCTTTGTCCCGCTGACAGATTGACACCCCTGTAGCCGACGACGGTATCGTAGCCCTGGGGCAGATGTTCAATGAACTCATGCGCTTCGGCCAGTCTCGCGGCACGCTCGGCATCGCTGCTCGTGGCGCCATCCTGGCCGTAGGTTATGTTCTCGGAAATGGTGCCGTCCACCAGTTCCAGCTCCTGGCTGGCAAGCGCGACGTGCTTTCGCCACTGGCTGGGGTCGATCCGGTCGAGCGGCGATCCATCGACAAGAATCCCCCCGGAGCTCGGCTCGACAAAGCGGCACAGGAGATTGACGATCGTCGTCTTGCCCGCGCCCGACCGGCCGATGAGCGCCGTCGAGCGGCCGCTTCGGATATCGAAAGTCGCCGAATGCAGCGCCGCCGCGCGTGCGTCCGTGCCGGAATAGGTAAATGCCACGTCGTCGAAGCTGATCCCTTGCCGCAAACCGTGGAATGGCCCGTCGCCTTGCGGAGGCTTGGGCTTGTCCGCCGGATCCAGCATCCAATCGACCTCTTCGAGCGACCCGCTCAAGCCTTGCAGCTGGCTCCACGACATTTGCAAAGCCCGCATATGCGGCTGCAGCCGGTAGAGCAGGATGACGAATGCGACGATCAGCGGGAAGCTCACATTGGCGAACCATGCGCCGATCACCACCGCAAGGAACAGCATCGCATGGAGAACCTCGGTCAGCGGTGGCAACGCCCCCTGCCGGGTAAGCAGGACGAAAGCAGCCCGGCGCACCGCGTCCGATGCCTGGTCGAACACCGCTTGCTCGCGGCTCTCCTGTCCGAAGATACGGATCAGGCGCCCGGCATGGACAAGGTGCAGCATCTGCGATGCGAGATCGCTGTTGCGGGAGGCGACGCTGCGGCTGGGCGCTTTCAGATTGGCCGAGAGAACGGCATGGACGACCTGGATGAGGGCCAGGCCCAATGTGACCAACAGTGTCATCTGCCACGACAGCAGGAGCAGGAACGCCAGCAGGATGATGGCCGCCGATGCGCTGACGATGGCCGACAGCATGATCTGGATCGCATCCGATGCCCGCCAGGATTCGTTCGAGATGATGTTGAGCAGCCGTCCGGGACTTTGCTGCAGGAAGAACGGGTAACCTATCCTGAGGAGCTGCTCCGACAGCGCGCTGCGGATCGAATGGCTTGCCTTGCCGTAAATGAAGGTGGTGAGCAGCGTGTTCGCGAATGCGAACACGTTCTTCAGGATGATCGAGCCGAGGATGGCGACCGAAATGACGATCAGCCGGTCGCGCTCGTCCAGGCCCGATCCGAAATACTGAAAGACGGCGGACAAGCCGGCCATTCCGGCCGCATCCGCGTGTCCCATGATTATGCCCAGCAAGGGGATGATCAAGCCTATGCCGAACCCTTCGAGGGCGGCGCCGACAAGACCAAGAACCACCACGGCCGGAAGCAGTCGCAACTGCTTCGTTCCGAGCGCGCGGCCCAGCATCGGCAAGCTTGGCGGCAAAAATCGCATTATGGCCTGTCACCTCGCCTGGGCATCTGCCTGCCGATCCTGCGGCACTTGCACTTCTTCCGGCCATCTTGCCAGCAAAAGAACCGCAAATCTGGCCGCGCCGGTCAGATTCATGACGACGATCGGCCAATGCGACAGCTGGAGTTCGCGGTCGAACCGCGGACCACCCGCCAACTCCCGCAAAGCCCCTCTCGTGGCCCAATAGAAATGGCGAAGCAGCCAGGGCGCATGGCGGACATGTTTCAGGCAAAGGGCGCCATTGCCGAAGCTGTAGTCGCGGTGGAGCTTTTCGATCGATTTGCGGTCTCGCCGGCCATGATGATGGAAAACTGTCATATCGGGCACATATTCGACCGGGATGCCGAGCAGCATCGCTCGAACAAGGTAATCCGTGTCTTCCGCTGACCGCAGCGGGCCGCCGGCGCCGAACCGTTCGTCGAAATGACCGATACGGGCCGCGACATCGCGGTGCATCACCATGTTGCAGCCAAGCACGAAGCCGCCCGGATGAACATCGGGGGTGAGCCGCTCGCGCACCCGCGAGCGCTTGATCGTGAACGGCAAATCCCTGGGATCGCCGAGTTCGACGCAGCCGCCACGGATGAGCCATTGTTCGCCGGAAGCATAGTGTCGTTCCAGATCGCGGAGGTAATCGCCATCGATCTCGCAATCATCATCGACGAAGACCAGGACGCGGCCGCGCGCGCGCGCCACACCGGCGTTGCGGGCGGCGGCCAATCCGGGGCGCGGCTCGCGCACGGCTGTGAACGGGATATCGGATATTTCGGCGATGCCGGCCAGGCGCTCCGCCGTGCGGTCGACCGAACCATTGTCGACGACCACGAGTTCGGCCGCGAAGCCGGCATGGGCGCGGCACGCGCTTTGGACCGACCTGATGCAAGCCTCGAGCACGGCGACACGGTTGCGCGTGCATATGATGAAGCTGACCGCCGGCGGCGACCGCTCGGGCCGGGGATCGACGGGGACAAGCTCCGTCCGGCGATCGCGCTGCGTGGGTGGGCGGGCTTTGACGGTCATCCCTGCCGCTAGCTCAACTGATGGGACGCCAGGACCGCCGCGGCAGGCGCGGATTTCAGGTACCGCGCCACGGCGTCCGCCTGGCGGCCGGCCGACATCGAGACGAGACTGAACCATGGCGCGTAGGCGGCGGGACGCAACGCGTACTTTTCGCGGCGTCGAATGAAATTCCATTTCGCGGTCCGCGTCAGGAATTCGTGCGTCAGCGGAGGTTGCATTTCGTCGCCTATCAGTTGGTAGAGGAAATAGAACAGGTTCAACGCGCCGGCCGCAAAACTCGGCCGCGTTTCCGTCGGCAGCGCGGAGATCCTTGCCTCGAGTGCAAGAATGAACGCCGCAGCCCGGCGAACCGTGTCGGTCGAAACGGCCTCGCCGATGTCGCGCAGATCGCGCGTATCCTGTGCCAGGCCTTCCCGCTCGAGGTTCTCGGCCACGATCGTCAGATGTGTCCGGCGCATCTCCTTCCTGTGCCTGCTCGTTACGCTCCCGTCATGGATACGGTAGACGATCAGGTTTTCGGGGATCATCGCCGCCGGGTAACGATCGGCGAGCCGCCTGAAGAGGTCGAAATCCTCGGCATGTTTGTATTTCGGGTCGTAGAATAGAACGTCGTCCTTTATGACTTTCCGGTTGTATACAACCGTGGAGTGCATGAATATCGTGAAGAACATCGACAATATACGGAGCTGGCCGAACCGGAAGACCGGATCGGGTGTACCCTTGGCGACGCGGTTGCGAAGCAAGGTATCGAAGCCGGCGCCACACAGAGCGAGATCGGGCTGCCGGTCGAACAGCGCCACCTGGCGCGACAGGCGTGACGGATAGGCGATATCGTCCGCGTCCATCCTGGCGATAAGGTCGCCCCGAGCGACAGCCAAACCCTCGTTGAGGGTTGCGATGAGGCCCCGGTTTTCGCGGGAGATGATGGAGATCCGATTGTCGGCCTGCCGGTGCCGCTGCAGGATTTGCAGGGAGTTGTCCGTCGAGCCGTCGTCGATCGCAATGACCTCCAGGCGATCGTGGTCCTGCCGCAGGATGCTGCCGAGCGCGGTGCTGAGATAGGGTCCCGCGTTGTAGACCGGCAGCAGAACGGATACCAAGGGAGCGGCCATGGTCAGCTCCGATCCGTTCGTTGAAGATCGCCTGCCGCCTCGCGGCCATCGAGCAATCCACCGGGATAAGCCCCTGCCGCGCCTCTGGGCCATCCGGCGTCGGTCGTGTCGGCGCGGGCCCGGATGCGCGTGCCAGCTCCTGGCGCGACATAGGGAAAGTAGCGCTTGAAGCTGTTGAGCGGCTTTTCGAAAACCAGCCACGATAACGACGCCAGGATAAGGGTGGCCGTTCCTGCAACCAGGAACCGACCCGCCCCCTGCTCCGAGACGTTGACGGGGATCCACGGCTGGGACTTGACGGCCAACGACAGGAGTATGGGGTGGTACAGATAGACGCCATAGCTGACGCGGCCAAGGGCGGTGAGCGGCGGCAGTTCGAGAAGCCAGCCCCGGTACCCCCGATGGCCTCGAGAACAACTCGCGACGATCATCACGAGAGGCCCGAGCGGAAGGATTTGCGACAGCAGCCAGCGGCCCCATTCCTGGACAGTGTCCGGCGGCGCCGGAGCAAACCACTGCAGGGCGAAAAACGCGACCGCGAGCGCCGGCCAGCCAAGCCGTAACCACTGTGGCAAGACGGTGGCCCTGGTTCGGTAGACGGCAAGCCACGCACCCGAGGCGAGCGCGTCCATGGAAGCCGGTGGAAGCAGATCGCGCGCCAGCGCGGGGGTTCCAGTGATCGGCCAGTAAAAGCGATACGACAATGACAGCACGATGACGCCGATGCAGATCGCCTCGAGGCGGCGGCGTGGCGCCAGCAAGACGACCAGCGGCCAGGCGATATAGAACTGCTCCTCGATGCTCAGGCTCCAGAAATGGCAGAGCAGCCAGGGCGACCAGTCATTGCGCAGCGCGTACCAGAAATTCGACAGGTAAAGCGCATGCCAGATCAGCGATCCCCTGGAATGCTCCAGGTCAACCATCCAGACGACGCCCAGCACGGCAAAATAGGGCGGGAATATTCGCAGTGCCCGCCTGATGTAGAAGGATCTCAGCGCGGGCGCGGCCTCAAATTCAGCCGCCGAACGCGCTTCCAGGAGAAGGCGCGTGATGAGAAAGCCGCTCAGCACGAAGAACAGCCGCACGCCGATGTGGCCCCAGAAAGAAGAGCCTCCCGCCGCGAAGAAATGGGAATACAGCACCAACGTGACGGCGATGGCCCTCAATCCGTCCAGCTGGGTATCGCGAGAGTTTCCCATCAGCCGCTTCCTCCGGCGGAACATCTCTGATGAGGCTGCCGGGGCATCCCCACGAATTCCCGGCTTCGAGAGTCAAAGGGGTTCGCAACGGACGACCCGCATCCTTGCCGGCGCTTATGTTCGCCAAAGCGCCGACAATGCAAAATCCACGCTCCACGAGCCCGCCCGGGACGGGTCCGATATCGCATATCTGCCAGCGGAAAGCTCAAGTTGGTCAACTTGACGGAACCCTCGCCGCGCGTTTCCATTTGGCCAATGAGTGCTTCCGCGCAATGGTGCGGCGCAACACAAAAGATTTACCGTGCTGAAATAGTTTTGTGAAGCGAGGGCCTAAAAACCGACTAAAAACCGCCCTGATTTTGCCGCTAACGCCAAAGAGGCCGTTAATCGTGCGAAGTGCATGAGGTTGTTCGGGTAAAGCCACACATATTACCGGTTGCATCTCGGGAAAAACATCCAGATTTTTCTACAAATCATCGAAAATTATATTTTCAATATGCGATTTATAGCAAAATTAGACCGAGAATTATACGAAATAATTGGTCTTTTGCGGCGCAGCATAGCCAATCACCGTTCGGAATCGAAGGTCGGGACTTGCGCGCCTAGTGCAGTCCAGGCGCCTCTTCATCCCGCCTTTACAGCCCCGAACCGCAAGCCATCCATCAACAGCTTGACCAGCCGGCGCGAGCGGTCGCGCCATTCAGGGGTGTCGGGTGCCGAGTAGATGCCGCCCAGCGCGTGCAGCACGTCGGAGGCATCGACGTCGCCGCGGATGGTGCCGTCGGCGACCGCCGCATCCACCAGTTGCCGCAGCGCCTGCGACACTCGTCCCGACGTGTCGGAAAACAGCGTCGAATTGGTGGTGAGAAGGATGCGCAGGCTGGTCGCCAGGCCGCGCTTGGTGGCGATATAATCGACGAAGCGGCGCATCCATTCTTCCAGCGCGACATCCGAGGGATGTTTTACCGCAAGCTCGCCAGCCGCTGCGCACAACCCCTCCACCTCGCGGCGATAGACCACCTCGACCAGATGCTCGCGCGTAGGGAAATGGCGGTAGAGCGTGCCGATGCCGACGCCGGCGCGCCGGGCGATCTCCTCCAGCGAGGCGTCGATGCCGCGCTCGGCGAAGACCGAAGCCGCCATCTCGACCAGGCGGTCGCGGTTGCGTTGCGCATCCGCGCGCAACGGCTTGTCGGCGGCGGCGGGTTTTTGGTCGACGTTTGTGACGGGCTCAAAAGCCAATTTTTTCTCCACCAGGGATATGGGGGCTTGAACCATGCCTGGCCAGCCCCCACGTAAATAAACGGAGGCGCCTCCGTTTTAGTGGAGCACCTTTATCATATAATCAGGGAGCCCGGTATGTCACGTCTTTCGAAGCCGCAAGCTGTCAGCTTCCTCACCCGCGGTAGGTTGGCTGTCGCCTGACCTTGCCCTTCCCTTCCAAAGCGCCAATTCATTCCCTCAGCGTCAAGCAACTGGAGCCAGACGCCCATGACGAAAATCCCCGTCCATCTCGATATCAACGGCCGGCATCACGAGTTGCAGCTCGAACCGCGAGTCACGCTGCTCGATGCCTTGCGTGACAGGCTCGGCCTGACCGGCACCAAGAAGGGCTGCGACCACGGCCAGTGCGGTGCCTGCACCGTCCATGTCGACGGCGAGCGCGTGCTGGCCTGCCTGATGCTGGCAGCCCAGGCCGAAGGCCGCACCATCACCACCATAGAGGGGCTTGCACGGGAGGGCGAACTGCATCCCGTGCAGGCTGCCTTCCTCGAACAGGACGCCTTCCAGTGCGGCTATTGCACGTCAGGCCAGATCATGTCGGCGGTGGCCTGCATCCGCGAGGGCCATGCCGGATCGGATGAGGAAATCCGCGAATACATGGCCGGCAATCTCTGCCGCTGCGGCGCTTATCCGCACATCGTCGCCGCCGTGCGCCAGGCAGCGTTGGAGGCCGCGTCATGAGGGATTTTTCCTACCTTCGCGCCACCTCGGCCGACGCCGCCCGCCAGACGGCCGCGCTCCCCGGCGCCATGCTGCTCGCCGGCGGCACCACGCTGATCGACCTCGCCAAATGCGGCGTCGCCGAACCAGACACGCTGGTCGACATCACCCATCTCGACGGGCTGGACCGGATCGAGATCGACGAGCGCGGCGCCATCATCGGCGCGCTCGCGACGATGAGCCATGTCGCCGACCACGCGGACATCAAGGGCCGCTTCCCCGCCATCTCGGAGGCGCTGTGGCAAGCTGCTTCGGCGCAGATCCGCAACATGGCGACCATTGGCGGCAATCTCATGCAGCGCACGCGCTGCCCCTATTTCCGCGATCCCTCGAGTTTTGCCGCCTGCAACAAGCGCGAACCAGGCAGCGGCTGTTCGGCGATCGGCGGTGTCACCAGGGGCCATGCCGTGCTTGGCACCAGCGAGGCCTGCATCGCCATGTATCCCGGCGATCTCGCCACGGCGCTTGTCGCTTTCGATGCAACAGTTCATCTCGGCGATCGGCGCATGCCGGTCGATGACTTTTTCCTGCTGCCCGGCACGACGCCGGGCAAGGAACACGCGATCGAGCCGGGCGAGATGATCACCGCCATCGAAATCCCCTCCTCCGCGGCCGTCCGGCGTTCGACTTATCTGAAGGTCCGCGACCGGCAGTCCTACGAGTTCGCCGCCGCCAGTGCAGCCGTCGGCCTCGAACTGGAAGCTGACGGACGCACCATCCGCGACCTGCGCGTCGCGCTCGGTGGTGTCGCCACCAAACCCTGGCGGGCGCGCGCCGTGGAAGACGCCTTGAAAGGCAAGGTGCTGGAGCCGGAAGCTGTTCGCGCCGCCAGCCTGCTCGCCGTCGAAGGCGCTGTCGACCATGGCGCCAACCACTACAAGATCGAGCTCGCGCCGCGCGTCGTCGCACGGGCTATTCTCAAGATGGGAGAAACGGCATGACCGTTCACGACATCAGAGTTGGTGAATCGAAACGGGGCGATGCGTCCGACGGCGGCGCGGACGCGGTCGGCGGCCGGCTGTCGCGTGTCGATGGCCCGGCCAAGATCACGGGTGCGGCCAAATACGCCGTCGAGCAGCAGCTCGAAGGGCTCGCCTATGCCGTGCTGGTCGAAAGCACGATCGCATCCGGCAAGGTGCGCGCCATCGACAGCAAGGCGGCCGAGGCGGCACCGGGCGTGCTCAAGGTGCTGACGCCGGACACCATCATCAGCCTGAGAACCGCCTCGGACTGGTTCGGCACGCCGCCGCCCGACAGGCCCTACTGCCCGCTGGCGCGCGACATCACCTTTTCGGGCCAGCATGTCGCGGCCGTCGTCGCCGAGACCTTCGAGCAGGCCATGACCGCCGCGGCGATGGTCAAGATCAGCTACGACGAGACGCCTGCCATCGTCGACCTCAGCGACGGCAAGGCCGGCGACGGCATTGCGATCGATGCCATGACCAAGGAGTGGGGCGACGCCCAGGCCGCCTTCGCCTCGGCCCCGGTACGGATCTGCGCCGCCTACAACACACCGCGCGAATACCAGGCGCCGATGGAGCCGCATGGCCTGATCGCCCGCTGGGAAGGCGACCACCTCACCGTGTGGGAGCCGAGCCAGTGGCTGGACGGCATGGCGCGCACCTATGCCGAATGGTTCGCCGTGCCGTTCGAGAATGTCCGGCTGGTGTCGCCCTATGTCGGTGGCGGCTTCGGCTCCAAGGCGCTGGCGCTGAGCCATGGCGCGATTGCCGCAAGTGCCGCCAAAATGCTTGGCCGGCCGGTGCGGCTGGTGATGACGCGGGCACAGACCTTCACCGGCTATGGTGGCCGCGCCGCGACCCGCCAGACGGTGACGATCGGCGCCGGCCGTGACGGCCTGATCCAGTCGATCGTGCATCGCGGCGTCAACGAAACGTCGATCGACGGCATGTGGGTCGAGCCGCTGGGCTCGGTCACCTCGATCATGTACGCGACGCCGAACTTCTCCTCCAGGCAGAATGTCGTAAGGGTGAATTCGGTGGTGCCGGGCGCCATGCGCGCGCCGGGCGAAAACCCGTCGGCCTTCGGCATCGAAAGCGCCATCGACGAACTCGCCTACGAGGTCGGCATCGATCCGCTGGAAATCCGGCTGCGCAACTACGCCGAGCAGGATCCGCATGCCAAAAAAGCCTGGTCGACCAGGCAGTTGCGCGAGGCTTTTGCGGCAGGCGCCGAACGCTTCGGCTGGGCCAGGCGCACGCCCGAGCCACGCTCGATGCGCGACGGCAACTATCTGATCGGCTGGGGTGTGGCCGCAGGCACTTATCCGGTGCGGCGCGCCTATGGCGAGGCGGTCGTGCGCATCCTGGCCGACGGCTCGGTCGAGGTCGAAAGCTCCTCGATCGACATGGGTCAGGGCACCTACACCATCCTGGCGCAGACCGCCGCCGAGACGGTTGGCGTAGCCGCCGACGACGTCGTGGTGAAACTGGGGGACTCCCGCTTTGCCCGTGCCGGCGTCTCCGGGGGCTCACGGCTGGCCGGCGTGATGACCGGCGCGGTCTACAAGGCGGCGTCCTCGGCGCTCGACCAGCTGATCGGTCTGGCGATCGGCGATCCGCGCTCGCCCTTCCACGCGCTGCAGGCCAACACTTTGGTCGTCGCCAATGGCCGCATCACCGCGCCACGCGGCGACGGCCCCGATGTCTCGATCGCCGACCTGCTCAAAAGCGTCGGCCGCGACCGCATCGAGGCGACGGGCGACACCATGCCCGCCAATTCGACGGCGGAAGACCGCTACAAGAACTACACCACCATCGCCATGGCGCTGCCGCACACCGAGGGCGACTATTCCCGCCACTCCTGGTGCGCGCATTTCGTCGAGGTGCGCGTCGACGAGGATTTCGGCACGGTGCGCGTGTCGCGCGTGGTTTCGGCGCTGGATTCGGGCCGGCTCTACAATCCGAAGCTGGCCGAAAGCCAATGGAAGGGCGGCATCATCATGGGCATCGGCCAGGCGCTGCTCGAAGAAGGCATCGTCGACCGCCGCCACGGCCGCATCGTCAACAACAACCTCGCCGACTATCTCGTCCCCACCAATGCCGACATCCCCGACATTGAGGTGATCTCGGTCGGCATCCCCGACCTGCATTCCTCGGTACTCGGCGGCAAGGGCGTCGGCGAACTGGCGATCGTCGGCATGGCGCCGGCCATCGCCAATGCGGTGTTCCACGCGACGGGAAAGCGGATCAGGGATCTGCCGATCACGCTGGAGAAGCTGATCCAAGCGCGTAATCTCCCCCCTCGAGGGGGAGATGTCGCCGAAGGCGACAGAGGGGGTCGTCTCGCGTGAAGCGCTAACCTCCGATCGTCGCAAGAAAGTCGCGCCCAGTCGAACCGACCCCCTCTGGCCTGCCGGCCATCTCCCCCTCGAGGGGGGAGATCTGCAGCTTCACCATTCCAATGCGAACGCCAGCTTGCCGAAATGCAGGCCGCCGGCGGCCATGTGGGCGTAGGCTTCGGTCGCTTGATCAGGTGAAAACACCTTGTCGACCACCGGCTCGATCCGGGCCGCGCCGATGGCCCTGGCGGCGTCGAAAAGATCGGACACCGATCCGGTGTTGTTGCCGGTCACCTTCAGCGCCTTGATGATGATCGGCAGCAGGTTGATCGTGGCTTCGGCGCCGGTGACGAAGCCGATAGTGAACAGCGTGCCGCCGGGCGCGGTGGCGTTGACGGCGCGGGCGAAGGTGGCGGTGCCGCCGGTCTCGACGACAAGATCGGCGCCGCGGCCATCGGTCAGTTCCAGCACCTTGCCGTCCCAGTCTGATGTCGCGCGGTAGTTGATGAGATGATCGGCGCCGAGCGCCTTTGCCCGCTCCAGCTTTTCGTCCGACGACGAGGTGATGATGACGGTGGCGCCGGCGGCTTTCGCCAGCTGCAGAGTGAAGATCGAGACGCCGCCAGTGCCAAGCAGCACGACGACCGAGCCCGGACCGACATTGGCGGCGCGAATGGCGTTCCAGGCGGTGGTGCCGGCGATCGGCAGCGTCGAGGCCGCCTCGAAGGACAGATGCGCCGGGACCGGCACCACCGAATTTGCCGGCAGCGCGACATATTCCGCCAGCGATCCGGGCAGCGAAACACCGCGCATCTGCGTCATCTCGTAGGGCCGCGGCGGCCCGCCGATCCAGCGCGGCTTGGCATGCGCGACGACGCGATCGCCGATGGCGAGCCTCGTAACGCCCTCGCCCAGCGCGACGATCTCGCCGGCGGCGTCGGCGACGGGGATGAGCGGGAAGCTCGGCCCGGGATAGTTGCCGCTCGCCACCGCCACATCGACGAAATTGAGGCTCGCCGCACGCTGGCGGATCAGCACCTCGCCGCGCTGCGGTTCGGGAGTTGCAACGGTGGCGGCGCGGAAGGCGTCCAACCTGGGCTGGCTGAGTTCGATGGCTTTCATGATTTCACTCCGGTGGAACGATTTGATGGATTGAGTGAACCTATTTGCTGCGCTATCTCTGGATAATCCTTGTTTTCTGCAATTGAGAACTGTGAATAATGCAGCAATCCCACGAACCCGCGGCCCTTGCCGAGATGGCTGCCTTCGCCGCCATCGCCGGGGCGCGTTCCTTCACCAGGGCGGCGGCCCGTGTCGGGCGCGACGCGACCATCCTGTCGCGGCGCCTGCAGTCGCTGGAGGCGCGGCTGGGGGTGAGGCTGCTCTCGCGCACGACGCGCAGCGTGTCGCTGACCGAAGCGGGTGCCGAATTCCTGGTGCGTGTGCGCGCCATCCTCGCATCCGTCGACGAGGCCGAGGCCGTCGCGTCCGCGCATGCCAGGGGCGGCCCGCGCGGCCTGCTCAGGCTGGCGCTGCCCGGCACGTTCGGGCGCATGTGGATCGGGCCGCTGCTGCCTCAATTCCTTGCCGAATTTCCCGATGTCCGCATCGAGGCTGAATTCTCCAACCGCTTCACCGATCTGGTCGCCGAGAATTTCGATGTCGCCGTGCGGCTGGGCAGCCTGGAGGATTCACGCCTGGTGGCACGCAAGGTGGCGACGCGGCGCCGGCTGCTCTGCGCCGCTCCCTCCTATCTCGCCCGCAGGGGCCGGCCGGAGACGCCGCAAGCGCTGCTCGACCATTCCTGCCTGGGCTTCTCGGGCTTCCAGACCTTTCCGGCCTGGGAGATGACCGACCGTGAGGGCCGGCGCGCGCGCGTCGAGGTTTCGGGGCCGTTGGTCACCGACGATGCCGAGGTGCTGGTCCAGGCCGCCGTGCAAGGCATCGGCCTGATGATGAGCACCGACTGGCTGGTCGGCCGCGAACTCGCCGATGGCCGGCTGGTATCCGTGCTGGAGGAGTGGACGCTGGCGGACGAAGGCGCGGTCTATGTCGTCACGCCCTCGGCCAAGGGAAAAGCCGCCAAGACCCGCGCCTTCGCCGACTGGATCGGCAAGCGCTTCGCGCCGGAGCCGCCCTGGCGGCGGTAAAGCCTCTGACCCGCTGGCGGTAGAGACTACGCGCTCCGCCTTCAGGGTCCGTGAGCCGCCAGCGGCGTGCCGATGTCCGACACGAGTTTGACGAGGTCGGCTTGGCGTCTGGTGCCGGTTTTGGCGAAGATTCGATTGAGGTGGGTCTTCAAGGTGTTCTCACCGATGCCGAGCGACAACGCGCTCTTGGACGCTGACAATCCGCCGCCGATCCGCAGCAGCACCCGCGCCTCCGCGGGTGTGAGGTCGAACAGCGTGGTCAGAACGGCCTCCGGGAGGGGAGAAGCCGATGTCGTCGTCGATATGAACACTGCCGCGCATGCCGGCCGGAAAACCGCGCGCGCCGTTCCTTCAGTCAGCGGCAACACATAGGCAACGGCGGGCGGCTGGCCCTGGGCCGAAACCGGCAGCCCTATGCCGCGCGCGCCAAGCGAAGCATCCGCGCTCGCCGCACTGGCGATCGCGTCCAGCAGGGCGCGGGCCACCACCGGATTCTGTGCCTGGAGCACGCCGTTCCTGGAGAGAATGGGACCCTGCACCGAAAACATCTGTTCGGCGGCCGCATTCGCATGGAGGATTGCTCCGTTGGCGTGGGTAAGCACGACAGGCACAGCCAGATGATCGAGCGCCTGGCGATAAAGATGGGTGGTGAAGCGGCCCTGGTCGAGCAGATCTCCGATCAGCGAAGCACGGCGCAGATGCGGCGAGAGCAATGCCAGGAAATGCTGCTCTTCGATCGAAATACCTCCCCTGCTGGCGCGCGTGGTGCAGCCCAGAAGCCCGATTCGGTCCGGCGTATGAACGAATTTGGTGATGCAAGCCTCGCGCAGTCCCTGCGGTTTGGCCCAGTTCTGAAAAAACGGCGTCAGCTGGAGTTCGCTTTCGCTCATGAGCGACAGCGTCGCAACCGGCCGGTCGACATCGCCGACCACCGCTGCCTTCAGTCCGGGAATTCCATCAAAGTCATAGTCCTCCTCTAGCACCCGCATCTGCACGGGATCCCAAGGCGATTGAGCCGCGAAGCGGCCGCTATTATGGGCGGTGCCGGCAAGGGCGATGGTGGTGTAGGCCGCGTCGACGGCTTTCGTGACGCGGGTCATGACTCCGGCCCAGCCTTCCGGGTTCAAGACGCAATCATAGATATCGCCGATAATCGAACTCAGGACTTCGCTGCTCAGCCTTTCCACCACACCTCCAGGCACGCCCCGATCTCGCCTCGGAGGAATTTGTGACGTCATACTTTTGGATGACGCCAGTCGCGGCCGCTCTCGACTATGGGTTCAACTTGATCGCCTGAACGCCGGGCCGCCACTGTTGCCGGTTATTGTCGCAACGGAAAGCATCGCGTTCGATATTTTTTAAGCCGTGGATACTTGTCGAGGTTCCCCATTGTCTCGAAAGACGGTGTTTTCATCGGCGCGGTTGTCACCGCATCTTGACGAACGCGAACGATTTTCCCTGTGGCAAAACATCCATGTCGCGGAAATATTGTCGGTCGAACACGGCAGTCCGGAAAACCTGCCCTTCGAAGCGTCCATCGAGGCCACGGCTGTCGGTTCAGTGGTTCTCGGCCAGATGTCCGGAACCATCGAGCAGGCGACAAGGAAAGCGAGCAACATCGCCAATGACGGTTATCTGTTGCTGATCAACAAGGCCGACACCGTGTTGTCAGGGGTACAGGTCGGCCGCGAATATGCCGTCGGTCAGGGAGAGGCCGTGCTCGTCACTGCATCGGAAGCTCTGAAAATGACCTATGCCGACAGCAATGCCTGGACGAATGTGGTGATCCCACGCGCGATCCTCCTGCGTGCCTTCCCGCAGATCGATGACAGGCTGGGGTTGAAGATCGGCGCCGACAGCGAAGCCCTCGATCTTCTCAAACGCTATTGCCTGCTTCTTGAAAGCGGCAGCCCACTTGCCTCGGCGGATCTGATCACGCACGCGACGGACACGATCGTGGATCTGATCGGCCTGGCGACCGGCGCGAAAGGTCGGGCTGCCGAACTGGCCGGGCTTCGAGGCCTGCGCGCTGCCAGGCTGGAGGCCGTCCTGGCAAGGATCGCCGAGGATTTTATCGATCCCGGCATCTCCGCCCAAAGTGTGGCGCAACAACTCGGCCTGTCGGTGCGCTACGTCCACGACCTCCTTCAGGAGACGGGAATGAGCTTCTCCGAACGCGTTCTCGAACCGCGTTTGCAGAGCGCCCACAGGATGCTCTCGCACAAACACAGCGACATGCGGGTCAGTGACATCGCCCTGACAAGCGGATTCAGCGACGTATCGTACTTCAACCGCTGCTTTCGTCGCCGCTTCGGCTATACGCCGACAAGCGCCAGATAAGTTTGCACCTTTCGGTCCGATATCAGCCTGTGCGAGGCCGAATCCGCAGCGCCTGCGCGACCGATGACGCCGAACTGCCACAGTGCGCGCAAAAGACGCTGCTTTTCGCTCCAGTCCAATTCCAGTGCCGCCCTGCCCAAGACAAGGCCGGGCTCCAATGACATGTCAGCCTTCAGGGTGAAACGACTGTCATGTCAGGGGGTTAAATGCCGCGGAATGCATTTGGAGGCCGCAAGGCTAACGCGTTGAAATGCCTGGCGCTGGCCTCGACTGCGCTGGTCGGCCTTGGCCAGCCGATCCCTGCATCGGCAGCCGAGGTCTGGACCGGCGCCGCCTCCACGAACTGGTTCGCCGCCGGAAACTGGAACCCCGCCGCTGTCCCGACATCGAGCGACGACGTGATTCTCGATCCGGTGTTTCCGCACCCGGCCGTGGTCGATGCGGCGAGTGCGGCCGCCCACTATCTGTTTGTGGGCACCATTGCGAGTTACACGGGCTCGCTGACGATTACGAACGGCGGCACCCTCTCCGACACTGCCGGCTATCTCGGCTACGTTTCGAACGCGAGCGGCACCGTGAGCGTCACTGGCCCGGGCTCCGTCTGGAGCAACAGCTCCGACCTTTTCCTTGCCTTGAGCACCGGCAGCACTGGCACCTTGAAGATCTCCAGCGGCGGCGCTGTGAGCGACACCGTGGGTCATGTCGGCTACGGCCTGGGCTCCGGCACCGTAACGGTGGACGGCCCGGGCTCGACATGGACCAACAGTGGGGATCTCTACATCGCCGAATTTGGCACCGGCACGCTGGACATCACCAATGGCGGAGCGGTCAGCAATGCCATGGGCACCATCGGTTGGCACGCGGGCTCCAACGGCGCGGTGACGGTCGACGGAGCGGGTTCGATATGGACGAATTCTTCCCACCTGTTCATCGGCGATCAGGGCACTGGTGCGCTGAACATTTCGAAAGGCGGCAAGGTCAGCAATCTGAGCGGCATTCTGGGCAATTTGGCGGGCTCCATTGGCACGGCAACTGTCGACGGTGCTGGCTCGACCTGGGCAAACGCAGCGCTCGCGGTCGGGAACGCGGGCTTCGGCGCGCTGACGATCACGAATGGCGGCGCGGTCACCAGTTCGGTGGGTTATGCCGGCTATGACGTGGGCTCCAAGGGCCTGGTGACGGTCAATGGTGCTGACTCGACCTGGACCAACACTTCCGACCTCTTCATCGGCTTCCAAGGCCAGGGCTCGCTAACGGTCTCGAATGGCGGCGCGGTCAGCAACGCCTTGGGCTATGTCGGCGACTTCGCGGGCTCGACAGGCACCGTCTTCGTCGATGGTCCCGGCTCGACCTGGACCAACAGCGCGGATCTGTATGTCGGCAATCTCGGCGCCGGCAACGTGACGATCACCAATGGCGGCGCCATCAGCAACGACACCGCCTATGTCGGCAACTCGCCAGGCTCGACCGGCATGGTTTTCGTCGACGGTGCCGGTTCGACCTGGACGAACGCAGACCTGTTCGTCGGAAGTGCCGGCACGGGCACACTGGTGATCTCGCATGGCAGCACGGTCAGCAGCGGTACTGGCGTCATTGGCTCGCAGGCGGGCTCGACCGGCACGGTGATTGTCGACAACGCCGGCTCGACCTGGACCAACAGCGCGGATCTGTTTGTCGGCGATTATGGCACCGGCACGCTGGCGATCTCGCATGGCGTGGTCAGCAACGGCTCTGCGATTATTGGCGCGAAGGTGGGCTCGACGGGCATGGCGTTTGTTGATGGCGTCGGCGCGACCTGGACAAACAGTTCTTCCCTCGTTCTCGGCGGTTACGGCGCCGGCACGCTGGCGATTTCAAACGGCGGCATGGTCACCGACGCTGCTGGTTATCTGGGTTTTGATGTCGGATCGACGGGTTCGGCAATGGTCAGCGGCGCGGGCTCAACCTGGACGAGCAGCAGCCTCCTTATTGTCGGTCAGCGCGGAACCGGTTCATTGATCGTCTCGAACGGCGGCTCGGTCGCCAATGCCGATGGCTATTTGGGCTTTAATGGCGGATCCATCGGTACCGCCAACGTCAGCGGCTCCGGCTCGACGTGGACCAGTGGCGGTGATCTCAACATTGGAGGTAGTGGCACAGGCTCACTGACGATCGCGAATGGCGGCGTGGTGTCGGCCGGCGGCGTGGTCAACATCGCCCTTCTGGCGGGCTCCGTCGGCACGCTGAATATCGGTGCAGCGAGCGGATCGCCAGCGGCGGCGGCCGGCGCGCTCAATGCGGCGAGCGTTCAGTTCGGACAAGGCGCGGGTGCGATCAACTTCAACCACACCGACACAAGCTACACCTTCGCATCGGCGATCGGCGGCGCGGGCTCGATCGACCAGATTGCCGGCACGACGAACCTGACCGCCAATTCGAGCGGCTTCACCGGTGCAACCAATGTGAACGGCGGACGGCTGGCCGTGAACGGTTCGCTGGCCAGTTCGCTGGTGACGATCACGGGCGGAATGCTAGGTGGCAACGGCACGGTTGGCGGCATCGTCGCACAATCAGGCGGCGTCATCGCACCGGGCAATTCGATCGGCACGCTCAATGTCGCGGGCGACATCGACCAGGCGGCGGGCTCGATCTACCAGGTCGAACTCACCTCGACCGGCCAGTCGGACCTCATCCTGGCGACGGGCACGGCGACGATCGCCGACGGCACGGTCCTCGATGTCGTCAAGACGGACGCCGCGCCTTATGTGCCGGGCACGCATTACACCGTGCTGCAAGCCGATGCGGGCGTCACCGGCACCTACACGCTCAGCGGGGCCGGCCCCTTCATTGGCCTTATCGCCAATTACGACCCCACGCATGTCTATCTCGATGTGGTGCAGGCGAAGTCCTTCGCCTCGGTCGGCCTGACGCCCAACCAGATCGCAACCGGCGGCGGCGCCGAAAGCCTTGGCAGCGGCAATCCGCTCTTTGATGCCATCTTTGCCTTGCCGAGTGAGGCGGCCGCCCAGGACGCCTTCGACCAGCTCTCGGGCGAAATCCACGCCTCGGCCAAGGGAATGTTGCTGGAAGACAGCCGTTTCATCCGCGACGCCGCCACCAAGCGAATCAGCGCAGCCTTCGGCGATGCCGGCGCAGCCGCATTGCCGGTCATGGCCTATGGCGAGGGCGGGCCCGGGATGGTGGCCGCCGACACCGACCGCTTCGCCGTCTGGGGCCAGGCCTTCGGCTCCTGGGGTCAAACCGGCAGCGACGGCAATGCAGCCAACTTCGATCGCTCGACCGGCGGCCTCCTGGTCGGCGCCGACAGCCCGATCGGCGACTGGCGCGTCGGCATCATCGGCGGCTACAGCCATTCGTCCTTCGACGCCGACGACCGCCATTCCAGCGGCGCCAGCGACAACTATCATCTCGGACTCTACGGCGGCACCAATTGGGGCGCCATAGCCTTCCGCACCGGCGCCGCCTACAGCTGGAACAGCATCTCGACAAAACGCTCGGTGGCCTTCAACAGCTTCGCCGACCAATTGTCGGCTGACTATGACGCCGGCACGGCGCAGGTGTTCGGCGAACTCGCTTACAAGGCTGGTGTCGGCCGCTTCAAGTTCGAGCCCTTCGCCAGTCTCGCTTATGTCAGTGTGCATGCTGACGGCTTCACCGAGCAAGGTGGCGCCGCCGCGCTGACCAGCGCCAGCTCAACCACCAATGCCACCTTCACCACGCTCGGGCTGCGCGCCTCGACCGACGTCGCGCTCGGCGGCATCAGCGCGACCGCGCGCGGCACGCTCGGATGGCGCCACGCCTTTGGCGACGTCACGCCGACCTCGACCTTCGCCTTCGCCGGCGGCGATGCTTTTGCCATCGCCGGCGTGCCTGTCGCCAGCGACAGCGCGGTGATCGAGGCCGGCTTCAACTTGCAAATGTCGACCAATGCCACGCTCGGCCTGTCCTATGTCGGCCAGTTCGGTGGCCACAATGCCGACAACGGCGCCAAGGCAGATCTCAGCGTCAGGTTCTGACAACGAGGAGGTCAGACAATTTGGCGGCAGCAAGGGCGAAGACGGGGAATCTCCCGCACGAGACCGAGATTGGCAGTTCCGATTCTGGCTCTCCTCTATTTCCCCTGCTTCAGGAACTGGCTGAGCAAATCCACCGGCAGCGGGAACACGACGGTGGACGAGCGCTCGCCGGCGATATCGTGCAAGGCCTCGAAATAGCGCAGCTGCATGGCCTGCGGCTCGGCCGCCAGCATGCGGCCCGCCTCGACCAGTTTCGCCGCCGCCTGCTGCTCGCCTTCGGCATTGATCACCTTGGCGCGCCGTAGCCGCTCGGCCTCGGCCTGCTTGGCGATGGCGCGGACCATGTTCTCGTTGAGGTCGACATGCTTGATCTCGACATTGGACACCTTGATGCCCCACGCATCGGTGCGCTGGTCGAGGATCTCCTGGATGTCGCTGTTGAGCCTGTCGCGCTCGGCCAGCATCTCGTCGAGCTCGTGCTTGCCAAGCACCGATCGCAGCGTGGTCTGCGCCAGCTGGTTGGTGGCTGCCATGTAGTCCTCGACCTGGATGACCGCCCGCTCGGCGTCGACGATGCGGAAATAAAGCACGGCGTTGACCTTCACCGAGACGTTGTCGCGCGAAATCACGTCCTGCGGCGGCACGTCCTGCACCACCACGCGCAGGTCGACCTTCACCATCTGCTGGACGAAGGGAACAAGGATGATGAGGCCAGGCCCCTTGACCCCGGTGAAGCGGCCGAGCGTGAAGACCACGCCGCGCTGATATTCCCGCAGGATGCGGATCGCCGCGGACAGGAAGATGACCACAAGAACCGCAAGCAGCAGGTAGGCCACATAGCCGATGTTCATTGCCTTGCTCCATTCCTTCCCGCGTCGCGCCGCCGCACGGTCAGCACGAGGTCGCTGATGTCGGTCACCTCGACGCTGTCGCCGGCCGCGACGGGTTCATCGGCCTTCGCCCGCCAGCGCTCGCCCAAGGCCAGCACATGGCCCTCGCCGCCCTGCCAGTCGAGGATCTCGGCCGGCTGGCCGCGCATCGCTTCGCCGCCGACGCGCGGCGGGTTTCGGCGCGCCGCCCAGAGATAGGTGCCGCTCAGCAGCGCCAATCCAAGGGTCAGCGCGGCGGCGGGACCGATGATCGCCCATGACAAGGCAAAGCCCGGCCCCTCGACCCGCAGCAGCATGGCGGCACCGAACAGAAAGGCGGCCACGCCGCCGAGCCCGAGCACGACGGTGGGATTGAAGGCCTCGATGATGAGGAAAACGACGCCGAGCAGCATCAGGGCAAGGCCGGTATAGTTGATCGGCAGGAGATCGAGCGCATAGAGGCCGAGCACGAGGCAGATGGTGCCGACGACGCCGGGCGCCACGGCCCCCGGGCTGGTGAACTCGAAGACGATGCCGTAGACGCCGACCAGCATCAGGATGACGGCGGTGTTCGGATCGGTGATGACGGAAAGCAGCTGGATGAACCAGCCCGGCTTCAGCGTCTCGACCGGCAGCCCCTTCGTCGCCAGCACCACTTTCTTGCCGGCCACATCGACGGTGCGCCCATCGGCCAGCAGCAAGAGCTCGGTGGTATCGCGGGCGACGAAATCGATCACATGTTCCTGCAATGCCGCATTGGCCGACAGGCTCGCCGCTTCGCGCACGGCCTTCTCGCCCCAGTCGCCGTTGCGGCCGCGCAGTTCCGCCAGCGAGCGGATCAGGGCGACCGCGTCATTGGTCACCTTGGCCATCATCGCGTCGCCCGCCGGCCGGCCGTTGGCGTCCTTCTGGTCGCCCTCGCCCTTCTGGTCGCTCTTGTCGCCGCCCGGAAGCGACGGCAGCCCGCCCATCTCCACCGGCGTCGCCGCACCCAGATTGGTGCCGGGCGCCATGGCAGCGACATGGGTGGCGTAGAGGATATAGGTGCCGGCGCTCGCCGCATGGCCGCCGGCCGGCGCGACATAGCCGATGACAGGCACCGGCGACGCCAGGATATCGGCGATCATCTCGCGCATCGAGGTGACCAGCCCGCCCGGCGTGTCGAGCTGCAGGATGAGGACTGCGGCATCCCGCCTGGCCGCGGCATCGAGCGCTTCCTTGAGCTGCCTGCTGCTTGCCGGCCCGATGGCGCCGTCAATGGCGACGCTTAGGGCCACCCTTTCGCTCCCGGCTGAGGAGAAGGGACAAAGAACAGCCGCGACGACGAAGGCCGCGGCAAGAAGGGCCACCCGCGCGAAGGTCACGCTCAAAGCTCCATGGACTCAATATGGGTTGTATTTTTGCGAAGTCCATGAAGGAGCCGACGTCGCAGATCGGCGACGGCCGAAGAGACGGCCCCCCTTACTCCGGTGAAGGCACCGGCGGCTTCGAGGTCAGCGCCGTGCCGGCGGCGGCGACGATCACGGCGGCGATGCCGGCCAGTTGCGGCATGGTCAGGCTCTCCCGCAGGAACAGAAACCCGGCCAGCGCGCCGAGTCCTGGTTCCAGGCAGGTCAGCGTGCCGTAGATGCGGGCCGGCATGCGGGTCAGCGCCACCATCTCGAGGAAGAACGGCAGCGCGCTGGAGAACAGGCCGACGAGCAGCGCGCTGACCAGGATCGACGGCGCGAGCAGGCCGCTTCCCGCCTCGGCTATGCCGAAGGGCAGCACCAGCACGGCGGCGATGGCCATGCCATAGGCTGTGGTGCGGGTGCCGAGCTCCGCGCCTGCCTTCTGCGCCAGCACGATATAGAGCGCCCAGAAACCGCCGGCGGCCAGCGCCAGCATCACGCCCACCGGGTCAAGCGGCTGCAGCGAGTGGATGAAGGGCGACAAAAGCACGATGCCGGCGACCGCCAGCGCGATCCAGGCAAAGTCGCTGGCACGCCGCGAGGTCAGCGTCGCCACCAGCAGCGGTCCGGAAAACTCCAGCGCCACCGCGACGCCGAGCGGGATCCTGGCGAGCGCTGCGTAGAACAGAAGGTTGAGTGCGCAGAGCGTGACGCCATAGGCGACGAGCCACGGCAGAGTGGCGCGCGAGGGCCGCATCTGCCAGGGCCGCAGCACCGCGATCAGCATCAGGGCGCCGATGACGAGCCTGAGCGTCGTCGTGCCTTGCGCGCCGATCACCGGGAACAGCGTCTTGGCGAAGGTGGCGCCGATCTGGATCGACACCATGGCACCCATCAGCGCCGCGACCGGCAAGGGTGCTGCCTCGCGGCTGGCAACCGGCATTGATGTCACTTTGGTTCATCCTCCATGCCGGCAGGCGCGAAGGCCGGCCGCATGGGAGATAGAGCGAACCGGCCCGCCTGTCGTGAGGCAGCGCGGATGCCTCGATGAGGGCACGGCCAGATGGCATGAGCCAGCGGGCAACGCCGTCGGACATCACGCCTGGTCGCCGCGCGCCTTGGTCAGTCTCGGGATCGCCGCCAGGACGAGCAGCGCGGCACCGCCCAGAAGCGCCATCGCCCCGAGCGACCAGGCGATGCCGATATGCACGATGGCGACCGACAAGGCAAAAGGCGCGACAGCCGAGACGATCAGCCGGGCCGACATCACCCGGCCCTGCAGGCGGCCGTAGCCATCGCTGCCGAACAATGTGAGCGGCAGCGAGCCGGTGACGATGCTGAAAAGCCCGTTGCCCATGCCGAAGATGACGGCGAACGCCATCGCGCCGGCGATGGAAGGCGCGGTGCTATCCAGCGCGACCACACCGGTTGTCATCAGGCTGGCCGAGATGATGGCGAGCATCAATGGCGACAGCTTGCCGCCGAAGACCATGTTGATGAAACGGCTCAAGACTTGTGACGGCCCGAACAGCGTTCCCACGATGGCGGCGGCCGCGCCGAGGCCAAGCCCGGAAAGCAGCGGCACCATATGCACCAGCACGGCGGCGGCGATCAGGTTCTGCAGCGAGAAGGCAATGACCATCAGCGCAAGGCCGAGCGGCCGCGACGTGGCGGGAAGCGATCCCTTGATATGCCGTGGCGGCGCGCTTGCCGACCGCCTGCCCTTGGCAAGCCCATGCGAGAGCCAGGCGTGCAGCGGCAGGCAGACAAGCAGGTTCAGGCCGGCGAAGACAAGATAGACGCCCTGCCACGGCATATGCGCGTGCAGGGCCGACGTGATCGGCCAGAACACGGTCGATGCGAAGCCGGCAATGAGGGTGAGGTAGGTAATGCTGCGTTGCGCGGCATGCGGCCTGATCTGCACCAGCAGCGCGAAGGCGGCGCCGTACTGCACCAGGTTCGATGCCACTTCGAGGACGATCAGCGCCGCCACGAAGGCCACGGCGGTGGGAGCACTGGCGCAGCCGGCGAGTGCCGCCGCTGCCAGCATCGAGCCGGCGGTCATGATTTTTCCGGCGCCGAAGCGGTCGATCCAGCGCCCCAGCCAGGGCGCGGTCAGGCCACCGATCAGCAAGGCGGCCGAAAGCGCGCCGAAAATCCATTCGGTTGGCCATCCCAAATCCCTGGCCATGTCGGCGGCGAGGATGCTGAAGCTGTAATAGAGCGTGCCGTAGCCGATGATCTGGGTGACCCCAAGGGCGGCAATCGCGGCTATCGGCGCGCGTTCCGAGGCATCGAGCTCAGAAAGGCCCCGATTACTTGATGCCACGGTCACCGGTGACCACCTCGCCATCTTCCTTGGTGAAGTGGGTCACCGGATGGTCAAGCAGGTCGAGCACAAGCTCGGACGGCCGGCACAGACGCGTCCCCTTTGGCGTCTCGACGATCGGCCGGTTGATCAGGATCGGATGCCTCAGCATGGCATCGAGCAGCTGCTCGTCGCTCCATTTGGGATCAGCCAGGCCAAGCTCGGCATAGGGCGTGCCCTTTTCGCGCAGCAAGGCGCGCGCAGGAATTCCCATGGCGGCGATAAGCTGGCGCAGGCGGTCCCGGCTGGGCGGATGCTTCAGATATTCGATGACCACCGGCTCCTCGCCGCTCGCCCTGATTATGGCAAGCGTGTTGCGCGAGGTGCTGCAGTCGGGATTGTGGTAGATCGTTACGGTCATGGCGCGGCCTCGACGGCAAGAGATTGGATTTCGGGTTGCGGCTGCAGCAGCCACGTCATCAGCGCCAGCGCGAAGCCGGCGCCGGCGACCTCGGCGGCGATGAAGCCGGGAAGGCTTGCCGGGCTGATTCCCGAATACGTGTCGGTGAACGCCCTCGCCACCGTGACCGCGGGATTGGCGAAGGAGGTCGATGCGGTGAACCAGTAGGCAGCCGTGATATAGAGGCCGACCAGCCAGGGCACGGCCGCGCGTTCGAAGCGCAAGCCGGCCAGGATGACGGCGAGCAGGCCGAAGGTCGCGACGCCCTCCGAAAGCCATTGCGCGGCCCCGGTGCGGCCATGCGTCGACAGCGCCAGCGGCGCCAGGCCGAACATCAGATGCGCGATCACCGTGCCGACAATGCCGCCGGTAAGCTGGGCCAGCATATACCAGGCGCAGTCGCCGGCCGACAGCCGGCGCGAAAACGTCAGGGCGAGCGACACGGCCGGATTGAAATGGGCACCGGATATTGGGCCGAGGATTGTGATCAGCACGACGAGGCTCGCACCGGTTGGCAGCGTGTTGCAGAGAAGCGCCAGTGCGCCGTCGGCCGTCAGCGACCGCGCCATGATCCCTGAACCGACAACCGTAGCCACCAGCAGCGCCGTGCCAAGGCTTTCCGCGACCAGACGGCGCGGCAGGTCGAACTGGCGCTCGACTGTCATTGGACCGCCTCTTGCGCATCGGCCGCACAGCAGCCCGGCGCCAGTGCCGGCGCGCAGATTTCCGGCCTTCCGGAGCAGCAATCCTCCATCAGGAAGCGGATCAGCCCGCTCAGCGCTTCATACTCGGCGCTATAGACCATGGAGCGGGAATCACGGCGCACGCTTACCAGCCCTGCCCGTTCGAGCTCCTTCAGGTGGAAGCTCACATTCGAGGCCGAGACCTCGACCTTCTCGGCGATGGCGCCTGCGGCAATACCATCCGGACCCGCGATCACCAGATGCCGCAGAATGCGCAGTCGTGTTTCTTGCGAAAGGGCTGCGAATGCGGACAGGGCTTGACGTTCATCCATATTTCAACAATCCTAGAAATGTTGAAACGAGGATTACCGCACATGCTCACCTCTGACAATCGGGAATTTGAACCCACCCCCGCCATCGCCGGTGATCCCGAGGACATCACCATCGCTGGCCTGCTGGCGTTTCTCGCCGGCCACAAGGACAGGCAGCTGGTGTTTTTCCATGATGGCCGGCCGGTGAAGCCCGGCTACCACGTCACCGAGGTAAAGGCCGGCACATTCGCCGCGCTGGACTGCGGCGCCAATCCCGAATCCTGGGCCGAGATCTTCGTCCAGCTCTGGGACGTCGACGAGGACCGCACGCATATGCCGGCCGGAAAATTCTCGGCGATCATCCGCAAGGTGACGGAGCATGTCGATCTCGACCCTTCCGCCCGGCTGACCTTCGAGGTCAGCGACGGCGTGCGCCCGATCGCCCTGTATCGGGCCGCCCTTCCCCGGCTCGTCGGCGGCGCGGTGCATGTCGACCTTTCGCCCCGGCCGGCAAGCTGCAAGCCGCGCGACCGTTGGCTGGAGGAAGAGAGAAAAGCCAAGGCCTGTTGCGGGCCTTCCGCTTCGGCGCAGCCTTGCTGCCGATAAGTCGCCCACAACCAAGCGAGGAAGGCTTCGTCCCTCAGTTCAGGGACTGGCGGCGTGGCGGCGGTGCCGGGTGTCGTTGCTCGAGTTCGGACGCGGCCGCCGCACGGCCGGTCCGGCGCAGCCTTTCGAGGTAGCCCGGCAACTCGCCAAGGCAATGGAATGGCCCGCCCTCCCTGATCACCGTCACCAGCGGATCGACATCGCTGTCGCTTCTCCTGGCCATCGTGGTGCGCCAGTCCTCGAGCAGGCGGCTGGCGTGATCGACCACGTCGCCCCGGCTGCTGGAAAGGTCATGCTGCTCGTGCGGATCCTCGCTGAGGTTGAACAGGCTGACGGGCCCAAAGTCCTTGTAGCCGTCATGGTAGGTGCGCAGCATCAGCCAGTCGGCGCCGTCGAGCCGGAACCGCACGCCGCGCTGCACGGCCCATGCGCCCTGGCTCAGCACCAGGAAATCGCGCCCACCCTCCTCGCCGGCGGCAAGCGCGGTCGCGAAGGATTGCCCGTCCCACAGCACCGGCACGCTGCCGCCCAGCCGGTCGATCAGCGTCGCGGCCCAGTCGAAATGATAGTGCAGGCCGGCATTGACGCCGCGCATGTCCTTGGCGCCAGGCCAGCGGATGACCAGAGGCACGTTGCAGGTGAACTCGTCGGCCGTCTGGTGGTCGCCCCAGACATTGAGCTCGCCGAGATTCTCGCCATGGTCGGCGCCGATGACGATGATCGTGTCGTCGAACAGGTTCTGCCGCTTCAGCTCCTCGACGATGAGACCAACATGGTGATCGGCATAGAGCACGCCGGTGTCATAGCCGTCGAACCAGGCCTTGACCTTGCCCATGTCGTCGATCGGCGACGGCATGCGCGGGTATTTCGATCCGCCCGGTGTTACGTCGAAGCCGGAGGGCTCCTGCGGGCTGTGCGGACCGTAGCCGGCATGGCTCTTCTCGAACACCTCTTTCGTCATCCACTCCGGCAAAGGCTGGTCGGCGAACGGATCGCCGAAGGAGTCCGGCGCACGATAGGGCGTGTGCGGATCCCAGACATTGACATGCAGGAACCATTTTTTTGCCGAGCCATTGCGCTTCAGCCAGTCGAGCGCCAGGCCCGACACCTCGTCGGCATTCTCCATGCCGGCCTTGCCCGGATTGATGATCTCGTTGAAGCCGGCATACCAGTGCCAGCAGCCATGCCGCTCGCCAAAACTGCTGATCGTCGTCGTGTGGTAGCCGAGATCGCGCAGCGCCCGCATCCAGCCCTCCTCGTAGAAGGTGCCGGCCCAGGCCCGCCCGGCGCCCTCGCGGAACGGCTCGCAGGCGGTGCCGCCATGGCCGACCACGCCGGTGCGCATGCCGTGGCGGCCGCTCCACAGCGCCGTGCGCGACGGATGACAGGGCACGTCGGAGACATAGACGTTCTCGAAGCGGATGCCGTCGCGGGCGAGGCTGTCGATGACGGGAGAGGTGTTGCGATGATAGCCGTAGCAACCGAGATGGTCGCGCCTCAGGCTGTCGATGTCGATATAGAGAACGTTCATGAAGGACTCGCCGCTTCTATGGATGTCAAAGGCAGGCCCCGGCTGATTACCGGGGCTCGCGGTGTTCAAGAGCCGGCATCAGGCCGAAATATATTGATCGCCGAGATAGTAGTCCTTCGGGTCGAGCGAGGTCTCGAGCTTGCCGAAGGTCTTGAACAGGTCATTCATCGTCGCGAACCAGCCGTTCACGCTGCCGTCCTTGGTGAGCTTGGTGAGCTCGGCCGAGGTCATGAAACGCCCGTAGCCGGCCTCGGTCTTCAATTGTTCGGCCGGAATGCCAAGCAGTTTCGAGGTGATCTCGATCGCCTTGTCCTGGTTGGCGGCGCGGAAATCCTGCGCGTCCTTGATGGCACGGACCACATTCTTGACGAGATCGGGATTGCCCTCGACCAGATCGTTGCGGGCGATGAAGACGCTCGGGAACGTGGTCTGCGGGTAGAAATCGTCGTTCTTGGCCAGTTCCACCAGGTCGGGAACCCGCGTCTTGATGATGCCGACGAACGGGTACCAGATGCCGGCCGCGTCGACCTGCTTGGAGGCGAAGGCCGCCACGATGGTGCTCGGGTCCATCTGCACGATGTCGAGGTCGGTCATCGCCATGTTGGCCTTGCGCAGCGCCAGCCGCAGCAGCATGTCGCCTGACGTGCCGGCCGCGATCGCCACCTTCTTGCCCTTGAGCTCGGCGATCGACTTGATGCCGGCTTGCGCGATCACCCGGTCGGAAAAGCCGACATCGTTGACGGCGATGATCTTGGCCTTGCCGGTCGCCGGCAGCCACAGCGCGCCTGGCCCGAGATAGCCGAACTCGAGGCTGTTGGCGCCCAGCGCCTGCACCTGGATCGGCCCGTTGGTGAAGACCTTGATGTCGGCGTCGACGCCATGCTTGGCATAGAAGCCTTGATCGGCGGCCACGCCGGAGATGCTCGCGCCCCAGAAGTCGCCATTGTAGCCGATGCGCGCCGGCGTCCCCGCTGCCCTGGCCTTGATGCCAGAGGCGGCGAACGCGGCCAGCGCCGCCGAGGATGCCATGAAATTCCGTCTTGTCAGTGTCACGCTACTCTCCTCCTGTTACTGGGGCTAAACGGCTTCCGCCGCTACTGGTGGTACACCGCTTGCCAGACGCGGTTGCGGATGGTCATGAACTCGGCCGAAAGCCGGATTTCCTCGGTCCTGGGATAAGGCAGCGGGACATCGATGATCTCCTTCAGCCTGCCCGGCCGCGCCGCCATGACGATGACGCGGTTGGCGAGGTAGACAGCCTCGTCGACATCATGGGTGATGAACATCACCGTGCGCCGCTCCCGGCTCCAGGTGTCGAGCAACTGGTCCTGCAACTGCACGCGGGTCAGCGCGTCGAGCGCGCCGAACGGCTCGTCCATCAACAGGATGGAAGGGTCGACCGCATAGGCGCGCGCGATGGCGCAACGCTGCTTCATGCCCCCCGACAGCGTCTTGGGCAGCGCGTCGGCGAAATCGCGCAACCCCACGAGGTCGATGAAACGCTCGGCGATCTGCCTGCGGCGCGCAGCCTCCTCGCCCTTGATGCGCAGCCCGAACTCGACGTTCTGGCGAACGGTCAGCCAGGGAAAGAGCGCGTATTGCTGGAAGATCATGCCGCGCTCCGGCCCCGGCCCTTCGACAGCCTTGCCGTCGACCAGCACGCTGCCCTCGCTCGGCCGCAACAGGCCGGCGGCGATGTTGAGCGCCGTCGACTTGCCGCAGCCGGAGGGGCCGACGACGGTGACGAACTCGCCGTCGGCGATGTCGAGCGACAGTCGGTCGAGCGCGATGAAGCTGTTGTCGCTCAGATCGAAGCGGCGGGTGACCTTGTCGAACACGATCTTTGGAACGATCCTGGAAGCCATCACACGCGCTCCTGCCAGACGGTGAGCCGGCGCTCGATCACCAGGAGGATGCGATCCATGGCAAGGCCGAGCAGGCCGATGGTGATCAGGCTGACGAAGATGGTCGGCAGGTCGTAATAAAGCTGCGCCTGCTGCATACGGAAGCCGAGCCCGGACTGCGCGGCGATCAGTTCGGCGGCGACCAGCGTCGCCCAGGCCGATCCAAGCCCGATGCGTACCCCGACCAGGATGAACGGCGTCGACGCCGGGATGATGACGCGCAGGAAGATCGTCATGTCTTTCGCGCCAAGCACCCGCGCGGCGTTGATCATCGTCTTGTCGACGCTGATGACGCCCTGATAGGTGGCGACGACGCTGGCCAGGAACGATGCCAGGAAGATGACGAAGATTTTTGGCGTCTCGTCGATGCCCATGGTGACGATCGCCAGCGGAATGATGGCGAGCGGCGGGATCATGCGGAAGAACTGCAGATAGGGCTCGATCAGCGAACGGGCGACCTTGTACCAGCCCATGACGAAGCCGACCGGGATCGCGAGGATGACGCCGAGCAGGAAGCCGGTCAGCACCCGCGCCAGGCTGGAGGCGATATCGGTGGCAAGCTGCCCGCTGGCGATGACATCGCCGAACCGCGCCGCCACCTGCGGCGGCGGCGGCAGGCCGACCGCGCCGCCCGCCGTAAGCGCCCACCAGATGGCGACACCGGCGACGAGCCCGACGAGATTGAGCGCGAGGGCGGGATAGTCGATGCCTTGCCCTTCCGGCGGCGTACCGCCTGGGCGTGTCGTCTTGGCTGTCTCGCTCATCGCGAAACCCCCGAATAAAAGAAGTGGTCGAGCGCCGCGGCCGACGCGCCGATGGCGCCAGCGCCGGGGCCGAGGCTTGACCGCTCGATGCGCAGCACATCGCGCATCGGCGGCAGCACGCGGGGCGGAACGCCCTCGCGGATATGGTCGATGAAGCTTTCCGGCGCTTCGGCGAGATGGCCGCCAAAAACGATCAGGTCCGGATTGAGCAGGTTGGTCGCGGTCGCGATCGCTGTCGTCAGGTGCCTGAGTGCCGCGTTCCAGGGCTCGGGATACTTCTCCAACTCGGCCAGCAGCCGCTTGGGATGCGGCGCCTCGATATGCGCGTCGCGGGCCAGCGCCCGTTCGGACAGGAACGTCTCCAGGCAGCCTCTGTTGCCGCAGGCGCAGCGCTCGCCATTCTCTACCACCTGGACATGGCCGAGTTCGACGGCCCCATAGCCGCCGGGGCGGAATGGCATGCCGTTGATCACCAGCCCGGCGCCGAGGCCGGTGCGCAGGTAGATGTAGAGCAGCGCGGTGGCGTCGCGGCCGATGCCGTAGCGCGACTCCGCCAGCGCCATGGCGCTGACATTGTGCTCGACCACGGCGGGTATGCCGAGGGCCGTCTCGAGTTCGTCGGCGAAGGGCACGTCCTTCCAGTCGTAATTGACCGACTGCAAATTGCGCCGCCGCTTGGTGTCCACCGGGCCAGGCACGCCGAGCCCGAGGCCGATCAGCCGGGACCGCTCGACGCCTGTCTTGCGGATCAGTTGCTCGACGGTCCGCACCACCATGCCGATCACCGCGGCCGGTTCGCTGGTGGCGGTGTCGAAATACTGCGAGGCCATGGCTTTCGAGGAAGCCTTGAGGTCGGTGATCGTGGCATGGATGGTGCCCGCGCCGATGTGCACGCCAACCACCGACAGGGCATCCGGCACCAGCGCGACGCCGATGGCCGGCCGGCCGACGGGTGCGTCGCCGGCGGCGGCCTGGTTGAGCTCGACGACCGTCCCTTCCCTGAGCAGATGCGCCGTCAGATGGGTCAGCGCGGTCGGCGAGAGCGCGGTCCGCCGCGCCAGTTCGGCACGCGACTGCGGGCCGTCGTCGCGCAGGATGCGCAGGATTGCTCCGTGATGGACGCCCATCTTCTCCTCCCTATTATTTTCTAATGTTAATAAATTAATTAAGGCTGTCAAGGACACGCCCACCACCGGGCGAATGACCGAGCCGCGTCGGCTGGTCGTCGCCACGTGACCAAGCAATTCAGAAGAGTGAGGACCTAGCGCTTTCCCTTGGAAATTGCTTAAAAACAAAGGGACAGGGTTCAGCCGGAGAAGGACACGCCCCTGTGGCGCATCCCCGCCTGCACGCCGCGCACGATGAGCCGGGACAGGATTTCCATGTCCAGCGGCATTCCCGGACGCCAGACGTCGAGCAACAGCGCAATGCGCGCCTCGTCGGCGTTGTTCATCACTTCGTGCGGGAAGGTGTCGTCCCACAGCATGCCTTCGCCATCCGTGATCCGCTTCTCCTGATGATTGATCATCATGATGGTCGCGGGGCGGCCATCGGTCTGCCGCGGAATGACCAGGCCGACATGAAAGCGCATGATGCCGCGAAACGGTCCGCGATGGCTGGGAATGTGCTTGCGCGGCGCCAGGAACGAGATGGCCGCCGATTTGACTTCGGGACACTCGGCGAGCAACTGGCTCAGAACCGGCATCCGCGCCAGGTTTTCGGGAACCCCGATGTCGTAGGCCTTGAGCACGAACATGCGCCAGTCGAGGCCGTCATTGGCCGAGATCTCGGCCTGCTCCGGCATGATGTCGTGGAAGCGCGGCGCCCCGCCCAGCCGCACCGCGAGCGCTTCGTCGCGTATGCCGCGCCAGGCGGCGATGAATTTCGCCGCGTTCGGAAAATCGGTGGCGGCATCGAGGATAGCCGGCGCGTCTATGCGCCTTTCATAGACACGCCGGACCCCATTGGATGCAAGATCGTAGACGCGGGACATCGCATAGCCTCGATGACACCATAAACGGACAGCCGATGGTTCGGGTTGCACATTTTGGTCATCGCGTCGTGAACTACCCGGACAGCCATGGGCCAGGTCCTGTGCCGGCCACCCGGCAATCCGAGGCAATTCGTCAACCGGATCGAACGATCCCAGATGTCCCGCTCATTCCCTGAAGGCGCGGTTGAGCTGATCCTGCAGCGGTTTGACGAGGTAGGAGATCACGGTTCGGTCGGCGGTCTTGATGAAGGATTCGACCGGCATGCCCGGAACCAGCTTGACCTCGCCGAGGCGCGCGATCTCCGAGTTCGTCGTCGCGATGCGGACAGTATAGTAGCTGATGCCGGTGCGCTGGTCGGTCGTCGTGTCCGGCGAGGTTCGTTCGACCGTCCCGTTGATCTGCGGCGTGGTGCGCTGGTTGAAGGCCGAGAAGCGCAGCGCCGCCGGCTGGCCGACCCACAGCTGGTCGATGTCGCTCGGCGCGATCTTGGCCTCGACCGTCAGGCTGTCGCTGTCGGGCACGATCTGCATGATCGTCTGGCCAGGGGTGATGACGCCGCCGACGGTGTGGGCGATGGATTGCTGCACGATGCCGTCCTGCGGCGCGCGGATGTCGATGCGCCTGAGCTGGTCCTCGGCGGCGATCTTGCGCTCCGTCAGTTCGCCGACCTTGCCGTCGATCTCGCGCAAATCCTTGTTGACGTCGGTGCTGAGTTCGAGGTCGATCTGGAGGATCTGCAAATTGATCTCGGCGATCTTGCCCTGGGCCTGCGCCAGGGCCGCCGTCAACTGGCCGCGCTCGCCATCGAGCCGCGCCGACTCGCGCTCCATGGCGGTCAGGCGGTCGATCGAGATCAGCCGCTTCTTCCACAGCGCGCGTATGCTGGCCAGTTCCTCCTCGACAAGCGCGATCTCTTGCGACTTGGCTTCCGCCTGGGCCGTGTCCCCGCCAATCTCTTTCTGCAGCTGCAGGATGCGCTCCTGCAACTGGCCCTTCCGGCCGGAACGATCCGCACGCCTTGTCTCGAAGACCTGTTCCTCGCCGGCGATGATCTCCGCGATCGCCGCATCACCGCGACGATCGAGAATATCCCTGGGGAAGGCGATGGCATCGGCACCCCGGCGCTCCGCTTCGAGGCGCGCTTCGCGTGCCGACAACTGGTCGAGGGCCTTGGTGACGACGGCGAGGTTGGCCGCCGGCACGGTGGGATCGAGGCGCACGAGCAGCGCGCCGCGCTTGACCCGGTCGCCGTCACGCGCCGCGATCTCGCCGACGATGCCGCCGGTCGAATGCTGTACGTCCTTGACGTGGGAATCCACGACGAGGACCCCCGACGCGATGACCGCTCCCGAAATGCGGGTCAGCGAGGCCCAGCCGCCGACGCCGCCGACCAGCACCGCGACCGCGACGAGGCCCCAGCGCATGTAGCGTTGAATGGACTGGTGGGAGGAACTCGGCATCATCCCTCCCTTTACTCGCCTGCCACCGCCGCGCCCGGCCGCGGCGCCGGCTCCTCGGTGGCAAGCCTGAGGTGCGGCACGGCGCTCACCGCCGGTTGCGGCCGCGGAAACAGCTTCGCCAAGACATCGTCCTTGAGCCCGAACGCCTGGACGCGGCCCTGGCTCATGGCGAGGATGAAATCGACCGTGCCGAGCGCGCTTGGCCGGTGTGCCACGAGCACGACGATGCCGCCACGTTGCCGCACCGACACAATAGCCTGAAACAGCGCCTGTTCGCCTTCGGCGTCGAGGTTGGAATTCGGTTCGTCGAGCACCACCAGGAACGGATCGCGATAGAGCGCGCGGGCCAGCGCGATGCGCTGGCGCTGACCGGCCGAGACGGCCTCGCCAAGTTCGCCGATCTGCGTCTCGTAGCCATCGCGGAAACCGACGATGAGATCATGCGCGCCGGCGGCCCTGGCGGCGGCGATCACCAATGCGGGATCGGCGTCGGGTTCGAAACGCGCGATGTTCTCGGCGATCGAGCCGGCGAACAACTCGACGTCCTGCGGCAGATAACCGATGAAATGGCCGCGGTCTTCCGGCGACCACTGATCGAGGTCGGCGCCGTCGAGCCGGATCCTGCCGGCGGCGGACGGCCAGGCTCCGACAAGCGCCCTGACCAGCGTCGACTTGCCCGAACCGCTCTGACCGATAATTCCGACGGCGTGTCCCGCTTCCAGTGCGAAGCTGGCGTCCTGCACCAGCAGCCGCTGCACGCCGGGCGCGGCGACGCTGACGTTCTGCATGAAGACGTGGCGGCTCGGCGCGGGCATGACCATCGGCTCGGCATCGGCGGGCAATGCGGCAAGAATCCTGGTCAGCCGCTGCCAGCCCTGCCGCGCGGTCAGGAAACCTTTCCAGTTGGCGATGACCAGATCGACGGGCGCCAGCGCCCGCCCGCTCAGGATCGATGCCGTGATGATGATGCCCGCGGTCGCCTGCTGTTCGATGACCAGCCAGGCGCCGATGCCGAGCATGGCCGATTGCAGGAGCATGCGTAGCACCTTGGACACGGCGCCGAAGCCGCCGGCGATATCGCTGACGCTGCGCTGCTCGGCGAGATAGTCGCGGTTGGCCTCTTCCCATCGCTTCGCCATCCTGCCGCCCATGCCGAGAGCCGCGATGACTTCCGCGTTGCGGTTGCCGGTCGTGGTCAGGCCGTTGCGGATGATGCCGGTCTGGGTGCCTAATGTGACCGGCTTGCGCGTCAGCCGCTCGGCATAGACGGTCAACAGGACGAGCACGATCGCTCCGACCAGGGCGGTTACGCCGAGGAGCACGTGGAACATGAAGATGATGGCTAGATAGAGCGGCAGCCACGGCAGGTCGAACAGCGCGGTCGGGCCGGTGCCCGACAGGAAGGTCCGCACGCTGTCGAGATCGCGCACCGGCTGCATGCTGTCGCCATTGCGCCCGACCTTGAGCGGCAGCTTGAGGACGCTGGAATAGACGCGGGCGCCGAGCGCTTCGTCGAGGGCTCCCCCGATGCGCACCAGGATGCGGCCGCGGATGAAATCGAGCACGCCTTGTCCGGCGTAGAGGATGGCTACGAGCAGGCTGAGGCCGATCAGCGTCGGCACGCTGCGGCTCGGCAGCACGCGATCGTAGACCTCGAGCATATAGATCGAACTGGACAACATCAGGACGTTGAGGACGCCGCTGAACAGTGCGATGGCGATGAAGGCCGAGCGGCAGGATTTGATTGCCGCCGAGAGTTCCGATCCCTGCCGCCGAGGATTGGGCTGCCGGGCACCGGGCCCGGCAGCCTTTCGCGCCGTCGCCGCGACGCCGGGGGCTGCGCCAGGAGCGGTTTCAGCGCGAAAAGGATTGCGTCCCCGAAACAGCAGAAGAGCGCCAAACATCGCGAACGCCAGGCAGAACAGCCAGACGCCTGGCGATGTCGTCAACATGCCACCGAGTGCAGGAAAAAGGGCGCAGGCTATCAAAACCAGACCCAAGGACCTGACCCTGGCCTGCGCCGAATTGAAGATCGTGGAGCCCCTTTCCATGCCAATCCATGTGGGCGGCGCTGCGGCAAGGCACCCGGCCGACGGCCGGAAACCAGCCTCAGGCGATGCCCGTCAGGCCCCCCACTTGATGCAGCGTGAGCCAGAATTGGTCGAGCGTGTTGGGATGCTCGTCGACGATGTTGGTTCCATCGAACCAGGCGACATGACCGCCCGGCCCGGACGTCACCAGTTGCCCCTGGTTGAACCACATCAGCGCGTTCTTAAGGCCCTCGCCATCGGCCTCCTTGCCGCCGTTCCAGTCGGTGATGCCGGAGCTCGGATCGGTGACGTCGACATAGCTTGTCCAGGCAGCCGACGAAGTCTTCACCGCCGCACCCGTAAGCGCCGTGTGAGCCCCATTCTCATCAACGACCCCGTCATTGTTGGTATCGACATTCACGCCGACAGTTGACCACGCTCCTTGCTTGGTCAGCCACATCACCGCCTCGTCGATCAGGTCGTTGGGCTGACCGACATGGTTGTCGATGTTGAGCTGGGTGGCGATCGCCTGTTGCAACATGATGACGCGTGCGTCACCGCCGGTCGAACTCGATTCGATGGACTTGGCCAGAGCGTTCGAAATCAGGAGATCGTGCGCATCGTTGGCAATGCCGTCGCCGTTGCTGTCGCCGAGCAGCAAATAGCCATCCGTACGCGGATTGACGTCGAGGCCGGACAGAACATGGCTGGCGACGGCGCTCTTGGTGGGATTGCCCTCATTGCCGGCAATATTGTCCCATGCATCCGCGTGGCTGCCCCAGAATCCCTGCGTCAGCGCCTTGTTCGAGAAGCCTTCATAGTCGCTGCTGTCGGTGGCGAGCGGCGTACGCGAATGCAAGGCCGTGTCGACGAAGGCATCGGTGGTGGCCGTTGCGTTGTTGACGTAGCTACCCAGCTGCGCGACGCCGGTCGCCTGGTAGTGCCAGGTCTCGTTTGTATCGAGCAGGCCGTTCTGGTTGATGTCGCCGCTGTTGAAGCCGCCGCTGAGGATAGCGGTTGGATGGAAATCATCGCCGGTGCCGGCGGTGCCGTTGTCGTCGGTCACGACCACATGGGCGAGCGCGACATTGCCGTCGTTTTTGACATCGTAGGTCCAGGTCACCGGCTGGCCCTGGAAGATGTTGAGGCCATGGTCGACGCCGTTGGTCTTCTTGTCGAGCGTGATGTGCGGATCGGCGCCGGTATAGCCGGAGTCGTCGGTGGCCGTGGCGGTGCGTGTGTGGTTGGCATCGTCGGTGAAGGAGCCGGAGGCGGTACCGGTGTTGCTGTAAGGGCCAGCCACGGAGGTACCGGTTGCCGAGAACTTCCAGATCTCGCCGGCGTCGAGCATGTTGTTGTCGTTGCTGTCGCCGATATTGGTGACATGGCCGTTGCCAAGCACCGCGACCGGCGTCACGCCGCCGTCGCTGTCGGTGACGGAGATACCCGACAGCGCGACGTTGCCGATATTGGTCACCGTGTATTCCCACGAGATCGGCTCGTTGGTCAGGATCGTCAGAGTGTCGCCCTTGACCCCGTCGTCGACCGTCACCTTGTCGATCTTGATCTCGGGATCGGCGCCGAAATAGCTGGAGCCGTCGCTGTCTGTTACGGTGACCGCCCCGGCCGAGCCGGTCACCGTCCCGATATTGGCGTAGTCGCCGATGACGGCCTTGTCGATGCTGGTGCCGATGAAGCTCCAGTGCTCGGTGGTGTCGAGCTTGCCGTCCTGGTTGGTGTCCCCGACGTTGAAACCGCCGCTGAGAACCGCCGTCACGACCACGTCATTGTGGTCGTCGGTGACGACGATGTTCGACAATGCGACATTGCCGGTGTTGCTGACCGTGTATTGCCAGGTGATCGTATCACCGGAGAGCACCTGCAGACCGTCGCCGATCGCCGAGCCGTCGACCGTTACCTTTTCGATGCCGATTCCAGGCGCATCAGTGCCGGTGCCGGGCGTCGTAAGCGTGCGCCACTCCTCGAAGCCCCCATTGGCCCCTGAGAAGCTCGAAAACAGCGTCACATAGGAGTCGGGAGAGACACCGGCCGCCGTGAAGTCGCTGACCGGCACGAGCACCCGGTAGTCGTCCGTTCCCGAGCCATGATTGGAGTCAATCAAATACTGGGGGTCGTTCAGGTCAAGATGAAAGACGGTGGTGAATCCCGCAAAGTCCGCATCGTAGTCGGCAAGCGTTGCTCCGGCGTTTGAAATGTAGATGTCAAGGCCGGTCAGCGTGATGTTGCCGTTTGTCTCATTGTTGCTTTCATTGAGGTCGAGCCGGAATTCGATATAGTCGACGCCGTCGACATTGATCGACTGCATGTTGCCGTATTGCAGGTCGTGGGTGAAGGACGCCTTGTTGTCGACGACGTTGCCGTTCTGGTCGGTGTTGAAGCCCTCCTCGATACCTGTCGCCTGCAGCCTCAGGAAGGAATCGTAACTGCCGGTGCCCGACCCTACCGTCGTTGCCTCGAGAAGGACGCCACTGCCAATATCGATCGCCATGCTACTTCCTCCACATTGTTGTGCGGTCGGCGGTCGGGCCGCCCCCATCTATTCCGGCCTGATCGCAGCGCCGGCGCGCAGCGTCCGAGGGACGCGGCCGGGCAGGCGAGCAATCGTTCGTGACAAAATCGACGACTTTGAAAGGAGAAAGGTTCGGCGGGGAGACTGCCTCCCATTCGCCGGACACAGCTATTGCCGTATGACGGAGCTGGCCCGCCGTCGGACTGACCGTTATACCCACACCCAAAGCCCCAACCCCGACAATCCTAGCGATTGCCTGGACGTTAATAATTCCCAAACCATATTGCGCAGGTTGCAATGCGTCCGTCTATATAACCCCGGTTATAGGCAGGAAAGTCGATTTCAGTTCTGAAAAAGTGCTTTTGCAGACAAGAATAATTGCGTTGCTTTGGCTTAGTTATTTCACGAACCGGAGATTCACGGTCGGATCTACAAAAATTTCGTGATGGCTCCGATGAATCATCCAAGATGAAGACCAGCATCGGCACATCGGCGTGGCATCTGCTTTCAGTCCGCCGCCACGCATTTTGCACGGCGCGCCGCTTGAGGATTAACTAAGCAGTTGCTAATGTTTTGCGCAACCACGCTGCTTCTGTCAGCATGGCCTCACGCTTCGCAGGATGAGGGCCGGGTCGCGATGTTCGCTTCCGGCACGATGAAGTCGCTGATGTGTCACAAAGACACGCAAGGGGAGAAGACGCCATGACCGAGCACGGGCGCCGGCGGCCACCGGAAGCCATCGATGGCCGCACCGCGCCATGGAACCCTGGCCGAGAAGTTCGGCAGCCAGCGAACTGAACATGGTCACGGTTTTCGTCGCCGACGACCACCCGCTGCTGTTGCACGGCCTGATCGACATGATTGCCCGCGACCCGAATTTCGCGGTGGTCGGTTCGGCGCGGGACGGCGCGGCCGCCCTGACGGCCATCCAGCGCGACGTGCCTGATGTCGCGGTGCTCGACATCAGCATGCCGGGACTGAACGGCCTCGATGTCGCCGCCGAAATCGGCCGGCAAGGGCTCGCGACGTCTTGTGTGCTTTTGACGGTCGGCGCCTCTCAGGCCCAGCTTTACGACGCTGTCGCGGTTGGCGTTGCCGGCATCGTATTCAAGGAGGCCGCCGTCGACGCCCTGCTCAAATGCCTGCACCGGGTTGCCGCCGGCGGCCGGTGGCTGCCCGCCGAGATTGTCAGCGAGGCCGTCCAGAACGAGGCGTCGCGCAGGACGAAATGGCGGAGCCTCTCGCAGAGGCTGACGAGCCGCGAAATCGAGATCGCGCGGCAAGTTCTCGCCGAAAAGCCGACCCGGCAGATCGCCTTCGACGTCGGCATCTCGAAAGGTACGCTGAAAATTCATATGAACAACATTTACCGCAAATTGCAGGTCTCCTCGCGGACTGAGCTCTCGCAACTCGCCGCCGGCCAGATCGGACCGAGTGTCGCGCATGCGGCGAATGGCGGCGCCGCGACGGTCGTGAAGGCACTGGCGGCGCCTGATGCCGGCGGAGGCCAGGCGCGCCCTGCGGCCCGGCAAACGCCAGCTCGGCGCCGGGAGTCCAACAAGGGATAGCCGTCAGGCTGGCGATCACATGTCACGCCAAAGTGGCAACCCTGCGGGACGGACGGAACAGCCCGTCTCCATGAAGCCGCTTAGGGCTCCACCTTCGCCAGCCGCGGCCCGGTCTTGACGTCGACGATCTCGGGCTTGGCGGCATCGACCGCGCCGTCCCAGCCGCCGCCGAGCGCCTTGTTGAGAGCAATGTAATTGGTCGCCAAAAGGACGCGGCTTTGCAGCAGCGAATCCTCGGCCGAGTAGAGCGAGCGCTGGGCGTCGAGCACGTCGAGAAGGCTGGTCTCGCCCGCCTTGTAGAGCGTGCCTTCCAGCCGCGCCGCATCGCCGTAGGATTTCGCCGACGCGGCAAGCTTGCCGATGCGGATGCGCTCCTGCGCCATCAGCACCAGCGCGTTCTCGACATCCTCGAGCGCGGTCAGCACCGAAGACCGGTAGGCGATGAAATACTGGTCGCGCTGCGCGCGGGCGACGTCGGCGGCCGCCTGCAACTGGCCGGCGTTGAACAGCGGCACGCTGAGCGTCGGCCCGAAGGACCAGCCGATGGACGAATTCTTGCCGAGGTCGCCGAGATTGAGGGCGGCCGTGCTGATGTTTCCCGTCAGGCTGACCGAGGGATAGCGCGCCGCCTCGGCCTGGCCGACCTTGGCGGTGTATTGCGCGTATTGCCGCTCGGCCATCAGCACATCCGGGCGCGACAGCAGGATGTCGGCCGGAATCCCGGTCGGCATCGGCAAGCGTGGCGCCGGGATCGGCTTGCCGCGCTTCAGCCGCTCGTTGAGCGCCGCCGGTGGCCGGCCGGTCAGCACCGACAGGCGATGCACCGCTTCGGCATAGCTTGCTTCCAGCGTCGGCACAGCGGCCTCGGTGCTGGCCGCTTGGCCCATCGCCTTGGCGACATCGGCCGCCGTCGCCGACCCCGCCTGCGCCATGGTGCGGGTGAGTTCGGCCGTCTGCCGCTGCGATACGGCCGAGCGCCGGGCGAGCGCGATGCGCGCCTGGTAGCCGCGCGCCTGGGTGTAATAGGACGCGACATCGCCGACCAGGGTCAGAAGGGTCGAGCGCAATCCCTGCTCGGACGCATCCACCCCAAAGCGCGCGGCCTCGACACCCCTGCGGTTGGCGCCGAACAGGTCGAGTTCCCAGCTGGCGTCGAAGCCGGCCTGGTATTCCGCGTAGATGGAATTGGCGCCCGATGTCGTCTCGGCCGACTTGTTGCGCGTGATCGAGCCGGATCCATCCACAGACGGCAGCAATGTGCCGGCGCTCTGGCGGTAGCTGGCGCGCGCCTCGCGGATCTTGGCCTTCGCGGTCGCGACATCGAGATTGCCGGCGACCGCTTCCGCGACAAGCATGTTGAGCTGCGGGTCGCGCAGGCGCTGCCACCATTGTGAAAGCCGCGCCGGCTGGGCGGACTTGGTCGGCTTCTGGCCGCTCCAGTTTGCCGGCATCGGCAGGATGGGCGTCCGATAGTCCGGACCGACGACGCATCCCGCGAGCAAGGCCGCACCGAGAATAGGCGCAAGGAGCCGCCTCGCGGCCACCGAGCCACGTTCAAGACCTGTCATGTGAGAACCCCTTATTGCTGGTTGGCCGTCACCGGCGTTTCGCCCGTATCCTGCCCGGGATCTGGTTTAGCCACCCTGCCCTTGAAGATGCGCCGCACCGTGACGAACAGCAGCGGCACCAGGAACACGCCGATCACCGTCGCCGCGATCATGCCGCCCATTACGCCGATGCCGACGGAGTTCTGCGCCCCCGAGCCGGCGCCGCTGGCGATCGCCAGCGGCGTGACGCCGAGGATGAAGGCCAGCGACGTCATCAGGATCGGCCGCAATCGTTGTCGCGCCGCCTCCAGCGTCGCCTCCACCAGCCCCATGCCGGTCGCCTGCCGCTCGATGGCGAACTCGACGATCAGGATGGCGTTCTTGGCGGCCAGCCCGATCGTGGTCAAAAGCCCGACCTTGAAATAGACGTCGTTGGTCTGGCCGAACAGGCTTGCCGCCGCCAGCGCGCCGAAGATGCCGATCGGCACCGGCAGCATGACCGCGAACGGGATCGACCAGCTTTCATAGAGCGCGGCCAGGCACAGGAACACGACCAGCGCCGAAATCGCGTAGAGCGACATCGCCTGGTTGCCCGAAAGCCGCTCCTGATGCGACAGCCCGGTCCATTCATGCGAATAGCCGGCCGGCAATTGCGCGACGAGTTTGTCGATTTCGTCCATCGCCGCGCCCGAGCTGACACCGGCCGCCGCCGCGCCCTGGATTTCGACCGCCGCCGAGCCATTGTAGCGCTCGAGCCTTGGCGAACCGAATGTCCAGTGGCTGGAGGCAAAGGCCGAGAACGGCACCATGGCGCCGCTGGCATTGCGGACCTGCCATTTGTCGAGGTCCTCCGGCTGCATGCGGAAATTCGCGTCCGACTGCATGTAGACCGGCTTCACCCGTCCGCGATCGATGAAGTCGTTGACGTAGTCGCTGCCCCAGGCGCTGGACAGCGTGTTGTTGATGTCGGCGAGGCTGACGCCCAGCGCGCTGGCCTTTTCCTGGTCGATGTCGACCGAGAATTGCGGCTGGTCCTCCTGGCCGTTGGGGCGCGTGTTGGCGAGCAGCTTGCTTTGCCCGGCAAGACCCAGAAGCTGGTTGCGCGTCTGGATCAGCGCGTCATGGCCGGCGCCATTGACGTCCTGCAGGTAGAAGTCGAAGCCGTTGGTGTTGCCGAAACCCTGGATGGCGGGAGGCGCCAGCGCGAAGACCTGCGCATCCCTGATCTTGGAGAACGCACCCATGGCGCGGCCGGCGATCGCCTGCGCGGCCATTGCGGGCGACTTGCGCTGGCTGAAATCCTTCAGCCGCACGAAGCCGATGCCGACATTCTGCCCGGCACCGCCGAAGCCGAAGCCCGACGCGGTGAAGACCCCGTCGACAGCGTCCTTTTCGTCGTTGAGATAGTGGTCGGTGACCTGCTTCAGCACGCGCTCGGTGCGGTCCTGCGTGGCACCGACCGGCAATTGCACGCTGGTGATCAGGATGCCCTGGTCCTCTTCCGGCAGGAACGAGCTCGGCAGCCGGGCAAACATCCAGCCCATGGCGACGACAATGGCCAGGAACACGACGAGGAAGCGTTTTCCCCGGTTGATGATGCCGTGCGAGCCGTCGCGATAGGCCGTCGTGCCGCGATCGAACATCCGGTTGAACCAGCCGAACGGACCCGTCTGCGTGGCATGGTCCTTCGGCCGCCGCAGGATGGTGGCGCACAGTGCCGGCGTCAGCACCAGCGCCACCAGCACGGACAGCACCATGGCCGAGACGATGGTCACCGAGAACTGCCGGTAGATGATGCCGGTCGAGCCGCCGAAGAAGGCCATCGGCACGAACACCGCCGACAGCACGGTGGCGATACCGATCAGCGCGCCGGTGATCTCGTTCATCGATTTTCGCGTCGCCTCTTTCGGCGGCAGCCCCTCCTCCGCCATGACGCGCTCGACATTCTCGACCACGACGATGGCGTCGTCGACGAGCAGGCCGATGGCGAGCACCATGGCGAACATGGTCAGCGTGTTGACCGAATAGCCGAACAGCGACAGCACGCCGAACGTGCCGAGCAGCACCACCGGCACGGCGATGGTCGGGATGATCGTCGCCCGCAAATTCTGCAGGAAGATGAACATCACCAGGAACACCAGCACGATCGCCTCGGCCAGCGTCTTGACCACCTCCTCGATCGACAGCCGCACGAAGGGCGAGGTGTCGTAGGGGTAGACGACTTCGACCCCTTGCGGGAAGGTCGAGCTCAGCCGGTTGATCGTCGAGCGCACCGCTTCGGCGGTGCTGATGGCGTTGGCGCCGGTCGCCAGGTTGACGGCGACGCCGGCCGCCGGCTTGCCGTTGTAGTTGGCTTGCGTCGTATAGCTCTCGGCGCCGAGTTCGACGGTGGCGACGTCGTTGAGGCGGACCAGCGAACCGTCGGTCTGGCTCTTGAGGATGATGTTGCGGAACTGTTCGGCGGTCTGCAGCCGGCTCTTGGCGGTCACCGTGGCGTTGAGCTGCTGGCCCTTGCGCGCCGGCAGGCCGCCGAGCTGGCCGGCCGAAACCTGCGTGTTCTGCGCCTCGATGGCGCTCGCCACGTCATTCGGCATCAGCGCGTATTTGGCGAGCTTGTCCGGGTCGAGCCAGATGCGCATGGCATAGCCCGAGCCGAAGAGCTGCGTCGAACCGACACCCTCGACGCGCTTCAGCGTGTCGTTGACGGTGGCATCGACATAGTCGGCGAGATCGGTGGAGTTCATCTTGCCGTCGCTGGAGACGAAGCCGATGACCATCAGGAAGCCGGTCGAGGACTTTGAAACCGTGATGCCGTTGCTCTGCACCACCTGCGGCAGTTGCGACTGCACCAGTTGCAGCTTGTTCTGTGTCTGCACCTGTGCGGTGTCGGGATCGGCCGTGCTGGTGAAGGTCAGCGTGATCGAGGCCGAACCGGTCGAGGTCGACGTCGCCGTCATGTAGTCGAGATTGTCGATGCCGGTCATGCCTTGCTCGATGACCTTGGTCACCGAATTCTCGACCGTCTGCGCGTCGGCGCCGGGATAGGTGGCGCTGATGTTGACCGTGGTCGGCGCGATCTGCGGATATTGCGAGATCGGCAGCGTGGTGAGCGCGAGCAGGCCGCCCAGCATGATCACGATGGCGATCACCCAGGCGAAGATCGGTCGGTTGATGAAAAATGCTGACATCGTCTCAGTTCCCGGTCGAGGCGGCGGGTTGCTGGCCGGTGCTGGCCATCTTGGATGGGGCCGGCAAGGCCGATGTCTGACCACGGTCCTTGATCTCGCCGGTCGCCTCGTCGATCGTCACTTCGACGCCGGTCGCGTCGCCGCCGGGGCGCACGAGCTGCAGTCCTTCGACGATGACGCGGTCGCCATCGCTGACACCGCTATCGACCAGCCAGTTGTTGCCGACGGTGTTGCGCACGGCGAGCACGCGCGTCTCGACCTTGCCCTGCGCATTGATGACCATGGCCGTCGCCTCGCCCTTCGTGTTGCGGGTGACGCCGCGCTGCGGCACCAGGAAGCTGTTCTGGGCGACCCCCTCCTCGACCAGCGCCCGCACATACATGCCGGGCAGAAGCAGGCGGTCGGGATTGGGAAACTCCGCTCTCAAGGCGAATGTGCCGGTGGTCTGGTCGACATTTGCGCCGGAGAATTCCAGCTTGCCGGTCTGCGCGTAGATGGTGCCGTTCTCGAGCTTCAGCTTGACGCTGACATTGGGGCCGCTGAACTTCAGCCGTCCCTCCGAGATCGCCTGGCGCAGGTTGAGCAGATTGGTGCTCGACTGCGTGACGTCGACATTGATCGGGTCGAGCGAACGGATCGTGGTCAGCACCGTCTCCTGGTTGGCGGTGACCAGCGCGCCCGGCGTCAGCGTCGACTTGTCGATGCGGCCGGCGATCGGCGCGGTGATCGAGGTGCGGTCGAGGCTGATGCGCGCGGTTTCCGCGCTGGCCTTGGCGGAAGCCACATCCGCCTGCGCCTGTGCAAGCGTGGCGGCGGCATCGTCATAATCCTGTTTGGAAACAACGTTCTGCTTCAAGAGGCCGGCATATCTGTCGAACTTGGCTTGCGCGGTGGGCACCGCCGCCGCCGCCTTCTGCTGCGCGGCGATCGCGCTGTCATAGGCCGCCTTGTAGCTCGCCGGGTCGATGAGGTAGAGCGGCTGTCCAGCCGCCACCTCGCTGCCTTCCTTGAACAGGCGCCGCTGGATGATGCCGTCGACCTGCGGTCGCACCTCGGCGATCAGCGACGCCGCCGTGCGCCCCGGCAGTTCGGCCGTTATCGCCACCGATTGCGGATGCAGCGTGACGACGCCGACTTCGGGCTTGCCGACACCGCCCATGCCCGCGGGAGCCTTGCCGCCCTCCTGTGAGCAGGCCGCCAGGAGAAGGGCCGCGGCAAGCGCCGTCCAGGGCGCGAACCGGCGAACCGGCGAAAAGGACTGGCTGGACTGGATAGACATGGGTTGAATGATCTTTCGCTGGAGGAGCGGTTACCGCCTGGGCATCGGATCGCCCAATGGGGGCGAGGCCGAATGCCGGCGGTCGGAGGCAAGGACGGTCGATGTCGTAACGAGGGGCCGCGCGCATCCAAGGGCGGCGTCGAGGGGTGCTTCGAAGCGGCTCATGTCGCGCTCCTGCTTCGCGGCTGGCGCCCACTCGAGGATCGAGTGGCTGGCCGCGATGCCCCCGCGTCATTATGCCGATCAGCGCCGACATGCCAAGCGCCTTGCCAGGTCTGACGCGATCTTGCGGTCATGATTGCCGTGGCCATTGGCATGATGCGAGACTGGCAGCGACAGGCGCCAGGCGGCGAAGGCCAGCCGGATGGCGCCCTTCAGCGTGTCGGCCGGCAGCGCCACATGGCCGGCGCGCCCGGGCAGCGCCACATGGCCGGCGCGCCCGGGCAGCGCCGCATGGCCGGCGCGCCTGGGCAGCGCCACATGGCCGGCGCGCCCGGGCAGCGCCGCATGGCTGGCGCGCCCGGGATGGCCGAGCGAAAACTTCGGGCTGGCCGATGCGATCAGCCGCAGCAGCATCAGGGCGTCCCACATTGTCGTGCCTTCATTCTCATGGGGAGAACCAGGGACGGCGCGATCAGCCGGCCCGGGAAGGAAACCGGCCGGCCCGGGAACGGGTTGGGTACCGGGGCCGGCCGGCGCAGCCGGTCAGGTTATCAGCCATTCCCGGGCTGGGGTGGCGGCATCATCAGGCCCTCATTGGGCGGGCCTGCCGGACTGGCTGCATCATTCGGCGGGCCGCCCCAGGGACCGGGGGGTGGTCCGAGGGGGCGTTCCGCCGAAGCGAGGATCTCGAGCTGTTCCGGCGTGAGCTTGGCGCGCAGCTCGGCAATTGCGTCCTTCAGCTTCGCGGCCGAGGCCGCGCGCGCCGTGACGTCGTCGGCCAACCTTTCCTGGAAGGCGAAGGGATCGGGCTTGCCGGCAGGCCCCGCATCGGGGCCTTTCGCCTGCGGCCCGCCATCTGGCCCTGCGGTGCCGCCCGGACCACGATCGGGCCGCGGCGGCGACAGCAACGCCTGCAGCGCGCTGGTATAGTCGCGCCAAGCGTCGAGCTGTTCGCTGCGGATGCCGACGCGGGTTTCGAGCGCGGCCAGCCGGGCGGCCAGCATGAATTCCGGCGGCGGCCCGATGCGGCGGGGGCCAAAACCCTCCGGGCCGAAACTGTGCGGGCCAAGACCCTGATGGCCCCATCCTTGCGGCGGATGCCGCATCGGGGCGTGATCTGGGCCATGCTGCATTGCCATGACCGGCGGCTCGCCGGGCGCCGCGCCCGGACCGGGCTGCGCCGCCAGCGCGGGGTGGATGGCGGCGGCGGAAAACAGGCCGAGCGCAAGAAGTCTGCTTCGCATGACGGTGTTCCTTTCATCCATGCTTTGGACGCCGGGAGGATAGGAAGCGTGTTTGTCTGCTTCGCGTCGGCGTGTTGCCGAAGGTTTCCGCAAAAGGGCAATTTGTTTCCCAATGTTTCCCGCCCCGGGCCAGAAACATTGCGTTGCAATTTTCCATGCCGCTTGCGCGCCGCTCTCCCTATAATCGGCGCCAAGCAAAGGGCACGGCAATGCAGTCACAACCCCACATCCTCGTCGTCGACGACGACCGCGAAATCCGCACGCTGCTCGGGCGCTATCTCGACGGTCAGGGGTTTCGCGTCTCGGTGGCGGCCGACCGGCGCGAATGCGAGCAGAAGCTGGCCTCGGGCCAGTTCGACCTGACCGTGCTCGACGTCATGCTGCCGGATGGGTCCGGGCTCGACATCTGCCGCGCCTTGCGCGACCGCAAGCCGCATATCCCCGTCATCCTGCTGACGGCGCTGAAGGAGGATGTCGACCGCATCATCGGGCTGGAGCTCGGTGCCGACGACTATCTCGGCAAGCCGTTCAACCCGCGCGAGCTCACCGCCCGCATCCGCGCCGTGCTGAGACGCTCGACGCCGGAGGAAGCGGCACCCGCGCCGCCGCCCCGCGCCTACCGCTTCGCCAGCTACAGGCTGGAGCCGGACACGCGCAAGGTGACGGATGCGCAAGGTGCGGCCGTCGACCTCACCGGCGCCGAATTCGACCTGCTGCAGGTGTTCCTCGACCGCCCTGGCCGGCTCTTGTCGCGCGACCAGCTGCTTGATCTCACGCAAGGCCGCGAGCGCGACCCGCTCGAACGCTCGGTCGACGTGCTGATGAGCCGGCTGCGCCGCAAGTTCGCCGACACCGGCGACGGCCCGCTGTTCAAGACCGTGCGCAATGGCGGCTACCAGCTCACCGCGCGCGTCGAGACGGTGGAGGCGCAGGCGTGAACTCGCTGCGCCGCCGCCTCATCCTGTTGCTGGTTGCCTCGATCGTCGGCGTCGTCGGCCTGGCGACCGCCGCCGTCATCAGCGTGCGCGGCGGCGGGCCGCCGCCGGAACTCGTCGTGCCCTGGGTTGCCCAGCAGATGGAGCTCGTGGTGCGGCTGCTGCCGGGACCCATACCCGACGTGCTGCGGGTGCAATTCAGCGACCGGCCGGCCAATGGCAAGGTGGACCGGCAGGAGACGGCAATGCTCAATGATCTGCTGCGCCGTCGCGGCTTCGACGCCCTGGCCGTCATCAGCGACAAACCGGATGAACCCGGCCAGCGAGCCTCCATGCGCCTGCCAGACAGCCGTTGGGCGGTCCTGGAAATTGCCCATATCGATCCGCCCAAACGCGAATGGCTGGTGCTCGCCGGCTGGATTTCGCTGATCGTCGCCGGCGCTACCGCCGTCTCCGTCTATTTCACCGCCGTGCTGATCCGGCCGCTCGAAATGCTGGAGGCCACTGTCTCCAAGATCGGTAGCGACGGCGTGCTGGCGCCGGTGCCGGAGGTGGGCTCGGCCGAGGTCAAGGCGACGGCGCACGCGCTGAACCAGCTCTCGTCGCGACTCAAGACCGCCATGGAAAGCCGCATGCGGCTGGTGGCCGCCGCCGGCCATGACCTGCGCACGCCGATGACGCGCATGCGGCTGCGCGCCGAATTCCTCGACGAAGAGCGCGACAAGTGGCTGCACGACCTCGACGAGCTCGACCGCATCGCCGACAGCGCCATCCGCCTGGTGCGCGAAGAGGTCAACCAGGATGCCGTCGAGCCGCTGGATCTGGAAAAGATGGTGCGCGACATATCGGCCGAGATGGCCACGCTCGGCCATTCCGTCTCCATCGGCCATCTCGACAAGGTTTCGGTGCGCGCCGGCGCGCTCGGCCTGCGCCGCGCGCTGCGCAACCTGATCGTCAACGCCGCCACCCACGGCAAGGCCTGCACGGTCGCGCTCGACCTCGCCGACAGGCGCGCCGTGCTCTCCATATCGGATGTCGGCCCGGGCATTCCGCCCGACCTCATCAACAAGGCCTTCGAGCCCTTCTTCCGCGTCGACCCCGGCCGCCAGCAATTCATTCCCGGCGCCGGCCTCGGCCTCGCCATCGCCAAGGAAATCATCGAGCGCTACGGCGGCACCGTGACGCTGGAGAACCGCCAAGGCGGCGGGCTGGCGCAGACGGTGGTGTTCGCGGCGGTGTAATTGCGCGATGCCGCAAGGTGGAAGGCGGCCCAAAGCCTGGATGCTGCCAAGCAATGGGGCCGCGGCCGCGCCTGCGAGGCGCGCTACGACGTGGCGCGCAGAGTCCTGCGGATGGGCCGCCTGCCCGTGGCACGGGCTTTCTTGGCCACCACGGTGGCGATCTCGACCACCTCGCCCTCACGCGATCGGGCGTTGGTGGCCTTGTGGAGCCGCTCGTAGGGCAGCAATTCCTTGATCCGGGCATTGAGCGACGCGATTTCGGCCCGCAGATCCTCGCATTCCTGCCGCTGGACGTCTCGTTGTATGTCCTCCGATGCCTGTTGCAGCGCGAGCTGCGAAAGATTGGCGTTGGCTTTCGAGAGGTTCAGCTTGTCGGTTTCGTTCTCATTGGCGAGCGCGGACAATCTTTCCTCGGCGATCATCTTTTCGGCCACTGCGTCGTCCAGCTCGGTCTTGAGCCTGGCGATCTCGGCGGCGGCCGCGCTGTTCTCGTTCGAGGCCCGCTCCAGCCGCGTTTCCAGGTCTTGTATCTCGGAACGCAATCCGCGCATTTCCGTCTGGCCGCGAGCCCGTTCGGCTTCCCAGTCGCCTTCCATCATGCTGGCCGATTCGGTCTTTTCCGCCAGCTTCGCCTGTGTGGCCTCGAGCGACTTCTGCAGCCGCATCTCCTCTTTCTCGCTCCTTGCGAGCGCGGCCAGCAGTTCGGCGAGCCGCGCCGCTTCGCTGGCGTGGATCGTCGAAAGCTCGTCCAGCCTGTGACGCGCCTGGGTCTCCCGCTTCAACACCTTGTCGAGCTCGGCCGACAGGGTGACGTGTTTTTCCCGCAGCATCTTGCTCTCGCGCAAGCGCCTGTTGGCCTCGACCGTCCTGGCCGTCAGCCGGTTGGCGATGTCACCGAATTCCGCGTCGCGCTTGGCGCTGGCATTGGCCGCCTCGGCAAGTTCGAGCCTTACAGCTGCAAGCGTTGCGCGAAGCGTCTCCCGGTCCTGGACCAGGCTGGTCTCGCGCTGCTGCAGCAATTCGCACGCGCCGTCACGCTCGCGCAGCTTCGCCGCCGTGTCGTGCAGCTTTTCCGACAGCGCTCTCTGCTCCGCGATCAGGCCGGCATTCGCGAGCTCCAGCTCATTGGCACGAAGAATGTCGGTGTGCAGGATGTTGAGGAATTCGCGCGTCAGATGGTGCGAGGTCGAGATTTCCGACAATTTGCCGTTGATCTCATCCAGATAGTCCCTGGCGTCGTGGAACATCCCTTCGAAGGCATTCAACGCCGCCAGCCGGGTCTGGGCATGGGGCGTCAGTCGCGGCGTGGTTTCGGCGGTGTCGGCGCTGCCCGTCCCATCCGGAACGTCCGCGGCATCCGCAGGCGCCGCGTCGGCCTGGGGTGGCGAGGCATCGGCGGCTGACGCGGCATCGGGGACATCATCGCCCGTTGGCGTCTGGTAGTCGCTGTCGAGGCTGGCATCCAGGGCGTCCGCCAGATCGTCCTGCAACTCCTGGAGTGCGTTATCTACGTCTTCAGCACGCTTGATCAGGTTCTTGAAGTTCATGGCGAACTCCCCTACGCATACTCAATCGCATATTTAACAAATTGCTAATATATATCCTTACTCCCGCTTGTTCCGCAGGGGAAGCCCCTGTTAGCGAACGTGAACTAAGCACATTGGCGATCTGGATGCCGAGCAACCCTGCCCACTTCGGTGGAGGGCTGGTCGGTGGGAGCGGCGCCGACGCCGCCGGACCGGAATTCCTCGCAGCCATGAAATGAGGGGGCCGAAGGACGGGCGAGCCCCGTGGCTCGCCCCGGCAAGGCGGCTCGGGCGGAGCCCGAGACGGAGTGGCATTGAAATGATCAGAGGGAACCCGCCAGCGCCGCGCTCCCCATCTCCGACCGCTTCGCGGCCACCTCTCCCCACTCACGTGGGGGCGAGGAACCAGTCGTGCTAACTCACCCCGCCATGGCCAGCGGCACGGCGCTCTTGTTGGGGATCTGGATGTCGATTTCCAGCGTCGACATGGTCTCGCCGCGGTCCATCGAGACCTGGAGGTAGTCCTGGTCGATCTGCACATGCCTGGCGATCACAGCCATGATCTCCTCGCGCAGGATGGAGACGAGATCGGGCTGGCCACGGCTGCGGCGCTCATAGGCGAGCAGCACCTGCAGCCGCTCGCGCGCCACCGGGGCGCTGGTGCGCCGCTTGAAGAGGTCGAGGATGCTCATGCGGCCCTCCTTCCGAGCAGACGGTCGAGGAAACCCTTGCGTTCGAAGGGCACCACCACCGGCAAATCTTCGCCTTCCAGCCGCCTTGCCGCTTCGAGATAGGCCTTGGCGGCGTTGTTGAGCGGTTCCGACAGCGTCACCGGCGAACCGAGGTTGGAAGCCCTCAGCACGTCCTGGCTTTCCGGGATGATGCCGAGCAGCGGCACCGAGAGGATTTCCAGCACGTCGTCGATCGACAGCATTTCGCCGCGCGCGGCGCGCGCCGCGTCATAGCGGGTGACCAGCACGTGCTTGGCGATCTGCTCGCCCTGTTCGGCGCGCATGGTGCGGGCGTCGAGCAGGCCGATGATGCGATCGGAATCGCGCACCGACGACACTTCCGGATTGGTGACGATGACCGCCTCGTCGGCAAAGCGCATGGCGAGCTGCGCGCCGCGCTCGATGCCGGCCGGGCTGTCGCAGAAGACATAGTCGAAGACCGAGCGGAGCTTGTCGATCACCTCGCCGACGCCGTCTTCCGTCAGCGCGTCCTTGTCGCGCGTCTGCGAGGCCGGCAGCAGGAACAGCGTGTCGACACGCTTGTCGCGGATCAGCGCCTGCGACAGCTTGGCCGTGCCCTGGATGACGTTGACGAGGTCGAACACGACGCGCCGCTCGGCGCCCATGATCAGGTCGAGATTGCGCAGGCCGACGTCGAAATCGACCAGCGCCACCTTCTTGCCGGTCTTGGCGACCGCGGCACCCAGCGCGGCCGTCGAGGTGGTCTTGCCGACGCCCCCCTTGCCCGATGTGACGACCACTACCTTGCCCATGGAAAAAGCCTCCGTTGCCTGTTGTCGTTTGTTGCGCCGTGCGCCGCACGGCTGTTGTCAGAGCCTGCCATCATGCCATCCGAAACCGGTCCGAGGCTTGCGCGCGGCGATGGTGCCTCGGCGCCTGTCCGGGCCGGAACCGTGAAGCCGGGCGCAAGCATCCCGCCGCCCTAGTTCAGCGGCACGACGGCGAGCATGTCGCCTTCGAGGAAGGCCTGCACGGCCTTGCCGCGCGAGACGCCTTCCATCTCTTCGGCCGTCGTGTACCAGCCATCGACCGAAATCAGCTCCGCCTCGTTCCTGCGGCAGAAGATGCGCGCCGACCGGTTGCCTTGCGAGCCGGCGATGGCGCGGCCGCGCAGCGTGCCATAGACATGGATCGAGCCCGCCGCGATGATCTCGGAGCCGGACGCGACCGAACCCAGCACGATGACATCGCCATGCGGATGGAAGATCGACTGCCCCGAGCGGATCGGCGACTTGACCATCAGCGTGCCGGCCTGCACCGCGTCAGTCGCGCCGGCGTCCTGTCCAGCCTTCGCCGCCCTGCCCTTGCCAGTCTCGACCTTGATTTCGGCGGTCTTGCCCTCGTCCGGCTTGCCGGCGTCCTTGCCACGGTCCGAAAACACCGTCTCCAGTCTGCCGGTTTCTTCCACCGTCTCCGCCTTGCCCTTGCGGCCGGAAAGCAGGCCGTCCGAAGTCGCCTCCTTGGCGCCGGAGAGCAGCGGCGGCAGGTCAAGCCCGAGCGAAGCGCCTTCGAGCTCGATCGCATAGACCCGGATGCCGCGCGCGCCGAGCGAAGCGACCAGCAGCGCGATGTCGGCGACCTCGGGCTTCAGCACATTGAGATCGAGCACCACCGGCCGCCCGGCAAAATAGCCCGGCGAATTGCCGATCCAATGATCCAGCCCCTCCAGCCAAGCCCCGATCGGCGCCTCCGGAGTGAGCGTGAAGGCCACGAACGAACGGGCGCGAAAACGAATGGATTTGGTCTCCAGGGGGGCGGCAAAGGTCACGGCTGGCGAATCCTTACTGAGAGGTAAACGCTAGGGGGCTAATGGTTAACGAATGGTTAATTTTGCGGATCGCGATGGATAAGAACTGGGTTGGCTAAGCCATGGAGCGACACGCCTACGGGACGACTTCGCAGAGGCGCGAGCCTCGATCCTTGCGACACTACCAGCAGAGAGACCGATCGTGAAAGGACGTCCACTCTGCGCCGCTGTCAACGCAAAATGCCCCAAGAATAATCCTGTGCCGTCAGGGGAAGAATACTTGCGCGGCCTCTTGTGCTGAGCAATGTTGCCGCCGGGATTTTATTGGGCATTGGGGGGATTATGAAACGGACTGTTTTGACAGTGTCGATATTGGCTGCGCCGACCGGATGCGCCACGCCACCAGAAAAGATAGCGGGAATTCCAAATTCACGGCCCTGCACGCAGGCCGACAGAGAGCGCCTGGCAGTCACATCCAATCAGCAGAGCAAGGCTTCGACGGGAGATGCGCTTGGGGTGTTTCTGATTGGTGTGCCGGTGGCGTCAATGTCTGGTGGCGATCATGAGGCGGAGATTGCCATTCTGAAGGGGCGGTGCGGCGCGCCGAAGACGTAATATAAAGCTCTCAAAAAGAGAGGCCAGCGACGCACCTCATCCGCCCTTAAAAAAATTAGGTAGAGATTATATTCGCAACACACAGGCTGAATATGAAAATCGTACAATTCAGAGTTAAGGGCTTTCAGTCATTTGATGATTCTGGTGATATATTTCTCGCCAACGGGATGAACATTATTATTGGTCAGAATAACGCGGGAAAAAGCGCTTTGCTGCGCGCTCTACTTGTGGAGCTTCCGAATGACAGACACCGTACACCGGAAAAGTGGAAAGAATTTCGGCTGCCAGAACCTGAGACCAGCATTGTTGTCGAAGCCAGCGGCCCAGAAATCGGGGAATGGGCGTTGAGACTGGGCGGCCAGCACTACATTCCCCAAACTAAGCTACCTGATCAGCGTTTATCTCCGACAATGGAGGATTTTTTTGATAGGTCCCGAATTTTGATCTCCGTTAACCGGGGGCCTTCCGCCGGGTTTAGGGCGCAATATCCTTCGCACAATCTGTTTATTCGTGAAAAAGAAGGTCAAAGTTTTTCCGGTATTTTTCAGGCAGACAATGGAGACCTGAAGATAAATATTGGCTCTAATTCGTCATCCAGTGATAGTTTACCAACGTTACTATTCAGCGCATGGCAAAGCGAAATGTTTTATTTCGCCGCCGAACGCATGACAATCGGAGAGTCCGCCTATGGTCACTCTGCGCGTCTACGACCAAACGCAGGCAATTTGCCAAACGTTTTACACACATTGAGTGGCGAGAGAGGTGACGTCTTTCGTCAACTGATCAATCACCTTCGAGAGATATTTCAAACAGTTGGCAATCTCAGCGTCAGAACCAGACCAGACAACAATAATCTAGAGGTGCGCGTCTGGCCCACTGAAGCGATGGAGCAGGTAGAACTTAGCTTTCCCCTAAACTCTAGCGGGACGGGCGTATCCCAAGTGATTGCGCTTCTAACGGCAATTATGACAATTGACAGGGCCGTGATCATAATAGACGAGATCAATAGCTTCCTGCATCCAGCAGCGGTGAAGGCACTGCTTCGCATTTTGCAGACGCGATACGCAAATCATCAATACATCATCTCGACGCACGCGCCGGAGGTGATCGGTTTCAGCAATCCGAACACCATTCATCTCGTCAAGCGAATAGGTTACGACTCATCGGTCGAACGACTGAGCCTTGATGACGTAGGAAAATTTCGCGAGGTAGCTGAGCACCTAGGCGTATCTATGGCAGATGTATTTGCTGCAGAAAGAGTCATATGGGTCGAAGGTCCGACAGAAGAACTTTGTTTCCCTTATCTATATCAGCAGCTAGTTGGACCGATACCTAGAGGGACAATAATCACGTCAGTCGCAGCAACGGGTGATTTCAACAGTAACAAGCGTGATCCTGCCATCGTCTACGAGGTTTACAACCGACTTAGCTCGGCAGCTGCAATGCTGGTTGTGTCAGTTCTATTTAGCTTCGACACAGAAAAGCTGACCGAAGAGGAAAAGGCAAAGATGACGCGAGATTCAAGCGGCTTGCTCCATTTCCTGCCTAGACGCCATTTGGAATGCTATTTGATAGACCCAGCAGGAATCGCTGCGTTCATCATAAGCAAAGATCCTGCGTCCGCTGAAACCCTCACACCAGAAATCGTTGAAACCAAATTGAGAGAAGAAGCAGGAGAGCGCCCATTTAGAATTGCAGAATGGAAAGACGACATTACTGACGAGGTGTGGCTTGCCCGTGTGGATGCAGCGAATCTCATCGCCCGGGTCTGCGGGAACCTCTCTAACCATCGAGCCTCCTTCACCAAGAAAAATGATACGCTCTTTGTGATGAAACATATGCTCGAACACAGGCCCGATCGCCTTGCCCAGCTGCGAGACTACGTTGAGAACTTGGTCGCTACGGTGACGCGTGATTAGTGTGCTTTTTTGCGCCTTTCAAAGAGCGTGAACGATTCGTATATCAATGGTGAAGATTGATCCCGACTGGACTGCCCCCCTCACCGGTCATGGTTGGCGTGACGATGACGTTATGCTTGCCGTCGCGTGGCTCAAGTCATTCGTACCGCGAGTCGAAATGGAGCGGCGCTTGGATGCAGCCAAGGCTTTCCTGATCGCAGCACGAGAAAAGGTGCGAGAGGGATGCGAGACGCAGGTCACTTTATATGACCCCTCGGATGCCGCTGCATGGTATATTCTCCAAGCAGAAACCTTTGCCACCGACCGCTTATTCTGGACCCCAGAGGGGGCAATGCGCGTCGTGCCCTTTTTTACGCGAATCGGTAAGGAACTCGCTCTCCTGCTCAGCGTGAAGAATGCCGAGGATCGCGCCGCGCGCATAATGCTTTCGGATCGACGTCAGCCTGATAGCGGAATCTATGAATTGTTGGTGGCTTTGGCATATCGACGGGGTGGTTGGCATCGAGTGGAATTCGTGCCCGAAACCCCGGGATATGGGAGGACGCCTGACCTAAATGTTTATCGACCGGGAAGTCGATGGGCCATCGAGTGCAAGCGACTTATGCCGTCACCTTATGCAGCACGTGAGAAGTTGCTTGGAAACAAACTAGCCGAGCCGATTCATGCCATTTCACTTGAGGCCGGTGAATCTATAGTCGTTGATATACGGTATAAAGTTGAACTTGCTGAAGTATCCACCGAATACCTTGTTGGACATGTGCGATCCGCAATCCAACGCCAGTCGTTGACCCCTTGGGACGATGAGATAGCAACCGGATCGGTACGCCCCGTTAACTGGCAACTTGCACGAAAGATTCTAAGCAAGGACTATGTCTATTTTGGCAGCACGCGGATGATTGAACTCTTGGCTGGCCGCGTTGACCATGACGCCGATCACAGTATGGCAGCCAAATGGCGACCATGGACCAAACGTCCAGAATACGCCGACGCAGTCTACCACGCGAGCGTTGTGTCGTGGTGGAGCCAGTCACGCCCTGCGATGCTTCAAAAGGGACGGCATTTCCGTAGGACGTTGGCCGACGCTGAGGGCCAGTTACCGTTAGATCGACCAAGCGCAATTCATGTCGGTATCGAAACCTACGCTGGTTCTCGTGTCGATTTCATGCGCCATCTGTACAACAGAATGGAAGCTCGCTTCTTCGAACCTCGCAACTCTCGGTTACGCTGGGTATACGGGAACTACTTCGTACCTGAAGCAACCACCAGAAGGAATGAGAGTTGGGCTATTACCGAAACTATGGTGCCTTACAAAATCGGGTCTCACCGTACGCGCTGGCCGCTACCCGACCACATGTTAGTATCGCCGGAGGGCCACGGAAGACAAGGCATGCATTGGGAGCCAGGGTTCGACTGATGCCAAAGGGGCCAGATGCCGCCTGTTTGGTATTCACCCATCACCCCCGCTTAAAATAATGCACCTCTCGTTCATGCTTCTCGGCCGCTTCCCGCGAATCGAACGTCCCCAAATTCCGGCGCTTGCCCGTCTTCTCGTCCTTCTTCCTTGAATAAAGCCGGTATTTTCCGTCTTTCAGCTTCCTGGTGCGGGAGCGGTCCAGCGCGGCGCGGCTGCCCGTGAAGCAAAATATCAGCGGCGACGCGAAGCCGATCGAATGGCAGCAACCAGATGGGCATCTTCGAAAGGTTTGCTTATCAACGCCACGTCGTGAGGGCGATCCGAGATCTTCTCGGCATCGGCGTAGCCCGTGACGATAAGCGCTGGCCAATCCGCGCGCAGGCTTCGGGCGAAGCGGATGACGTCGATGCCCGAAATGAGCGGCATGGCGAAGTCGGTTACGATGACGTCGAAGCGCTCCGGTTCCTTTTCGATGGCGGCCAGAGCCTGGGCGCCGCCGGAAAACGCCGTCACGTCGAAACCTGATTGCCGCAGCGACATCGCCGTCAACTCCCGCAGGGACTGACTGTCGTCGACGAGCAGAACAGTCGGCAACTCTTCCTCGACCGTCGCCGGGAGGCCCGCGCCGGAATTCGTGACGGTACTGGATTCGAAAACAGGCCCGTCCCTGGCAGCGACGTCTTGCGTCCCGCGTGAGCGGGGCAACCAAAGCTCCATGGTGGTGCCGTGGCCAACTTCGCTGTCTATCCTGAGCGTGCCACCAGACTGCGTGGCGAAACCATAGACAGTGCTGAGGCCTAGGCCCGTGCCCTTGCCGATCGGCTTTGTCGTGAAGAACGGTTCGATCACTTTGCTGATCAGATCCGCGGCGATACCTGTCCCGGTGTCCTCGACCGCAAGCCTGACATAGTCGCCCGCGCCAAGCCCCTGGTCGGTGTGGCCGATGCTGCGATTGTCGGCCCTGACGGAGATTGTCCCTCCAGAAGGCATCGCGTCGCGGGCATTGAAGACCAGGTTCATCAAGGCAAGCTCGAGCTGTGCCGGATCCGCATGCACCGGCCATATGTCGTCACCGACATGCCAGTCGAAGCGGACCAAACCGCCCAGGATCGGCGCCACCAGGCCGGTCATCGTGTCTCCCAGGCTCGACATGCGCACGGCAACCGGCTTCAATTCCTGGCGCCTTGAAAAGGCGAGCATGCGCTGGATGAGATCCTTGCCCTGAGAAGCGGAGCGGCGCGTCATGTCGAGAACCTGGGCCGCCTTGCCGTCGAGCGTCACTTGCCTTTCGAGCAGGCTCAGCCCGGAAAGGATCGCCGCAAGCAGGTTGTTGAAATCGTGCGCAAGTCCGCCGGTCAGCTTGCCGATTGCATCGAGCCGCTGCGATTGCAGCAATTGGCCTTCCAGATGGCGCTGCTCGGTAATATCTTGCATGGTACCCAGCAGTTCGAGCCCGGCGCCATTCCTGGCGACCACACCCTGGTCGAAGAATATCCGGTATTCCTCATTGGCGCATCGCCAGCGGAACTCGCAAGCATAAGAGCCTGTCTCGTGGGCAGCCGAAAGCGATCTTGTCACCGCGTCCCGATCCGCGGGATGGACCCGGCCGATGCCGAAATCGGAATCCGCGATGAAACGGTCCGGAGAAAATCCCGTTAACCGCTCGACCCCTTTGGAAACATAGCTCGCCGCGTATGGCGCCTGCGCCGCGCGGGCGTGAAAGCAAATCGGCAGCGAAGCGAGGATCGTCTCCTGCCGGGCCTCGGAATGCCGCAGCGCCCGCTCGGCATCGAGTTTGTCGGACGTCGCCTTCAGCGCCCGTTCAAGCAGCAGCTGCTCCCGAGCCGCATTCCGTTCGATTTCCCTCGTCTTCTCATAGAGATCGACGAAGACCATGACCTTGGACCGCAGCATCACCGGGTCGAATGGCTTGAACAGATAATCCACCGCGCCGGCATCATAGCCGCGCAACATATGCGCTTCTTCCTTGTTGATGGCGGTCAGGAAGATGATCGGTGTGTTGTTCGAACGCTCGCGCCTCCGGATCAGCGAAGCGGTTTCGTAACCGTCGAGACCGGGCATCAGCACATCCAGCAGAATGACGGCGAAGTCTTCCTTGAGCAGAAAGCGCAGTGCTTCTTCGCCCGACTTGGCGCAAATCACTTGCCCCACTCCGTCAAGGACCTCCTCTATGGCAAGGAGATTTCGCTCGTCGTCGTCGACAGCGAGAACGCGAACCGGCAGCGACTTTTCGAATAGTTCGCTGTTATCTGCTTCCATCGCGGCCATGGGCTAAATCTGCCGAGGCGCAATCAGATTGCGGTCACCATCGTCTGTCCGGGATGTCCCCGCTCGCGAGCGCGAGCGGCCGACCCAAACCCGCAGCAGGGCCAGGAGCAGGTCGAGATCGACGGGCTTGGCGATGTAGTCGGACGCGCCGGCGTCCAGACATTTCTGGCGATCTCCTTTCATCGCTTTGGCTGTGACGGAAATCAGGGGAATGTGCGCGATCTTCGGCTGTGAGCGAATCCTGCGCATCGTCTCGTACCCATCCATCTCGGGCATCATGATATCGATCAGGGCGACATCGACGTCCGGCGCCTCTTCAAGCATGGCTATGCCGTCCCGCCCCCGCTCGGCATGCTGGACCTCGATACCGTAGGTCTCCAGCACGCTGGTCAGCGAATAGATGTTGCGAATGTCATCGTCGACGATGAGAACCCTGGCCCCAGCCAGATCGGCGTTGTCGAGTTGCTCGGACGCAGAGATCTCCTTGTCGGCCCTGTCGCCTGGAAGAGCCGCGGACATCAACAAGCCAAGCTGGGCAAAGTTGTCGGCACGCGGAACGTCGCTGAGGGGCGGATGCAAGGCGACCTGCTGCTGAAAGGCATCTGGATGGGGCGTGAAGAACAGCAGGCGCGGTACAGAATCGCCGAACTGAGACATGATCTCGTCGAGCATCTGGGCGTTGTCCTTGGCCGAACGGCCAAACCCGAACACCACGGCGTCATAGCCGGCAATACCGTTCCCGTCCGCGTTAGCCGCAACCCGGCCGATGGCGGTGACCGACGTGACGCCATCGCGAATGGCTTCGACCAGCGCCAGACGACGCTCGGAATCTGGATCGGCGACCAGCACCTTGCGCTGTATCCTGAGCGTCCTCGACTGAATGTCGTCGAAGACACGCGTAAGCTCGCCAGCGGACACCGGCTTGCTGGAAACGCTTGCGGCGCCACGGCGCGTGAGAAGCTCGATGTCCTCGGCCCCGGAGATAACGTGGATAGGTATGTTCCTGGTCTTCGGATCATGCCGTAAAAGGTCGAAAAGGACCCAGCCATCAATGTCCGAAAGGCCGAGATCGAGGGTGATCGCATCGGGCATGAGCTTGCGTGTAAGAGCCAGCGTTCCCGAGCCCGCCGTGGAAAGCACGCCTTTCAACCCCGCCGATCGCGCAAGACCAAGCAGCAGCCCGCCAAAAGTGGGGTCGTCCTCCACGATCAGCACCACCCTGTCCGACGGGTCGATCGAATCACGATCGTCGGCGAGTTCTGGCGTTCCCGCCGTGCTGGTAGCCGCAACGGACCCGGCAGCCGGCGAAAGCTCGATCTGCGGTGCAAGACTGCTGCTGCGGGGACCATCGAAGGGAATGACAAGCGTGAAGGTCGATCCCGTTCCAGGCTGGCTTTCGACACGCAACTCGCCGCCGAGGAGGCGGGCGATTTCCCGGCTGATCGAGAGGCCGAGGCCGGTGCCGCCATATTTGCGGCTGGTGGTCCCGTCGGCCTGTTGAAACGCCTCGAAGATCAGCTTTTGCTTGTCCTCCGGAATGCCGATGCCCGTGTCGGTGACGGCAATTGCCAGCGCCTTGGGTAGCGCTGTCGAGCCGTTCCCACGGCCGGTCCGCTCGGCATGGATGCTGAGCGTCACGTCGCCTTGGGACGTAAACTTGAACGCGTTGGACAAGAGATTGAGGACGATCTGCTGGAGCCGTTTTTCGTCCGTACGGATCGTTTCGGGCAGAGTCTGATCGATGTTGATCGTAAACCGCAGCCCCTTGTCGGCGGCCAGTTGCCGGAAGGTTCGCTCCATATGCTGACGCAGATGGGCGAGCGGCATGTCGTTGAGCTCGATCGAAACCGTGCCGGACTCGATTTTCGAAAGATCCAGTATGTCATTGATGAGGCTGAGCAAATCCGTGCCCGCCGAGTTGATCGTCCGCGCGAACTCGATCTGCTTGTCGTTCAGGTTGCCCTGCTGGTTGGTGGCGAGCAGGTTGGACAGGATCAACAGCGAATTCAGCGGGGTCCTCAGTTCGTGGCTCATATTCGCCAGGAATTCGGACTTGTACTTGGACGTCAGCGCCAGCTGTTCCGCCTTCTCCTCGAGTGCCCGTCTGGCCATTTCGATCTCGAGATTCTTGTTCTCGACCTGTTTTTTCTCATTTTCGAGGAGCTGCGCCTTCTCCTGCAATTCCTCGTTGGTGGCGTGAAGCTCTTCCTGTTTCTTGGTGAGCTCGGTCTGGCGCGACTGCAGTTCGGACGTCAAAAGCTGCGACTGCTTGAGAAGCCCTTCCGTGCGCATGGTCGCGGCGATCGTGTTGAGCACAATACCGACCGACTCCATCAATTGCTCGAGGAACAGGCGATGCGTGTCGCTGAAGCGGCTGAACGAAGCGAGCTCGATAACCGCCTTGACCTCTTCCTCGAACAATGCCGGCAGGACGATAGCGCTGGCCGGCGGTGCTTCGCCAAGGCCCGAGGTGATGCGCAGGAAGCTCGAAGGAACATCGTCGAGCATGATCGCCCGTTTGTCGGCTGCGCTTTGACCGATCAGACCTTCCCGGAAGTCCACACGCTGGCGGATCGCGGCTTTGCCTTCGGCGGCGTATGACGCGGCCAGTTCCAGATAGGATTCTTCCTCGTCGCGATTGGTCACGTAGAAAAGGCCGTACTGCGCGTTCACCAGCGGCGCGAGCTCCGAGATGATCATGCGCGACACCGTGGCCAGATCGCGCTCGCCCTGCAGCATGCGCGAGAACCGCGCGAGGTTGGTTTTCAGCCAATCCTGCTCGGCATTCTTGAGCGTCTGATCCTTCAGGTTGCGGATCATCTCGTTGATGTTGTCCTTGAGCGCCGCGACCTCCCCGGAAGCCTGGACGCTGATGGAACGGGTAAGATCACCCTTGGTGACCGCGGTCGAAACCTCGGCGATGGCCCGCACCTGGGTGGTCAGGTTCGCTGCCAGCTGATTGACGTTGTCGGTCAGGTCGCGCCACAGACCGGCGGCGCCCGGCACCCTGGCCTGGCCGCCGAGCTTGCCCTCGATACCGACCTCGCGTGCGACGTTGGTCACCTGATCGGCGAAGGTCGCAAGCGTTTCGATCATGCCGTTGATGGTGTCCGCCAGGGACGCGATCTCGCCCTTGGCATCCACGGCGAGTTTGCGCTTGAGATTTCCTTGTGCCACTGCGGTCACCACATCAGCGATGCCACGCACCTGGTTGGTCAGGTTGGTCGCCATGAGGTTGACGTTGTCGGTCAGGTCCTTCCATGTGCCGGCCACGCCCTCGACCTGTGCCTGGCCGCCGAGCTTGCCCTCGGTGCCGACCTCGCGCGCCACACGCGTCACCTCGCCGGCAAAGGAGTTGAGCTGGTCGACCATGGTGTTGATGGTGGACTTCAGCTCCAGGATCTCGCCCTTGACGTCGACGGTGATCTTCTTCGACAGATCGCCTCGCGCCACCGCGGTCGTCACATCGGCGATGTTGCGGACCTGGCCGGTAAGATTCTCGGCCATCGAATTGACGTTGTCGGTCAGGTCTTTCCAGGTGCCTGCGACACCGCGCACCTGTGCCTGGCCGCCAAGCTTCCCCTCGGTACCGACTTCGCGCGCGACACGCGTCACTTCCGAGGCGAACGAGTTGAGCTGATCCACCATCGTGTTGATGGTGTCCTTGAGTTCGAGAATTTCGCCGCGAACGTCGACCGTGATCTTCTTCGACAGGTCGCCCAGCGCAACGGCGGTCGTCACTTCCGCGATGTTGCGGACCTGGCCCGTCAGGTTGGCGGCCATGGCGTTGACATTGTCCGTCAGGTCCTTCCACGTGCCGGCGCCACCGCGTACCTGTGCCTGGCCGCCAAGCTTGCCGTCCGACCCCACTTCGCGGGCGACGCGCGTCACCTCTGATGCGAAGGAGTTCAGCTGGTCCACCATCGTGTTGATGACATCCTTGATCTGCAGAATCTCTCCCAATGCATCGACGGTGATTTTCTGGGTGAGATCGCCGGTGGCGATCGCGGTCGCGACCTTGGAGACATCGCGCAACTGGACGGTCAGGTTGCCGGCCATGGCATTGACGTTGTCGGTCAGGTCCTTCCAGGTGCCGCCGACCCCCTCGACATGGGCCTGACCGCCGAGTTTTCCCTCGGAGCCCACTTCGCGGGCGACGCGCGTGACTTCGGAGGCGAATGAATTGAGCTGGTCCACCATCGTGTTGACGGTGTTCTTGAGCTCCAGGATTTCGCCCTTCACGTCGACCGTGATCTTCTTGGAGAGATCCCCGCGCGCAACGGCCGTCGTCACGTCGGCAATGTTGCGCACTTGCCCGGTGAGATTGGCCGCCATCAGATTGACGTTGTCGGTCAGGTCCTTCCAGGTGCCTCCGACCCCTCGGACTTCTGCCTGGCCGCCCAGCTTTCCCTCGGTGCCAACTTCGCGTGCGACACGCGTCACCTCCGAGGCGAAGGAATTCAGCTGATCCACCATCGTGTTGATGGTGTTCTTGAGCTCCAGGATCTCGCCCTTCACGTCGACCGTGATCTTCTTCGACAGATCGCCCAGGGCCACCGCGGTGGTCACTTCGGCGATGTTGCGCACCTGGCCGGTCAGGTTGGCCGCCATTGAATTGACGTTGTCGGTCAAATCTTTCCAGGTTCCAGCGACACCCCGCACCTGCGCCTGGCCGCCGAGCTTTCCCTCCGTGCCGACCTCGCGCGCAACGCGCGTCACCTCGCCGGCAAACGAGTTGAGCTGGTCGACCATCGTATTGATGGTGGACTTCAGCTCCAGAATCTCGCCCTTCACGTCGACGGTGATCTTCTTCGACAGGTCGCCGAGCGCCACCGCGGTCGTCACATCGGCGATATTGCGGACCTGGCCGGTCAAGTTGGCGGCCATCAGGTTCACGCTGTCCGTCAGGTCCTTCCAGGTGCCACCCACGCCCTCGACGCGGGCTTGGCCGCCGAGTTTCCCCTCGGTGCCGACTTCGCGCGCGACGCGCGTCACCTCGCCGGCAAACGAGTTGAGCTGGTCGACCATGGTGTTGATGGTCGACTTCAGCTCCAGGATCTCGCCCTTCACGTCGACGGTGATCTTCTTTGACAAGTCACCCGACGCGACGGCCGTAGTCACCTCCGCGATGTTGCGCACCTGGCTCGTCAGATTGGTCGCCATCGCGTTCACATTGTCGGTCAGATCCTTCCAGGTGCCTGCCACACCCTTGACCCGCGCCTGTCCACCAAGTTTGCCCTCGGTGCCGACCTCGCGCGCCACTCGCGTCACCTCCGAAGTGAACGAGGCGAGTTGCTCGACCATTGTGTTGACGATTTTGCCGATCCGCAGGAATTCGCCGCGCAGCGGCCTCCCGTCGATCTCCACCATCATGGTCTGGGACAGATCGCCCTTGGCAACGGCGCCGATGACCCGGGCAACCTCGGCGGTCGGCTGCACCATGTCCTCGATCAGGTCGTTGACCGACCGAACGCTGGATTCCCAGCTGCCTTTGGCGTTCCTGACATGGCCCCGCTCGCTGATGCGCCCATCTTTGCCGACCACCCGGCTGAGCCGCGCGAATTCACGCGTCACCTGGTCATTGAGTTCGACAATTTGGTTGAACGTATCTGCGATTTCGCCACTCAGCCCGTCATAGACGTTTTCGATGCGGACGGAAAAATCTCCGTTTCGAAATGCCTTGAGAGCGCTGAGTATTTGCCGAGAATCCAGATGTTCCTTTGGTAACCGAGATACGCCCAAAAACCCCTCCCCACGCGGACCCCATGGCCAGACCAAGCCGAAAGCCCAAACGCGCGGATGCTTATTTTGTTCCACACGAGTTTCACGCCGCTTGGCGGCGTCGCAACGCTTTGGCCATAGCGCTTCTTGTCCACCGCCAATTGCAGCAACGAGACCGAGGCACGCCTCAGCATCCCTCAATGCCGCTTGAAATACTGCACCTCCTTCTCATGCTTCTCCGCCGCCTCGCGCGTATCAAACGTCCCCAAATTCCGCCGCTTCCCCGTCTTGTCGTCCTTCTTCCTCGAATAAAGCCGGTATTTTCCGTCTTTCAGCTTCCTGATCATCGGTCTCTCCCTTGGAAAAGACGAAGGGCCCGGCTGATGCCGAGCCCTTCTCATTGTCAGTCGCGGTGTTCGGGCATTTGTTTCAGCTGGTCCTTGGTCCAGCTGGTCACGGCGTGGATGTCGCCGTCCTCGTCGCGCATGAAATCGAGTTCGTTGGCCAGCACGGCCACGGGCTTCGCGCCGATGCCGAGGAAGCCGCCGACATCGATGACGACCTGGCCGGCATGCAGGTGGTCGACCGAGCCGATCTTCTCGTCGCCGGGGCCGTAGATGGTGGCGCCTTCGAGCGCATCCGGGGTCAGTTCGGCATTGGTCAGCCTGATGTGGTGGGTGTGGTCCATGGCCTGCATCTCCTGTTGGGGTGGGCAGAAGGAACCTGCGAGACAGCCAAGGGTTCCGACATTGCCGTTGATGACGGGGCGGATGACGGAGGATAGCGCCCTACGGCTTCGCCCGGGTCATGGTTTCGCGCCGCCGGCTCGATGAATCATCTTCTCATCGAACCGCGCCAACGCATTGTTTCGAAAGGCCTTGCGTTCAGCGCCCGCGCTTCGCCTTGAGGCCGCGCGCGGCCTGCTCGATCGCGACGCGATCGGTGCCGAGCCTGTCGATCAGCGCCTGCGCCTCGTCGCCCGATATGCCGGTACGGGCCGCCAGCGCTTCGACCTGCAGCACGTCCGTGCTGGCGATCTCGCCGGTTTCCGGAAGCGCATCGTCGGCCGTCAGCGGCAGGGCGGCTTCCCTGTCGATCTCCATCTCAGCCTGGTGCCAGTGCCGGTCATGGTCGCCATGGCCGCCGCCTTCGCGCTGCCAGATCTCGTAGGCGCGGTCGCGGATCTTGTCGTCGCGGTCGTCGTTCATGTCAGTTCTCCCTTGTGTGGGGGATGAACGCCGCGCCGGTGCGAACGATCCAAAAAATTTGCGTGATCGTCGGGATCACAAGCCGCGCCCTTCAGCCATGTTTACCCGGCACCGGCGCTACTCGCACTGGCGCCTGGGTCCGCCGGAATAGGGCTGGTAGCTGTTGTCGTCGGGCCGGTAGGAGCGGTAGCGGCTGAAGCAGGAATCGACATGGTCAGCCGAAAGCCCCGTCGTGGCGGCCATAGCGGCGTCGCCCGAGACATAGCTGACTTCGGCCGTAGGCTGCGCGCCCTGGTCGGCGCCGGCGTCGAGATAGGGCGAGACGCAGGGGCGCATCCGCCCGCTATAGGACATGTAGGTGTTGTCGTCGGGATGGTAGGAGCGGTAATGGCTGGCGCACCATTTGACATGCGGCCCCGGCAGTTCGGCCGCTCCAGCCGAAGGCGCGATCGAACCGGTCGCGGTCGGGTCGGGTGCCTGCTCCCTGGCGGCGATGTCGGGCGCCGCGGGCTGGTCGGCCGGCAGGCGTTCGAGGTTCTGCGCCGTCTTGTTCACCGGCCGCGCGTCCCTGGTCCACAGCTCCGCGACGCTCACGGTCCGCCTTGCCTCGTGCGGAGACTTGGCGGCGAGCAGCCAGGCGGCAAAGCCCAGCCCGCTGCCGAAGACCGCAAGGGTCAAGACAAAGCCGCCCACCAGTGCCAAAATCGCTTTCACGTCACGCTCCTTGAGCCCCTGCTTATAGAATGCGGAGCATTAAGGCTGGTTCCAGCATAGTGCGTGCAAGCGTGTGTGGGCGGGGCGCGGGCTGGGTTTCTCCTCAAACCGGCAGCCGCACCTCCACGGAAAACTGGTTCTCCACCGCCAGCAGCGCCGCCACCATCTCCTTGTCGCGCTGGCGCTGCCTGAGATAGCCGGCCAACAACCAGTCCAGCGAGACCCTGCCGGCGCCGGCGGCGGCCAGCACGAACATGCCGCCTGATATGGCCAGATCCTTTTCGAAATGCAGCAGTTCGTTCTGGCTGGCGAAGTTGGTGTGGAACAGCATGGCCGTGGCTAGGCAGAACAGGCCGAGCCCGATGGCGCCAAGCCGCGTCAGCAGGCCTGTCGCGACGGAAAGCCCCGCCCCCAGTTGCAGCGCCATGGTGGCGATGAACAGCGGCAGGCCGACGCCAAGGGCCGCCATGGCCTTGGCGGCGCCCTCGAAATGGGTGGCGAGCGTGGCGCCCTCATGCAGGAAGATGAGGGACAAAAGCAGGCGGCCGGCAAGCAGCGCCGCGTCCCGTAGGTACAGTCTGGCGGCGAGGCCGGTGAGCTTCGCGGCGCGTTCGTTCAGGGTCATGGTCGGGCTCCAGTGTCTTGACACCGTGCAGGCGTCGTCCGCGCGTGGGGATCGCGCGCAAATGTGTGAGGCTCGAAAGGGCCGGAGCCGGCTCGAGGGAGAGGCGCCGGCTCCGGCAATGGGCGCCAGCCACGAGCGCCCGAACTTTGGTGGGTTGGGGGATGGGTTAGCGCCAAGGCCCCCTCTCCGTCTCGGCTTCGCCGAGCCACCTCTCCCCCACTTCGCGGGGGCGAGGAAATCCTAGCTGCCGAGGTCGCGGCTTTGGAGAGCTTGGGTTCCTCGCCCCCATGGAATGGGGGAGATGGGCCGCGAAGCGGTCGGAGCGGGGGCTGCGCTGGCCTTCGCGAGCAAGGCAACCGCCTTGCCCGCCCTACTTCGTCACCTTGGTGTCGATGGCCTTCTGCAAATCGGCAAGCTCGTCGCAGCCGGCGGGGCACAGTTTCTGCAGCGAGGCCAGTTGCTCCTGAGCCTTGGCCATGTCGCCGGTCTCGACATAGAGCTCGCCCAGATATTCGCGGGCGGCCTTGTGGTCGGGCTTCAGCTCCAGCGCCTTGTTGTAGTAGGTCAGCGCGGTGGTGGGGTCGCCGGTCTTGCGCAGCGTGAAGCCAAGCAGATTGTAGACGTCGGCCTGCTGGTTGTCCTGCGCGAGGTCACGCAAATCCGCCAGCGCGCCCTTGTAGTCCTTGGCCTCGATCTTGGCCTTGACGGCGGTGAGGTCTGGCGCGTCGGCGCCTTCGATGTCGTCGACCGCATAGGCCGGCATGATCGTGGCGACGGGAACGACGGTCAGCACGGCGATGGCGCCGAGCAGGCCGCAGAGGGCGTGCTTGCCCATGAGGAATTGTTTCATTGTCTGTCTCGCTTGTCTGGATTGGGAGCTGACGCTCAAATTTCGACCGGAGTGAAGCCATAGGCATTGCCGTCCTTGACGAAGACGCCGGTGCCCGGGAACGGGAAGTGCGAACCGGAAATGCGGATGTTGTCCGCGATCACCCGGTCGATGATCTTGTGGCGCGTGGTGATTGCGGTGGCCCCATCCTGGTCGTAAGCGCCCTGCCATTCCGGATGCGGCGCCAGCAAAGCCGGCACATACATGGTGTCGGCCGAGATCATCAGCTGCTCCTTGCCGGAGTTGGCGAGATACACCGAGTGGCCGGGCGTGTGGCCGGGTGCGGCGATGATCTGGATGCCGGGCGCCACCTCGGCGCCGTCCTCGACCAGCTTCCAGTTCTTCCATTTCGGGAAGTTCTCGGCGATGCGCTTGCCCGCCGGCTTGCGGCCCTCGGGCAGCTTGGCCAGCCGGCTCGGGTCGGTCCACCAGTTGTATTCGGTGGCGTTGACGATCAGCTCGGCATTGGGGAACACCGGCGTGTTGGTGCCCTTCTCCATCAGGCCCCAGACATGGTCGGGGTGGAAATGCGAGATCATGATGGTGTCGATCGCCTTGTAGTCGATGCCGGCGGCGGCCATGTTGGCCGGCAGATGCGTGGCGTTGGCCTGCCACTGGCCGACGCCGGAGCCCGCATCCATCATGATCAGCTTGCCGCCCATCTTGAGCACCACGACGGTGAGCGGAATGGGCATGAAGTCGGTGGTCAGACCCGCCTTGGCGAGTGCGGCCTTGGTGTCGTCTACCGAGACATTCTTGATGAAGGCCGGGTCGTGCGGCTTCTTCCAGATGCCGTCATAGATAGCGGTGACCTCGATGTCGCCGACCGTGTATTTGTAGAAGCCGACGGTCGGCTCCACCGGCGTCTGCGCGAAAGCGGGGCGGGTGAATTCAAGCTTGCCGGCGAGGCCGAAGGCAGCGGCGGCAGTGGCGGTTCCGAGCAGTGTGCGGCGTGTCATGCTGAACATGGTGGTTCTTCCTCTGTTGAGTGGTGGCTAAAGGCACGTCTTGGAATGACGGAGGGCCAAGCCCCTGGGATGTTCGAAGACCGAGCGCTCAGTTGCCCCAGATGCCCTCGTCATTGTGCCGGTTGATGATGTCCTGCACCGACTCCTGCTTCGGCCCGGTCGTCACCTTGGTGTCGACGCCATGGGGACGTGCCGTGTAAGGGATCGAAGCCGTCGGGTTGGTGTCGACCGGAGCGGCCGGCTGGTTGGAATTGTTGGCGCCATGGTCGCTGCCGGCAAAGGCGGAACTCGAGGCAAGCAACATCGCGGCCACGCTGAGAGCGAGCTTGGTCATTTCGCTAAATCCTTGTTTCGTTTCTTCGCGTCGCGGGCCGATTTGCCCCGCTGATGACAAGACCCGGAAGGGCCGCGCTTTATTCCCGGGCGCCGAAAGATTTTTTCAAAAGGCCGGAAAACCGGCGGCTGCGGCCATGCGCAAGCCGCCCAGACACAATCCAGAAACAAGATTCAACAGTTCAGAAAAACTGGCGAAAAGATCGGATGGCATATCAATCCCTCAACGGCCGGAAATCTGGCCGCCGCACAGGCGCACGGGGTTGGGTTACGGGCAATGCAACGAGGTTTTCACGGATCGATGGGTGCCCTGCCCGGCATGTCGCTCGCCACAGGCAGCGCCCCGGCGACGTCCCGTATCCATGCTCCCGAACATGTGAAGACGGAGCGGCCGATTCCGTGATAACCGCGCGGCCAAAGAGGGACCCGGCGGTCAGCGATCGCCGGTCGGAATTCCGGAATCTTCCGTTTTGGAAGCTTCGGTCATTCCACCTCCATCAACAACGATCAAATTGCAGCGGCGGCACAGCCGACAATGCCTGCCGGCGCGGCGGCATGACCGAGATGTGCCCGTGACGGCTTAGCCAGGACGAGAAAGTTTGGAAATGGACCACGGTATCGATATCGCCGAACTGGACAGGGAAGCGGCAAGATCGGGCGGAGAGCCCGGGACCAGCCCCGACAGCGTCCATGCACTTGCGGGAATTGCCCTCGACGCGCGCCGCCAGGTCCTGGCAGGCGCCGATTTTGCCCGGGCGGGTCAGCCGGACGAGCGGCTCGACAAGGTCTTCGAGCAACTCGCCGAAACATTTGCCACGCTGCCGGCGGTGATCTCCGAGGGCCGCGCCTGGACCTATCGGGAGCTGGACAGCAGAGCCAACCAGTTCGCCCGCCTGCTGGTCAAGCGCGGCGTGCGCCCGGGCGACCGCGTCGGGCTCATCCTCGACCGCTCCGCGGAAACCTATGTCGCCCTGCTCGCCGTGGTGAAGGCGGGCGCCGCCTTCGTGCCGCTGGCCACCGCCTTTCCGCAGGAGCGCATGGCGCTCATCATCGAGGACGCCAGCGTCAGCCTGGTCGTCACCATCGCCACCTATGCATCGCGGGCCGGCGAGTTGCCGGTTCCGCATCTGTTGATCGACAGCGCCGCCGCCGAAATATCCGCCCAGTCCAGCGCGCCGCTGAAGGCGCACAAGGCATCGGCCGCCACTGCGATCGAAGACATCTGCTACGTCCTCTATACGTCGGGCACGACCGGCAGGCCCAAGGGCGTGGCCATCCGCCACCAGAGCTTCGTCAACTTCATCCGCGTCGCCGCCGCGTCCTACGGCTACCGGCCGGGCGATCGCGTCTACCAGGGCATGACCATCGCCTTCGACTTTTCCTCCGAAGAGATCTGGGTGCCGTTCGTCGCCGGCGCGACCGTCGTGCCGGCACCGGGCCAGATGCCATTGGTGGGCGAAGAGCTCGCCGATTTCCTGCGCCATCACGACATCACCTGCATGGCCTGCAGCCCGACGCTTCTGTCGTCCATGACATCGGATGTGCCCAGCCTGCGCACGCTGCTGGTCGGCGGCGAGGCCTGCCCGCACAATCTGGTGGTGCGCTGGTCGAAGCCCGGCCGGCAGATCCTCAACACCTATGGCCCGACAGAGGCGACCGTCACGGCAACCATGGGTGCGCTGACGCCGGACCGGCCGGTGACCATCGGCGCGCCGCTGCCCACCTATTCGATCGTCATTCTCGACCCTTCGCTGCCGCAACTTGCCGAGCCTGGTGAACTGGGCGAGATCGGCATTGCCGGCATCGGGCTGGCGGTCGGCTATCTCAACCGGCCGGACCTGACCGAACAGAAATTCATTGCCGACTTCCTCGGCCTGCCGAACAACCCGTCGAAGCGCATCTACCGCACCGGCGACCTTGGCCGGATCAACGACGCCGGCGAGATCGAATATGCCGGGCGCATCGACACCCAGGTCAAGATCCGCGGCTATCGCATCGAACTCGGCGAGATCGAGGCCGTGCTTTTGGACCAGCCTGAGATCGCGCAGGCCGCCGTCACCACCTGGGAGATCGAGCCCGGCCGCGTCGAGCTCGTTGCCTATTACGCGCCCAAGGCCGGCCAGCCGGCGCTCCCGCGCGCCGACATTGCCCAGACGATGAAGCGGCGGCTGCCGGACTACATGGTGCCCTCCTACCTGGAGGAACTGCCGGCGATCCCGATGACGGTCTCCAACAAGGTCGATCTTCGCCAGTTGCCCAAGCCGACCAGCGTCCGGCTTTCGGCCGACCGCGCCATGGTGGCGCCCGGCAATGACGACGAGCGTTTCCTGGCCGACGCGCTATGCGCCGTGCTGAAGTTCGACGACGTGTCGGTCGAGGACAATTTCTTCGACGACCTCGGCGCCAACTCGCTGCTCATGGCCCATTTCTGCGCCCGCGTGCGCACCCGCAAGGAATGGGCGACGACGTCGATGCGCGACATCTATCTCTATCCGACCGTGGCGCGCCTGGCCAAGCACCTGAGCGCGGCGGAAGAGCTGACGAGCGCCACCAACGAGCCCGTTCTCACCCGCCAGGCGTCCAATCTCGTCTACTGGACCTGCGGCGCGGCGCAGCTGCTGTTTTACGCGCTCTACAGCTACGTGGCGCTGTGGGCGATCAATGACGGCCTCAACTGGGTCTATGACGCGCTCGACGAGCCGCTGCAGCTCTACATCAGGTGCGTGGTGCTCTCGGCCGGCGTGTTCTTCGGCATGTCGGGCTTTGCCGTTGTCGCCAAATGGGTGCTCGTCGGCCGCTGGAAGGCGGAAGCGTTCCCGATCTGGGGCCTGCGCTACTATCGTTTCTGGGTGGTGAAAACCTTGATCCGCACGGCACCTGTCGTGCTGTTCCGCGGCAGCCCGCTCTACAGCCTTTACCTGCAGCTTCTGGGAACCAGGATTGGCAAGAACGTGGTCATCGAATCCCGTGCCGTGCCAGTATGCACCGACCTGATTTCGATCGGCGACCGAACCATCCTGCGCAAGGAATCGCTGATCCTCGGCTATCGCGCCCAGGCCGGCTATATCCACACCGGGCCGCTGAACATCGGCCGCGATGCCTTCGTCGGCGTCGGCTGCACGCTCGACATCGACACTGCGATCGGCGATGGCGGCCAGCTTGGCCATTCCTCCTCGCTGCAGCGCGGGCAAAGCATCCCCGACGGCGAACACTGGCATGGATCGCCGGCGGTGCCGACCACGGCGGACTATTGCAAGGTGCGCAACGTCAATCCTCCCCGCATCCGTCGCTTCCTCTACGAAGCCGTGCAACTGATAGGGCTGTTTGCCATCATCACCCCGCTGCCGCTTCTGTTCCACAGCTATTGGGAGAATGTCGGCGACGACTATCAGGAGACGATCGGCATTGTGGCGATCGGCACGACGGTCACGCTTTTCGGCTACATCGCCGTCGCCTTCCTCGCCGCCACGCTGGTGCCGCGCCTGTTCAGCCTGATCCTGAAACCCGGCCGCACCTACACGCTTTACGGCTTCCGCTACTGGCTGCAGACGGTTGCCGAGTTCTCGAGCAACTCGCGCGTGCTCGGGCTGCTGTTCGGCGACAGCTCGGCCATCGTCCATTACATGAGCGCCATCGGCTGGAACCTCAACAAGGTGGTGCAGACCGGCTCCAATTTCGGCTCCAACCAGCAGCACGAAAACCCGCTCCTGTGCGAGATCGGCACTCAGACCATGGTGTCGGACGGGCTTTTCATGATCAACATGCACAAGTCCGCTTCCGCGTTCCGGCTCGAGCCGACGCGGATCGGCGAGCGCAACTATCTCGGCAACAACATCTACTATCCGCCGGACGGACGCACGGGCGACAACGTCCTGCTCGGCACCAAGGTGATGGTCCCGATCGACGGGCCTTTGCGCGAGAATGTCGGCCTTCTGGGCTCGCCCCCCTTTGAAATCCCGCGCATGGTGAACCGCGACAAGGAACTCATCGCCGGCATCGACGAGGAAGACCGGCTGAAGCGCATTCCGCTCAAGAACCGTCACAATCTGGTGACGATCCTCCTGTTCATCGCCACGCAGTGGGTCATGCTGTTCGCCACGCTGGCGATCTGGGACCGGGCGCTGAACTACTACACCGAATGGGCGGAGATCGCGCTCTTCGTGGCGGTGCTTTTGACCTCGGCCATCACCATTCCGTTCTACATCTTCGTCGAGCGGGCAAGCCTTGGTTTTCGCAAGCTGAAGCCGCAGATGACGACGATCTACGACGTCACCTTCTGGCGCCATGAGCGCCACTGGAAGCTGGCGGATTCGCCCATCGTGCGCCTGTTCGCCGGCACGCCGTTCCGGCCGATGATCCTGCGCATGCTGGGCGTCAAGGTGGGCAAGCGCGTCTATGACGGCGGCGCCAATTTGACCGAGCGCTCGCTGGTGGAGATCGGCGACGACGTCACGCTTAACGAAGGCTGCGTCATCCAGGCCCATTCGCTGGAGGAAGGCGCGTTCAAGTCCGACTTCATCCGCATCGGCGATGGCTGCACGCTCGGGCCGTCCGCCTTCGTCCACTACGGCGTCGTGATGGGCAAGGGATCGATGGTCGATGCCGATTCCTTCGTGATGAAGGGCGAGGAGCTGGAGCCCAACTCCATCTGGCGCGGCAACCCGGCCAAGCTGCACCGGTTCGTCGAGCCGGTCAGCGAGGGCTCCGGGGCATCTTCTTGACGGACCGCGCGCCTGGCACCGTGGACATCCGTATCGTCCCGGTGACCAAGGCCAATCGAGCCCTGGTCACGGCCCTGCGACTGGCTCCGGAGCAGGTGGACTTCGTCGCCGGCAATGCGGACTCGCTGCGCGAAGCCCGGTCCGATCGGGACGCGCGGCCGCGCGCGGTGATGGCCGGGGACCAGCTTGTCGGATTCCTGATGTACGAGGCGCCACGCGACGATGACGAGGCCCGCATCTACCGCTTCATGGTCGACCGCGCCTGGCAGGGCCGTGGCTGTGGCAAGGCCGCGCTGCGGGCGGTGCTGGAGGAAATCCAAGGGCTCGGCCACGTCAGGCACGTGTCGATCTGCTACGAATCGGAGAACGAGGCGGCACGGCGGCTCTATCGCAGCGCCGGTTTCGTCGAAGAGGGGCTCGACGAGGACGGGGAAATGATCGCCGATCTCGTCCTGGCGCCCGCCGACCGATGACGCCATCAGTCGATCCGTCCGAGGAAATCGCCCTGGCACGCGCCATGGCCGCCATGGCCCCGGCCGGGGTCCGCACCGGCTGCAGGATCATCCGCGAAGGCGACGAGACCCATCTGTTGTCGGCGGAGGCAGGCTCCATCCCCGCCCGCCAGCCCGCCATGCGGCGGGCCAGCGGCGCGGCGCGCTGGATCGCGCACCGGCTGCTGGCGGATGCCGGCTTCGACGGTTTCGCCCTCTTGCGCACGCCCTCCGGCGCGCCCGCCTGGCCGCAGGGGATAACCGGCTCGCTCGCCCATGACGACGACATGGCCGTGGCAGCGGTCGCACCCGTTGCCGGCATCGGCTCGCTGGGCATCGATGTCGAACCGGCGCTGCCCCTGCCCGATGAGATTTCCGCCCTCGTTGCCATGCCCGCCGACCGGACGGGTACCGCCGACCGGCAGCTTGCCGGCCGCGTCCTCTTCGCCGCCAAGGAAGCGGTCTACAAGGCTGCCTATCCGCTGGACCGCGAGGTGCTGGGCTACGAGGACATCGTCGTGAACTTGGAGGCCGGCCACGCGACGACGAGGACCGGCCGCCGGGTCAGGATCGCATACTGCATTGCCTCGCGTGTGGTCGTGCTGGCGTTTGTCGACGGTGATGGGGTTTAGGGTCAGCCCGACTATTCCTGCTGCGTTACGACATCATGAGTTTCCGGCCGAATGCAGCAATCTTTGGCGTCAGCGCCGCCCCTCACTGTCCTGCCGGACATCTCTCCCCGTATAGTGACGGGGAGAGAGGACCGGCCGCAACGCCGGTGGTTTTCCTGCAACGCTTGAGATTGGCGAAATCGGCGACGGTAGCGCCCCTCTCCCCGTCACTACACGGGGAGAGGATGCCGGCAGGCAGGTGAGGGGCAGCGCAGACGCTGGCCATTATGAACAGTTGCTATGACGCAAGCAGGAGTAACATCCTGGCGTCATGAGCCGGCAGCCGGATTCTTCGAGGGCCTTTCTTCCCGAACGCCCAAAATCTCCCGATAATCCCTCACCTTCCCATCCAGCCCGCGTATGCGCCAGCTTTCCCCGTCCTGTCCCTCGATAGGACAGGGTCCGAGCGGCACCTTCCCTCCCCCTTCCGGCAGGTCGATGACATAGATCGGATTGCAGATGCCCGACAGGCGCGCGCGCAGCGCTTCCACCAGCGCCTGGCCGTGCGCGATCGTGGTGCGCCGGTGCGCCATGCCACGCGCGAGGTCGCCATGGTGCAGGTAATAGGGTTTTATCCCCAGCCGGTACATCAGCTCGCGGCAGAGCTCTTCCAGCGCCTCGACCGTATCGTTGACGCCCTTCAGCAGAACGCTCTGGTTGAGCAGCACGAAACCGGCCTGTCGCAAGGTGCGGCAAGCGGCTTCGGCGGCATCGGTGATCTCGCGCGCGTGGTTGAAGTGGGTGACCACCGTCACCATCAGCCGACCCTGCAGTGCCGCGACCAGCCCTGGCGTGATGCGCGACGGCAGCGCCACCGGGACGCGCGTGTGGATGCGCAACAGCCGCACATGGGCAATAGTCTCGACACGGGCGCGGATTTCGGCAAGTGCCTTATCCGGCAGCGACAGCGGATCGCCGCCGGTCAGGATCACTTCGCGGATTTCGGGATGATCCGCTATATAGGCCAGCGCCGGCTCCAGCGCCTCGCGCGTATAGCCACGGCCGATCGAGGTCAGCGATTCCTTGCGGAAGCAGAACCGGCAATAGACCGCGCATTGATAGGTCGGGAACAACAGCACCCGGTCGGCATGGCGATGCGTCAATCGCGGCACCGGGCTGAATTCATGATCGGCGATCGGATCGCCGAGCTCGCCCTCGGCCTCCTCCAATTCCCCAGGCGACGGGATCACCTGGGCCCGGATCGGATCGGCCGGATCGTTCCAGTCGATCAGGTCGAGATAGCTTTTTGGCGCGCGCACCTTGTGCAGCGTGGCGGCAGCCTGCGCGGCTTCGCGTTCGGCCGGCGAGAGCGGCAGGGAGGCGAGGTCGCGCACATGGCGCACGCCCTGGCGGACATCGTCCTGCCAGGCGGTGTCGGGAGCGCGGGTTGTATCTCTGAGGTTGGGCATTAGCAGGTCTCGGGCTGTTCGCGCGGACCTATCGGCTGGATGGGCGGCGCGGTCAACCACCGGGGAAGCCAACCACGCCCGCCGCGCTCTACGGCGCCCATTGGGGGCGTCCAACAGTCACACCGTCTTCTTGCCCGCGCCGGCCATCGCCATAAAAGCGCTTTCAATCGTCTCGAACCTCAGCTCTGGATAGAGCGTCCCCGCTTCCGGAGTGGCCGTCTCGAGCGCGGTCTCGCCACGGAGCCAGAACGCCCGCAGCAATCCAAGGCCGGGAACCGCCGCGATCATCGCCTCCAACTCATCGGCGCTCATCTGCTTGACGCGCGGCGAGCGGCCACTCACCCGGCGCCACAGCTCGATCATCCCGCTCTGCGTGATCTTGTTCTGCGCGACGCGGATCTCGCCGCGAACAGCATCGGGATCCTCCAGCGCGCGCATCGTGACGGCGGCGATATCCTTCTCGCTGACAAATGTCGCCGGCACATTGCCGTCGCCATAGAGCGTCACCTCGTCGGGCGGCAGCGGCGAGGAGCCGAAGCGCGTCAGGTCTCCCAGGGTCGCCACCCAGGTCGAGAAGAAGCCGTTGGTGTAGATCACCGTATAGGGCAGGTCGGCCTCCCGGACCGCGTCGAAGACGGCCCGCTTGATGTCGAGCGGTTCGATCGAGCCGGGCGCGGCGGCGGCGAAGTCGAGGCCGAAGCCGGCGGACGGCACATAGCGGGAGACGCCGGCATCCCTGACGGCGCGCACCAGCGTCATCTCGCTGGCCGAGCCGACATGCACCGAGCTGATGACGCGATCGACCTTGCCGACCGCGCGCACAAGGCTGTCATAGTCGTCGAGATCGCCGACATGCACCGTGGCGCCGAGCTCCTTCAGCGGGCGCATCCGCTCTCCATTGGCTGATGTTGCCGGCCGGACGAGTACATGCAAGCTGTCGCCATTGCGCGCGCTGGCCTTCGCCATCTCGCTGCCGAGAAGCCCGGTCGCGCCGATGATCAACGTGCTGGTCATATCGCCCTCCCATTGCCGAGAATTGAACCGTCCCAGTCGCGTTCAAGGCCGATGTCATGCAAACGGCGGTCGGAAAGCCGGGAAACCTTGCGCAATGTGCGGCGGCGCTCGAACGCTGCCGCGCTTCGCATGGCAAGGCCGCTCACCGCGGCAGTGATGGGTCCAAGGGTCAGGTTCATGTTCGTCTCCTGTGTTCTAGCGGGCGCGAGAATGCCGATGTCGCCCACCGGGCGAGCATGACGATTGCTCACACTTGTCTGGTCAATTCAGCGCATCGATAAACCGGAAGTCCGGTGTGGATGCTTGGTACGCCTGAATATTGGGCGGTTTCGGGCTGGACGACAAACGACTCTTTGTGCAGGATTTGTGAGCAACGCTCACAGGTGGAACCCATGCCGCGCAGATTGCCGCCCCTCACCGCCTTGCCCGCCTTCGACGCGGCCGCCAGGCATTTGAGCTTCTCCAAGGCGGCGGAAGAGCTCAACCTCACTCATGGCGCCGTCAGCCGCGCCATCCGCAACATCGAGGACAGGCTGGGCATCCAGCTCTTCGATCGCGGCACGCGCTCCGTGCGCCTGACCGCTGTCGGCGCGGCCTATGCGGCGGAGGTCGGCAAGGCGCTCGACCAGATCGCCGCCGCCACCATCGCCGCCACGCCCGACCGCTCGACGCGCATCCTGAACGTCAGCACGTCGGACGGCTTTGCCGGCCGCTGGCTGGTGCCGAGGCTGCACCGCTTCCATCGCGCCAATCCCGACATCGACGTGCGGCTGGCGACTTCGGGCGTGCTGGCCGATTTCGTCAGCGACGGCATCGACATATCCATCCGCTACGGCCGCGGCGGCTATACCGGGGTGACGGCGGAATTCCTCGCCGACGAGGAGGTCTTCCCGGTCTGCAGCCCGGAACTGCTGCAAGGCGAGCACCCGCTGCGGCAGCCCACGGATTTGAGGCATCACAAACTGATCCACGACGCCTTCCGCATCGACTGGGCGACATGGCTTGAACAGGCCGGCGTCGAAGGTATCGACCCCAAACGCGGCGTGCGCTTCGATTCCGCCACCTTCGCCGTCGAGGCGGCCGTGCATGGCGAAGGCGTGCTGCTCGGCCGCAGCGCGCTGGTCTCGGCCGACCTCGCGGCCGGGCGGCTGGTGCGACCCTTCGACCTCGCGCTGAAATCAGCCGCCAGCTACTACGTCGTCTATCCCGAAGGCGCGCTGCGCCAGAAAAAGGTCAGGGCGTTCCGCGACTGGCTGTTCGCCGAGATCGCGGCCGACTGGGTCGGCGTGCCCAAGAGCGAGCCTTGAGCCCAAGTTGTTGACTCCGGCGGGGATTCGCATGCCAACGTCCCCATACGTCAGGCGGGGACCTTCGATGAAAAGAGCTTATTTCAAACCGGTGCTGACCAAGCACCAGAAACTGTCGGCCGTAACGGCACAGGTGAGCAACTCCAACGACTCCCAGGCGCCCGAAGCCACCTGAGCGCATCCGGTTCCATAGATTGGGCAAGTTCCGGCGACGAAAGAAGCGAGACAGGTGGACAACTCGGGGCTGCCCACCTGGCCCCCGCCGCGAATGCATGCCGCCCCAAAGGGGGCATCGGTTTTTCGGGAACCGACATGCATTGAAAGGCCCGCGGACAGAGTGGACGTTGGCGTTCGCGGCGACCAGTCGTCATATGACGGGTATCGCGTTCGAAGGCCTATTCCTCGGCGCGAAAAGCTTCCGGCACGATGAACACCTCGTCGGCGCGGCCATAGCCGCCGTCGGCGACTTCCTCCACCAGCACCATCGTGTAGGGCCGCACGCCCTCGCCGAAGAAGTCGACGAACATGGCTGTCGTGCGATGGATGAGGTCTTCCTTCTGCGCCTTGGAGAGCGCGGCCTGCGGCATCTTGATATTGGCGAATGGCATTGTCTGTTCCTTGTTTCTGGAGGTTGGCTTCAGGGTTCGGGGATGGAGCAGGTCGGCGGACAGCAGGGGCCTGCCTCCTCAGATCACGCCGCCATTGGCGCGGATGATCTGCCCGTTGACCCAGCCACTGTCCGGCCCGGCCAGGAACGACACCACGCCGGCAATGTCGCCGGGCTGGCCGAGCCTGCCGAGCGGGATCATTTTTCCGATGGCCTCGATCTGCGCCGCGCTCTTGCCGTCCGTGAACAGCGCCGTCTCGACCGGTCCGGGCGCCACCGCGTTGACGGTGATGCGGCGCGCGCCAAGCTCCTTGGCCAGGATGTGCGTCATCGCCTCGACCGCCGCCTTGGTGGCGGCATAGACGCCGTAACCCGGCTGGTAGAGGCCGACGACGCTGCTCGAGAAATTGACGATGCGGCCGCCGTCGCGCAGCCGCCGCGCGCCTTCGCGCATGCCGCGGAACACGCCGCCGAGATTGATCGCGATTTGGGTATCGAAGAAGGCGTCATCGGCCTGCGCGATCGGCGAAAGCTTCATGATGCCGGCATTGTTGACCAGGATATCGATGCCGCCGAAGGCCTTCTCGCCGGCGTCGAAAAGGCTGGCGATGCCCGTGGGATCGGCGATGTCGGCTTGCACGGCGATCGCCTTGCCGCCATTGGCTTCGATGGCGCGCACCAGCGCCTCGGCCTCCGCCTGTCCCCGTGCATAGTTGGCGACGACGGCAATGCCGTCGCGGGCAAGCCGCCGCGCGATCGCCGCGCCGATGCCCTTCGAGGCTCCGGTCACGATCGCCGCTTTGGTTTGACCCGTGCTTGTTTGGTTGGCCGTACTTGTTTGGCCGGATGTCATGGAAGTCTCTCCTTCTCGTTGGTGGGACGGATATAGGCCGCGCCAATTTCCGGATAATCAGCTATCTCTTGACATCACTATTCGGAAACTGCGAACAAAGCCCATGGATCGGTTCGACACGATGCGGCTCTTCGTCCGCGTGCTGGAGCGGCGCAGCTTCACCGCTGCCGCCGCCGATCTCGGCCTGCCCCGCTCGACCGCGACGGAAGCGATCCGGCGGCTGGAGGAGCATCTCGGCGCGCGGCTGCTGGAGCGCACGACGCGCCAGGTGAACGCCACGCAGGACGGCGAGGCCTATTATCGGCGCTGCCTGTCGATCCTGGCCGAGATCGAGGATGCCGAGGCCGCCTTCCGCAATGCCGAGCCGTTCGGCCTGCTGCGCATCGATGCCAGCACGCTGCTCACCCGCACCTTCCTGCTGCCGCGCCTGCCGGAATTCCTCGCCCGCTTTCCCCTCATCGACCTGCAGATCGGCCAGAGCGACCGGCTGGTCGACCTCGTGCGCGAGGGTGTCGACTGCGTCATCCGCGTCGGCGAACCGCCCGACAGCGGCATGATCATGCGCCGCCTTGGCATGATCCGCGAGATGACCTGCGCCAGCCCCGCCTATCTCTCTCGCCACGGCACGCCCGCCTCCCCCGACGCGCTGGACGGCCATCAGGCGATCGGCTTCGTCTCCTCGCGCACCGGCGAGGTGCTGCCCTTCGAATTCACCGTCGCCGGCAAGACCCGTGAGGTCAGGTTGCCCGGCCGCGTCGCCGCCAACAATTCCGATACCGCCGCCGACCTGGCGCGGCTCGGCCTCGGCCTCATCCAGGCGCCGCGCTATCGCTTCGAGAAGGATTTGGCCGACGGCACACTGGTCGAGGTGTTGGCCGAATACCCGCCCTCGCCGACACCGCTGTCGGCGCTCTATCCGCAGAACCGGCAGCTTTCGCCCCGCCTGCGCGTCTTCCTCGACTGGGCGGCGCGCATCTTCGCCGAGGCGAACCTGTAAAACCCGAGGCATCGATCGTTGCCCATCGGCGCCATCTGATGCCATTGTCGCCGCGACAGCGCGCCATGAGGAGATGGCGCACCGCCAGGGAGGATTCTCATGACCACGACACAAGCCGGCTTGCCGCGCTATGAGGACGCCGTTTCGGGCTTCCGCATCGAGGATGAGATCGCCAGGCTGCAAGGCGATCCGGCGACCGGCATCAACGCCTATGTCGAATGCTGCGGCCGGCACACCGGCCAGAACCGGTTGGCGCTGCGGGCGATCTCCGCCGGTGGCGAGCTCAGCGAATTCACCTTCGAGGATCTCGACGACATGTCCGGACGTGTCGGCAATCTGCTGAAGGGACTGGGCGTCGGCCCGGGCGATGTCGTTGCCGGCATGCTGCCGCGCATTCCCGAACTGGTGGCGCTGATCCTCGGCGTCTGGCGCATCGGCGCCGTCTACCAGCCGCTGTTCACCGCCTTCGGCCCGAAGGCCATCGAGCACCGCCTGGAATACAGCGCGGCCAAGGTGGTGGTGACCAATCCGGCCAATCGCGGCAAGCTCGACGAGGTCGCCAACCTTCCACGGATCGCCACCATCCTCGGTGCGGACGATGCCTTGCGTCAGGGCGACATCGATTTCCGCGCCGCCCTGGCCGCCGCTTCGCCAGCCTGCGAACCGGTGATGCGCCGGGGCCAAGACCTGTTCATGATGATGTCGACTTCCGGAACGACGGGCCTGCCCAAGGGCGTGCCGGTGCCGCTCGGCGCGTTGTTGGCCTTCGGCGCCTATATGCGCGATGCGATCGGGCTGCGGCCCGACGACATCTTCTGGAACATCGCCGATCCGGGCTGGGCTTACGGCCTCTACTACGCCATCACGGGTCCCCTGCTGCTCGGCATCGCCACCACCTTCAACGAGGGGGCCTTCACCGCCAGGACCACCTATGACGTCATCGAGCGGCTTGGCGTCACCAGCCTCGCGGGCTCGCCCACCGCCTTCCGCCTGCTGCTCGCCGAAGGCCCCGACGCCGCCGCGCGTGTGAAAGGCCGGCTGCGCGTGGTGAGCAGCGCCGGCGAGCCGCTCAACCCGGAAGTGATCCGCTGGTTCGACGCCCACCTTGATGCGCCGATCCACGACCATTACGGCCAGACCGAGAACGGCATGATGGTCAACAACCATCATGGCCTCGCGCACCCTGTCCGCGCGGGCTCCGCCGGCTTTGCCATGCCGGGCTACCGCATGGTGGTGCTGGACGAGGCCGGCAACGAGCTCGGCCCCAACCAGCCGGGCATCCTTGCCGTCGACATCGCCAATTCGCCGCTGCGCTGGTTCGGCGGCTACCACCAGGCCGAAACCCCGGCCATTTCGGGCGGCTACTACCGCACCGGCGACACGGTGGAATATGAGCCGGACGGCTCGGTCTCCTTCATCGGCCGCGCCGACGACGTCATCACCTCGTCGGGCTATCGCATCGGCCCTTTCGACGTCGAAAGTGCGCTGATCGAACACCCCGCCGTCACCGAGGCCGCGGTCGTCGGCGTGCCCGACCCGCAGCGCACCGAAATCGTCAAGGCCTTCGTCATCCTGGCGCCCGCCTACAAGGGCAGCCCGGAGCTGGCCGAGGAACTCGCCCAGCATGTCCGCAAACGCCTCTCGGCCCACGCCTATCCCCGCGAGGTGGAGTTCGTGACGGAATTGCCGAAGACGCCGAGCGGCAAGATCCAGCGGTTTTTGCTGAGGCAGGCGGAGGTGGAGAAGAGGAAGGGGTGACGGGGGGCGAGGGCGGAAGAATTGAGTCCGAATGATAGCACACGCTTTGGTGGGACATGTGAGGTCTTGAATGGGGCCGATTGCGGACAGAGTGCTTCAGTCGTCGGATCTTCAGGAGCGGACTTTTAGGTCGGTACAGATCGGCCTGAGGTAACCCAAAGGCGAGTTCGAAATCAGCGTCGATCGAAATAGAGTTGCCGGGGATGAGGTGGGGTGCGAAAATCAGCGCAAGCTTGGGCCGCGCGGCTCTTGGCAGATACCTTAGGGACCGAATTCGGTGGCCCGCTGAGAGCATGTGAAACGTAAAAATCGATGGCAAACGAAGAAACTGGGAGACCTCAAAGGCGATCAAAAGCGAAAGCCGACGCGCCTGCTGAACCGCCCCCGCCAGTCCGGAGCGCTCAGGCCCGTCCGGACGCCCCTCAGGAAACCAATGTTGAGTCTCCGACCATTTCCGTCGTCGGCATCGGCGCGTCAGCCGGCGGCATCGAGGCGCTTGGCTGCTTTTTCGATGCGATGCCGGCGGACAGCGGCTGCGCCTTCGTGGTCGTCCTGCATCTCGACCCGAAGCACGAAAGCGAGATGGCGCGCGTTCTGGCATCTCACACGACCATGCAGGTTGCGCAAGTCGTGGACGGCATGCGAATCGTTTCCGATCGGGTCTATGTGATCGCTCCCGATACCGACCTCAAAATCAGCGATGGCGGGCTGCACGTGTCCCGACCGGCAGAGGTCCGCGGCAACCGCCATCCCGTCGATGTCCTGTTCCGATCGCTTGCGTCGGACCAGCGGAAACGGGCCATCGCCATCGTTTTGTCGGGAACCGGCAGCAATGGCACCGAGGGCTTGAAGGACATCCGGGCCGAGGGCGGCATGAGCCTCATTCAAGCCCCCGAAACCGCGAAATTCGACGGTATGCCGAGGAGCGCCATAGCGGCGAATTTGGCCGACCATGTCCTTGCACCTGAACAGATGCCGGACGTGATACTTGCTTACACTCGCCATGGTTATGTCGCCGCTCCAATCGAAACCGCACCTGCCGTACTGGGCGGTGGCGAGGCGAAGATCGAGCAGGTTCTCGAAATTCTGCGCGCCCGGAGCGGATATGACTTCAGCAGCTACAAGCGCAGCACCCAGCGGCGGCGCATCTACCGCCGCTTAGGCCTGAAGAACATCGAGACGCTTAACGGGTATCTGGACGAGTTGCGGGCCAATCCCGAGGAAATCACCACGCTTGTCTCGGACCTGATGATCAACGTGACCGGATTCTTCCGCGACGCCGAGGCATGGAAAACGTTATCGGATCTGGTGATCGCTCCACTGGTCGCCGAAAGAGAGTCAGGGGCCACGATACGGATCTGGGTTCCTGCTTGTTCGACGGGCGAGGAAGCCTATTCCATTGCTATGCTGGTAATGGAGCACGCGGCTGCCGCCGGAAAGCGGTTCGATCTCAAGGTGTTTGCCACCGACGCGCAGGAAGACAACCTTCGCAAGGGCCGCGATGGCGTCTATCCGGCGGCGGCAGTGGCCGAGTTCCCGCCGGAGCGCATCCAGCACTTTTTCGAAAGACTCGATGGCAACTATCAGGTCAGCAAGGAACTTCGCGACACGATCGTCTTTGCGCAGCACAATCTGTTGCGCGATCCGCCCTTTTCCCGGCTGGATCTGGTTTCGTGCCGCAATTTCCTGATCTATCTCGAACCCGACGCACAGCAGCGTGTCATCGCACTTTGTCATTTCGCGCTGCGTCAGGGCGGACATCTGTTCCTTGGTAATGCCGAGACGGTCGGCCACCTCGACGATCTGTTTGAGAGCTGCTCGAAGAAATGGCGGATATACCGCCGCGTCGGACCGACGCGGCATGACCTCATCGACTACCGGGAGCATCGCGGACCCGTGGGACCAGATCAGACTGACAAGCCGGCGTCACCCCCGCCCGACTCGGCAGCATCGGTCGCAGAAGCTGCGCGGCGCGCCTTGCTTGAACGCTATGCTCCGGCATCCGTCCTAATCGACCGCAAGGGCCGCGCGCTCTATTTTCATGGAACGACAAGGGATTATCTGGAGCAGCCGCCCGGCGAACCGACGAGGGATTTGCTGAGCATGGTCCGCGAAGGGCTCGCTCTCAAACTTCGATCCGCAATCCGTGACGCTTCCAGGGAAAACAGAAGCGTCACAGTCAGTGCACGCACCCGCTCCAGCAAGACCGGTGCGGTCACCATGACTGTCATGCCGCTGACTGGTCGGCCTGGAGAGAGCGGCCATCTGCTCGTGAGCTTCACACCGGAGGGGCCTCAGGCCGGCGGTGGCCCGGCAGCTCCGCGGGACGAAACGGCGGAAATTGCCGCTGGTGAACGCGCGCTTCAGGAAGAACTGAAAGCGACGCGCGCCGAGCTGCGGAGCACTGTCGAGCATCTTGAAACCGCCAATGAGGAGCTGAAAGCGTCGAACGAGGAAGCGACCTCGATGAACGAGGAGCTTCAGTCCACGAACGAGGAACTGGAAACCTCCAAGGAAGAACTCCAGTCGTTCAACGAGGAACTGAACACTGTCAATAGCCAGCTTCAGCACAAGATCGGCGAGTTGGAAGCGGCCACCAATGATCTCAACAATCTGTTGGCCGGATCCGAAACCGCGACGCTGTTCCTCGATGAAAAACTGCGCATCAAATGGTTCGCTCCCGCGACCAAGGAACTCTTCGATCTTGTTTCGACCGACATTGGCCGTCCGATCGCCCACTTCGCGCGCAAGTTCGCAGACGATAACCTGATAATTGATGCCGAAACGGTGCTGAAAAAGCTTGCCCCGATCGTTGCAGAGGTGCCAAGCGACGCCGGCCGCTGGTACTCGCGGCGCATGTTGCCCTACCGTACCCGCGACAATCGGATTGCAGGGGTGGTGGTCACTTTCAGCGATATCACCGAGCGCAAGCAGAGCGAAGACGAGACCATGCGAAGCGAAAAGCGCCTTCGCGATCTTATCGAAGCTCTCCCGAACGCGGTCTACACAACCGACGCCTCGGGTCGGCTCACTTTTTACAACCCGGCCGCCGTCGAACTCTGGGGCCGCGAGCCGAAACTTGGTTCGGATCGATGGAACGGCTCCTGGCGACTATATAGGCCGGATGGAGAGTTGCTGCCGCACGATGAATCCCCCTTGGCGATAGCCCTGAAAGAAAAGCGGCAAGTAAAGGGGGGAGCGGAGGCGGTGTGCGAGAGGCCGGATGGTACTCGTGTACCCTACATTTCCTATCCAACCCTGCTTCGCGATGCCACTGGCGAAGTCACCGGCGCGGTAAACATGTTGGTGGACATCACCGAGCGCAAGCGGGCCGAGGCGCTTGCGGAGCGGCTCGCGGCGATCGTTCAATCCTCCGATGACGCCATCATAGGCAAAAACCTCAAGGGTATGATAACGAGCTGGAACAAGGGCGCTGAACGCCTGTTCGGCTACTCGCCTGACGAAATCGTGGGCAAATCCATCATGACCTTGGTCCCCTCCAATCGCCACGGCGAAGAGGCGAATATTCTGGACCGCTTTGGCCGAGGAGAGCACATCGAGCACTTTGAAACCATCCGTCGGCGCAAGGATGACAGCCTGGTCTGGGTATCCTTGACGATTTCACCGCTTGAAGATGATCAAGGCAAGGTCATCGGAGCATCGACGATCGCACGCGACATGACCGAGCGGCGGCGCGCCGACGAACATCGGAAGATCCTGATCGGTGAACTTAATCACCGGGTCAAGAACACGCTGGCGGTCGTCCAGTCCATCGCCTCCCAGACCTTGAGTAATGCCTTGACCATGGAAGAGGCGCGAGAAGCATTCGGGTCCCGGCTGATCAATCTGGCAAAGGCACACGACGTACTCACTCGCGAAAGCTGGACCAGTGCGAAACTGGATGAGATTGTCGCCGATACCGTCAAACCTCATTCCGGGAATGGAACCCGGTTCCGGATTGAAGGTCCGGACATCCAGCTTACACCGAGTGCGGCGCTTGCGATTTCAATGGCGTTGCACGAGTTATCCACCAACGCGGCAAAATACGGCGCGCTTTCTACCCAGGACGGGCATGTCACGATCATCTGGCGCCTTGAAGGAGAAGGTCAGGACCGTCGCTTGACCTTGCGTTGGGAAGAAAGCGGCGGCCCGCCGGCAAGCACGCCGAAGCGAAAGGGCTTCGGCTCGCGCCTGATCGAGAAGGCTCTCGCTGCGGAACTGCACGGTAATGTGAACGTTGCGTATAAGTCCTCCGGCGTTGTTTGCATCATAGATGCGCCCATGCCCGCAGGACGGGAGTTCTTGGGTGGCAATAGTGGCGACGCGTCCAGCAAGCAAGATTCTGATCGTAGGGGATGAGTTCCTTATTGCCTTGCATCTGGCGGATTTGCTGGTGGAAATGGGGTACCGGATTGCAGGTCCGGTCGATAACCTGGACGAGGCGATTGTCTTTGCGCGCGATGAGGAGATCGATTTCGCGATCCTTGATATAAACTTGGCCGGCACGCGATCGTTTCCGGTCGCCGACGTTCTGAAGCAGCGCGGCATTCCGTTCCTGTTTGTGAGTGGATACGGGAGCGATGGTCTAGTGGACGGCTATCGCCACATAACCACTTTGGCCAAGCCTTACGCTCCGCAGGAGTTGGAGCGGGCAATTGCGGCGAGCTTTGCCACGTCTAGCCGCTGATCCGAGACGAGCGCCCCGACATTGCACCGAAGGTTTCCGGCATGAGCCAGTCTTGCTCGACGAGAACGCGAAGCTTGTAGGCCCGATCCAGCGCCTGCTTGCTAGCAGCTTCCCAGGGTCCAGCGGCGTCAGGTTCCTGCAAGCGTGCTTGCTCGGCCATTTCCAGACAAAATTCAGCCCGCTCGTTTAGAATTCTCACTGCGGCCCTCATAACCCGCTCCATCTCGTCGAATTGGGCAGAGGCCAGGACCTCCCCGGTGTAGCTGTGACCTATATGGCAGTCGAACTTGATGATCGTACCATTCTGGGATTTAAGGAGCGCGCCACCGCATTCCGGGCAGGTCAGCGCCAGCGGGCGATCGAATTTTTCGCCGTCGATGGTCGGAGAAACCCCCTCGGCCTCAGGTTGAGAAGACTTGTTCGGCATAGCCGCTTCCTTTCCTGCCTTTCCGTTGACCAGTTCAACAAGCAATCCGGGCATGCGGGAGAGCGCCACGCGGTAGTCCAGCGCCACGTGAGCGGCAGCACTGCCCGGCATTTCCGGATACGCCGCATCGTCGGGATCCTGGACAATCGCAATGCCGCCGCGGCGCTTTATTTCCCCGAGTCCCAGCGATCCGTCATTCAGATAGCCGGTCAGGACCACGCCGATCGCATTTGGACCATAGGCCTCGGCCACGCTACGAAACAAGGGGTCGATCGCCGGGCGCGCCCAGTTCTCCTTCGGGGTTCTCAACAGACGCAGCCTGCCATGTGAGACTATCATGTGGTGATCGGGCGGCGCGACATAGATTTGGCCGGACGAGATCTGTTCGTAGTTGGTGGCATGTTTTGCCGGCATAGGTCCGGCGGCATTCAATATCGCGGGTAGTTCGCTTCGATGGGCGCCGATATGCAACACGATCAGAATCGAGGCTGGAAACGCTTCCGGCAGCTTGGCAACGAGATCGCGCAACGCATCGACCCCGCCCGCCGAGGCGCCGATCGCGATCACTGTGGAGCGTGCCATGACGATTCTGAAGTCCGTTCGTCGAATCTAACGTCCAAACGCGAGTAAGGTTCTACGCGGCTCAGGATTCAGAGAGAAAATGGCGTTTTCTTTTGCTTAGGGCAAACTCGCCAATTCCCTGAGCATAAGCGATGTCCGCTTCTGGCGTTCGGACGCGAGCGTGGGAACGTCATGGTCGAGGCGCAAAGCAGACGTCTAGCTTGGTCGGCGCAGGCACGGAGAACTCGTTGTGCTCCAGATAGCCCACCCCCCTCACCCCACGATCTGCAGCGTCCCCTGGCGCCGCACCTCGGCCTCGATCTCCCGCACCAGCGTCTCCAGTGCCGGATTGCGGGCGTTGCGGGCGCGGCGGATGACGTAGGCTAGACCCGGCGGCTTGGGGAACGTTTTGTCGACAATCTCCATGCCGGGTTGCAGATGCCGCTGGCTGAGCAGCGCGACGCCGAGCCCGGAGGTCACGCCGGCGATGATGCCGGCCGCACTCGAGCATTCGAACACAATCTCGAACAGCGTTCCCTCGTCCTGGCCGAGATCGAGGCCCCAACGGCGATAGAAGCAGTTGTCGTCGAATGACAGGAACGGCACCGGGTCCCCCTTCGCCAGGACCAGCTCCGGCGACTTCACCCAATGCAGGCTCTCGCGGAAGAGCAGGATGTCGGTCGGGCGGACCTCGTGCTGGAACACCTGGATGATGGCCGCGTCGAGCGCCCCCTCGCGCAGCAGCTTCTGCAAGGCCAGGCTCATGCGCACCTGCGTGCGCACGCTCACCTCGGGGTAGAGCCGGCGAAACCGGCCAAGAATGCGCGAAAGGTCGGTGCAGGTCGTATCCTCGGTCATCCCCAACGCGATCTTGCCTTGCAGCGTGCTCTTCGACAGGCTGAGGATCGCCTCGTCATGGATGCCCAGGATGCGCCGCGCGTAGCCCAAGAGATCCTGCCCTGAACTGGTGAACATCGGCGCGTTGGCCTTGCGGCTTAGGATTTCGCAGTCGAGGCTCGCTTCCAGTCGCCTGATCTTGTGGCTGACGGCCGACTGCGACAGGCCCAGCATCTCGGCCGCCCGGGTGACGCCGCCATGTTTCTCGATCGCCACCATCGCCCGCAAGGCATCGACATCCAGGCGGCGGCTCATCACTCCAGCCATGACAATCCTCGTTCGAAACGAAAGTGGGCGCTTCAGTTCCTGGAGCGGAACCGGTTCTCAGGCAAATGGATATGCCAGATTTCGTGGCTATTTCATGGATTCATCGAAATTTGTCATGTGCAAAGGCGGATGCGCGCCGCCATAAGTCGGCACCTGGGATTGGCAGTGATCCGCTTGGCGCCCGCCGGCGCCGCCTCGACGAAGAGACCGCATGACGCCTAAACCTCTGTCCCATCGCCTGGCCTGGCCGCTTCTGGCGGCGGCCCTGGTCGTCAGCTGGAGTTCCGGCTTTGTCGGCATCCGCTACGCCAGCGAGAGCGCCGATGTCATGCTGGTCCTGTTCTGGCGGACCTTGATGTCGGGGCTGGTCCTTCTGCCCTTCGCGCTCATGGTCGGGCCGCGCATCGGCGCAGGCGCCCTGATGCGGCAGATGGCGTTTGGCGTGGCGATGATGTTCCTCTATCTCGGCGGCTTCGCGCTTGCCATCGGCCAGCGCGTGCCGACCGGACTTGTCGCGCTGATCTCGGACCTCGTCCCCCTCGCCATCGCGGCTCTGTCGCAGCCCGTTCTGGGCCATCGGCTGACATCGAGGCAATGGACCGGAACGGCGCTCGGGGTGGCCGGCGTGCTGATCGTGTCGCTGAACAGCCTCAGCCTCGGGACAGCGCCGGCCTGGGCGTACATGGTCACCATCGCTTCCATGATGGTCTTTGCCCTGGCGACCGTGCTGCAGAAACAGATGGGCACCATCAACATGCCCATCCACCAGAGCCTGTGCATCCAATGCCTGACGGCGGCGATCTTCTTTGCCGCCTGCGCCGGATGGAATGGCGGACTGATGCCGCCGCTTGATGGCCGTTTCGAGTTCGGCATCGCCTGGCTGGTGCTGTTTTCGACCTTCTTCTGCTACGGCGTCTACTATGCGAACCTGCGCCTCCATAGCGCCGCGCAGGTCAGCAGCGTCATCTATCTCAGCCCGCCGGTGACGATGCTTTGGGCCTGGCTGCTCTTCGGCGAGCCGCTTTCATTGGCGATGGTCCTCGGCCTTGCGGTTACCCTGTTCGGCGTCTGGCTGACGTCGTCACGCGGCACGGTATCGAAGACCGGTCCGCGCCCGGTCGGGCAGCCCGTCGGACAATCGGCCGATTGATCGCGATCCATGCCAACGCCAACCACCCACCCAAGGGAGTGAACCCCATGAAGCTGACTGATTTCAAGGCCCTGACCTTCGACTGCTACGGCACACTCATAGATTGGGAATCCGGCATGATCGAAGCCCTGAAGCCGCTGACCCGGCGGGTTGGCGGCGCCTTGAGCCGCGACGATATCCTGCAGGCGCATGCAAGACACGAATCCAGCCAGCAGAACTGGACGCCGCAAAAGCGCTACAGCGACCTTTTGGCTGTCGTCTACAAGCGGCTCGCCGAGGAATGGGGCGTCGTGGCCACGCCGGAGGAATGCATCGCCTATGGCCAAAGCGTGAAGGATTGGCCGGCCTTTGCCGACGCCGCCGCCGCCCTGCAATACCTCAAGCAGCACTACAAGCTCGCCATCCTCTCCAACGTCGACAATACGAGCTTCTCCTTCAGCAACAGGAAACTCGGCGTCGATTTCGACGCGGTCTACACGGCGGAGGATATCGGTTCCTACAAGCCGTCGCCCCGGAATTTCGACTATATGCTGGAAAAGCTGGCGACGCTCGGGATCAGCGACAAGGAGGTCCTGCACACGGCCGAAAGCCTGTTCCATGACCATGCCGTGACCAATGGCCTCGGCCTAAAATCGTGCTGGATCCAGCGCCGGCACGCCGATCAGGGTTTTGGCGCCACCATGCATCCCGGCGACATGCCGAAGGTGGATTTCCGCTTCGACAGCATGGCCGACCTGGCGAAGGCGCATAGGGAAGAATTGCGCGCCTGATAGCCATCCACGGCGGGAGTGAGAACGCGCCGGACGTCTTCAGTTCTTTTTATGGGGGATGCCGCCGCGCTCGAGCGACTTCTCGGCCAAGGCGCCGGAACCCCACAAGGCGCGGCCGAGCAAGCCCCTGCGCTTGCGTGGGAGGAGATCGATATCGCTGACGAGCTTGGCGCCGCCCTTGCGCCGCTCGAGCGTGATCTTGCGGCTGTGGAAGGCCTCCAGCTCGGCGCGGTGCGCGACGCTCACGATGGTGACATCGGGCAATTCGCGGATGATGGTTTCCATCATCTTGTCCTGGCTCTTCTCGTCGAGTGCCGCCGTCGCCTCGTCCAGCACGATGATGTCGGGCGCGTGCAGGAGGAGCCGCGCGAAGGCCAGCCTCTGCTTCTCGCCGCCCGACAGGGTCTGGTCCCATGGCGCGTCTTCGTCGATCTTGTCGCCGAGATGACCGAGCCCGACCTTGTCGAGGGCGGCCTTGATCTGCGGAACCGTCCAGTCGTCGGCAGCACCTGGATAGGCCGCTGCCCGGCGCAGCGTGCCCGAGGGAATGTAGGGACGCTGCGGCAGCATGAACATGCGTTTGCCCGGATGGAAATCGACGCTGCCGCCGCCCCACGGCCACAGGCCCGCTATCGCCCGCACCAGCGTGCTCTTGCCAGAGCCGGATTCGCCGGCCACCAGCAGTCGCTCGCCCGGCTGGATCACGACCTCGGTTTCCTTGACCACGGCGGTGCCGTCATCGAGCGACACCGAGAGATTGTTGAGGCTCAGCATCGTGTCGTCCTTGGTCTCGCCGCGATTGATGCGCCCAAGCGCGTCGCTCTCTTCCGCGCGTTCGAGTCCGTCGAGCGACATCATCAGCGAGGCGATGCGCCGTGCCGAGGCGTTCCAGTCGGCAAGACGCGGGTAGTTGTCGACCAGCCATCCGAACGCGCCCTGCACGATGGCAAAGGCGGACGCCGCCTGCATCACCTGGCCAAGCGACATCGAGCCGTCGAGGAATTTTGGCGCGCACAACAGCACCGGCACAACCGGCGCGAACAGGCTCGACCCCTGCGAGACCAGCGCCGTGCGCATGTGCTGGCCGGCAAGCATCGCCCACCGCTTCAGCACGCCGGCGAAGGTCCTGTCGATGCCGCTGCGCTCCTCCTCCTCGCCGCCGAGCAAGGCGATGCTCTCGCCGTTTTCGCGCACGCGCGTCAGCGTGTAGCGAAATTCCGCTTCCGCCTGGTTCTTCTGCTCGGAGAGCTCGACGAAATGCCGGCCGATGACCACCATCGAGGTGGAGGTGATCGCTGCATAGATGACCGCGGTGATGACGAGGAAGCCTGGAATGGTGACGGTCGACCCGCCGATCGGCAGCGTCAGCGCGCCGCCGATGGTCCACAGCACGACGATGAAGGTCGAGGCGGCAAGGAAGGCGTTGATGACGCCGGAGATGAAATCCACCGGCGATTCGGTGGCGATCCGCAGATCCTCGGCAATGCGCGCTTCCGGGTTCTGGTGATCGCCGCCGACGAGATTGAGCTGGTAGTAGCGGCCATTGGTGAGCCAGCGGCCGATGACCGATGTGGTGAGCCAGGAGCGCCAGCGGCGCTGGATCGTCATGCGCAGATAGACCTGCGCGACGACGAGGCTGACGCTTCCAAGCACCAGCGGCACGAACACGGCGCTCAGGAAATAGACGGTCGGGGCATTGCGCTGTTCGATGGCGTCGAAGATCGATCGGTTCCAGACATTGATGCCGTACTGGAAGCCGACATTGACGCAGATCAGGATCAGGAGCCCGATCGTGCACGGCCAGGCGAGCTTGTCGCCGCGCCGGCTCCAATAGCCGCGCGCGCTGATCCAGAACCGCTTCAGCAGGTATTTCTTGCGCGCCTGCTCGGCCTGTTCGGGGCTCAGTTGCGGATCAGGTTCCACCGCCTCCGGCGGCGGTGCGGCCTCGCCGACGACCTCGGAAGCGGCCTCGACATCGGATGCCTCCCGCTGGCGGGGCTTCCTGGCACCGTTTGGTTTGGCGCCGCCGACCGGCTTCGGTTTGGATTTGATGTCTGCCACAACGGCCATAACGGCCTGGATATCGGAAGGTTTCATCGTCTTCCTGATATGGCGGTTGGCGGCGGTGCCAAACCTGTTCCGGCGCCCGCGATATCGGCAACGCCTCGCCATGACTTCACCGCCGCACAATCGCCACCAAGCCACGCGAAGAGCTTGTAAAAACGGAGGTTCCACGATGCGTCTGGTCTGGACTTTGGTGTTGGCGCTGGCGAGCGGTGCGGCCCATGCGGCTTCGCCGGAGGACGACTACATCGCCGCGCGCGACAAGGCGATATCGGCCATCGCCGCGATGGAAAGCGCGAATACCCCGGTTGAAACGCTCGACGCGGCCAATGACAAGGCCCGCGCCGATCTCGAACAGCGCCTTTCCACGCTTCTGGGACCTTTCACGGTCAAGGGTTTTCCGGCGGCCGGCACGATCAACATCGAAAGCCTCAGTTCCTCCGATGTCGGATTCGGCATGCTGGACGGGCTGCGCCACGGCACCGAGGACGGCCCCAGCATCGTGGCGTCGACACGCGGGCTGGTCGAGCGCTGGCTGCAGTCGCGCGCCGCCGAGACCGACGCCGATCTCAAACTGCCCACCAACTTCGACGCGGCGCTGAAGCTCGATGCCTTCTACACCCAGGCCATCGGCAGCGACGCCGCTTTCACCGGCACGCTCGACTTCAAGCTGAAGACGCCCGATGGCGCCGACATGGCGATCGCCCGCCTCGGCGGCTGGGCGCAGGATGTCGGGCCGAACTACGACCAGGAGGTCGTCGTCACGCTCGTCAAGGGCAACAGCGTCATGATCGCCGAGGCGCCGGCGACACCTCCCGTCCCGAAGATCGTGGCCTGCGACGCGGTCTGGACCGCCGCCGATGCCGCCGCCCAGAAGCTGGTCAAGCAGGCCACCGGCGACAGCGACGAAAACACATCCGATGCCGCCGACGCCGCCTGGGCAAAAGGCGACAGCGACTTCCGCGCCTGCATGGGCAAGAGCCTGCCTGACAACCCCGTCTTCCCCGCGCTGCTTGCCCAGGCGCAAGCGCTTGCCGACCATATGGCGGGGAAGTAGGGCGCGGCACCGAAGCTGCCAATCTCCCCCCTTGTGGGGGAGATGGCCGGCAGGCCAGAGGGGGGCGCTGTCCCGCCGACGTCTCAGTGGATCACTTTTGCCTTTGGAGGGGCGCGCACCGCGTAGCCCAGCAAATAAGCAAGGCCGAGTTCCTTCGCGCCCCCCTCTGCCCTGCCGGGCATCTCCCCCACGAGGGGGGAGATTGGCAGTTTCGCCGCCGGCGCCGATTCCGCCCTTGCCGCCGGCGCACCCCATCACAATATTGTCGTCGCGCTGGCCTTGCTGAACTCAGTTGCCAGAGCCGCCAAAAATGGTTGAAAGGAAGTCTCGCTCGCGCTCCGGCGCGGCGGGTGGTTGAACAGTGTGGGAAACTCGCAATGACGACAGGCACGAAAGCGACGGAAACCAAGGCATTCGAGGCGGATGTTTCGCGGCTGCTGCACATGATGGTGCACTCGGTCTATTCCGATAAGGACGTCTTCCTACGCGAACTGATTTCCAACGCCGCCGATGCCTGCGAGAAGCTGCGCTTCGAGGCCGTCAGTCATCCGGAATTGCTGGCCGATGACCCCAAGCCGCGCATCTCGATTTCAGCCGATCCCGACAGCAAGGAGATCACCGTCGAGGACAACGGCATCGGCATGAGCCGCGACGACATGACGGAGGCGCTGGGCACGATCGCGCGCTCGGGCACGCGCGCCTTCATCGAGCGCGTCGGCACCGACAATGCCAGCGAAGACACGCAACTCATCGGCCAGTTCGGCGTCGGCTTCTACTCCGCCTTCATGGTGGCGACCCGCGTTGACGTCATCAGCCGCCTGGCGGGAAGCGACGAGGCCTGGCGCTGGTCGTCCGACGGCAAAGGTTCCTACGAGATCGCGCCCGCCCCGCTCGAAGCCGCTCCCAGGCGCGGCACCCGCGTCGTGTTGCATCTGATGGACGACGCTGTGCCCTACACCGGCTCCTACCGGCTCGAGCAGCTAGCCAAGTCGCAGTCGGGCCACGTGCCCGTGCCGATCACGCTCGTCGAGAAACCCGGTGCCGAGGCGCGCGACATCGCCGATGGCACGGCCCTTTGGGTGAGGCCGAAAAGCGAGATCAAGCCCGAGGAATATACCGATTTCTACCGTAGCCTCGCCGGCCAGTATGACGAGCCGGCCGCAACCATCCATTTCCGCGCCGAGGGCAGGCAGGAATACTCAGTGCTCGCCTTCGTGCCCAGCTCGCGTCCCTTCGACCTCTTCGACCAGGACCGCAAGGGCCGCATCAAGCTCTATGTGCGCCGCGTCTTCATCACCGACGATGCCGATTTGTTGCCGCGCTATCTGCGCTTCATGCGCGGGCTGGTCGATTCCGCCGACCTGCCGCTCAATGTCTCGCGCGAGATGATCCAGGAAAGCCCTTTGCTGGCCGCGATCCGCAAGGGCCTGACCAACCGCGTGCTCGGCGATCTTTCGAAGCTGGCCGAGAACGAGCCCGAGGCCTATGCGAAAATCTGGGAGAACTTCGGCGTCGTCCTCAAGGAAGGGCTCTACGAGGACCATGAGCGGCGCGAGCAGCTCTTGAAGCTCGCCCGCTTCCACTCGACGGCCTCGGGCGAAGGCTGGCGCGGCCTTGCCGACTATGCCAGCGCGATGAAGGAAGGCCAGAAGGCGATCTTCTTCATGGCCGGCGACGACCGCGCCCGCCTCGAAGCCTCGCCGCAGCTCGAAGGTTTCAAGGCGCGCGGCATCGAGGTGCTGCTGCTCACCGACCCGGTCGACAGTTTCTGGACGTCGATGGCGCCGGAATTCGACGGCAAGCCGTTCAAGTCGGTGACGCAGGGCGTGGCCGAACTTTCCGACATTCCCTTGCTCGACGAGGCGAAGAGGCCGGACACGGCGGCTACGCCCGAAGTCGACGGCTTCCTCGCCTTCGTCAAGGCAGCGCTTGGCGAAGCCGTGTCGGACGTCAAGCCTTCCGACCGCCTGACCGAAAGCGCGGTCTGCCTGGTAGCGCCCGAACATGGACCGGATCGGCAGTTCGAGCGGCTGCTCAACGCCGCCGGACGCCTCGACAAGACGGCCAAGCCGATCCTCGAGATCAACCCCCGCCACGAGCGCGTCCGGGCGCTCGCCAGCCTCGGCGACGACGAGCAGGCCTTCAAGGACGATGCCGCCCACCTGCTCTACGACGAGGCGCGCGTGCTCGACGGCGACAAGCCGGCCGACGCCAGGGCGTTTTCCGAGCGCCTTGCCCGCCTGATTGCGCGCGGTATCTCGAAGGCCTGAGGCGCGCCGACCAAGCCTCCTCGACGTGTTTGTCGATCGAAGGTGCAAGACGGGGTTGCGCAGCGACCCCGTCCGCCGAAAATTGGCGTCTATCCCAGCAGGGAACGGGCTGAAATCCACTGGCTCAATCGCCCACTGTAGACATCGCGCTTGCAATCACCCAATCTTGGCGCCGGGAACAAAATAAGCGCTTCCAAGAAGGCGCGAACGTCCGGGTGCTCATGAAACGACGATGGACATTGTATGATCCACGGCTGGCCTGGATGCTCGTCGCGCCGGTGCTCCTGCTGCTGATCTTTTTCCTGGTCCTTCCGATCGCCGTGATGGCCGGCTATACCTTCTTCACCTTCGTCACCGCCGGCGTGGAAACGAGCGCGCTGACGACCGCGAACTGGCACGAATTCCTCACCGACAGCTATTATTCCGGCTTCCTTGTGAAGACGCTGCGGGTCGGCGCGATCACGGCGCTGCTTTGCGGGGTGCTCGGCTATTTCCCTGCCTATTTCATCTGGGCCACGACCTTCAGGCACAAATGGTTGCTCTTGCTACTGCTGATCGTGCCGTTCTGGATCAGCTTCACCATCCGCACCTTCTCCTGGATCAACATCCTGGGCGAACAGGGCGTCATCAACGTCGCGCTGCTGAAATTGGGCATCATCAACGAGCCGCTGCCGATGCTCTACAACGAAGGCGCGGTCATCCTGGGCATGCTGCACTTCCTGCTGCCCTACATGATCCTCAACGTCTATGTCAGCCTGGAGAGCATTGATCGCACATTGATTTCGGCGGCCCGCTCGATGGGTTGCACGAGCGCGCAGGCGTTCCGCGAGGTCACGCTGCCGCTGTCGCTGCCCGGCCTCGCGGCGGGCCTGCTGCTCTGCTTCGTGCTGGCCGCCGGCAGCTATGTGACGCCGCAGCTCCTCGGTTCGGGCCGCGACGCGCTGTTCGGCAACCTGATCTACGACACCATCATGGGCGAGCTGAACTGGCCGATGGGCGCCACGCTTTCGATCGTGCTGTTCATCGTGCTCGGCGTCTTCGCCGCCGTCTACACGCGCTACATGGGCATGTCGCAGATCGTCAAAGGACTGGGTGGATGACGGGGCTTGGCGGATGAGCGGGACCCGGCGCAAGCAGGAAGGCAGATGGGCCTGGCGGCTGACCGGCTTCGTCACGGTCTGCGTCTATATCTTCATGTTCGCGCCGATCGTGGCGACAGTGATCCTGTCGTTCAACGCCTCGATGTTCGGCGGCTTCCCGATGACCGGCTTCAGCCTGCAATGGTACGGCAAGCTGATGGCCAACGACGCGGTGCTGGCCGCCTTCCGCACGTCCTTGTGGATCGCCTTGGTCACCGCCATCGTCACCACCGCCATCGGCGTCACCACGGCGTTTGCCCTGGTGCGCTTCGAATTTCGCGGCAAGCAGGCGCTGAGCACGCTGGTAATCCTGCCGGCGCTGGTGCCCGAAACAATCCTCGGCGTCGGCCTGCTGGTGCTGATCAAGGCCGTCGACCAGCCGAGAACCATGCTGCTCCTGGTGCTCGGCCATATCCTGCTGGCCGTGCCCTATGTCGTGCTGATCGCCCAGGCGCGCATGATCGGCATCCGGCGCGTCTATGAGGAGGCGGCACTGTCGCTTGGCGCCTCGCGCTTCTCGTCCTTCCGCGAGATCACGCTGCCGCTGCTCATCCCGGCCGTGGTCGGCGGCGCGCTGCTCGCCTTCACCATCTCGTTCGACAACACTTCGGCCAGCCTGTTCTGGCGGCCGGCAGGCGTCGAGACCATGCCCACCCAGATCCTTTCCATGCTCAAGATCTCGATCAGTCCGGAAATCAACGCGCTCGGCACCGTGATGATCCTGGTGACCGTCGGCATCCCGCTGATCGGCGGCCTGATCCTGCAAAGCCTGACAAAACTGAGACGACGTGGCGAACCAAAGGAGGAAACACAATGAAACTGACCACCACAAAGCGGTTGGAACGACTGCACGACCGATATGCCAATGGCGATTTGAGCCGCCGCACCTTCCTGACGCTGACCGCCGCCGCGGCAGCCTCGGCGGGCCTTTCCATGCCCTGGATGGGCCGGGCGCTCGCCGCGGTCCAGGAGGTTCGCTTCGACGGTTGGGGCGGCACGGTGCAGGACGCGATCGACAAGTTCGCCTTCCAGCCCTACACGACCAAGACCAAGATCAAGGTGGTCCAGGGCACGTTCGGCGACGAGGACGAGATCATCACCAAGATCAAGACCGCCAAGCCCGGCGACTACCAGGTCATCCATTCCTCGGGCGTCAACTATTACATCAAATATGTGAACGCCGGCCTGACCTCGGAGATCAACGAGGCCAACATTCCCAATATGGCCAACGTGCTGCAGCCGATGATCGAGCCGTTCCGCAAGCTGACGCCGAAGCTTTCGGCCGTGCCCTATGACTATGGCACGACGGGTATCGCCTACAACACCAAGGTGATCTCGCCGGAGGAAGCCAAGGAAAAGGGCGCGGCACTGCTGCTCGACAAGAAATACGCCGGCAAGGTCGGCGGCTATTCCGACATGACGACGCGGGTCTGGTACGCGGCGCTCGCCACCGGGCAGGATCCCAACAATCTCAAGGACATGGACGCCATCTGGGCCAAGGTGCGCGAGACGCGCGACCTCGCCAAGAAGTTCTGGAGCTCCGGCGCGGAGCTGATGGATCTGCTTTCCAAGGGCGAGATCGTGGTGACCGATGCCTGGTCGGGCCGCGTCGCCGCGCTGCAGGACCAGGGCCATCCGATAGGCTATCTCGATCCGGCCGGCTCCTATGCCTGGATGGAGGACATGCTGATCCTGAAGGGCTCGCCGATGGCCGAGTGCGAGGAGCTCATCAACTTCATGCTCGACCCGGCCACCTCGATCGCGGTGGCCGAGGGCCAGAGCTATCCGCCGTCGCTCGACCCCAACAAGGTCAAGCTGACCGAGAAGATCGAGAAGCTGCCGGCGTTCGACAAGACGGGCACGATGAAGTCTCTGACCTTCGCCGATCCGACCTACTGGGCGACCAACGAGGACGCCTGGACCAAGCAGTGGAACAGGATCTCCAAAGGTGCCTGACAGCCAGGACACGACATTCCATCCCCGGCCTGTCCTGGCCGGGGCAGCCGGCGCGAGCGCGGCCGCCGAGGCAGACAGCCCGGCGGTCGAGTTCCGCGACATCGACATCGCCTACGGCAAGTTCGTCGCGGTGCGCGATTTCTCGCTCTCGATCCGCAAGGGCAGCTTCGTCACCCTGCTTGGGCCCTCGGGCTGCGGCAAGACCACGATCCTGCGCTCCATCGCCGGCCTGGTCGACATTTCGGGCGGCCAGATCATGATCGATGGGCGGCGCGTCGATGACATCCCGATTTACAAGCGCAACATCGGGCTGGTCTTCCAGAGCTACGCGCTGTTCCCGCACAAGAACGTGTTCGACAACGTCGCCTTCGGCCTGAAATACCGCAACGTGCCGAAGCCTGAGATCGCCCGCAAGGTCGGCAAGGCGCTCGAGATGGTGCGGCTGCCGGGCATCGAGAAGAAGCTGCCCTCGCAGCTGTCGGGCGGGCAGCAGCAGCGCATCGCGCTTGCCCGCGCCATCGTCTTCGAGCCGCAGGTCTTGCTGCTGGACGAGCCGCTGTCGGCACTGGACGCCAACATGCGCGAGGAGATGCGCGTCGAGATCAAGAAGATCCAGAAGGAAACCGGCATCACCGCCATCTTCGTCACGCACGACCAGGAGGAAGCGCTCTCCATGTCGGATCGCATCGTGGTGATGAACGCCGGCGCGGTGGAGCAGATCGGCACTCCGGAGCAGGTCTATGAGACGCCGGCCACCGCCTTCGTCGCCGACTTCCTCGGCAAGGCCAACATGCTTGCCGGGACCGTGAGCAGGTCCGGCCAGGCGGTGGTGCTCGGTACCGGCCAGACGATCAGCGTGGCGTGTCCTAGGCCGCTTGCCGACGGCAGCAAGGTCACTGTCGTGGTGCGGCCGCAGAAATTTTCGGTCGGTACTGGAATGAGCGGCAACCGGCTCACTGGCCGCGTCGTCTCGGCCTCGTATCTGGGCGGCAGCGCAATCTACGAGATCGACATCGGCGGCAAGACCAGCCTCCGCGCCAACACGCCGATCACTGGCCGCGTGCTTCGCGAAGGCGAGGCGATCGACCTCGGATTCGACCCGGAGGGCTGCGTCCTGCTCGACGACAGCGGGCGGCGGATTTCCTAGAGCAATTCCAGGAAAAGTGTGAAGCGGTTTTCCGTTCGGAATTGAGAAAAAACAAAGAGTTAGAGCCGTTCAGCGATTCCGTGAAATGCGGAACGGCTCTAGACCCCGCACTTCACGTTGCGGACTTCATTGTATCATGGCTCCGCCCGGCATGCGGTTTGGATGCCTGAGATGCGTTGGCGTGATGCCGGTCTGCTGGCGGAACACGCGGCTGAAATGGCCGGCATTGGTGAAGCCGCAGCGGTAGGCGATGTCGCCGATCTGCAGGTCGCTGCCTTCCAGCAGCGACTTCGCATGATGCACCCTGAGCGCCAGATAGGCGGCCATTGGGCCGATGCCCAGTTCCGATCCGAAGAGCCGTTCGAGCTGGCGCCGCGAGCAGTTCAGGCGGCTTGCGATCTCGGCGACCGACAGCGTCTCCTGGAGGTTGCTCTCCATCAACAGCAAAGCGCGTTTCACCGCCCGGCTCGACGCACCAGGAAACAGGTCGCCCACGGGCTGCACGTCCCTGCTGCTTCTGATCCGGTCGAGGACGAGGATCTTGGCGGCCTTTTCAGCCGCCTTCTGGCCGATGAACTGGGACACGAAGTGGCCGGCAAGGTCGGCGGCGCCGGTGCCGCCGGCGCATGTCGAGCGGCCCCGGTCGACGGTAAACAGGCTGTCGGCATGAGCGTTCACCTCCGGGAACCGGCTGCGGAAATCCTTGATGTGGAACCAGCTGACGGCGGCGCTATAGCCATCGAGCAGGCCGTAGCGCGCGAGCACGAAGCTGCCCGTGCAGAGCGCCGTCAGCGGCACCCCCTTGCCGGCGGCGCGCAACAGGAACGCCTCCTTCTCGGAACTCAGGCTGCGGTTGGTGTCGAGCAGCCCGCCGACCACGACGACATTGTCGAAGTCCTCCGGATTGCCGATCCCCCCGGTCGGCAGCAATTCGACGCCGCAACTCGCCCGGATCGGCAGGCCGCGTTCGCCGACGATCTCCCAATCGAACTCTATCCTGCGGCTGCGATCACCCTCATCGCCCGCCAGCCGCAGCGTGTCGATGAACAGCGACAGCGGCGACAGGGTGAAGTCGCGAACCAAGAGAAACGCAAACCGCCTGGCCATTGTTGTTCGAAACCGTCCCTATGCCCTTGACCTGATAGCTTAAACCTGCGGTTCCGTCCTCGGGCTGTTTTGCCCAAGGCGCGGCTCCGTCCCGGCCAGAAGCCGCCTGATATTGGCACGATGGCGTGCGATCACGTAGAGCCCGCCGGCAATCACCAGCAGCCGGTACGGCAACGGCTGCTGCAGGGTGCAGACCAGGGCGATCGCGATCGACGCCGCCAGCATCGAACTCAGGGAAACTACCCTGGAAACAGCCAGCACAACGCAGAACACCGCCGCCGCGCCCACACCGATCGGCCAGGACATCGCCAGCAGCACGCCCAGCCCGGTCGCGGCGGATTTGCCGCCGGTGAAATTCAACCAGATCGAGCGGCCATGCCCGAGCAGCACTGCAAGTCCGGCGAGGCAGACGCTCCAGGGCACGAGGCCTTGCGGTTCAAGCCCGGCCGGTGGCGTGAGGAACGGCAATGCATGGAGCAAGCGGATAAAGACGATCGCCGCCACGCCTTTCAGCACATCGACCAGCAGCACCGCCAAGGCAGGCCCTTTGCCAAGCGTTCGCAATACGTTGGTCGCACCGGTCGATCTGGAGCCATGCTGCCGGATATCGATGCCCCGGAGCAGTTTCCCCGCCAGATAGCCCGTGGGAATGGAACCGAAGAGATAGGCGATCGCCAGTCCGGCCACGCTCGCTATCCAGAAGATCATCACGTTCACCCTGTTGCGGATCAATCGCCACACCCTTATATAGCCCCGTCGGAAAAGGCAGGGTTGGTTTGGTAAGCCCAACTCCTTTCGCCAGCGAAATCCCTTCGCTGAGAAAGCTCTGGTCTTTGGCTTCGTGCACAAGATCCCCGCGACGAACATCGGACGCTGATCGCGCCCAATCGTTCGTCCGTGTGGTTCTCAACGCGAGGAACGCTCCGGTCGAACATCGACCAAGGAGCAGTTCATGCAAAACCCCAATCCATATGATGTCGTGATTGCCGGCGCCGGCCCTGTCGGCCTGTTTCTCGCCTGCGAGCTGCGCCTGGCGGGCCTCTCCGTGCTGGTGCTGGAGCAGGCCGAGCATCCCAGCTCGCCGCTCAAGCGGCTGCCTTTCGGCATGCGCGGCCTTTCGGCGCCCACCATCGAAGCGTTCCACCGTCGCGGCCTGCTCGGCGGCATCGCCGCGCCGCAACCGGTGGGCGGCAATGTTTCGGCCGCCGCGCACTGGATGCAGCAGGCGCGCCGTCCCGGCGGCCATTTCGCCGGCATCCAGTTCCACCTCGATACAATCGATACTTCAAAATGGCCGTGTCGGCTGCCGGATGCGGCCGGCGCCCACATGGCGTCCGACATGGAGGCGATCGAAACCCTGCTGGCCGCGCGGGCAAGCGCGATGGGCGCCGGGATCAGGCGCGGCCTTGGCGTCGAGGGCTTCGACCAGTCGGACGAGGATGTGACCGTCCGCGCCGGCGGCGAGACGTTTCGCGCGCGCTGGCTCGTCGGCTGCGACGGCGGCCGCAGCACGGTCCGCAAGGCCGGCGGCTTCGCGTTCGCCGGCACCGATCCCGAATTCACCGGCTATTCCGTCGAAGTCGAACTGGCCGATCCCGACAAACTCAGTCCCGGTCGCCACTACACGGCGACGGGCATGTATACTTACGCGCGGCCTGGCACGATCGCGATGGTCGAGTTCGACGGCGGCGCTTTCCACCGCGCCCAGCCGATCACGCCAGAACACGTGCAGGCGGTGTTGCGCCGTGTCTCCGGCACCGACGTCACCCTGGCGGCACTGTGGCTCGGCACGACCTGGACGGACCGCGCCTACCAGGCGACGGCCTACCGCAAGGGCCGCGTACTGCTCGCCGGCGACGCCGCCCACATCCATTCCCCCTTGGGCGGCCAGGGCCTCAATTGCGGGCTTGGCGACGCGATGAACCTTGGCTGGAAGCTTGCCGCGACCATCCGCGGCGATGCACCGGCCGGCTTGCTCGACAGTTATTTCGATGAGCGGCATCCCGTCGGCGCCGATGTGCTCGACTGGTCGCGCGCCCAGGTCGCGCTGATGCGGCCGAGCCGCGGTTCGCGCGCGCTCGCAGCTATCATCCGCGATCTCATCGGCACCCGCGACGGCGCGACCTATTTCGCCGAGCGCGTCTGGGGCGTCGGCCTGCGCTACGATCTCGGCGGCGCCCATCCACTGGTTGGCCGCGGCGCGCCCGACTTCGAGCTGGCCGACGGCACAAGGCTCGGCGAACTGCTCAGGAACGGGCGAGGCCTGCTGCTGGACTTCGAGGCCAGCCCTCCCCTTCGGGCGCTTGCCAGCCGCTGGAGCGGGCGGATCACCTATGTCGCTGGCAACGCCAGGGAGCGGCTGGGCCTGAGTGCCCTGCTCGTGCGGCCCGACGGCTTCGTCGCCTGGGCCGCTGACGCCGAGCCCGACTTCGAAGAGGCCGCCCAGGTCGCGGTGCGATGGTTCGGCGAACCCCGGATAATTAGGTGAACCGATGAAATCGAACCTTCCGCCGGTTCCCATGGCCAGGGAACTGATTGAGCCTGATTTCGGTTGTCTGTTGTGCGAATGATCGTTCCACGGCAGGCATCTGATGAGCGAAAATGAGACATGAAAACTGCAGCCAAGCAGCGCGGCCCCCTGCGGAACATCCTGAGCGGCATCGCGGCGGCAATCGCGAAGAACGCTGGTCGCGCATCCGAGCAAGGCACGGGTACCGCGTCAATGGTCGCCGAATGGCCGCTCCCGCCGTCGGCGACACTGGGGTCCTCCATGCGCTTGAAGGGGATCGAACGCGAGGTTCGGGCCAGGCTGCCTTGGACGGTGAGGAAATTCGCCAAGGCCGAGACAGGCCGCATCGTGTTGCGCATGGTGCAGACCGACGCGGATGCGTTTCGGGCCGCCTCGGCAACCATTGCCAGGACACTGGAAGGGATCGAAGCGCTGGCCGTGCTGCCGCGCGAGGCCGAGGACATTCTCACCATTTCCTCACGCGAGCGCCACAAATGGCTCAGGGATGGTCGCCTGAAAAGCATCGGCACGCGCACCGTGAAGATGCGCGGGCGATCCAACGCCGTGACCTTCCACGTCTTCGATCCACGGCACATCGAGGACGTTCTCGACCGTGACCTGGCGACCGCCTGGCGGGAGGAAGATGCGAAGGAAGCGTCCGAGAACAGACGGCGCGCCGCCGGCAAGGCCGCACTGACGCGAGCCGGCAAGCGGTCGGGCAACGCCCGCAAGACCAGAAATTCGGGCTCTGACGATGCGCCAAAGCTCGAAGGCTGGGACACGTTCGAGGCGGAAGGACTGCTGCGCTAGCGCAGGAAAACGTAAACGATTTTCCGTCGAGGATCGTATCCGCACTCGTTCCCGGTTATGGATATTTCGCCTTGTCTGGGCCGGCAGGCCCCAGGTCGCCCTGCAATTCCTGCGGCAGCGGCAGGCTCGAACATTGCAGATGCACGTCGCGGGCGAGCCGCTTTCGCTGCTTCTGCTCCTGCTCCTTGGTGGCCGCTATGATTCCCAATCCATAGGGGCCAAGGGCGACGAATTCCCAGCCCGGATGCGTTTTTTCGCGGACCGCGTAGTCCGAAGCCGCCGCCCGGGCTTGCTGGCATTGCGGCGTCGCCCATTTCTGGTCCTGCTGCGAAAGCGAGGCTCCATAGTCGACCGGAGAGGTCGCGCATCCAGCCATCGTCGCGGCCAACGCGGACATTGCAAGCCCCATCGCAATTCTCATCCCGAAGCCTTTCCCAACCTTTGTGGACAGCACACGGAACTCCCACCCCACAAGGACATGGCCCGATGGGCGGGTCGCCGGCCAACACCGCCATTCGCCCTTTACGAAAATCGACCGCTGTGTGTCGATAGCGAAAATGTGTTCGGACACGATGTCTGGTTTGCGCCAGAAACGGTCATCCGTCGTCAGTCATCCAAAAGCCGCGATTGGATCGAAACGAAAAGTTGTGCTTGGAACCAAAGCCGGGGCAAGACTGTTCTGCTAAGACTTTGATATGCGTCGTACCAGGCCGATGGATAAGCGGCGATCTTTGAGGAGCTCTCGTCATGAAAATTTCATCCGGATTTCGTTCAATCGCCGTTGCCGCCATCGCCACCGTGGGCGTCAGCTTGGCCAGCGCCGCGCATGCCGACAGCGGCACGATCCGTTTCTCCGTCTACAAGGCGGCGTTCTTCGTCGGCGGCTCCGGTGGCGAAGGGACGTTCACCTTCCATGGTAAAAGCTATCCCATCTCGATCGGCGGCGTCTCGGGCGGCCTCGCCTTCGGCGTCTCCAAGACCTATTTCCGCGGCACCGTGCGCCACATCAGGCGCGCGCGGGACGTGACCGGCGTCTACGGCGCGGCCGGCGGCGGCGGCACGCTCGGCAAAGGCGCCCAGGTGATCGTGATGACAAACGACAAGGGCGCCCAGCTCCAACTCACGGGCAAACAGGTGGGCCTGCAGGTCAACGCCGACCTGAGCGGGCTGGCCATCTCGCTGAGATAGGAGCGTCCTTTCCCGTCCGGAATTGCGTCGAGCTGTTCACCGTTTTGTGAAACAGCGAACCGGCGGTTCAGGGGAGAGCAAGACGATGATCGCCGAAACCGAGGTCGCGAAATTCTTCGCGGCCTATGCGGAATTCTACAATGACGCGCTGTTGCCCGAAGCCGATTTGAAGGATGTCGCCGACATCTATTCGTCCGCCTTCATCTCCGTCACCCCTGGCGCGGTCATGGCCGGCGAAAACGGCAAGCAACTGATCGAAATCATGAAGAAGGGCTTCGAGGGCTACAGGACAATCGGCGCCAGGAAGATGACGTGCAAGGACGTGTCCGTGACGCCGATCGATCGAGACCACTGCGTGGCAAAGGTGCAATGGGCCGGAGAGTACCAGAACAAGAAGGCGGCGCTCATTACCATTGATTTCGAGGTCAGTTATCTCCTGGAAAGGCGTGACGGCAAGCTCAAGGTGTTCGGCTGGATCAGCGGGGACGAGCAGGCCGAATTCAGGAAACACGGACTGCTTTAGGCCCCGTTTCGGAGAACGGCGCCCGCCCCAACCCGCTCAGCTCCGCAGGCCCGGCGCTTCCTGTCCGGTGCGCTCGACATATTCGGTGTAGCCGCCGCCATAGGTGTGGATGCCTTCGGGCGTCAGCTCCAGCACGCGGTTCGACAGGGCGGCCAAGAAGTGCCGGTCGTGCGAGACGAACAGCATCGTACCTTCATACTGCGACAGCGCCTCGATCAGCATCTGCTTGGTGGTGATATCGAGGTGGTTGGTCGGCTCGTCCAGCACCAGCAGGTTGGGCGGGTCGAACAGCATCAGCGCCATCACCAGCCGCGCCTTCTCGCCGCCCGACAGCACCCGGCATTTCTTCTCGATCTCGTCGCCGGAAAAGCCGAAACAGCCGGCAAGTGCCCGTAGCGGCGCCTGGCCGGCCTGCGGAAAATTGTCTTCCAGCGTCTGGAACACGGTGCGCTCGCCTTCGAGCAACTCCATGGCGTGCTGGGCGAAATAGCCCATTTTCACGCTCGGCCCCCGCGCCACCGTGCCGGTGTCGGGGTCGGAGGCGCCGGCCACCAGCTTCAACAGCGTCGATTTCCCCGCGCCGTTGACCCCCATGATGCACCAGCGTTCGCGGCGGCGGACCTGAAAATCGAGCCCTTCATAGATGGTGCGGCTGCCATAGGCCTTGTGCACGTTCTTCAAGGTCACGACATCCTCGCCGCAGCGCGGCGCCGGCTGGAACTCGAAATTCACCACCTGGCGGCGCTTGGGCGGCTCGACGCGGTCGATCTTGTCGAGCTTCTTCACCCGGCTCTGCACCTGCGCGGCATGGGAAGCGCGCGCCTTGAAGCGCTCGATGAAGGCGATCTCCTTGGCCAGCATGGCCTGCTGGCGCTCGAACTGCGCCTGCTGCTGCTTGTCGGCGATCGCCCGCTGCTGCTGGTAGAATTCGTAATTGCCGGAATAGGCGGTGAGCGAACCGGCATCGATCTCGACGATCTTGTTGACGATGCGGTTCATGAACTCGCGGTCGTGCGAGGTCATCAGCAGCGCGCCGTCATAGCCCTTCAAAAACTGCTCAAGCCAGATCAGGCTTTCCAGGTCGAGATGGTTCGACGGCTCGTCGAGCAGCATGACGTCGGGCCGCATCAAAAGGATGCGGGCCAGCGCCACGCGCATCTTCCAGCCGCCCGACAGCTTGCCGACATCGCCGTCCATCATCTCCTGGGAAAAGCCGAGACCGTCGAGCACTTCGCGCGCGCGTCCGTCGAGCGCATAGCCGTCGAGCTCCTCGAAGCGGTGCTGCGCCTCGCCATATTTTTCGATGATCTCGTCCATCCGGTCGGCCTGGTCGGGATCGGCCATCGCGGCCTCGAGCTCCGCCATCTCGGCCGCCACCTCGCTCACCGGTCCGGCGCCGTTCATCACCTCGGCCACCGCGCTGTGGCCCGCCATGTCGCCGACATCCTGGCTGAAATAGCCGATGGTGACGCCGCGATCGACCTGCACCTGGCCCTCGTCGGGCTGCTCCTGGCCGGTGATCATGCGAAACAAAGTCGTCTTGCCGGCGCCGTTGGGCCCGACAAGGCCGATCTTCTCGCCCTTCTGCAGCGAGGCCGACGCCTCGATGAAGACAAGCTGACGGCCATTCTGCTTGCCGATGTTTTCAAGTCTGATCATGATAGTTCCGGGAGGCTCAAGCCGAATGGAAGGGATTTGCCCGCGCCCTTACGTGAATGACAGTGCCGGGGGAAGAGGCAGAAGCGCCGCAGCGGGTATGCGCGAACGGGGGCGCGCCGATAGGCCGCCCAAGGTCGGCTTTCCAGCCGCGCAGTCAAAAATCATTCGCTTGTCGAAATCCACCTTCGTCGAACGACTTTGGCGCGGCGGCCCGCACGGCCCGACCAGCAACGCCAACAGGACAGGACCATGGCAATGGCCAAGATGCTCGTGATCTACAAAACCCCGGCCGATCCGGCCGCCTTCGACCGGCACTATTTCGATGTTCACATACCGCTGGCCAAGAAGCTTCCCGGCCTGCGGCGCTACGATGTCAGCAGGCGGCCGATCGTCAAGCTTTCGGCGGGCGAGATGCCGTATCTGGTGGGGACATTGTATTTCGACAGTCTCGACGACATCCGTGCCGCGTTCGCCAGCGAAGTCGGCGTTGCCTGTGCCGCCGACCGGCGGATATTGGCCCCTGGTGACGACGATCTGACGATGCTGCTGTTCGACGCCGACGAAGTGTGAACCCGGCCTCCAGACACACTTCAGAAACAAGATTCAACATCCGGGAAAAACTGGCGAAAAGATCGTCTGCGATAACCATCCCGTGGCGGCCGGGCTGTGGCCGCCAAACAACGCAACGGGATCTCGCCTGCAATGCAACGACGTTCGGCCGGATGGATGGGTGCCCTGACGGGCATGTCGCTTGCCATGCTTGCCGTCGCGCAGTCGGGCGCGGAGGCGGCGGTCACCCGCAGCGAATATTGCAGCCGGCTCGGTCTTCAGCTCGACGGCGCCATCCGGACCAAGGCCGAACCCGGCGCCAGTGCGAGCCAGATCGCGCAGGCGACGGCACTGCAGGACAGGGCGAACCGGTTCTGTGCCGAGAGCAAGCAGGCGCAAGGGATCCGGACTTACGCCAACGCCCTGAAGCTGCTTGGTGTGACACCAGTCGACCTCAACCAGTGACGGCAGCCATCATCCCAGAAAACCAGTCCTAAAAAAGGGCGGCTTTTCTTGCGCGCAATGCCGCGAGCGGTCCGCCCTTCTCATGCCGACAGCCTATTTCTCGCCCAGATAATGGAAGACGGCCTGTTTCCACCAGTCGCTTTCCAAGGTTTGCAGCAGGGCGACATCGAGCGGTTTGCGCAGCCGGCTGCCGAGCGGCAGTGCGATGGCATATTGCTGCTGGTCGAACGTCGCGTCGAGGACCTGCAGGCTCGCGCCATAGTTCTGTCCGACCAGCCAGCCAAGCAGCGGCTTGTCGTGGACCAGCGCATCGATCTTGCCGGCGCGCAGCGTGTCCAGGCCCTGCTGGACGGTGGCAAAGTCCTGATGCCGGATATGGGTCGAATCCAGATAGGACGCGGTCGAGGAATTCCGCACGGCGCCGACCCTTACCGTGCCGAGGTCGCTTTCGCCCTGCACCATGCCTTCCATCTGCGTCACGGTCAGCACCGATGTGACGCCCGCGGTGAACACCGCGATGGCGATGATCGATCCCATCATCCAGAGCGCGGCGAGCACGCGTCCCGGCACGGTTCGCGGACCGAAATCGCCGGTGCTGGCCTGGGTCGCGGCAATCGTCGACCACCACATGCTGGAAAACAGGCCCTTGGCGACGCCGCCGCCGAAATCGTCATTGTGGCGGCGTTCGAACATCCAGATCAGCACGCCGACCACGACCGAGATGACGATCAGCGCCAGCACCGCCTGCAGGAAGCCGAACGAGGTCAGCGCGCGCAAAATCGGCCGCCACGACGGCTGGCTGTTGAGCGGTGTGGCGATGCCGAGCCCGGTCGTGAAAAAGGGCTGCGTGAAGTCGACAGTCTTTTCGCGGTCGGCCGTGACCGTGATCGCGGCCATCGCCACATCGAACTTGCCGCCGACAACGCCATCGATCTGGTCCTGCACGCCAGGCACTTCGACATAGTGGAAGCGCAGGTTGAGCCGCCCGGCTATTTTCTGCCAGAGGTCGATGCTCAATCCGGACCAGGTGCCGTCCTGCAGCTTGAAGGCGAAGGGCGGCGCGACCTTCATTCCGACCGATATGTCCTTCGATGCCACGTCCGACGGCAAAGGCAGGTCGGCGGGCGTTTGTGTCTGGGCGACGGCGGCGCCCGCCCCGACACACGCGGCCACGGCCATGATGATCAGCGCCATCAGCCACGAAGCAACACTTCTCAACAGCACAACTCCCGGCGACCCGTTGCGCCGCGCGATCTGATCGCGGGCTCGAAAAGGTAGCCGCCATGCCGCCCTTCGTCCACCCGCCATGTCAGCGGGAGACGATGCGCGAATATCTGGCGAGAAGGATGCAAAAACAACCAGTTGGAACAATTTGCCGTTTCAGATGCTAAACGCCATCATGCAATGTCAAGCGGCGCCGCGCCCGGAATTCCGACCTCATCTCGCCTCACGCTGAACATAACGATCCGCTTTTACCACGGCAGCTCCGCCTCACCACGGCAGCTTCTTGCCATCGCGAAAGAAGCCGCCGGTCGGGCCGTCGTCCGGCAGGGTCGCGGCCCACACGATGCCGGCCGCCCCTTGCGCCACCGGGCGCCCGCCCGGCCCGCCCATGTCGGTGGCGACCCAGCCCGGGCAGATCGCGTTGACCAGCACGCCCGAGCCGCGCAGCTCCGCCGCCAGCACGCGGGTCAGCGCGTTGAGCGTCGCCTTCGAGGTAGAATAGGCCGGCGCGCCCGCCCCCATCGAGGCCAGCGAACCGCCTTCCGACGACACATTGACCAGCCTGCCGTGGCCGCCAGCCCCAAGCAAAGGCGCGAAGGCGACCGCGGTCCGCCAGGCGCCGAAGACATTGGTCTCGAACGCCTCACGAATGACGGTCCAGTCGGGCTGCAACGCGCGCGAGCCGGTGTCATAGTGGATGGCGGCGTTGTTGATCAGCACGTCGAGCCGGCCAAACCGGCGCTGCACGTCGTCGGCTGCCCTTGCTGCCGCGTCAGGCGCGGCGACATCGAGCGCAATGGCCTCGACGGCGCCATCGAGCGCCTTCGCCGCCGCCTCGCCCCTGGCGCGATCGCGGACGCCGAGCAGGACAGTGAAGCCGAGTGCCGCGAGTTGCCGCCCGATTTCAAGCCCGATGCCGCGATTGCCGCCGGTGACGAGCGCGACTTTGTTGTTGGTGTTCATGGGAGTGCCTCTTTGTCCGTCATCTCGGGGCAAAATGGCATGGGTGGACTTGTTTTATTAGAGCGAGGAGATCGCAGTCATCATGCGAGGGGGCGCATGAGACGGTTTGCGCAGGAATCGGGTGTCCGCAGGCGGGGCGCCATGCGATCGTTGATCCATCACGAGGGCCCGCCATGCTTACGCTTCACGATTATCTGCCATCGCAGAATGGCTGGAAAGTCCGGGTCCTGCTCGGCCTGCTGAAGATCCCTCACGACACCCGCATCCTCTCGATTTTCGAGGGCGAGAGCCATACCGATGCTTTCCTGGCGCTCAACCCGGCAGGCGCGGTCCCGGTCCTTCAACTCGAAGACGGCAGCGCCATCGCCGAATCCAACGCGATCCTCACCTACCTCTCGGAAAGTACGCCCCTGCTGCCGGCCGACCGCTACCGGCGCGCCAAGGTCATGCAGTGGCTGTTCTTCGAACAGTACAATGTCGAGCCGGTCATCGGCTCGCTGCGCTTCTGGAGCTTGACCGGACGGCTCGATCGCAACCAGGCCATGATTGCCGGCAAGCGCGAAGCCGGAGCCCGCACGCTCGCCGCCCTGAACCGCAGCCTTGGCGAGACGCCTTTCCTCGCCGGCGCTGGCTTCACCATCGCCGACATCGCCGTCTATGCCTACAGCCATCGTGCCGAGGATTGCGGCTTTTCGCTCGCGGACTATCCGGCGTTCGCCGCCTGGGCCGATCGCGTGCGCGATGCCATCGGACCCGGCTACCCCGTCCATCCCTACGGCATCGACCCGCATTCCCGCGCCCGAGGACCCCTATTTCTTGCCTTGCGGATAGATCGTCTCGCCGCGCTTCAGCATCGCCACGAAGGTCTCGATCTTCTTCTTGCGGCCAGCCTCGGTCTTCATGTTGTGGGTGCGGAAGGCAAGCGAGAAGCGGTTCTGCGCGCTGAGTTTTTCCAGCATCGCCTTCGCCGCCGGCTCGGCGTCGATCGCCGCTTGCAGATCGTCGGGGATTTTCATCTCCTTGCCGCTGCCATAGGCGCGCGCCCAGCGCCCGTCGGCCTTGGCCGCCTCGACCTCCCTCAGCCCATGCGCGGTCATGCGGCTCTCCTCGACCAGCCGCGCCACATTGTCGACGTTGATCTTGCTCCAGATGCTCTTTTTGCCGCGCGGTGTGTAGCGCTGCAGGAAACTGTTCTCGTCCAATCCCTTGCGCACCGCGTCGATCCAGCCGAAGCACAGCACGACGTCGATCGCTTCCTTCGGCGTGATCGATTTCAGTCCCGACCCCACCTTGTGCACCTTGATCCACACTTCGGTTTCCGTGGCATGGTGCTGGCCGAGCCAGGCGTAAAAACTGTCCGCGTCGGGGAATTCCCTGACCTTGTCGGGATCGACCTTGACCGGCGCCATCAGCGGGTCTGCCCGTTTAGAATTGTTGTCGCCTGCATCAACATCATGTTGCCTCCGTCATCGTGCGATTCCCGGCATTATCGCATGGCCCACTGTCAGCTTTCGTCAGCAATGGAGCACGCAGCCAGGAAACAGCGGAACGTGCCATCCAATGCCGCGTTGCGGCAAGAGTGCACCGTCCGATGGAGGTTTCCTGATGGCAATCGAAACCATTTTCGCCCATGTCAGCTGCTCCGACCTCGAAGCCAGCATCGGCTGGTACGAAAAACTCTTCGGCAAGCCGCCGCTGCGCCGGCCGATGCCGGGGCTGGCCGAATGGCAATTCACCGACAGTGCCGAAGTACAGTTGTTCGAAGACAAGCAGAAAGCCGGCACCTCGACGCTGACGCTCGGCGTGCTGCCTCTGGCGCCCGAGCGGCAGAGACTGGTCGATGCGGGGCTCGACCCCGGCCCGATCGAGGAAGCCGATCATTTCTGGATCATGCGCATGCGCGATCCCGACGGGAATCTCGTGGTGTTCGCGAGCGCCGAGCGGGAATAGAGCCGGCGCGGCCCCAGGAGCTACGCTCGTGCTCTACGCCGGTGTCGGTGCCGCCGGCGTCAGCCCGTGGCGACGCATGATCTCCATCATCTTGGCCTTGTCCGGGGGGCCACCAGCGGCGGCATTGAGCAGGCCGAAGGCTTCGCGAAAATAGTCCGGACCAATCGCCGCCGGCGTGATGACGCACAACGCCTTCGCATCCTTGGTGCCGTTGTTGTCGAAGCGGTGAACGGCGCCGCGTGGGATGCACAGCGCCTCCCCCGGCCCAACCTCGATCGGCCTGCCGTCCACGGTCCACGTCAGCACCCCGTCAATGCCATAGATCGTCTCTTCGTAGTGATCATGGCTGTGCGCCGGCGCGGGCAGGCGCTGTGCGCCAGGCACCATCAGCTCGAAGGCGGCGACGCTGCCGTTAGAACTCTCGCCGGACACGAGGAAGCGGACCGACAATCCCTTGGTGCCGATGATTTCGTCGGCTGGGTTGACCTGAAGATTCATGGCTGACATTGCGCAAGCCCCTCCGGTAAATTACATTTACTAGATATGAGTAAACTCAATTTACCGGATCGTCAATGACCACCTCCACCGGAGTCCTGCAGACCAAGACCGAGGACCTTTTGATCGGCGCCCTGCTGCGCGTGCCTGCCCAGGCGATCCAACGCCGGCTGATCAAGGAGCTCAACGCCGCCGGTTTCGAGGAATTGCGCTTGCCGCATATGGCGGTGCTGCAGTTTCCCGGCCCGGACGGCGCGCGGCCCGGCACGATCGCCGAGCGCGCCGGCATGAGCAAGCAGGCCATCAACCAGTTGCTCAGCAGTCTGGAAGGCTATGGCTATCTCCTTCGCTCCGACGGCGAAGGCAGCGCGCGCGTGGTGCGGTCCACCGAGCGCGGCCACGCCGCTTTCTGGAAAATGGTCGACATATTGCGCGACATCGAAGAGGAGTGGCGTACCGAACTTGGGCCGGAGCGCTTTGCCCAACTGAAAGCACTGCTGTTCGTCGTCTGGGACAGCCCGCTGGCGCGTTGAACGAGACGGTGCTCGTGCGCGGCGCGCATCATCGGCGCCTCCGATGGCACCATCGGTTTCTTCCGTTTCCGCTTTCCGCATCGACCTGCCAATCCCCTGCCCTTGTCCCAATCCAGCAAAGGCAGAGCGAAATGCAGCTTTCGAACCAGAAAATCCTGATCGCCGGCGGCGGCTCCGGCATGGGCCTGGCCCTGGCCAGCCGTTGCATCGAGGCTGGCGCTGAAGTCATCATCGCCGGGCGCCGCGAGGACAGGTTGCGGCAGGCCCGCGAGGCGCTGGGCAATCCCGCAGGCCTCCACATTGCCGCTGTCGACATCACGCGAGAAGACCAGGTCGCGGCGTTGTTTGCCGGGATCGGCGGCCTCGACCATATCGTCAGCACCGCCGCCGACATCGAAGGCGCCTATAGGCTACTGCCGGGGCTTGACCTGAACGCTGCGCAACGCGTGGTCGACAGCAAGCTCTTCGGCCCGCTGCTGCTCGCCAAGCATGGTGCGCCGGGGCTTGCGGTGAGCGGCTCGATGAGCTTCGTTTCCGGCATCGCCGCCTACCGGCCGGCCCCGCGCGGCTCGGTCGTCGCCGCCGTCAATGCCGCGCTCGAAGGGCTGGTGCGGGCGCTGGCGATCGAACTCGCGCCGATCCGCGTCAACGCCGTCTCGCCCGGCTGGGTCGACACCGAGATCTGGGGGCAAGTTGCGGGCGACAGGAAGGCAGAGACGCTTGCGGCGATGGCCGAGCGGCTGCCGGTCGGCAGGATCGGCCATCCCGACGATATCGCCGACGCGATTTTCTTCCTGATGGGCAATGGTTTTACGACGGGAACGACACTGCATGTCGAGGGCGGACATCGCCTTGCCTAGACGGAAGCGCCGCCTCTTCAGGAATTGTTTGGAAACAAGACCTTGGGGCGGTTCTCCGATTCAAGACCTGAATCAGCCCGGGAGCGTTCGGGCACCAGCGTTTCGCGCGCGGCGGCGAGCAATTGCCGGAGTGCCGGCGTCTGGACGCGCCGGCGCCGCCAGATCATCGTCAGCGGCGCTGTCCGCATCTCACCGGGCCATGTCAGTTCGGTGAGATCACCACGCGCCAGCGCGTCGCTGACCGCGAGACGTGGAACGAGGCCCAGCCCCGAGCCGGCAGCCACCAGCCGCGCAATGGCGCCGATGCTGCCGACTTCGGCGGCGAGTTCCGGCGCGCCGATGCCTGCTTCGGCAAAGGCGGTGTCGAACATGTGCCGATAGATGCATCCAGGCTCCGTTGCCACGAAACGCTTGGCTGCAAGAGCAGCCAGGTCGCGCGGAACCGCGCTCTGCCCCGGCGCGGCGACAAGCGCCAGCGGTTCGGCCGCTATCGTGCGCCTGGCGAAGCGTTGATCGGCGCCGCCGTTCGAAAGGTCGCGGCGATCGAAACAGAAGGCGACATCGATGTCGCCCTCCTCCAGCTGGCGCAGCAGCGTGCCGCTGTCGGCCACCTTCATCCGCACGGTGATATCGGGATGACTGGCCTGGAATCCCGGCAGCCAGGGCGCCAGCCGGGCCGAGGCGATCGTCTCGAGCGCGCCGATGGTCAGTGCGCCGCTGGTCTGCCCCGCCGCCGCAAGCACTGCCGCCCGCGCCTCGCCGTCGAGCCGCAGCAGTTCTTCGGCGATGGGCTTCAGCGCCAGCCCCGCCGGCGTCAGTTCCAGGCCTGATTTCGAGCGCGTGAACAAGGCAGTGCCAAGTTCGGCCTCCAGCGACTGGATCTGGTCGCTGACACTCGATTGGGCGAGATGAACCGCCTCGGCGGCGCGTGTGATGTTGCGGCTGCGCGCCACCGCGAGGAAGGTCCTGAGCAGTCTTGGATGCATCGTCTGGCCGAAATCGTCCGATCTACTGCAGCTGCGGCTTCTTCAGGAAACTGCCGCGATCGGCGGACTTGACGCGCAGCCAGGTTTCGCGGCCGTCACGCACCACCCGCATCGGGATTTCGGCGCCCGCCGAGCCGCTGTCCCACAGCTTGCGATAGAAATCGGCGAGCCCGTCGACGGCGCCGTCGCGCACCTCGGAGATGACGTCGCCTTCGCGCAGGCCGGCCTTGGCCGCCGGGCCACCATCGGTCACGCTCATCACCACCACCTTGCCGTCGCTTTCAGCCGACAGCGCGCCGAGCCACGGGCGCGGCGGCTTGGCCACCTGGCCCCGCGTCAGCAGATCGTCGAGGATCGGCGGCAAGAGGTCGATCGGCACCACCATGTTGATATCGGCAACCTCGCCGGCGCGGCTCATCTGCAAGCGCAGCGAGCCGATGCCGAGCAGCGCGCCATCGGCGCCGAACAAGGGCGCGCCGCCCCAGGACGGATGCGCCGGCGCGATGAAGATCGCCTCGTCGAGCAGATACTCCCAATAGCCGGCGAATTCCTGCTTGGTGACGATCTTGGCCTCGACCGCCCGGCCGATGCCGTCGGCAAGCACCACAGCGTCGCCGATCCTGGCCTTGCCGGCATCGCCCAGCGCCACGGCCGGCAGACCGGTCGGCGCCAGCGCCTGGACGAGGCCGAAGCCCGATTCCTGGTCGTAGGCCAGCGCGTGCGCGGGGATGACGCGGCCGTCATGCGCGGTCAGCCAGACCTCGTCGGCCTCGGTGATGAGATAGCCGATGGTCAGCACCAGACCGTCATCCCTGATGACGACGCCGCTGCCTTCCCTGAGCGTTCCGAGGGCGCCGGCGGTGAAGGCATCGTCGGGAACGGTCGCCCGCACGGCAACGACGGAGCGCGGATTGGGATTGATGGTCATGCTATCCATTTCCTGTAGGTAATATCTATATAGGTATGCCATGCCAAAGAGGGTGCAAGGGCCGACGACAAAGACCGTCTTTTAGGCTGGCGCCGCCCCTCATCCGCCTGCCGGCACCTTCTCCCCGTATAGTGACGGGGAGAAGAATGCTGTCGCGACCCCTCGGCGCCCTTCTTGCGACTCAGACAATTGGCGAAATCGCCGATGACAGCCGCTTTCTCCCCGTCACTATACGGGGGGAAATGTCCGGCAGGACAATGAGGGGCGGCGCTGACATTGACAATAGTTCAACACAAGTTGAACTTCCTTCTCCGCAGCCCTAGCTATGGGTGACCTGCCCATCCTTCCCACGATACGAGAGCCGACATGACCGAATACACCCCGCCGAAAGTTTGGACCTGGAACAAAGCCAATGGTGGCACCTTTGCCAGCATCAACCGCCCGATCGCCGGTCCGACGCATGACAAGGATTTGCCCGTCGGCAAGCATCCGCTGCAGCTTTATTCGCTGGCGACGCCGAACGGCGTCAAGGTGACGGTGATGCTGGAAGAGCTCCTTGCGCTTGGCCACAAGGGCGCCGAATACGACGCATGGCTGATCCGCATCAACGATGGCGACCAGTTCGGCAGCGGCTTTGTCGAGGTCAATCCCAATTCCAAGATTCCCGCGCTGATGGACCACAGCGGCAAGACGCCGGTGCGCGTTTTCGAATCCGGCTCGATCCTGGTCTATCTCGCCGAAAAGTTCGGCGCGTTCCTGCCGGCCGAACAGCCGGCCCGCGCCGAAGTCCTGTCCTGGTTGTTCTGGCAGATGGGCTCGGCCCCCTATCTCGGTGGCGGGTTCGGCCATTTCTATGCCTATGCGCCGGAAAAGTTCGAATATGCCATCGACCGTTTCTCGATGGAGGTGAAGCGTCAGATGGACGTTCTCGATCGCCGGCTGGCCGAGACCGAATATCTCGGCGGCAAGGATTACACCATCGCCGACATGGCGGTCTGGCCCTGGTATGGTGGGCTGGCGCTCGGCAGGATGTATAATGATTCCGGGGAGTTCCTGTCGGTGCAGGACTACAAGAACGTGCAGCGCTGGGCGAAAGCGATCGATGAACGCCCCGCGGTAAAGCGCGGCCGCATGGTCAACCGCGCCTTCGGCGAACCGGCCATACAGTTGCACGAGCGCCATGATGCCAGCGACTTCGACACCAGGACGCAGGACAAGCTGGCCGCCGAGTAGATTTCAGGGTAGCTGTGCCCGACGTAAAAAAGCCCATCACCGAGTTAAATCGGTGATGGGCTTTTTGCCTGATGCGTGAGACGGATCAGTGAAGGACTTCAACGATCTGACGGGTGTCGGGGTCCACCAGCACGGTCTGATCGTTGATCACCGCGACGCGGTACTTGACGTTGGGAACTTCACGCAGTTCGACCTTGTCCGGCACGGACGAGCCGAGCTTGAGTTCGACGCCCAGAAGGTTCACCGACGCCAGCGGCTCCTTCTTGATGTATTCGCGAACGACCGTTTCCTGTTCCGGCTGGACCACGATGGTGTCCGCCAAAGCCGCGCCGACGCCGCCCAGCAGAACGATGGCAGCCGCGGCACTCGTGAGATAATGTTTCATGACAACCTCCATGATTGGTAATTGCTCCGCCTCAAGCAAAAACTCTCACGAAACTCGGAGGTTCCATCCCTATATGTGAAATGAATGTGGCATTCGACCAACAACATGCCACAATTCGTTAGATATTTAAGCGAAGCTGTCAGCGCTGATATGCTTCGCAGCCCCAAAAAAATCTTCGAGTTCCTGGAATGCAAGACGTAAACGCTTTGCAAAGGCAAGACAATGACACATCTTGATGGGATTGTTCGCGTCACCCCATCAGCTAACGTATGGCGAGGGGTGTCGTTCCCATGCTTACCTCGCCTTCCAAAAAAGGCCCACCCTGCCGGGAGCAGAGCGGGCCTTCAACGGACCGGTGGAGGTGGCGCCTCGCCGGCCACGGCAGGAAAACGCGCGCATCGCAGCTTCGTTCCACCTTGGCCGCCGCGATTTGGCAGGGGTGGACAACACTCGACAAACCGGTCAGCAAAGCCTCCAGATATCCTCCTGGCGAAGGAATGCGCTGCGGGGAGCGTCGTCCTGGCCGGAGCCAGGCCTCTTCGTTAGAACCGAACGCCGTCCCGATGTAGCGGCGGCACCTGGCTGACTCCGTCCTGGCTTGTCACGGCGTCTTGCGCGCGCCTGTAGACAAGCCCCAGGACGAGCACGAAGTAGCCGACCTGCAGGACAACCAGAACCATCACTGTCCAGGCAAGCGCCTCCCAGAAGGAGCCGGTAGCCATATAGGTCCAGACCGCGACAAGCGTCGTGGTCGCCGACATGCCGACGAGAAATGGCCCAAAATACATCGCCCTTCAAGATCGCCGAACCGTCCCAGACCGGCGACTCCCTGCCACATCTCCGCACCCGCGCACAGGCTTTCATTATTTTAGCAACTACGCAAGTATGTGGTGTCCTGATGGGATCCACCTAGAAATTTGTTGCACGCCAGCGCTGACAGGAGCAGTTTGATGCTCACGGACCGGGGTAATCGGGAAAAAAAGTCCGGTGGGGGATGGGGAATGACGCTCAAATTGATCGGGGCCGGTTTCGGCCGCACCGGCACATGGTCGACCTTCGCCGCGCTGAACAAGCTTGGCCTGCCCTGCTACCACATGCAGGAAGTGATCATGAACAAGGCCAACACCGGCCATCTCGATTTCTGGCGCAAGGTGGCCAACAGCCCGCCCGGTTCGCAGCAGGATTGGGACAAGGTGTTCGCCAACTACACCGCCACGGTCGACAATCCCGGCTGCTGCGTGTGGCGCGAACTGATGGTGGCCTACCCCGACGCCAAGGTGCTGCTGACATTGCACCCACGCGGCGCCGAGGCATGGTACGAAAGCACGATCGACACGATCTACTTCACCGAGAACCTGTGGCAGTTCAAGATCCTGGAATGGCTCACCCCGTTCGGCCGCAAGTTCGGCGACATGTCGCGCAAGCTGATCTGGGGCCGCACGCTGGCCGGCGTCATGGGCGACCGCGACAAGGCGGTGGCCCGCTACAACGCCTATGTCGACGAGGTTAAGGCGGCCGTGCCGCCGGAAAAGCTGCTGGTGTTCAAGGTCAGCGAAGGCTGGGGCCCGCTCTGCCATTTCCTCGACGTGGCGCAGCCGAACGAGCCCTTCCCCAACCTGAACGACCGCGAAACGATCAAGAAGATAATTCGCGACATCATCAAGGGCTCCTACATCATGCTGGGACTGACGGTAGCCGCCATCACGGCGGTGATCGCGGCATTGTGGTGGTGGCTGGGGTAACGGCAAGCCCAGGCGCGCCTGCCTGCATCGAGCAGGTCGAGTTTTTCGCTGCCGAAACAAACGACCTCAACGACCGCCGGCTTTCGGTCCGGCACTGATTGCCAACGGCTCTCGCGGCAATTTTGCGCTTGCCTTTCCTGGCGGGCGGTCGCCGGTCGATGGCTGTCGGAACAGGCTTTTGCCCCTTCTCGAGCTGACGTCGAGACAGGATCATTATATATCAATTGGATAAAACAGCGGAACGTCCAATGGACATTGCCGGAACCGAACAAGGCCCCCCGGACCTTTGCGCGTACCACCCAAGACCTTGGTCCTACAAGGAAGACCGCACGGTTCGATTCACGGCGCGGTAACACGCCGTGGCCGTCACTTCAGAGGCGTCAGCACCTTGCTCCGGCGATAAACCGTCCGCTCTCGGCTTGCCGGGCCAATGCTGCAAAGGCGAAGAGGTTGTTCTCTCGTCGACGCCCGTCGGGTGGTTGGCCGACTATGCCCGGTCAGGATGCCGGACCTTGCAACCTTTGCCTATTCCGCTTTCGCGGAAGTTTCAGCCGTCATGCAATGTGCGATGATGTTATTGCGGCGGTACGAGCCGCCCTGGCTGGCGCGGGCGCCGAGCACACCCCAACAATGCGCCCCCCCGTCCGTGTCGGCCAGGCGCTCGGCGCGTTCAGCATTCCGATTGCGTGGGCGCAACATCTCCACTCACTCCGGCGCACCCGCAAACAGCACGACGCCGTCGCCCCCGGTGGCCGGCCAATCCCTGATTGTGCGGTCGTAGCCGCCGGTCAGCACCGTGCCGTCGGCGGCGAAGGCCACCGCGTAGATCGGCCCGGTCTGGCTGTCGAACATGGCGATCTGGTTGCCGCTCTCGATGTCCCACAGCCTTGCGGTGCCGTCGAGCGAGGCCGACAGCAGGCGCTTGCCGTCCGCCGACAACGCCAGTGCGTAGACCGTACCCTCGTGGCCCTCGAAGCGCTTCACCTCGCGGCCGCTGTCGAGATCCCAAACCTTGATCGTCAGGTCGCCGCTGCCGGTGATCAGGTGATGCCCGTCGGCTGTGAACACGGCGCCATAAGTGCCTTGCTCATGGCCGTGCCAGCTGCGCAGCTGCTTGCCGCTTTCGATGTCCCAGAGTTTCAGCGTCCCGTCGATGCTGCCCGACAGGGCCTGCCTGCCATCGGGCGAGACTACGACCGCGCTGATCGACCACTCATGGCCGGTCAGCACATGCTGCGCGGAGCCGTTGACGAGGTCCCAGATGATGACGTTGCCGGTGTCGTGCCCGCTGACGGCGTGCTTGCCGTCCGGGCTGATCGCCAGCTTGTTGACGCCGCCGTTCTGGCCGGATTGGAAGACGTGCAGGACCGCGCCGTCGGCGAGTTTTCGCTGCACGATCTCGCCGTCGTCCCCGGCCGTCAGGGCGCTGATGCCGTCGGGCATGTAGAGCGCGGTGCGCGCCATGTCCTTGTGCACGCCGAGATTGCGGATCAGGTGCTTGCCGCCGATATCCCAGAGCTTGATCGCGCGGTCGGTGCTGGCGCTCATGATCGAACGCCCGTCCGGCGCTACGGCCAGCCAGACGACGGCATCACGATGGCCTTCGGGCAGTGTGGGCAGCGGCGGTGGCGCCGGCGGCGGCGGCGCCACCGTGGCCGGCGGAATGAGCGCGACCTCAGGCGGCGCCGGCACGACCGGCGCCGGCGAAACAGGCGGCACGACCACGGGCGGAGCTGGTTGCACCGATACGGTTGGTGGGTTTGCCGCGGCCGGGGGGGCTGGCGGCGGGGCCGGCGCTGGCGGCGCGGGCTTTGGCGCGGGAACCACGGGCGGCGCGCTGGCGACGTCCTGGCCACCCTCATGCGGCCGCCACGAGCCGAACTTGTCGCCGAGCAGCGCCAGCACGACAACCACCGGCAGCACCAGGAAGGCCCGGCGCAGGCCCGGACGGCCCGCCGGCTCCACCTCGGCATCCCTGCCGAACAGCGGCACTCCGGCCGCATGCACGGGCCGGCCGGGCAACTGGCCCGCCAGGAACAGCAGCGCACCGATGAAACAGGCAAGTGCCGCCACCGAATAGGCCGCCAGCCGCGGCGCGGCCGCATCCAACCCGGCAAAGCCGTGCCCGGCAAGGGCATCGATCAGCGGATAGACCCCGACCAGACAGGCAACCGCGACCACGGCCAGGACGAGCCCCAGCACCCTGTCAGCCAACCTGTTCATCGCGCTTCCCCTCGCCGGCCCTTGGACCAGACTATCAGCGTCATGGGCACATCGCAAAATGCCGCCCGTGCTCGCGGAAGACGGACGCAGACACTGCGGCATGAAGAATATCCGCGGCGGCCCTGCTCGAGAAAATCAGCTTGAGGTCGATCGCGCCGCCGCAGCCACGGTCTCCGGTTCGATTAAGCGATGCCGATAAAGGCTAGTGTCCAATTTACCACGGTCGCCGCCGATATGGACTAAGCTATCCCCGGCGAAATATTGACAGCAGGCCGGGTTATGACACACTCCGCCCGGGATATAGTGGAGAGCTTGCATCATGAAGAAGACTTATGAACGGCCCGCTCTGATCCGGAAGGGCAATCTGAAATCGATCACAGCCGCGACCAACGGCGCGATTGTGATCTCAAAATCGCTGCCGCCCGCCTAATCCGTCGGCCAGCACCAGGTCGTCCACCACCATTTGCCAGGAGTGTTTTGCCGAAAGGCGAACACGGGTGACTTCCCCGAGCATCGGCGCGTAGTGGAGTGGTGTCAGCGCCGACAGAACCACTTCATCGCTGGCGACCAACTGCTCTCCCAGCCAGCTTTCGATCAGTGCCGTTTCCCCCTCCGCCTTCAGCCACGCAACGCTGAGCAGCACCGAGTGGAAGGCGAATGGCGTCTCACGGCTGAACTCGGCCGGATAGCCGCTGCTGGTATAGGCCACATGGTCGCCAGAGACATTGCCGTTGACATAGCCCTCGCTGTCCTTGGTGTGATCCTTCGCCATGGCGTTCAGGTTGCGCCACTCCAGCCCCGCATGGCCGCCCGGGATCTTGCGGAAGCCGCGCTGGGTGACGTCATCGAAGCCGATTGTGCGCAGCGCCGCCCCGTCGGCCAGGGCTCGGGGCGAAAGCAGGCCGAGATCGGCCGGATAAGGTGACAGCGCCAGCCGGCGGTCGAGCCCGCCGCCGCTGATCACCACGGTGTCGGCTTCTTCGGCAAGCTCGAAGCGGAAGGCCGAGGCCGGGGCCAGCGTCCGGCACTCCAGCACCTGCCCGTTCGCCATCACCGACAGCGTCGCGCTGCCGCCTGCCGCCATCCTGCCGGCCAGGCTGCGCACCGGCGCGAGCCCGACCGGTCGCGGCAGGTCGCGCGACACCAGCCCGGTGGGCGAGCCGGGCGCCAAATGGAACTCCATCGACTGCGTCTCGTTGGCGCTGGGCGAGCGCCAGCCCGGCGGCAGCGAAACCGAGAACCGGTAGGCGCCGGGCATGCGGAGTGCAGCCTTCACCGCCGACGTCGACATGGTGAAATTGGCATAACCGGCATTGTTGGTCCTCGATGACGCGACGAAGCCGCCTTGTCCGTCGAACAGCCGCACCATGATGCCGGCCATCGGCCGGTCGGCCACGCCGTAGCGGCCGTCGCGGTCGACATCGAAATAGACGAAGGACGAGTAGTTGACCGTCCCGGTGCTGCGGCTCCAGTCGGTGCGAATGGCGTAGTCGTTGGCAGGATCGGCCCGGCGCAGCGCGCGGCGGCGGACACGCGCTTTGCGCAACAGCCGGATGACGGCGACGGCGGCGGCAATGATCGCGAGCGCTGCGAGAAGGATTCCGATGAGGCTGAGGTCACTCATGGCGGACGGGCTTCGATGATGGCCGCTCGCCGTCTTCACGAATGCAATGCATCAGCCGGCCCCCTCGCTGCGCTGCCAGCTTAGCGCGAGAAATGACCTGCGGAAAAGGGCTGCATGCGCCGCTGATGATGAGCGGGCGCGAGATCCCTCACCCCAATTCCACCCAGACCGGCGCATGGTCGCTGGCGCCGTCCTGCCCGCGCACGTCGCGGTCTATGCCCGCCCCCTTCAGCCGGCGCACGAGCGTCTTCGACAACAGGATATGATCGAGCCGCAGGCCGGCGTCGCGCGGCCAGCGGTTCCGGCGGTAGTCCCAGAAGGTGTAGAGCGTCTCCTTCGGATATTTCTTGCGCAACGCATCGGTCCAGCCTTGGTCGAGCAGCGCGGCGAAGGCCGCGCGGCTTTCCGGCTGGACCAGCGCGTTGTCGTCATAGGAGCGTGTGGCGTAGATATCGCGCGGCTCGGGCACGATGTTGTAGTCGCCGGCCAGCACCACCGGCAGGCCGGTGTCGAAGAGTTGTGCCGCATGCGCCTCCAGCCGCGCGTGCCAGGCGAGCTTGTAGGCGAATTTCGGCCCCGGTTGCGGATTGCCGTTCGGCGCATAGAGGCAGGCGATGACGATACCGTCGACCGCCGCCTCGATGTAGCGGCTCTGGCGGTCGGCATCGTCGCCGGGCAAGGCATCGCGGGTCAGCACGGGTTCGGCACCGCGCGCCAGGATCGCAACGCCGTTCCAGGTCGGCTCGCCCTTCCACACCGCGCCGTAGCCGGCATTGGCGAGGCTTGTCAGCGGAAACTGCGTGTCGCGCGCCTTCAATTCCTGAAGGCACACGACATCGGGTTTTGCGCTGGCGAGCCAGGCCAGGAGGTTGTCCAGCCGGCTGTTGATGTTGTTGATGTTGAACGAGGCGATTTTCATTGGTGGACGCCGCTGGCGCCCCGCACTTCGTCATCCTCGGGCTTGACCCGAGGATCCATGCCGTGACGTCTGGCGTAGCATGCGACGGGCCGGAGTTCTGCTCCGTGGCGGCTCTCGAAAGTCACGGCATGGATCCTAGGGTCTGCACGCGTCGCTTCGCTCCTTGCTTCGCCCTAGGATGACGAAACCGAGGGCTGCGCCACCCACGCCTTCACCCTCTCGGCAAGCGTCTTCAGATGATCCGCCGTCGAAAATCCCGACACGCTTTTGCGCGGCTTCAGATCATGGTCGCCATCCTCCAGCCAGATCACCTCGATCGCGTTGGAAAGCCCGTACCCCGCGACCTCGTCCTTCGTGCCGAACTCGTCGCGCGTGCCTTGAAAAATCAGCGTCGGCGTCTTCAGCCCGGTGAGATGTTTGGTGCGCAGCTGCTCGGGCTTGCCGGGCGGATGGAAGGGATAGCCGAGGCAGACCAGTCCCGATATCTCGCCCTTGGAAAACATCTCGTCGGCGACCATCGAGGCGACGCGCCCGCCCAACGACTTGCCGCCGATGATGAGCTTGCCCGTCACGCCCTTCGCCCGGAGGTCAGCAATCGCCTTGATGTATTCCGGGTTCACCGTCTCGGCGCGCGGCGGCGGCTTGCGCTGGCCGTAGCGGCGCGCCGCCATGTAGTGGAACTCGAAGCGCGCGACCTGGAAGCCCACGGCGGCCAGCGCCTTGGCGGTGGCGGTCATCGAGGGAGAGTCCATGGAAGCGCCCGCGCCATGCGCGAGCAGGATGGTGACGGGGGCGGTGTCGTGGCCGTCGAACAGGAAGGTGGTCATTATGCTCCTCGCGCGGCGCTAACGCTGCCGATCTCCCCCCTCGTGGGGGTTGAGGAATGGCCCGCAAAGCGGATGAAAGCCAATTGCTTGGCTTTCAAATGACGAACGCCCGGCAGGGCAGAGGGGGGCGCGAAGGAATGCCAGCCTTCGGTCAAATCTCTCTGGAATGCGACGGTCTGAAATGAGTGGATCCGCCGGCGGGACAGCGCCCCCCTCTGTCCTGCCGGACATCTCCCCCACAAGGGGGGAGATCGGCTATCATCACGGCTTTCGCCAACCATCGTCACCCCGCCGACTGCGCCAGTTGCATATCCACGAATTGCACGCCCCTGGCCGCCACCCCTGCCCATTCGGACTGGCTGTCCAGCTCCAGATAGCGCACCCAGAGCCGCCGCGCCTCCAGCAGATTGCCGGCATCAAACTCCAGCCGCGCCAAATTGAACACCGGGTCGGCATAAGTCCTGTCGAGCGCGATCGCCTTCTGCAAATGCCTTCGCGCCGAGGCGTCGCGGCCTTGCTCGCTCATCAGCCCGGCAAGGTTGAACCAGGCTTCGACGAAGGCCGGATCGAGTTTTATCGCCCTGGCATAATCGTGCGCGGCTTCAGCCGCGCGCCCGGACCCGCGCAAACAATTGGCGCGGTTGAAGGCGGCGATGGCGTCGGTTGGATCGATGGCAAGGCAGCGCTGGTAAAGTGCGGCGGCGCCATCGTGGTCGCCGCCCTCCTCCGCCGCTTCCGCCTCAGTGAACAGGTCTTCCAGCGTGTCGTCGCCTTGTGTGGCGGCACCCAGATCGAACAGCAACTGCCCGTCGAGCTCGCTCTGGCCGCCTTCGAGATAGATCGCGTCCGCGCGCCCATGCTGCGAGCCGACATTGAGCGACTTGGCGGTGAGCGAGGCGACCGGGCCGGAGCGGTGCACCGAGCGCGTGATCGCGCCCCATGTCGCGCCGCCGGCGATCAGCCCGGCATATTTGCGCGCCAGGATCAGGTCGCGGAACGAATAGGGCTCGCCATCATGCTCGAAGGCATCGAACAGGCTGAGCCGGTCGAGATCGGCGCCGGACAGCCTGGACTGGTCGATCAGCGATTGGCGCGACAGCGAAGACGCCTCGGGCGCCTTCATCAGCCCGAGCAGCCGCAGGAAACCGTTCTCGCTGAGAAGCATGCGCCCGGCCGCGCGCTCGGCGACGACGCGGCGCTCAATCTCGGCATCGCCGTTTTTCGTCAGCCCAGCCTTGGCCAACAAGGCCCGTCCGAACACGACATGCGTGGTACGCCGGGTGACGCCGCGCCTGAGCTGGCCGTGCTGGCGCTCCACCTCGCGCCCGGCGAGCCGGAGCGGAAACGCCGCCAGCGCGCCGATCGTGCCGAAGACAGCGCCCGCAACGGCCGGTGCCGTCATTTCTTGCTCTTGCCGACCGCCTTGAGCAGGTTGGCCTTCAGCGGATTTTCAGGCGCACCGCCCGCTGCCGCCTTCTTGGCGGCGGGCTTGGCGGCCTCGTCGGCCTTGCTCTTCGACTTGGCCGGCGGCTTCGACTGCGACAGGCTGGCCTTCAGCGCATCCATCAGGTTGATGACATTGCCGCGTTCCGGTGCCGCCGCGATGATCGGCTTGTGACCCTTCAGCTTCTCGCGGATCATCGTCATGAGCGCGACCTCGTAGCGGTCCTCGTAATTCTTCGGATCGAAGGTGGTTTCCTTCTGCTTGATCAGCGCTTCGGCAAGCTGCAGCATTTCCGGATCAGGCTTGCCGGCCGGGATGTTGCCGAAATATTCAGCCGTGCCACGCACTTCGTTGGGGTTCCTCAACGTGCACACGAACATGCCGTTCTCGCGCGCGCCGATCGTCACCACGCGCTCGCGGCTGGACAGCACCAGCCTGGCGATGGCGAGCTTGCCGGATTTGCGCATGGCCTCGCGCAGCACCGCGAAGGTTTCCTCCGCCATGGCCCCGTCCGGCGCCATGTAATAGGGCGCGTCCTGGTAGATGACGTCGACCTCGTCCTCGTCGACGAAGGCCTCGATGTTCATCGTATGGTTGGATTCGATGCGCACCGCGTCGAGGTCGGTGTCATCGATGATGATGTACTGCTTGTCCTCGTACTCGTAGCCCTTGACCAGATCCGCGCGCTCGACGAGCCCCAGTTCGGGATCGACCGGCTTCATGTTGATGCGGTTGTGGGTCTTCTTGTGCAGCTGGTTGAACGAGATGCGTTCGCTGGCGCTGGTGGCGGGATATAGCCGCACCGGACAGCTGACGAGACTGAGCTTGAGGTAACCCTTCCAACTTGCCCTGGGCGCCATGATGAACTCCTACGCGGCCATGCGCTGACATTTTAGCTTGAGCATGATCTTATCCGAAAACCGGTTCCCACTTTTCGGGATCATGCTCTCTGCAGCGTTTTTCGTCCGAAGGACGATCGACGCCGAGGAAATCCTACACCGACCCCCGCACAATACCGGCAAATCCCTGACGAAACCTTCCGGCGCGTTTTGGGTCACGGGAAGAGAATAATTCAAATTGTCGGAAGCGTCGATGGAGATGGAACTGAGAGGACTTGGTGCTTCGTCATCCTAGGGCGGAGCAGTCGCTTCGCTCCTTGCTTCGCCCTAGGATGACGAAGTGTAGGGATTGCGCCGACGCTTCCGGCTTACACATGGCCAAACACCGGCAAATCCCTCGCAAACTCATCGATATCCGCCCACGGATCGCCCGATGTCTCCAGCAACCCAGGCAGCGAGGCATAATTCAAATCCTGCGGCGCATCGATCGCCTCCAGGTCGCTCCAGCTCACCGGCGTCGAGGCCGGCAGATTGGTGCGCGCCCGCAGCGAGTATGGCGCCGCCGAGGTGTGGCCGCGCGCGTTGCGGTGATAGTCGATGAAGATGCGCCGCTTGCGGTTTTCCTTGCCCATGGTGGTGGTGAAGGTGTCGGGCGCGGTCGCCGCCAGATGCGTTGATATGGCGCTGGTTGCCTGGTGCAGCTTCTTCCAGTTCTGCTTGCCCGTCACCGGAACCGTGATGTGGATGCCGCTGCCGCCAGAGGTCTTGGCAAAGGGCACCAGCCCCAGCCCCTCCAGCTCGCCCTTGATGTGGACGGCGGCCTCCACCACCTCGCGCCAGGAAATCCCCTCGCCCGGGTCGAGGTCGAAGACGATCTGGTCGGGCTTGTCGAGGCTGGTGCGGTGCGTGCCCCAGGTGTGGAATTCGACGACACCGAACTGCGCCAGCGCCAGATAGCCTTTCGCGCCCTCGACCGAGAGATAGGACTTGGTCTCTCCCTCGGAATTGGTCGCCTGGAACGTCACCACCGAAGGCGGCATGCCGGTGAAGGCGTGGCGCTGGAAGAAGCAGTCCTTGGGCAGGCCGGTCGGGCAGCGCACCAGCGACACCGGGCGGCCAAGGATGTGCGGCAGCATGAAATCGCCGACCAGCGCGTAATAGACGGCGATGTCGAGCTTGGTCGGGCCGGTCTTGCCGAACAGACGCCGCGTCGGATTGGTCACCCAGATGGTCGCCAGATCGGCCTCCGAGATCAGGCGCTTGCGCTTGGTCGACACCGGCGTCGACAGGCCGACATCCCTGAGGCCGCGAAACACGCCATGGCGCAGCGCATTGTCCGCCGTGCGGTTGGCATAGTGGACGCGCGCCGAGAACAACGGTTTCACCCAGTGCATCTCGCGCATGATTTCGCGCGGCGCCCCTTCGGGCACCGAGGCGCCTGATGTCAGCGGCTCCAGCCGCGCCAGGAGATCGGCGGCCGTCTCGCGGTCGAAGCCGGTGCCGACCTTGCCGCGATAGTGCAGTTCGCCATCCTCCCATTCGGCCATGCCAAGAGCTGCCAGCCCTTCCGCCGCGTCGGAGACGGTGTAGCCGGCAATGACGAAGTCTTCGCTCTTCAGCGCCTTGGTCTTGGTCCAGCTCTTGGTGCGGCCGCTCTGGTAGATGGCGGTCGCCCGTTTCGAGACGACGCCTTCCAGCCCCATATCCGAAGCTTGATCAAAAAGCCCCTGCCCCGAACCCTCGACATGGTCGGAAAACTGGATGGCGGAATTGGCGCCGAGCCCGCCAAGCAGTTCGGCCAGCAGCGCCTTGCGCCGGATGAGCGGCACTTTCATCAGGTCCCAGCCGTCGAGATGCAGCAGATCGAAGGCATAGAGATGCAGCTTGCTGCCGGCGCCACTTGCCAGCGCGTCCTGCAGCAGCGCGAAGCGGGAAATGCCCTTGGCGTCGAGCACGACGATCTCGCCGTCGATGATCGCCTCGCGGCACGGCAGCTTGGCGAACGCGCCGGCCAGGTCGCCATAGCGCTTCGTCCAGTCGATGCCGCCACGGGTGATCAACCGCACCTCCCCATTGGCGACATGCGCCATGGTGCGGTAGCCGTCGAATTTGATCTCGTGCAGCCACAGCTCGTTCGTATTCTCGGCAGGGCTTTCGCCGCCCGGCGGCTTCGGCACCTGGGTCGCCAGTTGCGGCTCGATGCGGCTGAGCGCCAGCGCCTTGGCCGCGCCGGGCAGCTCGCCCGGCTTCAGCGAACCAGGCTTTGGCGCGGACTTCGCGGCCGGCTTCGGCGGTGCCACCAACTCCTCGATGCGCAATCCGGATTTGACGCTGTCCGGCCGCGCTTCGAGAATGTCCAACGCCGTGTCGGCGGCGAGGTCGCGCTCCTTGAACAAGAGCCAGTTCTTCTTGTTCTCGTCCTCGCCGGGCTTGGGCTTCAGCCGGGTCAGCATCCAGCCGCCATTGAGCTTTTCGCCGGCCAGCCGGAACTTGAAGGCGCCGGTGCGCAGGCTTTTGTCGACATCGTCCATCGGCGCCCAGCTGCCGGTATCCCAGACGATCATCGGCCCGCCGCCATATTCGCCCTCGGGGATGACGCCCTCGAAATCGATATATTCGAGCGGATGGTCCTCGGTCTCCACCGCCAGTCTTTTGTCGGCCGGGTTGAGCGAAGGCCCGCGCGGCACCGCCCAGCTTTTCAGGACATCGCCGACCTGGAGGCGCAGATCGTAATGATCCGCCGTGGCGTGGTGCTTGTGGACGACGAAGCGATTGCCGTCGCCGACGATCAGGCCGCCGGCGGGTTCCGGCGTCTTGGAGAATTCGCGCTTGGCGCGGTAGGTCTTGAGCTTGGGAGGGCTGGCCATCGGTCAGAGATCGAAGCGCGTGGCAACAGCAAACAAGCGTCTCAATCGTCAATCGCCGGCGTCAGCTCAAGCTCGGCCGGCGACAGCCCCTGCTGCAACTGGCTCAAGCGGAATTCGTCGACCCAATAGGCCTCGCCGTCGACCAGCACGCGCGCACTGTAGGTGCCGCCCGAGAAACTCTGCGCGGTGATGTAGACCTTGTGGCGGTCGAGCGCCTTGCGCACCGCGGCGCGCTTGGAGTTCTGGCTGTTCACGGCAGTGGACATGCGCTTCGCCCTCGGTCGCCTGACACGGAACTCGGCCGCTCTTGGCCGCCCGGCGACTGGCCCCAAGGATGGCGGAGACGCGCGGCCCTGTCAATTTCGCGGGCGCCCTTCAGGTCTTCAACCGCCGCAAACGGCGCATCACGCCCTGCACGGCCTTGTAAAGCCGCGGCTTGGAGCGCACGAAAAGCTCGGTCTTGCCGCGCAGCCTGATATAGGCGGTCGAGCCCCTGCCCTTCAGCGTCATCGGCTCGCACAATTCGGCCAGCACCGAACTCGCGGCGCCGATATGCTGCTTGTATCCCTGGCTGCCGACCGAAAGGTCGAAATAGCCGAGCCCCTGCGCCCGCGCCCATATCATCAGCTTGCCGATCGTGGTCAGGCCCGGCGAGACGTTGGGCACCGCCTCCTGGTCGATCCCGAGCAGCAGGGCGTGCAAGGTGCCCTTCATGACCAGCACGTAGATCACGGCGAGATAGGCTTGGCCAACGCGCAGCCCGAACAGCCGCACCGAGCCGTCGGAAAGCCCCTGCAGGGCGGCATTGCGGTAGAACTCGACGATCGGCGCCTGGGTCAGGAGGTCAAAGCGGCCGAGCTCGCGAAAGCGGTTGAGCCTGAGGTCCAGCAGCGTTCCGAACTGCTCCTCGATCATGTCAGGCGTCTCGGCTTCGACCAGTGCGAGGCCGCCGAGCTGTTCGAAGCGGCGGCAGTGCTTGTAGAAATGCTTGGTGAAGGACTTTTTGCAGATACGCTTGATCAGCGTTTCCGGCTCGCCATCCATGACCAGGCCCGAGGCGATCTGGATGGAGTCGCGCGCCGCCGAAAGCAGCGCCAGCGGGTTGGCGACGCCGTGGATCTGTCGCGGGATTCCCGCCACGTGGATGCGGTCGGCCGGCGGCAGCACGGCGCGGACCGCGGCCCAGGCGGCGTCGGCGCTTTGCGTGGTCCAAAGCCTGGCATCGGCCAGCAGCGGCGCGGAATAATCGCACACGCCGCAGCTCAGCCATTCGATCACATGGTGGCCGAGCGCCCGGCGCCGCATCAGCGGCAGCAGCATGACAGGCGCGCCCGTGGCGGCGTCGTTGACTTCGACGACGAGCAGATCGGCACTTTTGGGCATCAGCCGGCTGGCGATCCCTTCCACCCAGGCAAGGCCCTGGTGACCGGTGCACAGGCCGGTTTCCTCGAGGCGTTGCCAGAGCTGCCTTATGGTGTCGAAGCTGGTGTGCAGCCGCGCCGTATAGTGCGCGCCGACGTCAATGCCGGCTCTGATCGGAGAAACGGGTTGTACCGGTGCATCCGCCGCCGCGGCCGGCTGCACTGCCAGGCTTGCCACATGCTTCTCCTATCCGTTCTGGCCCGCCCCGGCATCAACCACGCAAGCGCCGCAAACCCCGCATCGTTCCCTGGACCGCTTTGAGCAGCCTTGGGTTGGAGCGCACGAACGCCTCGGCCCGCCTGCGGAACTCGATGGCGGCATTGGCCACACTGCCCCGCATCGTGAACCCATGGCGGAGTTCGACCAATACCGAACCCTTGGCGCCCATATGTTCCTTGTAGCTCTGGTTGCCGACGGAGAGGTCGAAATACCCAAAGCCCTGTTCGCGCGCCCAGCCGATCAACCTGCCCATGATTGCAAGCCCCGGCGAGACATTGGGCACGACGCCCTGGTCCATTGCTATCAGCAGAGCATGAACAGTCCCTTGATGAACCAGGAGATATTGAACCGCGATCAGAGCCTCGCCGACGAGCAGCCCGAAAAGCCGCACGGAACCGTCCAACAGGCCCTGAACGGCCGCGTTCCGGTAGAAATCGACGATCTTCTCCTGCGTCAGCAAATCGAAGCGGCCAAGCTCGCGAAAGCGGTCGAGCCGCATCCGCACCAGTTCACCGAAGATGCGCTCGATCTCGGCCGGCGCGCCGGCCTCGACCAGCTCCACCCCGCCAAGCCGTTCGAGGCGACGCCAGTCCTTGCCGAATTCCTTGACGAAGGACGGCCTGCAAAGACGCTTGAGGACTGTTTGCGGGTCGCCGTCGATGGCGAGGCCGAACGTGGTCTGCATGGAATCGCGCGTGGCTGGCAGCAAGGCCAGCGGATTGGCGACGCCGTGGATCTGTCGCGGAATTCCCACGATGTGGACACGGTCCGACGGCGGCAGCGCCGAGCGCACCGCCGCCCACGCGGCCTGCGCGGATTGCCTGCTCCACGGGCTGGCATCGGCCAGCAGCGGCGCCGCATAGTCGCAGACGCCACAGCTCAACCATTCCACCACCCAATGGTGGAACGCCCTGCGCCGCATCAGCGGCAGCAGCATTCTGGGTTCGCCCGTCGCGGCGTCGCCCACCTCGACGATGAGGAGTTCAGCGCTTTCCGGCAGCAGCCGCGCGACGATCCCTTCGGCCCAGGCGAAATTCTGGTGGCCGGTGCACACGCCCTGCGCCTGCAGGCGCAGCCAGAGCGGCCTGACCGTCTCGAGGCTGGTGTGCAGTTTCGCCGTATAGGCGTCGTTGGCGGCGATGGCGGCGGGGTGCGGAACCTGCCCGCCGGGCAGGTCGGTCACCGCGGCAACTTGCAATGCCTGGCCTGACACGTCCCTCTCCTACCGTCTTACCGCGGCGAACGAAACCGCCCGCCGCCACGAACCCAGCCGGCTGTCGCGCTGCTGGTCCGGATGTTCGATGTTCCACATGCGGTGATGCACGAAATACCACGATGCCACGAGCACGAAGATCTCGGAGAGCGCGGAACCAGCCAGCGACCAGGGCGGAGACGCGACCGCCAGCAGGATCGCGATCAACGCCAGCCCGACGATGGCGCCGCCCAGGGTGATGAATGCGACGATGCGGAAGTCGCCCATGATCTCCAGCACGATGCGGGGCATGATGTAGAGCATGATGGGGATGAAATTCGCGATCACGAAAAGCCCGATGAACTCCACCGACGCATTCTGGAGAGCCTGCGATTTTATCATCGGCAGGACGAACAGGATGGCGCATCCATAGGCCACCGCGCCGAGCCCCATGACGAGGGCCCACAGCTTTGCCTGCGCCCAGACACGGCGCGTCTCGTTGTTGCGCATCAGCTTGGCGAGTTCCGGCTGCGTCATGTTCACGAAGGCAAGGCTGCTGATGCGCAGCGGCGCGAACAGCACGATCACCGCCGCCAGCGGCGCGTAGGCGGCCGGCCCGGCAATGCCGGCGACCAGCAGCGCCAGGCATTGGCCCTGGATGTTGGTGGTGGTGGCGCTGAATGCCGACCAGCAGAGCTGGGCCCAGAGCCTTGCATAGCGCCGCCGCGTCGGCATGCGGAAGCTGATGCGCATCGTGCGGCGCGCCAGCCGGACCAGGACGAAGATGCCGAACAGATTGGCCGCCGCGAGCGCGTAGAACACGGTCTGCAGCATGTCCCCGGCCATCGAGATCGCCAGGCCGGCCATGACGGTGCCGGCGATGGTGAAGGCGGCATCGCTGATGGAGACGATCACCTGTTGGCGGCGCGCGAAGAAGGCCGTGCGCATGTGGCTGCGCAGCGACCATGCACCGACGAAGCAACCGGCGGCAATTCCGCTGGGATCGCCCAAAAGACGCATCACCACCGCCGTGCCGACGGCCATCAGCAGCGCGACGACCAGCGCCGCCGTCCCGAAGGCCACGTCATAGGCGTTGACGCCGGCGCTGTTGGTGCTCTTGCCCATCCAGATCGAGGCAGGAACGGCGGTGAGCGACCTGATGTAGGACAGGCCGACGCCGCCCATCACCATGCCGATGGCGAACAGGCCGTAGCCTTGCGCCGACAGCATGTGCAGCAGCGCGATGTTGAGGGCGAAGTGGAAGCCGCTCTGCATCGCCTCGCCGCCGATCATCAGCACCAGGCGCCGCACCAGGTGGCCAGGCAGTTTCACGGCCGTGTCTCCGCCTGGCGCGCGGTTGCCGTCCGGCTCGGCTTGGCGATGGTTGCCTTCAGCTTGTCCGTGGCTATGGCCGCGATCGCCGCCGCCGCGACCGGCTCACTGAAGACCGCCTCGTAGCGCGCCCGCCCGGCGGCGACAAAGGAGCGCCAGGCCCCGGGCTGCAGGATGATTTCCTCGAGTTTGCCGGCGAGCGCGGCGGCATCGCCGGGCGGAACATGCCAGCCGGTTTCGCCGTCCGCGACCACCTCGACCAGCCCGCCGATCGCCGACACCAGCGGCGGCCGGCCATAGGCCATCGCTTCGATGGCGACGCGGCCGAGCGATTCGGGACGCCGCGACGGCACGGTGACGATATCGGCCCAGCGATAATGCTCGGACGGGTCGGGAATGAAGGGCAGCACGCTGACGCGTCCGCTGAGCCCCATGCCGTCGACCAGTTCGGCCAGCGCGCGCTCGCGCTCGACGCTTTCGAAGGCGCCGCCGACCAGGCGCACCTCGACCCTCGACCTAAGGTCCGCCGGCAGCGAGGCGATCGCCTCCAGAAGCACTTCCTGGCCCTTGATCCTGTTGATGCGGCCAAGCAGCAGCACCTTGAGCGGACGCTTGCCGTCATAGGTCATCGCTTCGGCCGCCGGCGGGCCGGCAACGCCGTTATAGACCACATGGGAGCGCGCGGATCGGGGCTCGCCGAACGCGGCGCGGGTGGCGCGCGAGTTGAAGATGAGATCGGCACGGCTCCAATGCATCAGGCCGACAAGGATCCTGCGCATGGCGCCTTCGGGAATTTCATGGATGTGCAGCACGGCCTTATCGGGCAGAAGGCGGGCGGCCAGCGCGTAGTCGGCCACGATCGAGGTGTTGACATAGGTGAGATCGCAATCCCTGAGCCGCCGCCAGGCCCTCAGCACCGCGACCGGCAGCCGCGCCATCTCAATGGTGGCAAGGCGCGCAATGGCCTGGCGCCTCAGCACCCAGAGCGGCTCGAAGACGATCCGGGTCGCATGCGGTTCGAGGATCTGCACGATCGGTCCGCCGCGCGGCAGGACCACTTCGATGTCGGCTGACGGAAACGCGGCGCGCAGCGCGGCCACGCTCTCCGCGAAGCTGCGGTCGGAGCCATAGAGTTCATAGCCCTGATGGATGCAGGCAATCCGCATCTTCACATGCATCTTTCTGTCAGGGGTGGTGTACGATTCCGCCGCCTGACGGCATCAGCGACAGGAAACTTCAAGTCCAACCCCCTTTGGACTCCACTGGTTGCCATGAAACGGATGACATCCGGATCACCACACCAATGCTGCACGCCCTCCGCCGATTCTGGCGCGCAGAAGTCCACGAGCAAGGATCGTGCCGGGCCTGGTTTGACCGTCTTGCGGCCGCCAGGTCCCGGCAATGCCTCGTTTCGATACATACGCATGGAAGGTTGACCGATAGTGAAACAACCCCGGCGGCCTGAAGAAATATTTTACAACCCCGGTGCGATAATGAGCGAACCCCGACTCTGATATGGATATCGCCAGGCAGCGGTTTCGGGATTGGAACAGCCTCGCATTGCGGAATCGAGCGGATTGAAAGCGCCAGTAGCCATGAGACCGGAAACGCCCACCATCCTGATCCTTGGGACGCGCGGCATTCCCGCGGCCCATGGCGGCTTTGAGACCTTCGCCGAGAAGCTGGCGCTGTTTCTTGTCGGGCGCGGCTGGAAGGTCGGCGTCTACTGCCAGGAGGAGGTCGAGCGGGTCGACCGGAGAGTGCGCGTCGACACCTGGAAAGGCATCGATCTGATCCATGTCCAGGTCGCCTCGAAGGGCCCGCGCGCGACGCTGGAATTCGACTGGCAATGCGTGCTCGACGCCGCCCGCCGGCCCGGCGTCTGCCTGGTGCTCGGCTATAATGGCGCTGTCTTCCTGACCTGGCTGAGGCTGATGCGGCGCAAGATCATCACCAACATGGACGGCATCGAGTGGCGCCGGCCCAAGTGGGGTGTGGCGGCACGCACATGGTTCTGGCTCAACGAGTGGATCGGCGCCTGGGCCTCGCATCGTCTCGTCGCCGACCATCCGGTGATCGCGGATCACCTGGCAACGCGCCGGCCGCGCAACGCCATAGCCACCATCACCTATGGCGCCGACCCGGTGACAGCGGCGCCGGAGGCGCCGGTGCGCGCGCTCGGCCTCGAGCCCGGCAAATACCTTATCTCGATCGCGCGCATCGAGCCTGACAACAACATCCTGCCCATCGTCGAGGCGTTCTGCAGCCAGAAGCGCGACATGAAGCTGGTGGTTCTGGGCACGCTCTCCCCTGAAATTCCCTATCATGTCGCCGTCCGCAACGCAGCCAACGCCTCGGTCGTGCTGCCCGGCGCCATTTACGACCAGGCGGCGGTGAAGGCGCTGCGTTTTCACGCGCGCGCCTATCTGCATGGCCACACCGTCGGCGGCACCAACCCGTCGCTGGTCGAGGCGCTGGCCGCCGGCAACATGGTGATCGCCCACGACAACCCCTACAACAGATGGACCGCGGGCGCGGCCGCCATCTATTTCACCGATGCGCGCAGCTGCGCCGAGCGGATGCGGCAGGCGATGGAGGATGACGCCCTGGTCAGGACCTGCGGCGCGGCCGCCAGGGCTCGCGCCAACGAAGTCTTCCGCTGGGACGATGTCCTGCTTGCCTATGAAACCGAAGCCTACCGGCTTCTGGGCGTGACCGCCGCCGGCGCCATGCCGGTCGATCGCCCCTCGCCCGGCGCCGTATGACGGGTTGGTCGCGACGGCGGCTGCTGAGGACCGCGCTGTCGACGGCGCTGGCGCCCGCCACGGCGGCGCTTTCTTTCGCGCCACCCGCTTTGGCCGCCACTGGCGAATGGCGCTTTCGCCGCGGCGTCAATGCCTGGCCCTGGTTCGCACTGACGCGCGAGTTTCCCGCGCCGCGCACCGACTATGCCTGGCCGCCCTTCCAGTCGCAGCGGCCGGTGCCGACACCGGACGACCTTCGCCGGCTGCGCCGGACCGGGCTCGATTTCATCCGCCTGCCGGTCGATCCCGGCCCCTTCCTCGCCGCCGACGCCGCCACGCGCGCGAAATTGATGGCGATGCTGGACGATGCCGTCGCGGCCGCCCTCGATGCCGACCTCGGCATCATCGTCAACGTGCAGGCCAACGGCACCACCCATTACTGGAATCCCGACCGCATGGTCTCCAGCACCGCCGCCCCCGAATTCGCAGCCTATCGCGCGCTGGTCGGCACGCTTGCCGGCAGGCTGCAGCGCTTCGCACAGGGCATGGTGGCGCTGGAACCGGTCAACGAGCCGCCGCAATCCTGCTCTTCCAATGTCTGGTCGAACGTCCAGGCGGCCCTTTTGACGGCTGCCAGGGCATCGTCGTCGGCCTTGCCGCTGGTCGTCACCGGCGGCTGCGGCTCGATGGTGAGCGGGCTCGCCGCGCTTGACCCGGAACCGCTGGCGGCCTTCGAGCCGATCCTGTTCACCTTCCACTTCTACGAACCCTATCTGTTCAGCCACCAGGGCGCGCCCTGGATGCGCGAGCCCGTCTACCGCGCGCTGAACAACGTGCCATGGCCGGCTTCCGCCGGTTCGCTCGAACAGACGCTGGCCTCCGTCAGGGCGCGCATGGCTGATGACATCGAGACCTCCGACGCGGACAAGCAGGCCGCCTATGCCGAAACCGAGCGCGTGCTCAAGGTCTATTTCGACGCCAGGCCCGACCGCTGGTTCATCGACAAATATATCGGCCAGGCGCGCGACTGGGCCGACAGCCACGGCATCGCGCCTGGCCGAGTCATCATGGGCGAATTCGGCGCGCTGCGCACCGACGCCCGCTACGTCGCCGCCCCCAACCCCGACCGTGCCCGCTACATCGCCGATGTCAGGCAGAGTGCCGAGGCATCAGGCTTCCCCTGGGCCTTCTGGGACCTCTTCGACGGTATGGGCATGATGGACGACACGACGCGCGCACTCGACCCGGCGATGGTCGAGGCGCTGGGGTTGAGGATGCCGGGGTAGGTTGCCGTCCCACACGGGCAATCGTCGAGTTCCTTCACGCCCCCCTCTGTCCTTCCGGACATCTCCCCCACGAGGGGGGAGATCGGAGGCACGTCCGCCTTCGCCAATCGCCTATGCTGCAAGAGAGAGCCAGCGCAGAAGCCGCCAATCTCCCCCCTCGTGGGGGAGATGCCCGGCAGGGCAGAGGGGGGCGCCGTAGAGCGCTACCCTTGCAACCGTTGTACTCCTCGCCCCATCGCCCTTGCCGGCCGGTACAGCACCAGCGCGATCACCACGAACTTGGTCATCAGCGTTGTCTTGGACGCCAGGCTTTCGGAGGTGTTGAGCAGGATCAGCCAGCCCAGCATCGTCAGCCAGATGCCGGGATGGCAGCGGCGCGCCACTTCGTGCATGAACAGTACGAAGCCGAGAAACAACAGCAAGGTGAAGAAGGCGCCCTGATAGAGCACCAGGCGGATGATCGGGTTCTCGATGCCCTGTTCGAGGCCGTTGATACGGCGCAGGCTTTCGATGAGATCGATATCGGGCCCCACGATCAGGTCGCGCAGTTCGAAATGCTTGAACAGCTCGAACATTTCGACGCGGGCATTGGCGCTGCCGCTGTCCGACACGAAGCGTTCCAGCAGCGCGTCGAAGAAACCGTAGGAGAACAGCATGGCGAGCACGACCGGCAGCAGCGAGCAGAGCACGACCGCGAGGGCGGCACCCGGCAGGCTGATGCGTCCTCGCCGCAGATAGACGACGCCGCTGAAAAGCAGGTAGATGCCGCCGAGCGCGATCGTCGTCACCATCGCCGAGCGCCCGCCGAACACGACCAGCGCCGAGCATTGCAGGCCGACCAGCCCGAGCCGCATCGGCATGGACAGCGATCGCGAGCCCGAAAGCAGCGCCAGCACGTAGATCGCGGTGATCGTGGCGTTGGACAGCGGATGGCCCTGAAGCGCCGTCGAGCGCAGGTCGTTCATGAACACCTCGCCGTCGAGCCGGTAGGGAAAGACCAGCGTCTTGGTGGCGAACTCGAACAGCGCCAGCAGCGCGTTCACGGTCATGACCGCGTGGACGACGGTCCGCATCCGGGCGAACGTCCTTTCGTCGTCCTCGGCCAGCATCATCACCAGCAGCGCCGGCGCCACGAAAGTGTCGATCATGCCGGCCATGCCGGGGCGCTGCCTGACGATGACGACGACCAGCAGCATGATCGACATGACGGCCAGCAGCGCGCTCGCCGGCCGCCTGTCGGCTATGGCCAGCGTGTAGCCGACCGGGTTGCCGAAGGTGCAGGCGCGCCAGGCAAACATCAGCACGAGCAGATAGGTCGAGGGATGGATCTTGGTGGCCGGATTGCCGGTCAGGCCGTCGTAATTGTAGCCCACCAGCCACAGCATGCCGCCCGAGATGCTGAATAGCAACGCCACAACCGCCACCAGGCCGTAGCCGGTCACCCAGTCGAGGGAATTGCCGGCGCGGGGCGCGGCCGCGACTTGACCCTGGCCGGCCCAGCCGGCTGGGGTGGCGGACCGGGCGGCACCCCGGATGGCAGCCATGTCAGGCCGCCTCGTCGACCAGCAAGGCGCCGGTCGGCAACCGCCCCATGACGGAAATGGCCTGCGAAGCCGCCGTGACATCGCGCATCGGCGTCGCGTTGAGCGTGGCGACAAGCACGATCTCGTCGACCATGGCAACCAGCGGCGAGGCGTTGAGATTGTCGGCCAGCGCGCCTCCGTCGACGATGACGAGTTCGAAATTACGGCTCGCCTGGGCCAGCATGTGCTGCGTGAAATAGACGCCCTGCGCCTCGGAGAAGGCAGCCTTTGGCCGGCCCTTGCCCAGCACCGCCACGTTGCTGCCTGGCGCGTACTGGCTCAGCGCCTCGAAGGCATATTCGCCGCGCAGCACGTCGAGCAGGCCGGGCTGCGGCTCCTTTTGGCCGCCGCCGGCATTGTTGGTGTCGATGAACAGGACGCGGCTGCCCCTGGCGGCCGCCGCGTTGGCCAGCAGGCGCGCCACCCGGCCCCGCTGCGCGGCGTCCTCTGGCGCCGACGTCAGCAGGACGGACGGCACCAGCGGCCAGTCCGGCGGGCGCCGGCTGGAAGAGAACAGGCGTCTCAGCGCCAACCCGGCGACGGCGTCCATCTTCTGTCCGGCCGGCGTGGCGGCGCCGCCGAAAGGCCACCAGCGGCGGCGCGCCGATTTTGCCGGCAGCACGCCCACCACGGGCGCGTCGATGGCCGATTGCATCTGCGCGCTGGAAAGCACCGTCGGCGAGGAATATTCCGCGATCAGAGCGAGGCCGGTACCCAGCCCCAGACCGCCGAAGAACGCGCCGAATACCAGCAGCAACAGCGGCGGCCAGCTCTTCTTCAGCGCCGGCATGGCGTCGGAGATGATGCGCGCATTGGTGCTGTCGACATTGACCTGCTCGCGTGTTTCCTGCGCCCGCTGCAGATAGGTTGCGTAGACGGAGCGCACCGCCTCGAGATCGCGCTGCAATTCGCGCAGCTTGACCGAGGCCTGGTCGGTGTCGAGCGACTTGCTCTTCATGCCCGCGACCTTGGCCTCCAGCGCCTGCTGGTTGGCCAGCGCCCGCTCATAGTCGGTTTCGGCGGCGGCGGCGATGCGGGCGAGCTCGCGCGCGATGAGCTGCCGCGTGTCGCGCAGCTGCTGCTGGGCCGCCATCATCGAGGGATGGCGCGGCCCGAGTTCCGTGCCGAGCTGCGAGACCTGGTCGACAAGCGTCGCCTCCTGCGCCCGCAGGCTCGAAATCACCGCCGAGCGCATCGCTTCCGAGGTCGCGTCCGGTGCGCCGCCGGACCGGCGCAACTGGTCGACCTGCGCCTTCAGCGTCGCGGTGCGGCTTTGCGCGGCCGCGAGCTGCGTGTTGATCTCGGTCAGTTCCTGGTCGCTGACCAGATTGCCCGCGGCCATCACCATGTTGTTGGCGGACTTGTAGGCCTCGACCGCATTCTCGGCCCGCTGGACGCGCTTGCGCTGCTCTTCCAGCCGCGCGGTGATGGAGTCGGAAGCATCCGTGGCCATCTTGGCGCGCGCGCTCGCCTGGTCGGCCAGGTACGCCTGCGCGATGGCATTGGCGAGCTTCGCCGCCTTGTCGGCGCTCTTGGCGGTGACGATGACGTCGAGGACCAGCACCTTGTCGGCCCGCTTGACCGCCAGCCGGCGGCGCAGCGCATCGAGCGTCTTGCCCGTCTTGTCGGTCTCGGCCGACCCCGAACCCAGCACGCCGCCGAGCAAATGGCTCAACAATCCGCCCTGCCCGTTGAATTCGGGATCCTCGGTCAGGTTGGTTGCCGCGATCGCCCTGAGCAGCACGCCGCTCGACTGGACGACGGCAACCTGGCTTTCCACCATGGTGATGCCGCCATCGGGCGGAACCCGGCTCGGATTGACGTCGTTGGTGACCACCTGCAGGTCTTGCGGATCGACGATGATTTCCGCCACCGAGCTGTAGAGCGCCGGCGTGAACAGTCCGTAGAGCAGCGCCCCAAGGGTCAGCAGCGCGGCGGTGGCGAGGATCAGGAAGCGGCGGCGCACCAATATGCGCTTCAGGTCACCCAGCTCGACGCTCGAGGATGGATAGGACGCGGCCGGTGGTGGCTCCGGCGCATATTGCATCACCTCCGGAGCGTGTTGTTGCGGCAACGAGAGCAGGGATGATTGCAAAGGTCGCTCCGACAACACTCCGTGTGCCCCAAAAGATTAAATTGCGGCTTCAGCCTAGCTATTACTCCAACTGTTAAAACACTGTTAATTATGTTGGGAGCTCTTCTGATTTCTGGCACGGAGTTTGCGTAGCAAAGACACGGGCCGTGTTGACAGGGCGCAAGCGAGCGGGAAACGAATGGAAATGGAGCGCCACCTGTCTCCAGTCCGACCGTTGCCCATCTCTCGTGCCCGAAAATCGAACACCGGCCAGTTTACCGACCATCAGAACTCTAGGGGTGCGACATGCAGGTGAGCCTGCGCCTGGACAGCGACTGCCTCCGTGCTTTTCACCTGCTGCTGCTGCAGCGCCTGGCGGCGCTCGCCAATGTCGAGGTCAGCGTCGACGCACGCCCGCGCGGAAGCGGCGTCCCAGGCGGCATAGCCGCGCTGTTCCAGCTCGAAACGGTCATCCATGGCTTGCCCGCCGACGGGTTGGCCAAGCGCCTGCCGCTGTCGGCGCTGGCACCATACCGCACCCAGCCTCGCGCCGCGCCGGACCTCGTGCTCGACCTGTGCGGCGACACGCGGCAGGAGGCAACGCGCGTCTGGCGTGTGACCTATGACGGCGTCGCCGGCGAAGCCGCCCTTTTGGCGTCGATCCTCAACGGCCGGACGCCGCTGGCCCGCATCGAGGAGAACGGCGCCGTCGTCGCCGAAGGGCGGCTCGGAACCGAATATGGCGGCATCGCGCTTGCCACCTTCCAGGACATGCTGGCGCGCACCGCGAGCCTGATCCTGGCGGCGGTGACGGGGGCTGCACGCGGCGCCCTGCCCGTCCTGCCCGAGCCGGCGGACGACAGGCCCGCGCCGTCGCTGCCCTCGGCCGGCAAGCTCGGCGTCAGGGCGGGCAAGGCGCTGGCGCGGCGCATCGTCCAGAAGATCTACCATCTCTGCTACAACGCCCCGCACTGGAAGGTCGGCTGGCGCGAGACGGACGGACGGGACCTGTTCGATCTGCGCGCCCATCCGGCATCGGGCTGGCAAGAGCTGCCCGACGACGGCAGCCGCTTCTACGCCGATCCGTTCCCGATCCTTTACCAGGGACAGGTAACCCTGTTCGTCGAGGATTATATCCACCGTCTAGGCCGCGCCATCATCTCGGCGGTGCCGTTCGGGCCGTCGGGGCCGATCGGCCGCCCGGAGCCGGTGCTCGACCTGCCCTACCACCTGTCCTACCCCTTCGTCTTCGAGCGTGACGGCGAGGTCTGGATGGTGCCCGAAAGCTGCGCCAACCGCACGGTCGATCTCTACCGCGCCACCGCCTTCCCCGGTGGATGGGTGAAGGAGGCGACGCTGCTGTCCGATATCGTCGCCAGCGACGCCACCCTGGTCGAGCATGGCGGCATGTGGTGGCTGTTCGCCACCGTCCGGGACGGTGAAGGCACCGCGAGGGACGGTGGCGGCGCGTTCTCCGATGAACTGCATCTGTGGTCGGCGCCGGACTTTCGCGGTCCCTGGACGCCGCATCCCAAAAATCCGGTGCTGATCGACATCGCCTCGGCGCGGCCGGCCGGACGCATGGTGGAACGCGATGGCCAGTTGCTGCGCCCGGTGCAGGACTGCCGCAGGAGCTACGGCGGCGCCCTTGGCATCGCACGCGTCACTCACCTTGATTTGAACGGCATGGACCAGCTTGTCGAGACCATCTTAACTCCTGGCGCGCTATGGAGTGGACGCAAGCTGCACACGCTCAACGAGGCGGGCGGCCTGGAATTCATCGATGGCTCGGCGATCGCGCCGCGCTGGAAACAGAAGAGGCGGCCGTAGTTAACCTAAACGTTTGTTGCTACCAGCCACCCGCGCTGGTTGCTTGAGGTTGATCAGGGTCCGGAAGATATATTCCACCACAGATTGTGGAGACAGAAGATGACGAGCATGAAGGGCAGCGAGATGACCACCGTCGAGGCTGTCCCGGCCGAAGTCGACGTGGCGATCGTTGGCGCCGGAATGGCGGGCACGACCCTGGCAATGGTTCTGGGAAAGTCCGGGCGCAAGGTAGCGCTGATCGACCCGCACCGCGTCCATCACGACGAGTTCAGGGCCGAGAAGATCGGCATGGATCAGATGCGGCTCTTCGCGAGGCTCGATCTCGAAGAGACGGTCATGCGCCACGTCACCTCGGTGACCGACGTCCACGTCTTTCGCCTGGGCCAGCTGTTCGCCCGCGAGCAGAAGTGGGAATACACATTTTCCTACGGCTCGATGATCAACGGCCTGCGCGACGCGCTGCCGCGCGAAGTGCCGATCACGGTCGGCAAGGTCGCCGAGGTCTCGACCGGGCCGGACCGGCAGCGCCTGGTGCTGGCCGACGGCAGGGTCATCAATTCCCGCCTGCTGGTGGTGGCCACCGGTTACAGCGAAGCGGTGCGGCGCGCCATCGGCGTCGAGCGCGTCGAGCTGTCGAAGGCGCATTCGCTCTCGATGGGCTTCGACCTCGCCATTCCGCGGGACGAATGCGCCTTCCCGGCCGTCACCTGCTACGGCAAGCGGGCGGCGGACCGCGTTGCCTATCTCACCGTTTTTCCGCTCGGCGACAAGATGCGGGCCAACATGTTCGTCTATCACACCGTGGCCGACCAATGGACGAGGGATTTCCGGTCCGATCCGCAAAAGATGCTTTGTGAGTTGATGCCCGAAATATCGGCGCAATGCGGCAACTTCGCTGTCGCGAGTCCCGTCGAGGTCCGGCAGGTCAATCTGACCACGACGCAGGGCCATCGCCGCGATGGGGTCGTCTTCATTGGCGACGCGTTCTGTACGACATGCCCGACACCCGGCGTCGGCATCGGGCGGGTCATGGTCGACGTCGAGCGCCTCTCCTCGGTCCACATCCCCGCCTGGCTCGAAACACCAGGCATGGCGGCCGACAAGATCGCCACCTTCTATGACGACCCGGTCAAGGTGGCCTCCGACGAGGCCGGCATGCGTGTGAGCGTCTACGCCAAGCAGATCACCACCGAAACCGGACTGGAATGGCGCGCGCGGCGCCTGCGCAACAACACGGCACGCCGGCTGATGATCATTGGCCGCAAGGTGCGCCATTTGGGATTGCGGCGCGAGCCGGGGCTGGCTTGAGGGGCTTCCCACCCTTCGCCATCGAAGGCACTTCGCTGGTGCTCTCCCCGGGGGACAGCACCTCTTTCTCTCCCCGCGAGAGGAGGAAGCAGAAGGGGAGCGCCGGAGCGCTTCTCCAGGACAATGACATAGCGCGGAAAAAAGCAAATCCAATGCCGTTCAGTCGGAACCAGCGGCCCGCCGACAGGTTATGCCGGCAGGAGATTTGTCATGGTCAAGAATATCGACCGCGCGTTGCAAGATGCTATTCTGGCGATGCGCATTCTTCGCAAATCCATCATTGATCATGGGCATATGGAGGCCATGGCCGAATTTGACGGCTTGATGAGCGTGACCATATCCGAGGCCGAGCGCGAACTGACCCGCTGGCAGGCCGGTCATCGCGCCGAGCGGTCAGGCCAGGCAAAATCCTGACGCGACCGCGCGCGGCCGGCATCCGGGCGGAACCTTGCCGCACACGGTTGGTTTCAGGGAATGGGACATGCCGCCGGAGAACGAAGTGGCCCGATTGGTCGACAAGCACAAGCTTGAGAGAGCGGATCGCGAGTCGCGGATTATCCTCGACGCCGAGCGGCAGGCCCGCGACGCAAAGACCGCCCGCCTTCGCAAGCAGCGGCTGTCCGCCGAGACAAGCGAGGAGCAACAGAAGCCCGCGCCGCCAAAGCGGCGCAGGTGACGGCGTGTTCTTGCCGCAAAAGCAAAAGGCGCGATCGACCGATCGCGCCTTTGTTTCGGCAGGCGAATGCCTTCCGGCTCGCCCGGCGGTTTCAGTCATTGCGGCGGCGGCAAATTTGAAGATCCAGCGAGCGCGGTGACGGCCGAAAGCCGTTCGCGCTTTTGCCAGGTTGGCTTCTCGTATTTCTTCATTTGCTATTGCCCCTTTGTTGAATAGCGCAGAGAAGACCGGCTTCGCCGCGAATGTCAATTGCGTCAGGACGGCTGTCGCGATTTTGAGCGAAACGTTCCTGCACCGAGTAAATCGGTCTGCCGTGCTTTTAAATCCGCTGGTCCGGGATAGATTTAGGACCGAGAAAGCGCCACAAGCCGCTTCGGGAGGATCTTGCCATGTCAGACACCGCCTTGCCGCTGGTCATCAGCGCGCCCGAGCCGCGCACGCTCGAGCTGATCTTCACGCCGCCGCAGCTGGCGCGGCTCAGGGCGCATTACCGCATCGTCGAGACGACGCCGGACGGCGTGGCGCGACTGCCGGCGGGGGTGCTGGCCGAGGCCCGCTACATCGTCGGCCAGCCGCCGATCTCGCCGCAGACGCTTGAAGCGATGCGGGCGCTGCGCTGTGTCTTCAATGTCGAGAGCAATCTCCTCGACAACATGCCCTATGAAACGCTGTTTTCGCGCGGCATCCATGTCGTCACGACGGGCCTGGTTTTCGCCGAGCCGGTGGCGGAGCTGGGCCTGGCCATGGCGCTCAACCTTGCCCGCGGCATCGTCGACGCCGACCTCGCTTTCCGCCAGGGGCAGGAGCTGTGGGGCGGCGACGGCAACCGGACCGCGCGGCTGCTTTCGGGCGCCGATGTCGGCATCATCGGCTTCGGCGACCTCGGCCGCGCGCTCAACCGCCTGCTGTCGGGCTTCCGCACCCGCACCAAGGTGTTCGACCCCTGGCTGCCGCCATCGATCCTGAGGGAAAATGGCGTCGAGCCGGCTGCGCTGGACGAGGTGCTGTCGCAAAGCGACTTCGTCTTCGTCGTTGCCTCGGTGACCTCCGAAAACCAGGGATTTCTCGGCGCCGATGCTTTCGCCAGGATGCGCAAGGGCGCCGCCTTCATCCTGCTCAGCCGTGCCGGCGTCGTCGATTTCCCCGCCTTGATGGCTGCGGTGAAGAGCGGCCACATCCTTGCCGCCAGCGACGTCTTTCCCGAAGAGCCGCTGGCGGGCGACCATCCCGTGCGCACGCTCCCTGGCTTCCTGCGCTCCGCCCACCGCGCCGGCGCCCTCGACATCGCCTTCAAGCGCATGGGCGACATGGTGCTGGAAGACATGGACCTGATCGACCGCGGCCTGCCGCCGCTGCGCTCCAAACGCGCCGAGCGCGAGACGGTGTCGAGGATGCGCTCGAAGCCGTCCGACAGGAACTAGGCCGGGCCTATCCCCATGCCGGGACCGGCAGCCAGGCACGAGACAATCGCCGGGATTGTCGGCTTTCGCGTCTGTTATGCGTGATTTTGGCATCAGCAAGAGCTAAAACATCGACGATGCATGCTCCCTGGAGGTGAAACGTTTTGACTTCGCCCTTCCTTTTGCGTCAGATTCGACGGGCAAGCCTAGGCAAAGGGAACGAAAATGAAGAAAAGCTATGCCAAGCCGACACTTCTGAAGCGCCAGAAACTGTCCACGGTCACGGCGGTTTCCTGTCTTTCACCGTGCAAGGCCGCTTGAATCGAGGGGATAGGGCCATGAAGAAAACCTACGCCAAGCCGACGCTCTTGAAGCGCGAGAAACTGTCGGCGGTTACCGCGGGTATCTGCACCTCGATTTGTATCTGAATCGAAGGCCTGAAACCTGAGGGATATGCGAGGTCTCGCGTCCTGGCGCGAGACGACTTCGACGATCCGCAAGGCCCGAGAGCCGTTTCCCCTGAGTTGCCAGGCTGAGTTGCCAGGCTGAGTTGCCGGGCCTCCTGTTGTGATGGAACGATCGCGCCGCCGGCAGGTTTTGCAAATGGCCGGACGGTAAGAAGCCCGGCGTACTCCAGAAGGCCCGTCACGAGTCGCGTCGGTGGCGGGCCTTTCCATGTCGGCCCGCAAGCAGCGATTTTTGCAGCGACATTGGCCGAAGGTCCCCTTTCGCGCCCGAGCGATGTTGTGCGAGATTGGCGCAATATCAGCAATTGCTTGAATAATGGTCCGGACGTCTTCGGGGGGGACGGTGTCGTGCCAATTCGCAGGAATCTTGCCGCGAATCTCAAACGGCTTGTCAGCGGCCACGCGTCGGTGAGCGCCGTCTGCCGCGGATTGAACATGAACCGCTCGCAGTTCGAGCGCTACCTGCAAGGCAAGAGCTTGCCCAACAGGGCCACGGCGAGGCTGATCTGCGACTATTTCCGCATCGACGAGGATGAATTGTACCGCGCGCCGGAAGCCGAGGCGCAGCGACATGTCCTTCTGGCGCCGATACATGAAACGCTTTACGCCAACATGGTGCGCGGCCCCTGCCCCGCCATCGCCGGCGGCACCTATTTCACCTACTTCGCGGTTCCCGAGCGCCCGGATGTGTTGATGCGGTCGGTCACCTTCGTGCGGCGCGAGGCGGAGTTGGTGACGTTCCGGCGCGTGACCCGGTGGGCCGAGGGCAATCGCCAAGGCGGCGCGCGCGCGCTCGGCTGGCACTATGGCGTGGCGATCTCACGCCTGAACTGGATCTATTTCACCGCCATCAACCGCCGCCAGACCGGCGAGCCATCGATCATGGCCGTGCAATGGGCGCCCTTCTCCGAACCGGTCCTGGTCGGCCGGGCCTTCGTCCTGACGGGAGCGGGGCCGGCCTGTTTGCCGGTCATCATGCGCCAGGAAGTCGGCAGGATCAGCCTGCGGCAGGCGATGCGGATGTCCGGCGTCGTCAGCCTCGACGACCCGCGCCTCGACCCGCTTGTGGCCAGTCTCGCGCGCGAAGGCTAGAGTGGTCGGGGCCAATGATGATTTGGCCGGGCCAACGAAAGAGTCGCGATGCTCAACACGGTCGACTATGGCGGCAAGGAAGCCGATATCGTCCACGCGCTGGAGGAAGACATCATCTTCGGCCGGCTGGCGCCCGGCACGCGCCTGGTCGAGGACGTGCTTCTGGCCCGTTTCCCGGTCTCGCGCCACACCATCCGCCAGGCCCTCTACCAGCTGGAAAGGCTCGGCGTCGCCACGCGCGAGCGCAACAAGGGCGCCATGGTGCGCCGGCTCGCGCCCGAGGAGGTGCGCCAGATCTACGAGGTACGCGAGATGCTGCAGCGCCAGGCCGCGCTGATGATCCGCCTGCCGGCGAGCGACGCGCTGATCGCGGAATTGACCGAGATCCACCACGTCTACAGCGGCCATGTCGACGCGGGCTACCTCAGGGGCATCCACGAGGCCAATGACCGTTTCCATCTCACCATGTTCTCGGCCTGCGGCAATGCCTATCTGGTGTCGTCGATCGAGCACTATATGCGCCTCAGCCTGCCGGTGCGGGCGAATTCCCTGGCCGACCGGGACAAGCTCGACATCTCGCGCCAGCACCATCTGATGATGATCGAGGCGCTGAAACGCAGCGACAATTGGGTCTTGGCGCAGCTCTGCGTCGACCACCTGCAGCCGAGCAAGGCGTTCTATCTCCAGGAGATCGAGACCGGGCCGGCGCTCTAGCCAACCGGGCATCGCCGCGAATTGGGTCCTGCGGCTCCCGACTGTCCTACCGGACCTTCACGACCACCTTGCCCTTGGCACGTCCCGTTTCGACATAGGCCAAGGCCTCGTTGGTCTGTTCGAACACAAAAGTCCGGTCCATGACCGGGCGTATGATGCCGGTTTCGATGAGCGACGTGATCCGGCTCAGCTGGTCGCCCTGCGCCCACATGAACAGGAAGGAATAGTCGACACCGGCGCGTTTGGCCCTGCGGCGTATGCCGAGGCTGAGCAACCACACCACCAGCTTCAGCGCGATATTCAGGCCTTGCTTGCTGGCGAACCCGGGATCCGGCGGACCGGAGATGGAAATCAGCTTCCCGCCCGGCTTCAGCACGCGCAGCGATTTCTCGAGCGTCTTGGCATCCTGGCTGTTCACGACGACGTCATAGCCCTGCAGGACTTTCTCGAAATCGTCCTTGCGGTAGTCGACGACGACATCGGCGCCGAGACTTTTCACCAGGTCCGTGCTCGCCGCGCTCGCCGTTGTCGCAACCGTCGCGCCGAGGTGCTTCGCCAGCTGAATGGCAAACGTGCCGACCCCGCCGGAGCCAGCCTGGATGAAGACCTTCTGGCCTTTCCTCAGCCCTACCCTTTCGACCAGCACCTGCCAGGCGGTCAGGCCGACCAGCGGAATGGAGGCGGCCTCCTCCATGCTGAGGTTTTTCGGCTTCAGGGCCGCGTCGGCCTCATCCAAGGCGATGAATTCGGCGAATGTCCCGATCCGGCCATCGCGCACCCGTGCGTAAATCTCGTCGCCGGGTTTGAATTTACGGACTTTCGACCCGACCCGGACCACGGTTCCCGCCACGTCGTGACCCAGGATGAACGGCGGGCGATAAGGCAGGATCGGTTTGAACTCCCCATCCCGGAGTTTGGAATCGAGAAGGTTCACACCCGCCGCGTGAATTTCGACCAGGACGTCATTGTCCCGCGACTCCGGCATGGGCATATCGGCGAGCCGCAGCGCGCCCTTCTTTTGATATTTTTCGACAACAAAGGCTTTCATCTTGGTCGCTTTCTAAAAGTACGACTGGCCAGGCCGCGAGGCGCCGTTGGTCGCGCTCGAGGGATGCGCCGGACAGGACCGGCGATATAATCCCCGGCTTGGTTCAGGAAGGCAGGCGGAATTGCTTGCGCAAAATCTTGTCGAACATCGCGGCCGGGGCGAACCGCCGCAGGATACTGACTTGCCGCGCTGCCTTGCCGGCGGTGTAGCGCCGCCGCGGATGCCCGTCGGTCGCCGCCCGCAGAACCACCTTGGCCACCACTTCCGGCGGATCGGCCTTGGGCATCACGTCGCGAAGCAAAGCCCCGAGGCCGGCCCGGGCCTCATCATATTCCTTCACGACGGAATCGGGCTCGAATCCGTTCTGGTCGAACACGGTGCGTACGAAGGCCGGTTCTATGACCGAAACGCGGATGTTGAAGGCCCGAACTTCGTGATCGAGCGATTCCGAATAGCCTTCAAGCGCATGCTTGACGGCTGAATAGTGGGCCGAATAGGGCGCCGGGACCAACCCCAGGATCGAGCCGATATTGACGATGCGCCCCTCGCCCCGCCGCCGCATCGACGGCAGCACCGCGTGAATCATCCGCATGACACCGAACAGGTTGACGTCGAACAGGGCCTGCGACTGCGAGACCGAGGACTCTTCGGCCCCTCCCAGCAGCCCGATGCCGGCATTGTTGACCAGAAGGTCTATCCGGCCGGTCTTGCCGAGGACAGTCGAGATCAGGGACGCGACAGACGCGTCGTCGGTCACATCGCAAACCAGCATCGATATCCCGTTGGAACTCTGGTTGGACGCCTTGCGGCTCGTGCCGAAGACAGTGAAGCCGGCGCGTGCCAGGATCTCGGCGCTGGCGCGGCCAATGCCCGAGGAGGCGCCGGTAACGATCGCGGTCTTTCCCGAATTCCGGTTCATGGTGAGGGTTCCAAACGTAAGGGGTCTTGCCTGCGGTCGGCGATTGAATTATCATCGTAATATCACATTATGCTCATAATGCAACAGGAAAACGAGAAGGAGCCCGGCATGCGCTATGACAAGGGTCGAAAGGACGCATCACGCGGTCGGATCATGGAGGTTGCCACGCGACGGTTCCGGAGCGACGGCATCGCCGCCTCCGGACTGGCAACCATCATGAGCGACGCCGGACTGACCAACGGCGCCTTCTATCCGCACTTTCCCTCCAAGGCGGCACTTGTTCGCGAATGCGTGGCGGCGGCGCTGGAGGGCCAGTCAGGCCAGATCGCCGGGGTGTTGGCCTCCGGCGGCCTGGAGACGGCCATAGATGCCTATCTGTCGGCGCAGCACCGCGACAATCCAGGCACGGGCTGCGCTTCCGCCGCCCTGTTGCCGGAAATCGCGCGGGAGCAGCCGGAAACGCGACAGCTCTACACCGAACGCCTGATGACTTTGGTGCGGCAGGTGTCGGCCGCTCTCCCGCCGCATGCAAGCGATCCGGAGGCTGTGGCATTCGGCATCTTCGCGACGCTCATCGGCGCGCTTCAACTGGCCCGCGCGGTGGAGGGCGCGGAGTTGTCGGATCGCATCCTGGCGGCCGGGGCGGATGCGGCCCGTTCGCTGGCGCAGCCGCGCGGAGGCGACGCCGCGCCGTAGAGGATTGGACGGCAGACCTCCCGCTGGGCCAGGGCTGCCGGGCCGGAGCCCGGCCGAGGCCAATGCAACCATGGCTGCAAAAACAGGCATGGAACGCTGAAACTTTCCGGCGGCCGTCCTCGTTGCTGCGCGATCGCCTCGCGGGCGATGACAAGACCCTCCACTCAATGCCCCGCCGGCTCGCCGGCGGGGTTTTTTTGCGCCGCCGAACGGCCATGTCCGGGGCCTCCGGAACCATCCACCAATCGCGAAGTTTGTCCAAGCGACGGCAGGCCTGGCCAACTCCAGAGGCACGCCGCGATGGCGGCGGGAGAAATTTGGCCGATTCAAGCAAATTTCCGGAGCTGCGCTGGATTACCTTGGAATTTCGCAAGGCGTTCAAGATGCTCCTGAATATATTTTTACCAGTTTGGGGAATTTTTGCCTGAAAATCCGGAACTTCCAGGCAAAGTTTTTCGTTGAAAGCTTGATCGTTGCTTCGACGGTCACAAAGCAACAGGGAAGGACCCAATCATGAACATCAAGATGATCTGTCTTGGCGTAATGGCGCTTTCAATGGCCACCGGTTCGGCTCTCGCAGGATCCAACAAGGGAACGTCCGCTCTCGATGATCCTGCCAAGATGAAGCCGTTCTACACGGATTCCGGCATGAAGACGATGGTTGGCAAGGACGCCTTCGTCACAGCCTGGAAGGCGCTGACGCCCGAAGACCAGATGGCTATGAAGACCGCCTGCGCCGACGAGGTCAAGAACGCCAGCCCGACCAACACGCATCCGGAATTCTGCAGCAGCGTGAAATTGAACGGCGGCAGCTGACAACGTGGCGCGGCCCTGGAGACAGCCCCGCTCGCGGGGCTGTTTTTTGTGAATGCCGCCGCTTTGCCTTGCCGCCCTGCGCGCCCTCGCCGGGCTCGCCCCACCGAATGATGCTAACGTCGTCGAAGGCGAGCCGTTGCGATCGGTTCCGCCTGCGTTCAGCCTGACGCCGCGAGTTTGTTCCCGTCGATCGACACGGTCGCCCTGCTTCCATGAAGCGGCAAAATCGCCTCTCCTTGTTCTGGCCATGTTGCACTGCGAAAGATTTGTTGCATTGCGATAGCGGCCCGTCCGGCCGAGATTGGCAAGAGCTGGACCTTGGGGGGCTGGGCTTGCACCAAGGAGGCCTCGTGGCGGCATCGTTTCGGCCTGATATACAGGGCTTGCGCGCGCTGGCGGTCGGCGGCGTCGTCGCCTATCATTTCGGCCTCACGGCGCTGCCCGGCGGCTTCGCCGGCGTCGACATCTTCTTCGTCATTTCCGGCTGGCTGATTTCAACGCATCTGATGCAGGAGATCACGGAGACCGGCCGGCTCGACCTGTGGCGCTTTTATGCCAGGCGCGCCCGGCGCCTGCTGCCGGCCGCCATCTTCGTCATCCTGGCCACGCTCGCCGCCGGCGCCTTCATCCTGGCGCCGCAGGAACAGGCGCTCTATTCGCGCGGCGCCATGTATGCGGCGGCCTACACCATCAATCTGTGGCTGCTGCGCTGGTCGTTCGACTATTTCGCCGCCGATGCCTTGAGCAACCCCTTCATCCACTTCTGGTCGCTGTCGGTGGAGGAGCAGTTCTACCTCGTCTGGCCGGCACTGCTTGTCTTTGCCGCCTGGCTGCATCCGGGCCGGCGCATGGTGGTGGCCGTGATCGGCATCGTCGGCCTCGGCTCCTTCGCGACCTGCCTGTGGCTCACCAGCTTCTCGCCGGCCTGGGCCTTCTACTTCTCGCCGCTGCGCGCCTGGGAATTCGCCGCCGGCGGCCTGGCGACGTTCGCCTCACCCGCTTTGTGGCGGCATCAGTCCTGGCTGCGGGCGGCACAGGGGTGGCTGGGCCTGGCGCTGATCGCCGTCGCCTATCTCGCCTTGAGCGAAGACCTGCCCTTCCCCGGCTGGTACGCGCTGCTGCCGGTGGCCGGCACCGTGCTGGTGCTCCTGAGCGGTGCCGGCGAGCAGGGCGACGCTCCAGGCGGCACCCGTTGGCAGGCCCTGGCGCCCGCCGCCATGCTCTCGCTGGCACCCCTGCAGTGGGTCGGCACGCTCTCCTATTCGCTCTATCTCTGGCACTGGCCCATCATCGTCTATGCCGGCATGCTGGAGCCGGACCTCGGCGTGGCGCAGCGCCTCGGCTGCGCCGTGCTGGCGCTGGCGCTGTCGGCGGCGACCTACCGGCTGATCGAGAATCCGGCGCGGCGCGGCGACTGGCTGGCGGCGGCCGCACGGGCCTTTCGCTTCAACGCCGGCGTGGGCGCAAAACCGCTTCGGCTTTTTCCAGGGCTTGCCCTCGCCCCGGCCCTTGTGCTGACCGCCGCCGGCGTGGCGGCGGCCTACGCCAACGCGCATCTGGCGACGCGCAACATCGACCCCACCCAGCGCGGCATCGAGGAGGCGGCCGAACAGCCTTCCATCGCGCGCGCCGTCGACAAGAACTGCCTGCTCGACTTCCACACGGTGAAACCGAAACCTTGCACCTTCGGCTCGGCCGACGCCGCCCACACCATCGTGCTGTTCGGCGATTCGCATGCCGACCACTGGTCGACGCCGCTGGTCGCGGCGGCAAAACGCAACGACACCAAAGTGGTCACCTACCTCAAATCCTCGTGCCGCGCCTCGCGGCTGTCGACCTTCAACGCCGTGCTCAAGCGCGACTACACCGAATGCGACGCCTGGCGCGAACAGGCGATCTCAGACATCATCCGCCGCAAGCCGCGGCTGGTGGTGATCTCGGAATTCTCGATCGGCAATCTGACGCGCGACATGTCCGCCGCCAGCCGCAAGGCCGAGATCGCACGCTGGCAGACCGGTCTGCGCTCCACGCTGCAAGCCTTCAGCAAGGCCGGTGTCGAAACCGCCGTCATCCGCGACACGCCGATCGGCGGCAGCTTCGCGGACGCCTGCGTTGCCCGCGCGCTGTGGTGGCGCGAGGCGCCGTCGCTGTGCGACACGCCGAGGGCGCAAGCCGCCAATGACGACGTCGCGGCCGCCGAGCGGGCCGTGGTGAAAAGCGTGCCAGACACGCTCTATGTCGACCTGACCGACCGCTTCTGCGGCCCGACCGAATGCCACGTGTTCATCGGCGGCAAGCTCGCCTTCCGCGACCGCCATCATCTGGCGACGGCGTTTGCCGAAACGCTGGAAGGACCGCTGGAAAAGGCTCTGTTTTGATCGACTTGGCTCCCTTCTCCCCGTTCACGGGGAGGAGGTGCCGGCAGGCGCGGCGTTTGTCCTTTGCTCATTCAACCGGCCCGTGCCAAATCAGCCAGCCCCCACCAAATCAGCCACATATCGCTCCAGCGTCACCTTCCCGCGCTCCGGCCTGGTCGGCGGATCATAGGTGTCGTCGACCGTTACCTCCGTCATGCGCGCATAGGATTGCGCGGCTTCAGGCGAAAACCCCATGTCCTCGAACGCGTCCACCCAACGCTCGCGTGGCGCCGAGACCACGCTGACCTGCCTGCCGAGCGCCTCGCCAAAGGCCGCGGCGACATCCCTGGCCGTGTAACGCGACGGTCCTTCGACATGATGCAGGCCGTTTTTTTCCAGCGGCTCCATCAACAAGCGCGCCGCCGCTTCGCCGAGGTCGCGTGGCGCCACCATCGGCAGTTCGAAATCCGCCGGGAGAAGCGTGTTGACCACGCCGTCACGCCTGGCGGTCTCCAGCGAGGCATCCCAGTTGCTCATGTAATAGGCGGCGCGGATAATGCTGGCCGCGATGGGCTGACGATGCAGCTTTTCTTCCAGCCCATGCAGGATGGTCAGGTCGCCGGTGCGTTCGCCGGCCCGTGCGCCATAGGTCGATTCCGCCACGACCTTCTCGAGCCCCGAACCTTCCAGCGCCGCGGCGATCGCCGCCACCGTCCTGCGCTCCTGGGCATCCGTGTCGGTCGAAGGATCGGCAGGCGGATTGAGCAGGAATGCCCTTGTGCCGCGCCTGAACACGCCACGCAGCGCCTCGACATCAAGCACGTCGGCCACTGCCACCTCGGCGCCTTGCGCGGCCAAAGCCGCCGCCTTGGCCTCGTCGCGCGTCACCACCGTGACCGGTTCGCCCAGCCGCAGGAGCGTCGCTGCCGTCGCCGAGCCGACACGCCCGGTACCGCCAAGAATGATATTCATGGTCCAATCTCCCTTCCTGGTTGCATATAGGGGAAATGGATAGTGGCGGCCGAGGTTCAAAATGTGCCTCACCATGCTGACAGGTGCGGCCAAGCTCCGCGAGAGGTGCTTCCGCCGCCACGACATAGGGTGCGAACCCATCGATCCACCGATTTATGGGAACAGGGTCGCGTCCCCGGCGTTTATTAGACACACCTTACAGAGGAGGTTGTCATGAAAAAACTCTTGCTTGCATCGGTGATAGCAGTCGCTTCGGCGGTGGCGGTAATCGCTCCCGCCAATGCCTCCAGCATCACGCTCGGCATCGGGAACGGCTATGATGACGATTACTACGTTCCCAGACATCGCTACTATCGCGACTACTCCGACTATGGCCCGTATTACGGCCGCAACCACTACCGTTACAACATGTATAACGACGGCTATCGGCCGCGCTACTACGGCATGTACCATCATCGTTGCCAAACCGAGTTGGTGAAGCATTGGCGGCATCACCACCGCGTGATCGAGCGAGTGCGCGTCTGCCGCTATTGACCGTTCAAACTGATCCGGCCGGCATCTGACCGGCCGGATAAACATTGCGAATTTGCCGGTACGCATCGCTGGCCGGGCGGTGCTAGCGCCCCATCATCATTCCATAGTGCACGGCCAGCAGATCCAGCCCCACCTTCAAGAGCTTCGTCACCACATCGCGTCCGTCGCCATCCTGCTCGGCCACGGTCTTCACCGGCTGTTCCAGGCACACGACCTTTTGCACGATTGCCGCCACGTCCCAATGGCCGAGCGCCCGTGTCGCGGCGGCGTGCGCGCGGCCGGCGTTGAGCACGCTGTCGGCGATGCCGCCGCCAGCGCGGCCGCCGTCAACGCGCTCCATCCAGCGCATCGGCTTGATATCGGCCTGCTGGCTGCACCGGAAATGCTCGCGGTAGCGCAGGCCGGCCTCGCGCTGCTGGCGCGACAGCGAGGTGATGCCGAGAAGCGGATCGACATTGCGCACCCGCACGATGCCGCCGGTGGACGTGTGGCCGTTATTCGACACCTCGTAGACGCGACGCGCCTCCGCCGTGCCGGATGTCAGCCGCTTGCGACCGAAGGCATCGTCCCTTAGCGCGAAATCATGACCGACCTCGCGGCGGATGCGCACCTGCTCGGCCTCGCCCTTCGGCAGCTTCGGCGCCTGCGGTTTGGCGGGTTTGGTTTTCTTGGGCATGGGTGCTCCTTTTTGGGGGTCGGGGTGTGTTTTCCAAGAGAGGTCGCGATCCTTCGCGCCCCCCTCTGCCCTGCCGGGCATCTCCCCCTCTTGGGGGGAGATTGGCTGCGTCGTCGGTACCGCTTTTCCTGCTACGCCGGAGATCGGCGAAAGCAGTAGCGACATCCGATCTCCCCCAAGAGGGGGAGATGGCCGGCAGGCCAGAGGGGGGCGCTGTCCCTCGGACCTGTCGGATATGATCATCCCGTCAACTGTTTTGCCGGCGCTTGCCCACCCCGACGCGCCAGCAGTTCCCGCATCACCTTGCGCTCGCGCACTTCGATGCAGAGCTGCGCGCTCGAAGGACAGAACTGCGCGTTTCCGCTCCTCACCTCGCCGCGCACGAAGCGCTGGATGGCGGCCTGCAGATCGGCCAGCTCGGCATCCCTGACGGCGCCGAGATAGCCGCGCAGCTGCATCTCGACATCAGTCAGGGCGGATTGCGGGAAGCAGGAGAACAGTGCCGCCAGCGCCTTCGTCGCCTGCTGCAGTTCGGCCGTGGTCATATCCGCGGATCTCCTCGATGATGGCATTGGCGGCGTCGCTGTGGGTCTTCGGCCTGATCCAGCCCTGCGGTTTTTTGCGCTGGCCCGGGCCGCGCGATCCCGAAGCCGCCTCACGGCCCCCAATCGAAATCCCCGGTCCTTCGCGCGCCCCGCGCGCTGAAAAAGCGGAAGCTTTTTCCATCTGGTTTCTGGACTCTGGAGAATGCCGCGCCAAAACATCGGCATTTGCCCTGGCATGCGCCTTTGTTTTCAAGGCGGTGGCGGCTCCGCCGCGCGCGCCGGCGGCCGCCCTCGCCTCGCTCTTCAGCCGCGCCTTGCGCAGCTCCTTCGTCAGCCTCCCGTGGCCGATCTCGCCACCCTCGCGCTCGAAGAAGGCCAGCAGCTCGGCGCTGATCGCCCGCCATCGTTTCAAAGACAGGCGCGCCACGCGCGCCAGCCTGGCGTCGTCGTCGGGCAAGCTCCCGCCGGCATTCCACATTGCCATCAGAAGCAGCATGTAGGCGCCGATCTGCTCGGTCGAGAGCTGCAACGTGTCGCCGACGAAATCGGAGACGTAGAGCTGCATGAAAGGCCGTTCGCTCATGCCGGGCTCCGTGCCGTGCTTCCAGCCGCGCTAATGGAACCAGCCCCCGGTCCGGACGTTGTGACGCGTCCAAACCAAGGAGAGGACTGCCGATGACGGCCTTCATGCCGCTGACCCTGCGTTTCTGCGACAACAAGACCATGCTGGTCGGCTCGGTGGCCGACGCGGCGACCGCGCTTCGTCACCAATGGCCCGACAAGACCGCGCCGGCCTATCTCGAGGCGGCACGGCTTGTCAGGCTCGCTGTCGAGGGCACTTGCTGTCCGCGCCCCGCCTTCGAAGCCTTCCGCGAGGCGGCCAGGCAACAGGGCATATTGGTGGCCAAGCCAAGAAGCCGCGCGCATGAATGGCTCGACGCCGCTGCGAGCCCCTGAGACGGCGATGCAACCGCCTGCCAGCCTTGTGCGTTTATGAGCGTCGGCTTGAAAGCCGCGCCTGGACCGAAGGTGAACGCCGTGGGTACGATGAAAACCGGAGTGCCGCTCAAAGTGTCCCTGGACGGGCATGTCGAGGAGATCGAGACCGTCAGCGACGCCGCCGATTTCCTGCAGCGCTGGCCGATCGAGCGGCGGGGCCATGTCTATCGCAGCGCGCTCAACGCCTGCAGCGCGGCCATCGCGGCGCAGATCTCGCAATCCGACGCGATCAAAGTGTTCACCGGTTTTGCCCGCGTTACCGGCATCCTGGTTGCCGGAGGCGGCCCGGGGATGGTGCTGGAGCCGCGCACCGTGCAGAGCCGCCAGCCCAAACAGGGCCGCCAGGTGCCGAAATAGCGGTGCCGCGCGATAGCTGTTCAAGGCAATTCTCCCAATATTTCGCGGAGCGTCCTTTTGGCGCCCGCTGAAGCTCCAATTACATTATGTCGGCGCCGCCCTCATCCGCCTGCGGCACCTCCTCCCCGTGACCGGGGAGAAGGGATCAACCCTTCAGCCGGCCTCGCAAACACGGCGCTGGAAGCGCGCCTGATGGTAGGTGCAGTAGCTTTTCATCGCCCTGGTGCGCATGCCGCAGCACAGCATCTCCTGGCCAGGCCGCCCGCCGGGCGCATCATTTCGAGGATCGTCCTCCAGCGTCAGGTCGAGCGGCGCGCGGCAGCGGTTGAACAGGCAGTCGATGAAGCGCATGGCCACGCCATGCGGCTGCCGGCCGATGGCACCGCGTGGCGGCGCGGGTACCTTGAAACGGTAGGTTTGCCCATCGGCGATCAGCACGCCCGCCTCGCGCTGGAAAAGCCTCGGCCGGACGGGCGAAGGAGCCCGCTTCGGCCGCATGGCGGGTTTGGCCGGCTGCGGGGTGGCGCCGGCACGGCTGGTTTCCGCCTTGGCGGCGCGACTCGCCGCCTTGGCCATCGCCGTGCGCGCCGCCAGGCCCTTGCCATTAGCAAAGCCGATCGCGCCAAGCATGGCGTTGCGGTGGACGATGCCGATAATGGCGTTGCGCGATACGCGCGCGCCGCGCTGTACGCTGAACGCCGCCGCAATCCTCGAGGCCGAAAGCCCGTCCTTCAGCCAGCCGGCAATCGCCTGCAATTCGCCGTCGCTATAGCTTGCCATGTCGGTCTCCATTGCGCGGCCAGCGGCCGCCGCGAACGGCGCCGTCAGGCAAGCGTCGGGTTTGCCCACAGCCGCGATGGGACTGCCGGCCGTGGTCCGGCCTGTCGGCCGCGGGGATTGCTTGTGGAAGGGCTGCTTTCAGCCCAGCCGGTCGACGGGCGCGTCAAGGCGCCCAAGCCGCGCCCGCGCAGTGTCCCTGTCGGGGGCGGAAACCGCCCTGCCCGTCGTCGGCTCGTCGGCGATGACGGTGCGGTCCTGCGTGCGGATCAGGAAACACCCGGCGGCCGCGTCGAATGGGGGGCCGGAGCCGCGGGGAGCGGCGGCTCCGGCCGTTCCGGCCGCCGCTGAAGGGCGGACCGGACGCGAGGCCGATGCGTCAAGGCAATCGGCTTCGCGCTTCGCCCCGGCCGGGGAGGAGGACAGCCGGGACGGAAGGGAAAGGGCGGCGCCCGGCAAGGCCGGGCCGGAGGCGTTGTCGACTCTGAGGGGGTTGAGCTTTTGCATGAGGTGATATAAGCATAACTCAAAAATTGATGCAAGCCAATCTTTCATGGACGAAAGCAGGACTTGTCGGTCACATGAGGCCATGGTGAAAACGCAACTGTCGATCAGGGTCGGAGCCGCGATCCGCCAGGCACGCAAGCAGCGCGGCCTGGTCATGCGCCACATCGCCGAGCACAACGACACCGATGTCGCCGCCGTCGGCAACTGGGAAACCGGGCGCAACCTGCCCAAGACCGAGAACCTGTTGAAGACCGCCGCCTTCCTGCGTGTCGACCCCGTGGCGCTGGGCCAAGGGCAGGTCGTCTTCCTCGACGATGCCGGCCCGGTGGCGGACGCCGAGATCGTCACCGATGCCGGCCCCCTGCCGGCCGGAGCGATGGATATTCCGGTGCTGGGCGCCGCCGTCGGCGGTGATGACGGCGACTTCACCTTCAACGGCGAACCGGCAGGATACGTCCAGCGTCCGCCGGGAGTCCGCAACCTGCCGAAAGTGTTCGCGCTGCACGTGCTCTCGGATTCCATGGTGCCGCGTTATGAACCCGGCGACATGATCTATTGCGGCGGCCGCGACGCGGTGCCGGGCGACCATGTCGTGATCGAGACCTTTCCGGAGGAGAACGAGAAGAACGGCAAGGCCTTCATCAAGAAACTGGTCCGGCGCACGGCGGGCGAGCTGGTGGTCGAGCAGTACAATCCGCCCAAGACGCTGACCTTCAACCGCTACGCCATCAAGCAGGTCTGGCGCGTCATCCCGCTGAAGGAACTGCTGGGGTATTAGGAGCGCCTGCCTTTCCGGATCCAGGCCGCCCTCACCGGCACGCCGGCGTTCTTAACCGTTGATATTTGGCGAAACCATCCGCAACAGCTTACTTTCTCCCCGTCTCTATACGGGGAGAAATGTCCGGCAGGACAATGAGGGGCAGCACCAAGATTTCGGCAAGTGGCGTCTCGAATGCCACCTCAAAGAAAACGATCAAGCTTGCAAACTCCCTCGCACCATCAGAATAGAAGTTCAATTCCGCCAAATCAGCGCCGCCCCTCATCCGCCTGCCGGCACCTTCTCCCCGTATAGTGACGGGGAGAAGGGGCTGGGTTGCCGCATCGCGTCACAATGTTGGCGAAATCGTCCATGACGGCACGTCCTTTGCTCAAGCCCGCCTCGCCTCCACCAGCACCTCACGATCGCCCAGCATCCGTGCCTCGCTGCGCACGCGCTGGCGCTCGTCGATGAGCGCTGCCTGGATCGAGATCGCCGTGCCCGGCAGTCCGTCGGCACGGCAGGCCGAGCAGACGATGCGCCCCGACAACGCGGCCAGCGGCGTGTTCCCGTTGACCCCGAAGCGCTTCAACTGATCGGGCCGCCACCACCTGTTGCGGCCGCAATCGGCGCACTCGACCGACAGCGAGGCGACCTGCGCGATCACTGCTTCCCTGCCCGGCAACGCCATCATCCCCTGTCCTTTTGTTTCTGATTTGTTCCTATCTTCCCGTGTTTTGAAGCGGGAGTCGAGTCGCAGTTTCCAAACTCCTCCAAAAGTCTTTCTTTTATGTCTTTTTGAGTTATGCTTATATACACCTTGCATATGTGAGTCGGCGTGGAATGACCCGCGCCTGGATGCGGGAGCAAGAATGGATGCCGCCGATTTCGCCCGCGCCTGCGGTTACACCGGCGACAGTCCCGCCTTGCTCGAAGCCTTCGAGGCGATCCGCCGCAACGGCATCGCGCAAGCCCGTCTCGATCATTTCAGGCGCAAGGCCGTCATCGACGAAATGAAGCAGTCGGAGCATCTGTTCCTGGCCGCGATCGGCCCGGCGCTGTCGGCGCATGAAGCCATCGAGGATGCTGCCCGTTTCATCGCCGGCTGGCGCAACATGCCGCGCTGGCGCCAGGAACGGCGCCTGCCCGATCTCGCCAGGGCGAAAGAGCAGCGTCTCGTCGCGCGCTTCTTCCGTCGCTACGGCCATCATCTCTGGGCGCTCGAAGCAGCCTGAGGCTCGGCACGGTTGGACCGGCCATTTGCGGGTTCCAATCCCTGCCTTTTCTTCCTAGATTGCGGGTGGGTGGCTGTTCGTTCGACGTGCATGGTTTGGAATGTTCAAGACTGCCCGCTCAAAGGTTCAGACCTGGATAACGGCCGGCGCCGGAACCATCGCCGCCTTGTTCGTCGCCGGCCTGATGGGGGCGTTCGGCGCCCTGCCGGCCCATGGACCACCACAATTGCCGCCAGACGCTGTCATCGAGGCCGGGCGCTGGCGCCTGCAACCGGTGCGGGCCTATGTCAGCCATGCCGGGGTCCATGGCGTGCCGTTGAAGCCAGGCCAGAAGGTGCTGGTGCTGGAAGTCGACATGACCAACCGCACCGCGCAATCCGACAAGGGCTATTTCAACGTCTTCACGCCGGACGGCATTATCCTGCCCGACCCCTCGCCGATGATCGTGCTGACACGCGATTCCACGATGACGCCGGAACTGCATCCGGGGATGACCGAGCGCATGGCCTATGTCTGGCCGCTTGCCGGCGACGCCACCGTGCCGGCAAATCTCGCCTTCGGCGTCACCGCCGAGATCTTCAAGCCGCGCGACAATCTCCATGGCACGCCCGGCTGGTACAATCCCTACCGGCTCGGCACCGTCACCTTGCCGGTCACCGACCTGTCGGCGACTGGGCAGCCGGCGATCGGGCAGCCGGGGAGCGGCTCATGAGGATACGCGTGCTTGGCAATCTGGCGGTCCTTTGCGCGACCGTGGCGCTGAGCTACGGCATGCAGGTAACGAAGCCGCATTATGCCGACCTCACCGCACCAATTCCCATCGATGGCGCCATGCACGACACGGTGCGCGCGCGCAGCTTCGCTGTCCGGCTCGACAAGGTGATCTTCGCGCGCCAGCTCAAGGCCAGCCAGTTCGGCCAGGAAAAGCTTTTGACGACCAGCGGCCTGTGGGTGGTGGCGACGACAAACCTCACCGCGACCGGCGCTTCCACGGCGGTGGCCGACGGCACCTGGCAAGGCCCGACCGGGTTGCGCTATCACCAGACGGAGCGGCTGGGCTACCGCCAGGACATGCCGCCGCACGGCGTCGATCCGGGCCTGGACAAACGCGGCCTGTTCGTCTTCGAAGTGCCATCGGACCAGATCCGCGGCGCCAGGCTGCTGATCGCCGCGCGCCAGTTCGGCCCGCTCGACGCGCAGGCCCGCATCAGCCTCGATGCGCTGCCGACCGGCGCTGACGGCCAGCCGTCCGACATCCTGCCGGAATTCGACCTCGATGCCGCGCCGGGCCAGACATCGCAGGGCCAGACACCGCAGGGCAAGACATGAGCGCCGTTTCGACGGAACGGGCCGTCGACCCGCAAGCCGAGCGAAAATGGCGCCGGGGCGGCTTGTTGGCGCTCGCCATCCTGCTGCCGCTGACACTGGCCGAGACCAGTTATGACAGCGTCCGCGAATGGCTGCATGACGAGGACCTCATCGCCAGGGATGTCGAGTTCGGCCAGGCCGTGCCGTTCGGCGGCAGCGGCTGGAAACTGGCCGATTTGCGCGGCGGCAAGGCCGGCCGCCTGCCCGACCATGCCTTGGCCGTCATCGCCAACTTCACCGTGACCATCGGCGATCCGGACCTGCGGAAACACTGGCTGGGCTGCAAGCTGATGCTGACCGACGCCGCCGGGCGCCGCTGGATGCCCAATTTCATCAGCGGCGTCAGCCTGCCCGACGGCGTGACGACCTGCGCCCAGGCGATCTTCTCCGGCGCCAGGAAAGGCGACGTCATCACCATCGGCGACACTTTCATCGTGCCCGAGGACGCGGTGAAAACCATCCGCCCGGCCGTCGGCCTGGGCAGCGAGCGGCCGTGGTACCTGCGTTTTCAAAGGCCGCCGAAATAGCTACTTTCTCCCCGTCACTATACGGGGAGAAGAACGCTCTTCTACGCCGCGTCAGCCATTACCGTCCCCGCCCCCTTCGACAGCGAGAACGCCGTCTCCAGCACGGCGGCGAGAAAACAGATCCTGATCGGCTCGATCAGGATGCCGGTGGAGGAATCCTGGAAGGGACTGCCGAACAGCAGCGTCACCCCATGCGAAAGGATCTGCCAGACGTCGAGCTCGTGCGGGCCGATCAGCCTTGTCGCGCCAAGCCACAGCCAGGCGGCGCCCCAGTCGAGCAGGCGGTAGCCGACGATCAGCGTGCACAGCAGCAACAGGCTGGAACTCACCGTCAGCCGCACGCCATTGGCGATCGGCAGGTAGCGCGAACGGTAGCCGGCGATGAAATGCTCGACGAAGTCGCGCAGGAATTTCGGCAGTCCGGCATAGCGCTGGCCGAACCGTTCGACGCGGCCGTTGACCCGCATCAGCGCCGCGTCGTCGCGCACCTCATAGCCGTAGATCAGCGCCGCCATGACCAGCCAGATCAGTGGCAAAAGCATGTAGAAGAACAGATTGACCGCCACCGTCGAGGCCGCGATCGAGGTGATCTCGACCGGCACCACTGGTGCGGCGCTCGCCGCCGTCACCACTGGTGCGGCCGTCGCGACCGGAACCGGGCTCGCCAGCCCATCGATGGACGCCTGCAGCACGGACCAGAAATTGCGGCTCATCAGCCATTGCAGCGCGCTGTCCTTCCAGCGGCTGATGACGTAGAGGCCGACGAAGATCCAGTTGGTCTCGCAGATCACCACGACGATCTGCCAGAACGACGTTGCTGTCGTCTTCGTCTGCATGAATTTGGCCAGCCGGCGGATCAGCCAGGAAACGGCGACCGAAATCAGCAGCCAGCGCGAATCGAGCACGTCGAGCACATTGCCGCTCTGGCCGAAACCGGCCTGGTCGAGCGAGGCACGCGAATACTGCCGCACGATATCGCCAAGAAATCCCCAGGCGGCGTAGTAGGCGAAGAACGGCAGCAGCGCGATGGTGATCATGCGCACCAGCCGCGAGCCGCGCCGGTCTGCATCGCTCGTCTCCTTGCCGGCGACTTTGCTCTCGGCGGCCTTGTCCGCGCCGCGCTGCGCGGCCAGCACATTGGGCAGGCCCGGCCGCAGCACATGGAACATCGCCACCGTCACCACCAGCTGCGCCAGCGCCACCAAAGTGAGCATGGCAAGCCCGGCGAAATGGTTGGCGAGCGCCACCTTGGCCGCCAGTTGCAGGAGGAGATCGCCGGTCAGCACCCCGGCCAGCACCAGCGCCACGAGCTGCGGCCAGAAGCGCCGCAGCAGCGAAAAACTCAAGCTGATCGGCCTGATGATGTCGGCAACCATGAGCATCCCTCATGACGCCACCCGCCCAAGCCTTTCTAGCAAGGCGCCGATGTTTTGCAACCGGGCCGGGAACTGGCCGCGCATCCGCTGCACGCGGCCATGGTGCCGCGCACCCCTACCGTCTCACCCGCGACTTCAGCCAGCGGTCGAACGCCACCGCCAGGATCAGGATCAGGCCGATGACGATGCTTTGCGTGTAGGACGACACGTTGTTGAACTGCAGCCCGTTCTGCAGCACGCCGATCAGGGCAGCCCCCACCACCGTGCCGCCGACCGAGCCGATGCCGCCGAACAGCGAGGTGCCGCCGATGACGACGGCCGAGATCACCGTCAGCTCGTAGCCGATGCCGGCGACCGCTTCGGAAGAATTCAGCCTGGCCGACAGCACGAAGGCGGCGAGCCCGGCGAAGAAGCCGACGATGACATAGACCGAGACCAGGATGCGGTCGACGCGCAGGCCCGACAGCCGTGCCGCCTCGGCATTGCCGCCGACGGCGTAGACGGCACGGCCATAGCGGGTGTAGCGCAGCACGATGTGGCACAATATGGCGGCGCTGGCGAAGATCAGCGCCGGCACCGGAACCGGGCCGATCAGCCCCGTGCCGAACCAGCGCATGGAGGCATCGAAGCCGGAGATCGGGCCGCCATTGGAGATGGTCAGCGTCAGCCCGCGAAACACCGTCAGCCCGCCCAGCGTGACGACGAAGGGCGGTACTTTCAGCCTCGTGATGGCGAACCCCTGCACGCCGCCGGCGAGAGCGCCGACCACGACGGCGGCCAGCAGCGCCGCGAACCAGCCATAGCCCTGCGTGCCTGATGTCGACAGCGACAGCGTGTTGGCGGTGCCGCCCTTGGCGACCACGGCCGCCACCATGCCGCAGAAGGCGAGCAGCGAGCCGACCGAAAGATCGATGCCGGCGGTGAGGATGACGAAGGTCATGCCGAGCGCGATCAGCCCGGTGATCGAGATCTGGCGCGTGATGTTGAACAGGTTGATCGGGTCGATGAAGCTCGGCTTCAGCACGGTGAAGACGACGACGAGGGCGGCCAGGAACAGCAGCGGCCCGAAGCTCATCAAAAGCCGCGCGATCGTCACGCCGCCGCGCTGGTTCTGCTCCTCGGCGATGCTCATCGTGCCTGCCCCCCCGCGTCCTGTGCCGGCGTATCCTGCCTGTCGAGCGCCATCAATTCCATCAGTCTTTCCTCGTTTGCCTCGACGCCCGGCATCTGCCCGGTGATGCGGCCCTTGCGCATGGTGACGATGCGGTCCGACACCGCCAGCACCTCGGGCAGTTCGGACGAGATCATCATCACCGCGATGCCCCGCGCCGCCAGTTGCACCAGGATCTGGTGCACCTCCGCCTTGGCGCCGACATCGACGCCGCGCGTCGGCTCGTCGACGATCAGCACCTTCGGGTCGCGCGCCAGCCAGCGCGCCAGGATCACCTTCTGCTGGTTGCCGCCCGACAGGCCCTCGATCGCCTGTTCGGCCGAAGCCATGCGGATCGACAGCATTTTGCGGAAACCCGACAGCGCGTCGCGCTCGCGCCGCTCGGCCATGAAGCCGAAGCCGTTGCTGAAGCGCCCAAGCGAGGCGACGGAGAAATTCGGCAGGATGCCGAGCGCGGCGAAGATCGCCTGGTGTTTGCGGTCCTCCGGCACCAGGCCGATGCCGAGCTTGATGGCGTCGGCCGGCGATGCGGGTGCTATTTCCTTGCCGTCGAGCGTGATCGTGCCCGCCGCGATGCGGTCGGCGCCGAAAATGGCGCGGGCGAGCTCCGTGCGGCCCGAGCCGACGAGCCCGGCAACGCCGAGTATCTCGCCGGCCTTGAGGTCGATGTCGACGCCGTCGAGCACGATGGCATGCGGCGCCTCGGGGTCGCGCACGGTGCGCAAGCCCCGGACGGACAGCACCACATCGCCGGCCACCGCGCGTTGGGCGGGCCGCGCGTAAAGTTCGGAAGCGGCGCGGCCGACCATCTTCTCGATGATGGCGGGCAGCTTGATCGGCCCGCCCTGACGGTCGAGATGCCCCGCCAGCCTGCCGTCGCGCAGCACCGTCATGCGGTCGCAGATGGCGGATGCCTCCTCCAGCCGGTGGGTGACGAACATGATCGCGACCTTGTCCTTGCGCAGCCGGTCCATGATCGACAGCAGCCGCTGCACCTCGGTCTCGGTCAGCGCCGAGGTCGGTTCGTCCATGATGATCAGCCGGCTTTTCAGCGACAGTGCGCGGGCGATCTCGACCAGTTGCTGTTCGGCCACCGACAGCGCCGACACCGGCGTCATCGGGTCGATGGAAAGACCGACGCGGGCAATGATGGCGCGGGACTCCTGTTCCATCCTGCGCCAGCTCACCAGGCCAAGCGGCCCGGTCGGCGCGCGGCCGATGAAGATGTTCTCCGCCACGGTCAGCGTCGGGATCAGGCTGAGCTCCTGGTAGATGGTGACGATGCCCAGCCGCTTGGCGTCCTGCGGGCTCGCCGGCTGATAGTCGGCGCCGTCGAAGGTGATGCGGCCGCTGGACGGCGGCATGACGCCGGACAGGATTTTCAACAGCGTCGATTTTCCGGCGCCGTTTTCGCCAAGCAGGCCGAGGATTTCGCCGGGATGGACATCGAGCGAAACATCGCTCAGCGCGGTGACGCCGGCGAAATGCTTGGTGACGCCTTCGACGGCAAGCAGGACGGGGGATGCGGCTTCAGCTGGCAAGGATGGCTCCCGGATTGCGGCAGGCAGCGGGGCACGCCCCCCTCTGTCCTACCGGACATCTCCCCCACGAGGGGGGAGATTGGATGTCGTGAAGGCTTTCGCCAATCTCAAACGTTGCAAGAGAGGCGCGGTCGAAAGAAGCTGCTGATCTCCCCCCTCGTGGGGGAGATGGCCGGCAGGCCAGAGGGGGGCGTGCCCCACCGGCCTCACCAATCCAGCCTACTTCGTCTCGTTCAGACGCTCCGCCTTATCCAAATTGTCCTTGCCGATAACGATGGGCGTCAACAGTACCAGCTTTTCCTTCGGCTCGGTCTTGTCCTTGGCGTAGGCGACCGCGATCTGCACGGCGGTGCGCGACTGCTTGCCGGGGAACTGTTCGACCGTGCCGGCGAGCTTCCCGTCGCGCACGGCGACCAGCGCTTCGGGCAGCGCGTCGAAGCCGTAGATCTTGACGTCGGTGAAGTTGCGCGCGGCGCACGCTTCGAGCGCGCCCAGCGCCATGTCGTCATTGGCGCAGATGATGGCGTCCGGCTTGCCGTTGGCGGCAAGGCCGGCTTCCGTCACCGTCAGCGCCTCGGCGCGGGCGAAGTTGGCGGTCTGCTCATAGATGATCTGGTACTTGTCCTTCAGCGGATCGAGCACATTGTGCACGCCCTTGTTGCGGTCGATCGCGGGACCCGCGCCCGGCTGGCCCTGCAGGTGGAACAGCTTGGCGCCATTGGGGAATGCCGCCACCACGGCGCTCGCTTCCGCCTCGCCGCCCTTCACATTGTCGGCGCCGACATGGGCAAGGATGCCCTGGACACCGTCGACGCGGCGGTCGATCGTCACCACGGGAACGCCGGCCTTGACCGCTTCCTCGATGGCTGGCGCCAGCGCGTTGACGTCGAGCGGCGAGATGACGATGGCGTTGACCTTCTGCACCAGGGCCGCCTCGATGTCGGCGGTCTGCTTGGTGGCCGAGTTCTGGCCGTCGCTCTCGGTCAGGTTGACGCCTTGCGCCTGCGCTTCGGCCTTGATCTCGTTCAGCATGTGCACGAAGAACGGAAAGCCGAGACTGGGCACCGAGCCGAGAATGGTGAGTTTGTCCTCGGCGAAAGCCGAGCGTGCGGCCAGCATCATGGCGCCCGCGGCCACGGACGTCATCAGGAATTCGCGTCTGTTCATGGGTTCCTCCTCCACAGAAGCGCACTGTCCCTAAAAACCGGGACCGGTTTCAGGAAGGATCATGCGCCGGTTAAAGTGTTGGAGCATCCTCCTTGCGCCAAGAACGCATGCCGCTCCAGCTGACCGCCGCCAAAACTCCTCCGATCGGCGTCAACAAGAGGATGCTAACCCAGGGTCAACCGTTTGTGCAACATCGATATAACAGAGCCGGACAGCGACTTGTCGGAATTGTCTGAATTTTGGATTCTTGGGGCCTGAAGGCCCTTCTATGTCAGGAACGTCAAAGTGCGGCTCCAAAGCTGCGCGGCGGCCGTTCCATTATAGTCGGGCAGTGCCGGGTCGGAAAAATAGTGTCCCGAGTTTGGATAGCGGAAGACCTGCACATCCGCTCTCGCTGCCTCCGCGCTTTCCTGCCAGGCGCGGACATCCGGCTCGGGGAAAAGTGGATCGGTGTCCGCGACATGTAGTTGAACCGGCAGGCCCGGGCGCGTGTTCGCAGGCAAGGTCGCCAAACCATGCAACAGAAGGACACCCGCGGCCAGCGGACGCGACGCCCAGAATTCCGCCACCACGCCGGCGCCTATCGAGATGCCGGCCAGCACCGCATCGCCCGGCGTCGAGGCCAAAGCCTCCCGTGCCTTTAGGCAGATGGCATCCCAACCGATCCGTGCCTTGATCGCGAAACCTTCATCGAGATCGTCTGTCGCCGCACCCTGATAAAGGTCTGGCAGCGTGACGGCATGGCCGCTGGCGCGGACGCGCTCGGCAAGATCACGTTCGATCTGGCGCAGGCCAAGAACCGAGTGAAACAGGATCATGTTCGCCATGCTCTGGTCCGGGTCGCTGAAATCCCGTCATGCTACCTGCCGGGGCTTGGAGCCTCAAGGCACGCCACGTCGGCTTCCATTTTTCCGACCCGGCATTACCTTTGGACTGGCCAACGCCGACAAACGGAGACACCCATATGAAGCCGCACATCATCTGCCATATGCTTGCCTCGCTCGACGGCGGCCTTCATCCGAGCCGCTATACCGAAAGCCCCGACGGCAGCCGGGCCGAATGGTCTGGCCTCTATGAACAGATCCACAACGACCTCGAAGGCGACGCCTGGATCGTCGGCCGCGTCACCATGGCCGAGATGAGCAAGGCCGGCGCGCACCCGCCGGCGCATGCTGGCAAGGTCGAGCGGCCGCATCATTTCGCGCGGCGCGACGTGGGCAGCTATGCCTTGGCGCTCGATGCCTCCGGCAAGCTGCACTTTGCCAGGCCCGACATCGGCGGCGATCATGTCGTCGTGCTGCTTGGGCATGATGTCGAGGACAGCCATCTGGCCGAACTCGCCGCCGACGGCGTGTCCTACATCGTGTCGGAAACGGCCGACATCGATCTCGCCGAAACGCTCGACGTGCTAGGGCGCGAACTCGGCATCCGCCGGCTGCTGCTCGAGGGCGGCGCCGGCATCAACGGCTCCTTCCTGGCGGCGGGGCTTGTCGATGAGCTCAGCCTTCTCATCGCTCCCGCGCTTGATGCGCGGGCAGCGAACCAGGGCTTTGTCGAGTTCGGCGAGGCGGGCCTGGCGGGCAAGATGCAACTGTCGCTGACGAGTTGCGAAGCACTGGCGCACGGGCTTGTTCACTTGCGCTATGCTGTCAGCGCTGGCTGATCTCGTGCTTGCGTTTTTGGACTGCATGCCTCCATCGTTTCGTCATCCACGGGCGGAGCAAGGAGCGAAGCGACGCGGCGCAGACCCGAGGATCCATGCCGGGACTCCTGAGCCCCGCCACAGTGAAGAATTCTGCTCCGCTGCGCTCTTCGGCCCAGGTCACGGAATGGATCCCAGGGTCTCCGCGACGGAGCTTCGCTCCTGCTGCGCCCTGGGATGACGAAGTTTAGAAGCCTCGGCCACTTCCGAACGTTGCTACCGGCCCATCAGTATCGCATGGCGTCGAGATCCCCGATCAGCGTCGGGCCGGTCGGATGCCAGCCGAGCCGCGCCTGGGTCAGCGCGCTGGAGGCCGGCAGGTCCATGGGGGCGAACATCGCCATCCAGCCGAAATGCTCCGCCGCCTTTTCCGGCGCGATCGAAACGACCGGCAGGTTCAGGCCCCGGCCAAGCGCCTCGGCGATCGCGCGCACCTCGACGCCTTCCTCGCCGACGGCGTGATAGCGCGCGCCGGGTTGGCGCTTTTCCACCGCGAGCCGGTAGAGGCGCGCGGCGTCGAGCACATGGCCCGCCGAAAAGCGATTGCGGCCTTCGCCGACATAGGCCGAAACGCCCTTCTGGCGCGCGATCTCGATGAGCGGCGAGATGAGGCCTTGCTTCCTCGTGTCATGCACCTGCGGCAGGCGCAGTACCGAAAGATTGATGCCGGCCTCCAACAAGGCATTGCCGGCGAGTTCCGAGGCGATGCGGGGATTCGCGTGACCGGCGTTGAAGACATCCTCGACCGCCAGTTGGCCATGGCCGGGGCTGCCCATGCCGACGCCCGACGTGATCACCAGCGGCCGGTCGGAGCCGGCGAGCGCCTCGCCAAGCGCGGCGATGACACGGCTGTCCTTTTCGCAATTCTCGACAAACCGCGAGAAATCATGGTCGAACGCGGTGTGGATCACCGCTTCCGCCTTGGCCGCGCCGTCACGCAAGCCTTTCGGATCCTCGAGGGTTCCGCGATACACCTCGGCGCCGGCGGCTGCCAACGCCTGCGCGCCCGCCTCAGAACGGGTGACGCCGACCACCTGATGGCCGGCCTGAAGAAGTTCGGGAACGAGCGCCGAACCGATGAAGCCGGTCGCGCCGGTGAGAAAGATACGCATGCAAAATCTCCTGGGTTGCCTGCGTAATATCGCTGCTCTATTATTCCATTAAAGTAGTGATCTTATCATGGTATAATGGCTAACAGGATGCCCAACGCCTCCAACGGCTCGCTCGCTGCGTTCCTGAAAGACCGGCGCACCCGGCTGGACCCCTCGTCGTTCGGCTTCTCCGGGCGCAGGCGCACGCCTGGGCTGCGCCGCGAAGAGGTTGCCCAGCGCGCCAACATCAGCCCGACCTGGTACACATGGCTGGAACAGGGCCGCGGCGGCGCACCCTCGGCCGACGTGCTGAACCGCATCGCCAAGGGCCTGCTGCTGACCGAGGCCGAGCGCGAACATCTTTTCATGCTGGGGCTGGGGCGTCCGCCCGAGGTCCGCTACCTCCGCGCCGACGGCGTCAGCCCCAGGCTGCAGCGCCTGATCGACACGCTCGAGGCAAGCCCTGCCCTGATCAAGACGGCGACCTGGGATGTCGTCGCCTGGAACAGCGCCGCGCAAGTCGTAATGACCGACTACAGCACCTTGCCCCACGGCCAGCGCAACATACTGCGCTTCATGTTCCTGAGCCCCGCCATCCGCGCCAAGCAGCACGATTGGGAGAACCTTGCCCGTTTCGTGGTCGGCGCGTTCCGGGCCGACGCGGCGCGCGCCGGCGCGGTGTCCGAGGTCGCCCAACTGGTGGAGGAATTGTGCGGCGCCAGCCCCGAATTCGCCACCCTGTGGCGGGAGAACGACGTGCTCGCCCATGGCGACGGGACCAAGCGCCTGAAGCACCCCGAACTCGGCGACATCGAGCTCGAATATTCGGCCTTCGCGGTCGATGGCCGGCCGGACCTCAGCTTGACCGTCTACAACCCGGTGGACAGCAAGGTCGCCGACCGCATCCGCGACCTCGCCCGGCGCCGCAAGGAGCGAGACGCGACGGACCCGTCGATGAAGCCCACCACGCCTTAGAGCAATTCCAGGAAAAGTGTGAAACGGTTTTCCGTTCGGGATTGCGTAAAAACAAAGAGTTAGAGCCGTTCGGCGATTCCGAGAAATGCGGAACGGCTCTAGGGGCCTTCGCACATCGTCTTCAGGATCCGCAAGGTCGGCCCCCAGTAAAGATTGGCATGCGGACGGATCGACGGTTCGGCGAAGCCGCTGAGCGTCAAGGTCAGCAGCGTTCCCTGATCCGCCGGCGCGAGCGCGAAGCCGACCACAGTGTGGTTTTCCGGCATATCAGCCAGGCGCGAGGCCGACAGCGTGCTCCAATAGCTGTAGGCGAAGCTCTTGTCCGGCTCGAAGGCCCGGACCGCGCCGTGGTTCTCGAACGGCATGCCATGCAGCACGCCGCGTATCACGATCGCGCCGCCGGCATGCGCCTCGAGGCTGACATCAAGCTCTTCGTCGGACATCCATTGCGCAATCATCGACGGCGTGGTCAGCACCTGCCAGACCTTGGCCGGGTCGGCATCGATGGCGATGGCCTTGACGATCGGCGTGGTGTCGAGGGAACCGGTCACGAATGCAGCGACATTGCTGCAGCGACGCGACCGGAACCACGCCGGGCAACATTATGGACCGATCTTTCCGAACTTGCCCCGGCAGGATTGCACGCCGGGTCTGTTCGACGACCGATTTCCATCACAGGATACTTGTCGCCAGCCGGTCAAGCCGCGAATCCTCACGGTAGAGGGCGCGGACGAGTACCGCAGCGGCAATGCCGGTCAAGGCACCGCCAAGCACATCCGTGACGTAATGGGTGCCCACAAACAGCCTCGACCAGCAGATCAGCACCGCCATGGCTCCGAAGATCAGCGCGCGTCCAGGAAGCGCCTGCAGGGCGAATGCGGCAACGATGGCGAAAGCCGCCGTCGCGTGATCCGAGGGGAACGACCAGTCGGCGCTGGCGGGAATGATGAGGTGGGTCACACCGGCGTCGTAGGGACGCACACGATGCACGAAAAGCAGGATGATCTGGTTGGCGCCAAGTCCGATCAGGAAAGACAATCCGGCCGCGATCGCGGCATGGCGGACGTGGGTCCGGTCCGTCCTGCTCCACCATTGCAGCACCACGCAGGCGATCAGGAGCGGGACACCGAATTTCGTCACCGAGATCATGATCAGATCCAGCGCCGGGCTTATTCCCGCCGCCGAATTGATCCAATGTGTAGTCGTCACGTCCATCAATTCACCTTACCGTCGAGCCGCCACGCCAAATGGCAGGAGAGCCATGAACGAGCAGCGTGTCCACCAGATTTTCGAAGTCAGCCTGCTGCTTAAGGGCGCACATGCGCTCATCGAATGCGTCGGCGGCCTGCTGCTCGCCTTTGTCAGCACCAGCACCATCGTGTCGCTGGTGAACAGGCTGACGCAGGAAGAACTGGTCGAGGACCCGCATGATTTCATCGCCGGCCATCTGATGGACGCGGCGAACCATTTCTCCGTCGGCACGCAGCATTTCTACGCATTTTACCTTCTCAGCCATGGCCTCATCAAGATTGCCCTGGTGGCGGGGCTGCTGAGGGGGAAGCTGTGGGCCTATCCGGCCTCGCTGGTCGCCTTGCTGCTGTTTATCGTCTACCAGCTCTACCGCTTCAGCTATACCCGCTCCGCGGGGCTGATCGTGCTCACCATATTCGACCTCGTCGTCATCTGGCTGATCTGGCATGAATACCGCCTCGTTCTGCGCCACAAGGTGGCAAGCCGTTAGGGGGGCGTCGTCTGCCACGGCCCCTATTCCGGCGTGCCATGCGCCGAATGCCGGCAGGTGATCTCAGGGTTCTGCTGCGATGATCCCGGGGTCAGGATCATCGGCTCGACGCTCGACGGCGAAATCGAACTCATGACCATCGGCGAGATTTATCCAAGCCCTTACGGGCCGGGCACCAAGGGTATCGACCCGCGCAAGTTCTGATTGCGCGGGCAACCCGCTTTGCAGCCGGCCCGCCACCAGTCCGGTGGCGGGCCGGGCGTTGTTACTGGATGATCTTGATGATCTTGTGGGTGCCTGGATCCACGATCACCGTCCGGTCATCGATCACGGTGTAGCGATATTTGACATTGGGGACTTCGTGAAGCTCGACCGTGTCGGGCAGAGCCGTGCCGAGGCTGAGTTCGACGCCGGGAACCTTCACCGAAGCCAGCGGCTGCTTCTTCACATATTCCTTGATCACCGTTTCCTGCTCGGGCTGGATGATGACGTCTTCGGCGGCGGCTGCGCCGACACCCGCGAGCAACAGAACCGCGGCCACGGCGGCAAGATTCTTGTTCATGAATTCCTCCATTTGAAATCGGCACAGCACAGGATTGTCGCCGCGCTGAGGATCGAACTTCAGGCACGGATGAACGTTCCCCGGTCGGGCTTCGGTCGGGCCAACCTCGGACTTAGGTCCCATTCAAGAACGCAATGGTCCTGCCGCCGCTCCCGCCGGGAACGGTCGCCTTTCGCACTCGTTGTCGCTCCGTGATGGCAGGCAGCTGACTGATATCAGTAAGCAGCCCCATGTTTTTAGCGAATTGGCGCAGCTACGTCCCTTCCTGCGCCAATAGGGTTCGCTCACTGCGTCCAGTTGGTGAGCGAACCCTGAATTCCCCGGCATCGGGCCGAGACGGGAGGAGGTTGTGATGTTCGGCGACAAGGAAACCCGTCTTATCGAGATGGTGCTGCTGATGGCGGTCCCGTTATCGGCGTTGATTCCCGCATTGCTCGTCACCTTCACGTCGAGCTGGTAGCAGCCCGCTTCGAGAAAGACAGCCCCGCCTGCTTTGGCGGAGGGCTCGGCATCCGCTGATGCCCGTTCACGATTGTCGATGCGTGATTTGGAGGAGAGGGAAAATGCAACTTGGTGACATCATCGCCAACACCTTGGCCATCCTCTTGCTGGTTTGTTTTCTCGCCAGCACCTTCTTCCTTTTCGGAAAGCCATTATGGCCGGAGCAGCACGCTCGCATGGTCATCATTGTGCCGGTTGACACGATGACGACATCGTCGACCGGCCGCGGTGGCGCCCCTGTCCTCCCAGGCACTTTCGACACCAGCATTGCCCGTCCGAGGCCGTCCTGACGGGCATCATGGGCATGCGCGCCAGCGAATGCAGCCGCGCCCGAACAGCCCGGAACCAAACCAATCGGCAAGGGTTTCCCAGTGGAAGGGACCGCAACCACGGAAGCGGAGTAATGGAACTTCTGACCTTGGAACTGGCCCGGGCGAGGCAGCGCCTCAACCGAGCGGAACTTGCCCTGGAACGTGCAAACGCGATGCTGGACGAGGACTGTGGAGTCGGTATCAATCTGAGGCTTTGCGACAGGATACGATCCGCGCAACAACGCGTCGGCGAGGCGAAAGCTCGGCTTGTGAAGCTCGATCCCGCAAGCATGGATTCAGGCCACAACGGTTGAAGCAGCTGAGAGAGAGGCGCCCGCCGAATCCTCATTCAGGCAATCGCCAGTTCACCCTCGGATTCTACCCGGCAGCCCGGCCCCAGGCCTAGGAAGACTCAAGTCTTGCGCCGCGAACCGGTCGCGCGTTGGTCGCTGAGGTGAGGACGCCATCCATGCACTCGGTCCCGCCCCGCGGCCTTGGCGCCGTAGAGCGCCTCGTCCGCACGATTCAAAAGATCGGCGATCTCCATGGCGGCTCCGCCGGCATCGAATGTACCGACACCGATGCTGACGGTAACAATGCCTTTTTCGCTGCCGGCATGCCCAAGAGCGAGGTCGCGCACCTTGCTCCTGAGGTTTTCGGCGATGACGAAGGCGCCCCGCGCATCGGTCTCCGGCAGGATGATCGCGAACTCCTCGCCGCCATAGCGGGCGGCGGCGTCCGCCGGCCGGCGGGCTGCCGCCTCGATGCAGCGGCTGACGACGCGCAGGCATTCATCGCCCGCCGGATGGCCGTAATAGTCGTTGAACCGCTTGAACCAATCGACGTCGATGATGAGCAGGCTGAGCGGCATTGCGTTGCGGCTGGTGCGGGCGAATTCGCGCGCCAGCGCTTCGTCGAAGGCGCGCCGCGTCAACAGTTCGGTCAGGCCGTCGCGGTGCGCCAGAAGGTTCAGCTTCTCATTGGCGGCCATCAGTTCGGCCTCGACCTGCTTGGCCTCGGTGATGTCGGAAAACACGCTGAGGCTGCCGCCATAGCCGGTCGGCCGGGTGCGCACATCGAGCCAGCGCCCGTCGGCAAGCTGGACCTGGCGGTGACTGACGAGCTTCTGCGCGGCCATGATGCCGGCGATCCAGTCTTCGACCGCGTCCGGCGGCGTGGTCCCTTCGCCGCGCTCCGCCGAGGCGCGCAGGATGTCGCGGTAATCGGCACCCGGCACCCTCATGTCCGCCGTCTTCGGAAACATGGCGCGGTACCGGGCGTTGCACAGCACCAGCCTGCCGTCCGGATCGAACATCACCAGGCCGTCGGCCATGTGCGTCAGGGCGTCTCCGAGCCTTGCCTGGCTTTCCGCCAGCTCGTTCTCAAGCTGCTTGCGAACGGTGATGTCGCGATTGTGCGTGATCAGGCCGATGATGGCTCCGCTCCGATCCCGAAAGGGCGCCTTCAAGGTCGCCAGCCAGCCATCGGTGCCGTCCTCGTGGTGAAGGCGCTGTTCGATGGTCGACGAAGCGCCCGAGGCCAGCACGGCAAGCTCGTCCTCGCGGAAGCCCTGCGCCGTCTCACGCGGAAAGAAGTCGAAATCCGTTTTGCCGATCAGTGCCTTGGCGTCGGTCGCATGCATCAGTTCCGCCGTCGCCGGATTGGCCGCGATGAACCGCCCGTCGAGATCCTTGACGTTGAGGCAATCGGGCAGCGTCTCCACCACGGCCTTGTAGATGCGCCGGGACTGCAGCGCTTCGAGGCGACGCCGCTCCTGGTAGAGCGTCAGCCCCGACAGCACCACCGAGACGAAGATGAGCAGGGAGGACGGCAGCGCCACCTTCGGCAGCACCATCTGCAGGACATCCCGCGGCAGCACGCTGAGGCCAAGCAGTGAGGCCGCCGCGGCGGCCGCGCCAAGGATCATGATGTCGATCATGGTGGCGCGGCGGCCCTTCAGGGCAAGATTGCCGGCAACGCCAACCAGCATGGCGGCCGCGATCCCCACGGCGCCGGCGAAGGCGCCGATGCCGCCCTCGAAAGTCCGGAAGGCACCGGCCATGACCCCGGCGACGATGCCGGCGACAGGGCCGCCGAAGAAGCCGGCAACGGCAATCATCGTCGCCCTGAGATCGGCGAACACGCCCGGCTGCAACTGCATGGGTGTCAGCATCAGGACGATGGCGCCGGCGCCCATCAGCAGGCCGAAGGCCGCTGCCTTCGCGGCGGCCGGCCAGCGATCCAGCCACACATGGGTGTGGATCCAGACTGAAACGAACATCGCGACGACCGCGAGATTGGCCAGCAATTCGGACCAGGGCGAACCCATTGCGCGCCTTTCCTTTCACCGGGCTTTCGCCGTATCGCCTCCTCGATAGGCCCTCAATGACAACAAAGTGTTACATCGGGGATTTGCCCTTTGGTCGAAAGCAACCGCGGCGACACGCCGAAAAGGCCGGCGCGATGTGCGGCACGATTTCGGTCCGGGATCAGTCCCACCGCATCCCAGCGACAAAGTCGATGAACGCGCGCAGCGGCGCCGGCGTCAGGCGGCGGCCGGGATAGTAGAGGTACGGGCCTGAAAATTCCTGCCACCAGGGCTCCAGCACCGGCTCCAGCCTGCCATCGTCGAAATAGGGATGCAGCCAGTCCTCGAACAGACTGACAATGCCGCCGCCGGCGACGGCCACCTCGAGCGCGAGCGCCATTGCGGTGCCGGTGCTGACCAGCAGCGGGCCGGTCGGCTCGACGCTCACCTCCTCACCGTCGCGTTCGAACTCCCAGGGCGGCGTGAAGCCGCTGGCGAAGCGTCCGCGCAGGCAGGCGTGATCAAGCAGGTCGCGCGGGTGCTCGGGCCGGCCGCGCCGGTCGAGATAGGCCGTCGCGGCGGCGGTGGCGAAGCGCTGGCGGCGCGGGCCGATCGGCACGGCGATCATGTCCCGCTCCAGCCGCTCGTCATAGCGGATGCCGGCATCGCAGCCGCTCGCCAGTATGTCGACGAAACTGTCCTCGGCGGTCACTTCCAGGCGAATGTCGGGATAGGCCGCGAGGAAGGGCGGCAACAGGCGCGGCAGCACCAGTTTCGCCGCCACCACAGGCACGTTGAGCCGCAACGTGCCGGCCGGCCGGCCGCGAAAACCGTTGACCACGTCGAGCGCTGCCTCGACCTCGCCGAGCGCGGGACCGAGCCGTTCGAGCAGGCGCGCGCCGGCCTCGGTCGGCGCCACGCTGCGCGTGGTGCGGTTGAGAAGCCGCACGCCGAGTTCGCTCTCCAGCCGCCGCACCGTCTCCGAGAGGCTGGAGGCGCTGACGCCGCCCACCCGGGCCGCCTCGCGAAAACCGCCGGCGCGCGCCACCGCCATGAATGCCTGGAGGTCGCCCAGATTCGCCGCCATTGTTCGCCTTTCCGCACAGGCTGTGCCGATTGCACCATATTATCGTGCAGGCGCGCCTTGTCTATATCTGGCTGATCCAATGGAGACGACACCATGACCGACATCAGCAAGGCCGGAAGCTTCAAGCTCGGCGACCGCACCGTGAAGCGCCTCGGCTACGGCGCCATGCAACTGGCCGGCCCGGGCGTCTTCGGCCCGCCGAAGGACCGCGAGGCAGCCCTTGCCGTGCTGCGCGAGGCGATTGCCAGCAGCGTCGACCACATCGACACATCGGATTTCTACGGTCCCCACGTCACCAACCAGATCGTCCGCGAGGCGCTGCACCCCTACCCCGCCAACCTCACCATCGTCACCAAGATCAGTGCCCGGCGCGGCGCGGATGCATCGTGGATTCCCGCAATGTCTCCCCAGGAGTTGACGCAGGCCGTGCACGACAATCTGCGCAATCTCGGACTGGACGTGATCGAGGTGGTGAACCTGCGCTCCATGCATGGCATCCACGGACCCGCCGAAGGGTCGCTCGAGCCCCAGCTCGACACGCTCGCCGAACTGCAGCGCCAGGGGCTTGTGCGCCATATCGGCCTGAGCAACGTCACCCGCAAACAGATCGCGCAGGGGCGCGGCATGGTCGACATCGTCTGCGTGCAGAACCAGTACAACATCGCCCACCGCGAGGATGACGCGCTGATCGACGAGCTTGCCGCCGACGGCATCGCCTATGTGCCGTTCTTCCCGCTCGGCGGTTTCACGCCGCTGCAGTCGAGCACGCTTGCCGACGTCGCGCAAAAGCTCGGAGCCACACCCATGCAGGTGGCGCTCGCCTGGCTGTTGCAGCGCGCGCCCAACATCCTGCTCATCCCCGGTACCTCGTCGGTCGGGCATCTCAGGGAGAACCTGGCGGCGGCCGAACTTAAGCTGCCGGCGGATGCGATCCAGATCCTGAACGGCATCGCGGCCGAGAAGGCAGCCGCCTGAGCTTCCAACGCCAGGCTTGCCGGGGTGGAAACTCCTTCCCGGCGAGCGCCCCGCTCTCTCCGAAACTTGTTGACGAGGTAGGGCAAGCTCTATATAGAACCAACTAGTTCCAGAACTGATTGGTTCCATAAATGACTGCCGAACTCTCCCTCGACCACACATTCGCCGCCCTCGCCGATCCGACGCGGCGCGCGATCCTTGCCCGGCTGCTCGATGGCGAGGCCTCGGTCGCCGAACTCGCGCAACCCTTCGCGCTCACTGTGCGGGCCGTTTCCAAACATGTCGGTGTGCTGGAGCAGGCCGGCCTCGTCACCCGCAGCCGGGCGGCGCAGAAACATCTGAGCCGCATCGAGCTCAAGCCGCTGCGCGACATCGACCACTGGCTCGACGATTACCGAAAACTCTGGGAAGGCCGCTTCGACCGCATGGAGGATCTGCTGCGGCGCGACGCGGACAAGGCGCCATGAACGAGAGCGTCCAAGATACCGCCGATCGCGGCTTCGCCATCGAACGGGTGTTCGCGGCTCCGGTGGCACGCGTCTTTCGGCTGTGGACCGACCCCAGGCTGGTGGCGCAGTGGTGGGGCATCAGGGATTGCACCATTCCTCACTGCGTGCTCGACGTGCGCGTCGGCGGCCGCTGGCGCATCGATATGCTGACCGCCAGCGGCGCGCTCTACCGCAACCAGGGCAGCTATCTCGAAGTCGTCAAGAACGTCAGGCTGAGCTATTGCGACGAACCGGATCCGGAAATCCGCGAATGGGCCGGCAATCCGCCGGGCCGGAGCCGCCACACCGTGACCTTTACGCCCGACGGCATGCGGACCCATGTCCATTTCGAGGTGACGCTGGCGAGTGCCGCCGACCGCGAGCGCCTGCTGGCGCTCGGCATGCGCGGCGGCTGGATGCAGAGCTTCGACCGGCTGGAGCAGGTGATAGAGCGGGGACCGACCATGCTGGCTGAGAACGTCAAGCCGACCACGCAAGCCGTGCTGTCGCGGGATGGGACGCCGATCGCCTGCGAGCGCCGCGGCCAGGGCCATCCGCTCATCCTCGTCGACGGCGCGCTGTGCTCGCGCACGATGGGGCCGAGCGGTCCGCTGGCCAAGGCGCTCGCGGACAACTTCACCGTATTCCGCTACGACCGTCGTGGCCGTGGCGACAGCGGCGACACCGCGCCCTACGCGGTCGAACGCGAGGTCGACGACATCGAGGCCGTGCTGCGGGCGGCCGGCGGCGAGGCCTATGTCTGGGGCATGTCGTCGGGCGCCATGCTTGCGCTTATGGCGGCAACCCGCCTGCCCGGCATCAAGAAGCTCGCGCTCTACGAAGCGCCGCTGATCGTCGACGACAGCCGCACCACCACGCAGGCCGATTGGGCGACGATCGAGACCGCCGTCGCCGAAGGCCGGCGCGGCGACGCCGTAAGCGCCTTCCTCAAATCGGTGGGCATGCCCCGCCTGCTCATCGCCTTCATGAAGCTCATGCCGATCTGGCGACGGCTCAAGGCGATGGCGCATACCTTGCCGCATGATGGCGCCATCGTCGGCGGCGATCAGCTTGGCAAGCCGCTCGACCCCGCCCGCTGGGCATCGCTGCGCGTGCCGGTACTGGTGAGCGACGGCGGCAAGAGCCCGCCATGGATGCGGCATGGCAACAAGGCGCTGGCCAACGCATTGCCCAACGCAGGCTATCAGACGCTGCCCGGCCAGAACCACATGCTGAGGCCGGCCGCGCACGCCCCGGTGCTGACGGCGTTCTTCAACGGCCAGGATTAGGTACGGGCGTCAACCCCATGCGAATGAAAGGAAATCGACCATGCGGCTTCGCCATATCCTCATCAAGGTCGACGACCAGGACAAGGCGCTGGCCTTCTACACCTCGGTCGTGGGGTTCGTGAAAAAGCATGATCACGACAGCGGTCCGATCCGCTGGCTGACGGTGGTGGCACCCGACGATGCCGGCACGGAACTGGTGCTCGAACCCAACAGCGCCCCGCCGGCGCGTGCCGCGCAGCAAGCGCTTTACGAAGCCCGTTTCCCGGCGGCGCTCATCACCGTCAGCGACATCCACGCCGAGTTCGATCGGCTGACCGCGCGCGGCGTGAAATTTCTCGCGCCTCCGGAACGCACAGGCCCGGTGACATCGGCCTTCTTCGACGACACCTGCGGCAACTTTATCGTGATGGCCGAGCCATCCGCCTGAAGCGCTTGTTGCTGGGACAGGAACAGACCGGCCGCGCCCGGCTTGCGGTGCCCGCCTCCCCCGTGGCATCTGTCCGCCGGAACGGAACGCCGGCAACAGAATGGCAGCACGACCACCACCGCCCGGCCGGCCGCCAGCCGGCAAGCCACGCAGCGCCGGACCTCCCGGCGTCAGCCTGAACCGTGCGCTGTCAAAACTCGGCCTGTGCTCGCGCACGCAGGCCGAAGTGCTGATCGCGGCGGGCCGCGTGCGCGTCGGCGGCAAGGTGGTGCGTGACGCGGCGCTGCGCGTCGACATGAACCGCGACCGCATCGTCGTCGATGGCGATGCGGTCGTCGCCGAGCGCAAGGTCTATCTGATGCTGAACAAGCCGCGCGGGCTGGTCACCACCCGCGACGACCCGCAACAGCGCGACACCGTCTATGCCTGTCTCGAAGGGCTCGATTTGCCCTATGTCTCGCCGGTCGGCCGTCTCGACAAGGCCAGCGAAGGCCTGCTGCTGATGACCAACGACACCCGCTTCGCCAACCGGCTGATGGATCCAGCCTCGCATCTGCCCAAGACCTATCACGTGCAGGTCGCCACGGTGCCGGATGAAACGCTGCTGGACAGGTTGCGCGCCGGCGTCACCGTCGACGGCGAGACCCTGGCGGCAAACGCGATCGAACTCCTGCGCAGCGGCGGCCGCACCGCCTGGCTGGAGATCGTGCTCGACGAAGGCAAGAACCGCCACATCCGCCGCCTGCTTGCCGCCCACGGCATCGAGGTCAAGCGCCTCATCCGCATCGCCATCGGCAGCCTGCCGCTCGGCAACCTCGCCAAGGGCACGGCGCGGCATCTGACGGCGCCGGAGCTGGCGTTGCTGGCTGAGTAAGCGGCGCGGCGCCACCAGCCAAAAAACGAATCTGCTATTCGACGTTGATCCTGATGACCGTCTTGGACGCATATCCATAGTAGGTATGAAGGGACAAAGTCACCTCGTCTCGCCCTTTGAAACCAGGGGCCGATCGATACATGACCTTGATCCCGTCGACCTTGCGCGAATCGCATTTCGCACGCGCATCTTTCTTGGCGTAGTGCGCATAGGTCTTCCCGTTCATAATCATGAGCTTTCCATGACTTGGTCCGGAAATTGCTCTCAAATCATCCTTGCCGGCCTTCGAACAGTCGGGGTTGAGGGTCGATCCTCCGTAGAGAAAAATCTCCTGTCCGGAGAGTGCCGTTTTTTCATAGCTGAACGAGTGGGTATACGCGGCGGCTGGACAGACCGAAAACCCCAGAAGCGCTAGCACCGTCATGATACCCGTTGTGCGGCGGATCATATCAACTCCCCTCAGCCTTATGAATTAATTCACCCGCCGACAGTTTTAGGATGGCTTTCGAGCCAATCGCCAATCACGGGCGCAGTACTTCCAATCAATTCTTGGTTATCAGAATAGAATCTGGATACCGCCGATGCGTTTTGCTTCAGGCAATAGATCGGCTCTGGCGTTGCTGCGCGCTTCAGCAAACGTCGCGCCCTCGAGGGCCATGCGGCGAACGAATGAGAGCCGCCTGACAGGCGCCCCGGAAAGATTTTTACCGACGTATCGATGAATTCCACCCGCCTCGGCTGTCCTGATCATCAGGCGCCGGAATTCCTCCGGGCCGGAACAGCGAGGTGAACCATGGGATCGTTGCAAGGTCAAAATGTCGTCGTCGTCGGAGGCAGCCGGGGCGTCGGCCGCTCCATCGTGAAGGCGGCGCTGAGCGAGGGAGCAACCGTGCTCGCCGTCGCCCGGGGCGCGGACGCTCTGAAGGAACTCTCCTGGGAGGCGTCAGGCGTAAAGACGCTCGTGGCGGATGCCACGCAGGAGGCGGCCCCCGATGCGGTCTTCGCCGCTCTCGAACCGGACGTGCTGGTGATCTGCGCCGGTGCCTTCGCCCCGTCGGCACCGATTCAGGACCAAGGCTGGGACGAGTTCTCGGCCAATTGGGAAATGGACGTCAAGGCGTCCTTCCTGTTCTGCCAGGCGGCGCTGCGCGGCCGGCTGAAGCCCGGCAGCCGCGTGGTGCTGATCTCCAGCGGCGCTGCATTCAGCGGCGGCCCGCCCAATTCCGGCGGCTACTCCGGCGCCAAGCGCATGCAGTTGTTCCTCGCCGCCCACAGCCAGAAGGAAGCCGACCGGCTTGGTCTCGGCCTGCGTTTCATGGCGCTGGCGCCGATGCGCATCATGGCCGGCACCGGCGTCGGCCAGCGCGGCATATCGGGCGTTTCGGCCTATCTCGGCATCAGCCCGGCGGATTTCCTGGCCAGCATGACCGATATGCAGACGCCCGCCGATGTCGCCAGCGCCGTGGTGACGCTTGCTGCCGGCAAGATGAAGGGCACCGCCTTCACGGTGAGCGGCAGCGGCCTTGCGGCGGCGGCGTGAGGCGCGCAGGATGGCCCGAAATCATCATGGCGGGCTGGAAATGACAGATGCTCCTGGCGCTTCCGGGCCATCGGGCCGGCCGGTCCTCGACCGGCCTGCCTTCGAGCGCCTGACCACCACCCACCGCCGCGAACTCAAGCTGCACTGCTACCGGATGATGGGCTCGCTGCACGAGGCCGACGACCTCGTCCAGGACACGTTCCTGAAGGCATGGCGCGGCCGCGCGCAATTCGGCGGCCACGGCTCGCCGCGTGGCTGGCTCTACGCCATTGCCACCAACAATTGCCTCAACGCGATCAAGGCGAGGTCGTCGGCGCGCCGCATTCTCGAAGAGCCCGCACGGCCGTCGACCGAAGGCCGCGCCGCTGCCGGGCCGGCCGCCGAACTCGCCTGGCTGGAACCTTACCCGGACGCCGAGCTGCCCGATCTCGCCGATGGCGCACCCGGGCCGGACGCACGCTACGAAACCCGTGAGGCCGTCCGGCTGGCCTTCGTCGCGGCGATCCAGCTTCTGCCGCCCAGGCAGCGAGCCGTGCTGCTGCTGTGCGACGTGCTCGGCTGGTCGGCGCTGGAGGCGGCTCAATTGCTGGGCGGCTCGACGGCGTCGGTCAACAGCGCCCTGCAGCGCGCGCGCGCCACACTCGGCGAGCGCTTTCCCAAGGGGCGGCCACTGCAGCGCGCGCGGCCAAGCCCCGACGAGCACCTGCTGCTCGAACGCTATATCAGCACCTGGGAGGCCGCCAATCTCGACGGCTTCATCGAACTGCTGCGCGAAGACGCCACCTACCACATGCCGCCATGGCACGACTGGTATCAGGGGCGCCAGGCGATCCACGGCTTCTTCAAGACCGTGTGGAACAATTTCGCCGGCTATCGCGCGGTCGCGACAAGGGCTAACGGCCAGCCCGCGGTCGCGATCTACGCGCAGCGATTTCACGACCCGGAATGGCGCGCGCAATCGCTGCACGTCATCGAGCCGGCCGACGGCCGGATCACCGCGCTGACGATCTATGTCGGCCCGCTCGGCCCCGCTTTGTTCGCGGCTTTCGGCCTGCCGCCGGTCTGGTCCGAACCCGAAGCGTAACCGTCGCAACTCCTCTCCTGACAGAAAGCTGTCAGGAGGCCTGGTCTATGCATCGGCTGGGAAGCCCGCTCGCGGCTTCGAGATCAAGGAGCCAATGCGATGAATTTCGTCTCTGTCCGCATCATCACGTCGGATGTCCAGCGCCTCGTGCGCTTCTACGGTGAGATCACCGGCATGCCGGTGACCGTATACACGGAAGACTTCGCCGAACTGGCGACCCCGGCCTGCACGCTGGCGATCGGCAGCACGCGCACCCTGATGCTGTTCGGCGGCGACATCGCCCGCCCCGCCGACAACCACACCGCCATCCTCGAGTTCCGCGTCGGCGACGTCGATGCCGAATTCGCCCGGCTGTCGGACCTCATCAAGAAGACAACCGTGCAGGAGCCGACCACCATGCCCTGGGGCAACCGCTCGCTGCTGTTCCGCGACCCCGACGGCAATCTGGTGAATTTCTTCCAGCCCATCACCGCCGAGGCGATCAGGAAGTTCGAGAGGTAGGAGGCGGGCGCGCGGTTTGAGTTGATTAGCGTCCAGCATCGGAATTAGCCTAAGCCACCCAACACGTCGTCATCCTAGGGCGAAGCAGGAGCGCAGCTCCGTCGCGGAGACCCTAGGATCCATGCCGGGACCTTTGCCGTGAAGCGCAGCGGAGCAGAATTCCGCACCGTGGCTGCGCCCCGAAGTCGCGGCATGGATCCCTTGGGCTGCGAAGCAGCTCCAGGGGTCTGCGCCGCGTCGCTTCGCTCCTTGCTTCGCCCGTGGATGACGAAGACGATAGGCGTCACCACATCTGGTTGATGTGGCCTGCCTACTTCCCGTTCCACTTGCGCACGACCGGCTCGGTCAGATCATGCTCATAACCCAGCACGCTGATGCTGGCCGTGTCGAGCACGAACAGCGCCCCGCTTTCGGGCGCCAGGCCGAGCCAGCGGGCGGCGAGCACGCGCAGCAAATGCGCGCTGGAAAAAATCAGTATGTCGGCATTGGCCTTGCGCAGGCGGTCGATAATCCTGTCGGCGCGGGCGCCGACATCGGTCGCCATCTCGCCTTGCGGGCAACCGTCGCGAAACACGTTCCAGCCCGGCCGCTCGGCCAGGATTTCCTTGGTCGTACGCCCTTCATAGGCGCCGTAATCCCACTCCTGCAGATCGTCCAGCTTGAGGCTCGCGGCCCCAAAGCCGGCAAGCACGCTGGTGTTGTAGGCGCGCTGCGAGGGGCTCGACCAAACCTCCGAAAACGACAGGCCTTTCAAGCGGTCCGCCACACCGCGCGCCGCCGCTTCGCCGGCCGGCGTCAGCGGCATATCGGTGCGGCCTGTATGCTGCCCCGAAAGGCTCCACGCGGTCTCGCCATGCCGGACCAGATGGATCTGTGGAAACGCGCTGCTCATGGAATGCCTTTCAAAGTTGTCGGCACCTTAGAGGACGATTTCGCGAAGGGGAATCCGGCCGGCGAAATTCATGCCTCTTCTCGATGCGCTGGCGCCGCCCCTCATCTGGCTGCCGCCATCTTCTCCCCGTAAACGGGGAGAAGGACGCTGTCGCCGCTGGTTTCGCCAATCGGCAGCGTTGCAAGTGAGGCGGCGGCGTTGCGGCAGCTTCTTTCTCCCCGTTTACGGGGAGAAATGCCCGGCAGGGCAATGACGGGCGGCGCCGGCGCCAACGATTGACCGCCCGAGACACCAAGCTCTGGATATCGAATCCCTCGCTGGCCCTGATCCCCGCCGCTTTGGCTCAATGAATGAGCGCGGAGGCATAACTATCTATGTTGGAGAGTAATCAGGCATCACAGGTCGGATCATCATGTACAAACATCTGCTCATCGCCACCGACGGCTCGGAACTGGCCGGCAAGGGCGTCGCCCAGGGCCTCATTTTGGCCAAGGACCTCGGCGCCGCCGTCACCTTCGTCACCGTTTCGGAACAATTCCCGATCTTCGCCTGGGGCGGCGCCATGGCCGGCTACGCCGCCGGCGATGAACTGGCCGTCTTCCAGGAAGAATCGCGCCGCTATGGCAGGGAAGTGCTCGACAAATGCAAGGCATCCGCAGATGCCGCCGGCGTCTCCGCCAAACTGGTCCATGTCGAGGACAAACGGCCCGCCGAAGCGATCCTGGACCTGTCCAAGACGCAAGGCTGCGACCTGATCGTCATGGCCTCGCATGGCCGCCGCGGGCTGGGCAGGCTGCTTCTGGGCAGCCAGACGGCGGAAGTGCTGTCCTACACCGAGATTCCGGTGCTGGTGGTGCGGTAGGTCCCGCAGCTCACTTTTTACAAAATGGCGCCTCCGGTCAGGGCTGCTTGGCGGGTTCATTGGTCAGCGCATATTCAACCCGTGGCGGGTGCCCGAAGAGCTGTTTGTAGGCCCGGCTGAAGGCGGCTTCGGACTCGTAGCCGATGCGCAAGCCGATCTCGCCCACGCGCGCGTCCCGCCTGGCCAGCAGATCGCGGGCCAGGCCCAGGCGCCATTCATTCTGGTAGCGCAGCGGTGAACGCCCGACGAGCGCGGCGAAGCGCTCGCAGAAGCTCGAACGTGACATGCCGGCCTTGTCGGCCAGTTCATTGATGCTCCACCGCTGCAGCGGCCTTTCGTGGATGGCCTTCAGGGAACGGGCGATGCGGGCATCGGAAAGCCCGCCGAGCCAGCCCGTGGCGTGCCCTTCATGGACCCAGTTGCGCAAGGTGCGGATGACCATGAGATCGATGATGCGGGAAATCATCAAGGCAGCACCCGGCTGGGCGCCGCTGGTTTCGACCATCAGGAAAGGCAGCATTCCATCGACCCACCCTGCCCCCTGGGCACGCTGGATGTGAATGCATTGCGGCAAGGCAAAGATCATCCCCCGCAGGCTGTCCGGATCGAACCAGAAGCGGCAGACGACGATCGTGACGCGTGGATGCGATGCCACCAGCCGCGACGCGCCGGGGCCGCGAGGCAGCAGCACGAGGTCGCCGGCCTCGATGACGGCGGCAGCCTGGTCCTCGCTCTCCATGCGCAGTGCGCCGGCCGTCACCACGACGATATGAGCCTGCCCCTCGTCGAGATCGAGTTGCTCCGCCTCCGCCAGCGTGCGTGAAAAAACCTCGTCGCCGGTAAGCCTGATCTGCGCCAGCACATGCGAGAGAAGGTCGCCGGAGACACCCGCACGCGGCCCTCCATCCGGAAGAATGGTCAAGTTTTCAGGCGATTCAATCATGGATATGGCCGACCGGTTCTCATACATTCCTTGGCAAGGATAGCGCATTCCCATTGATTATGCGCTGTTTTCGCCTTGGCGCAAAGCCATTCCCGCGCCGAGGGCGCGAGAATGGGCTGTTCCAATCATCCAACCCTGAGGGCGTGATCAAGCGGGTCAACCCGCCGCCTCTCAGCCTCGGGCCATCCAACAAGACAGGACGTTCCAATGAGCACTCAAACCATCCAGGCGCCCAGCGGCGTTGCCGCATCGCAGTGGCTGAAGTCATATTATTTCCTCCGCGCCGGCTTTTCGGTCGCGTGGGTGGCGGCGGCCTTCACCCTTGGCAAAAGCGCGCCGCCGGTCGCGGCGATACTGCTGGTCGCCTACCCGGCCTGGGACGCGATCGCCAATATTCTGGACGCGCAGCGCAGCGGCGGCCTGAAGGCCAATCCCAGCCAGGCGCTCAACGCGGCGGTCAGCACGATCACGGCCATCGCGGTCTTCATCGCCCTTGGACAGGGCCCGCACGCGGTCCTGGCGGTGTTCGGGGCATGGGCCATTCTCTCCGGCCTGTTCCAGCTCGCCACCGGCGTGCGCCGTTGGCGGGCAGGCGCGCAATGGGCGATGGTGCTGAGCGGTGCGCAGTCGGCGCTTGCCGGCGGCTTCTTCATCAAACAGGCGATCGGCGCCGCCACGCCCGGCATCACCGATATCGCGCCCTATGCCGCGTTCGGCGCCTTCTATTTTCTCGTCTCGGCCATATGGCTGAGCGTCATGCAGGCACGCAAGCGCACCGCTTGATCCTCCAAAATGCCGGGCCCCGCCGAAACACTCGAAAGAGGTTTGGGGCCTGGCTTTTTTAGACTAGCCCTGCAGCGCAGCCTCCAACGCGAGATAGGCCCCGAGCGCCAGCAAGCCGGCGAAGAACACCGTGCGAAAAGTCTCGACGCTCATCCTTTGGCGCAGCGCCTGGCCGACGACCATGCCGGCCAGCGCCGGCGCCAGGGCCAGCACCGACCCAGCCAGTTGCGCCGTCGGCGAGGCAAGCGCGCCGGCCCTGAACAGTCCGAAGCCGAGGGCCAAGGTCGATACGGTGAAGGAGAGGCCAAGCGCCTGGATCAGGTCTTCCCGGCCCAGCCGCAACGATTGCAGATAGGGCACCGCCGGAATGACGAAAACGCCGGTGGCGCCGGTGACCAGCCCGGTCGCCACGCCGACCAGCGGCGATATCCAGGCCTCGTGGCGCGCCGGCGTGGTGAAGCCGGCCTTGGCCAAGCCGACAAGCGCGTAGAGCATCAGCGCGGCGCCAAGCCCGGCCGAGGCGATCATCGTGTGTGCGCCGGTCAGCAGGCCGGCGCCAGTCACGGTGCCGACGACGACACCGGCCATCATCGTCCACAGCCGTTTGCACAAGCCGCCGAAGGACTGACCGGTGAACAGCTGCCAGAGATTGGTGACCAGCGACGGAATCAACAGCAAGGCGGCGGCCTCAGCCGGTGGCATGGCCGCCGCCAGCAGGCCCATCGCCACGGTCGGCAGCCCCATGCCGACGACGCCCTTGACGAGGCCGGCGGCGAGAAACACGAAACCGATGAAGGCGACGGCGCCGATGCTTAGCATGGATGGCCGCTCAGCATCGATGGACGTTCCTTGGGATAGAGCCCGGGCACGCCGGTTCCTTCAGTCATGCAACAACATGTCCGTCGCCTCGGCATCCGGGCTTGCCGGCACGGCATCGCGGTTGACGGAAGCCGCCGCCACGGCGCATCCCGGCAAGCCAGGCTGCGCTTGCGCCATTGCAAGCGAGGCCACCGCGATCGCCAGCATGATCGCCGCGCTTTCAAGAATGCCTAGCCCTTGCCGGCCTGATGTTTTTTCACGCATCGCTTATCTCCGTCGCAAATGATTTGACTGACATGCGGGCCGCCCACAATGTGGAAGTTGCGCTGCCAGCCTTCGGCGTGAACGAAGGCTGAGCCTGGCACGACACGATTTGCGGGAGCGAGAAATGCGCTTCGACCTCACCGATCTCAGGCTGTTCCTGCTGGTGGCCGAACGCGGCAGCATCACGCACGGCGCCGAACTCGCCGGCCTCGCTCTCGCCTCGGCCAGCGCGCGCATCAAGGGCATGGAGGAAAGCCTCGGCGCGCCGCTTCTGGAGCGGCGCCGGCGCGGCGCGGTGCCGACGGCGGCCGGACAGGCGCTGCTCCACCATGCGCGCGCGGTGCAGAACCAGATCGAGGCGATGGCCGGCGACCTCGGTACCTATGCCACGGGCCTGCGCGCCCGCGTACGGCTGATGGCCAACACGGCGGCGACCAGCGAACTCCTGCGCGACACGCTGCCGGCCTTCCTGGTCGCGCATCCCGGGATCGACATCGAGCTCGACGAACGCCCCAGCCATGAGATCGCCGAGGCGGTGGCGAACGGTGCCGCCGATCTTGGCATCGCCGCGACCTGGGCCGGCCTTTCGCATCTCGAGCAAAAACCGTTCTTCGTCGACCGCCTGGTGGTGATTACGGCGCGGAACAGGCCCGGCCTCGAAGGCCAGACCGCCAGCCTTGCCGACCTTCTCGGCGAAGCCTTCGTCGGCTTGAGCGCCGGCCATCCCTTGCAGGAGCACATCACCCGCCAGGCCGCCAGGCTCGGTGGCCACCTGCACTTCCGCATCCGCGTGCCCGGCCTCGACAATGTCTGCCGGCTGGTCTCGCAAGGCGCCGGCATCGCCATCGTGCCCGAAAGTGCGGCGCGCCGTTCGGCCCGCACGCTGCGCAGCCTGCGGCTCGGCGATGACTGGGCCACGCGCCAGCTCAATCTGTGCGCCCGCCGCTTCGAAGCGCTGACGCCGCAGGCGAAACTGCTGGCGGCGGCGTTGGCGTGAGGACAAGCCGCCCTGCCCTGCTCACACCACTTCGAGCACCTTGCCGGTGTCGTGCTGGCGCACGAAGTCGACGCGGCCGCCGTCCCAGTGGTAACTGTAGTGGCGGCCCTGGACCGGGACACCGATGACGTCGGGCCAAAAGATGCCGATACACTCCCCGTCCGGCATGCGCACGCTGTTCCACACCAGCCCGTCGCTTCCCGAGGCCCGCAGCGCCCGCCCTTCCGCCTGCGACGCCGTGTAGTCGTCCGGGTCGAGCACGCCGGGTACCGCGTTGACGTCGTCGAGGTCGCGGTCGACGCTGCCGATCAGCACGCGGAAATCGGCCGTCCAGCCCGGCGCCTCGTTGGTCGCGCGCATGAATTTCTGGTGATGGTGGATGGTTTCGGCGAGCGCCACGTCCTCGCTGTCGCCGGCATAATAGATGCCGTAGCTGCCGTCCGAGAAGCGGCCGGGCCGCAAGGTCGAGCAATGCACGAAAGGCGCCATGACGAAGCTGGCGCCCGGACCGGAAACCCGCCTTGCGGCCGGCACCTTGCCGAGATCGCCGAACTCGAGCCGGATGCGCGGATTGGTCTTCTCCTCGATGGCGGCCAGCGCCTCCCAGTCGCGCGGGTCGGCAATATCCTCGAACAGGTCGATCGGCGGATGGATGGAGCGGATGATGCGATAGGTCTGTGGCCAGTGGACGCGGCGACGGACCGCCAGTCCACTCACCATGCACCACGCTCCGCGTCGAGCCATTCGCGCATCGCCGCGAGATCGGAGATATCGCCGCGCAGCATCAGCTCGAGCGCCGATTGCCCGCCGAAGGTGGCATTGGGCTTGCGGATCCATGCATAGCCGCGCGCCGGCTCGGTGAAGAGGTAGCGCAGTCCCTTGTGGATGCCCATCAGATGCGCCATGCGGGTGCGCAGGTCGCGGTCGATCCGGCCGACGGCGCCTTCCTTCCACCGCGCCCAGGTGCGCGCCGAAATGCCGCCAAGCAGCACGCAGGCCTCGAAGTCGGTGAGGTTCCAGGCCTTGAACAGATTGACCGTGGTCCGCGCCAGCGCACCGGCCTCTTCATCCGAAATGGCTGAGCCGACCGCGGCCGGCGTGGTGGTGATGGCTTGAAGCTGCATGTTTAGACCTCGCTAATGGCAGATATATAGCATGTATCTGCCAATTGGCAAGGATGGAGGATATGGCTGGGCAATATCAGTGTGGGCCTTGTGACAGAGACCGCTAATCGCCGAGGTCGGCGCCGCCCCTCATTGTCCTGCCGGACATTTCTCCCCGTATAGTGACGGGGAGAAAGATGCAGGCCGCAATGCCGGCGCCGCCTTCGCAATGCTGGAGATTGGCGAAATCATCCGCGAAAGCGTCCTTCTCCCGTCACTATACGGGGAGAAGATGCCGGCAGGCAGATGAGGGGCGGCGCCGGCCCCTCTCCAGCTACGCTGCGGCCAAAGAACTACTCCGCCGCCTCATAGCCCGCGATGCCCTTGATCTCGAGGAAATCCTCGAGCCCGTATTCGGCATATTCGCGGCCGTTGCCGGACTGCTTGTAGCCGCCGAAGGGCAGGCCGGCGTCCCATTGGGGATAGTTGATGTAGACATTGCCCGAGCGCATGCGCGCCGCCACGTCGCGGGCCTTCTGCAGGTCCTTGGCCTGGATGTAGGAGGCAAGGCCGTAGACGGTATCGTTGGCCTGCTCGACCGCCTGCTCGACCGTGTCGTAGGGCAGGATCGCCAGCACCGGGCCAAAAACCTCTTCGCGCGCGATGCGCATGTCGTGGGTGACGTCGGCGAACACGGTCGGCCTGACATAGTAGCCGCGGTTGAGTTCGGCCGGGCGGCCGGGGCCGCCGGCGACCAGCGTCGCACCCTCGTCGATGCCGCTCTGGATCAGGTCCTGGATCTTGTCGAACTGGACCTGGCTGACGACAGGGCCGAGCTTGGTGTTGGCGCCGTCGGCCGGGCCGACGGTGAATTTTTCAGCCGCGACCTTGGCGTATCCGGCGGCCTCGTCATGGCGGTCGCGCGGCACGAACATGCGCGTCGGCGCGTTGCAGGACTGGCCGCTGTTGCCGAAGCAGCCGGCGACGCCCTTGGAAACGGCGGTAGCGAGGTCGACATCCGGAAACAGGATGTTGGCCGACTTGCCGCCCAGTTCCTGATGCACGCGCTTGACGGTGTCGGCTGCGGCCTTGGCCACCAATATGCCGGCCCGGGTCGAACCGGTGAACGACATCATGTCGATGTCGGGGTGGCTGGACAGCGCTTGGCCGACGCCCGGGCCGTCGCCGTTGACGAGGTTGAACACGCCCTTCGGCACCCCGGCCTCGTCGATGATCTCGGCGAAGATGATGGCGTCGAGCGGCGCGATTTCGGACGGCTTCAGCACCATGGTGCAGCCGGCGGCGAGTGCCGGCCCCACCTTGCAGGTGATCTGGTTCAGCGGCCAGTTCCACGGCGTGATCAGGCCGACGACGCCGATCGGCTCCTTGACCACGAGATGGTTGCCCTTGACATGGCGGAACCGGAAATTCTTCAGCGTCTCGGCCATCTTCTGCAAATGCGCGAGACCGACGCCCACCTGGCTGTCGAGCGCCATCTGGCGCGGTGCGCCCATCTCGCGCGACACGGCAAGCGCCAGGTCCTTGCTGCGCTTCTTGTAGACCTCGATGACGCGGTTCAGGATATCGAGGCGCTCCTCGACCGAGGTGAAACCATATGTGTTGAAGGCGCGCTTGGCGGCGGCCACCGCCTTGTCGACATCGGCCTTGGAGCCGAGCGAGATCTGCGCGAAGGCGTCTTCATTCGACGGATCGATGACGTCGAGCGTGTTGGGCACCACAGGATCGACCCACGCGCCATCGATATAGAACTGCAGATCGTGTGACATGGTTTCTCCCTGGGGGTGCCGCATGGCCGGTCCGGCCGTGATATCGGGCTAGAAATAACGATGCGCGAACGGCGCTGTCAAACGCAACCCCAGAAATGGTTGAGCCAGCGCGCCAGGGATTGAGCCAGAGCGCCAATCGTTGATCAGCGGCCGGCGATGAGCTGCCTAGAGCAGCGTATGCCCGGCTTCGCCCAGAAATCCTCTAGCCGCGGGCTCGTCTGTCGCTTTCACCAGCAGGTGGTCGCCATCGAAGGTCGATACCAGGAAGATGCCCAAACCGTTTTCCGACAGCGGCCTGATGACGGACAGCACAATGCCGGTTTCGTCGAACGCAAACGGCCCCTGCAACTTGAAGGCGACCCAGTCGCGATCGTGCTTGACGGCATCCGGCACGCGATCCTGAAGGCAGGTGATCGAGAGCTCGTCGTCGGTTCTGGTGACGCTGACGAAGCCCGGTCCGTCAGCCCAGGCAGGAATGCCGTCACCGGCTTGAAGCCGCGAAATCGCATACAGGCCGGGGAGTTGCTTGAGCTTGATCCTGGCAGCCATCCTCACGCTCCGGTTGGTGGGCATCCAACAAGCCGCTTGCTCATATAGACCGTCGTTCCGTTCAGGAACGGCTCCTCCCGATCGATCGTATAGCCAAGCTTGTGATAGAGCGACACATTGGCTTCGAAGGCGCCGTTGGTCAACAGGCGGAGCTCCGCGCGTCCTGCCGCGCGCGCCTTGGTTTCCACGCGCGCTCCAGCAGCAGCCGGCCGATGCCCCTGCCCTGCGCCTGCGGCGCAACGCAGACATTCTCGACCCACAGGTGATCGTCGGCGAGCAAAGTCTCGATCATGCCGACGATGCGGTCGTCCTCGACGGCGAGATCGAACGGATGCTCGGCGACAGCCTTGTCGTAATCGGCACGCATCGGCAGCGGCTCGCGGCCGATCACCGGCACCCATCTGGCATAGGCGGCACGCACGATATCCCTGATCGCGGCGGCGTCGGCAGGCTCGGCCGGCCGAAACCGGATGGAAGGATTGGCAATCATCAAAAGGCTCCAGACATGAAAACCCCGCCGGCTGATGGTGCGGGCGGGGCGGGAAACGAACAAACCGGATCTATCGTGCCGGATTTATCGTCGCGCAATCAGCCTGCCGCTCCGCGCTATGCAGGAGCGGCGTCGCTTGGTGTTGGCGGGCGCGCGAGCGAACATGGCGGCAAGCTGGCGCAGGAAGAGCGGTGCGTCAAGATCTGGGGATTGGCCCAAGCCCCCGACTTCGTCATCCACGGGCGAAGCAAGGAGCGTAGCGACGCGGCGCAGACCCGAGGATCCATGCCGCGACTTCCAGGCGCCGCAGCGGTGCAGAATCGGGCTCTGCTGCACCTGCCACCAAGGTCGCGGCATGGATCCTCGGGTCTTCGCGACGCCGCTACGCGGCTGCTCCGCCCGTGGATGACGACGCGGTTGATGTTTCCGCCGATCGTCCGAGCATGTGGGTCATGAACGCAAGCGAGCCGTCGAACTGTCAGCGCTGTTTCAACACTCCTGCGCCGTCGGCCTAGACAGGATCTTGTTGATGTCGACCTCATCCGGCTGGGTCGTAGAGCGCGCACGCCTACTGCGACATCAGCCTGCTCGCTGCTGGTCGATGCGTTGCGGTACCGGGGCTGGAACGTCTGGACTGTGCCCACGGTCGTTCTATCTTCCGGTCGAGCATGATCTCGTCCAAGCGTCAGCAACGGAGCCATCACCGTGACCGAAACCGATCTCTATCGAGGCTATATCGACTGCCTCAACAATCAGGATTGGCAAAGGCTGCACCGCTTCGTCCATGACGAGGTGCACTACAATGGCGACCGCGTCGGATTGTCAGGCTATCGCGACATGCTGGAGCGGGATTTTCGGGAAATTCCCGACCTCTATTTCGATGTGCAACTGCTGATCGCCGATCCGCCTTTCATCGCCAGCCGCCTCCAGTTCAACTGCACGCCCAAGGGAACGTTCCTCGGCCTGCCCATCAATGGCAAAAAGGTCTCCTTCAGCGAGAACGTCTTCTATGAATATCTGAACGACAGGATCAGGAACGTCTGGTCGGTGATCGACAAGGCGGCGATCGAAGCGCAGCTTTGATGTCATGCGCCACCTGCCTCCTTGCAGCCGGTGGTAAACTTGCCTACTTTGCCCAGGTAGGAGAACCCGCCGATGGCGAATGTCGAGAAAGTGAGCGTTGCCCTCACGCCCGAAATGGCAACCATGATGCGCGAGGTCGTTGCGGCGGGCGAATACGCTTCGGCGAGCGAAGTCATGCGCGAGGCCTTGCGCGAGTGGAAGTTTCGTCGGATGCAACGCGACCAAGCCATCGACGAGCTAGGCCGGCTTTGGGACGAAGGCATGGCAAGCGGCGATCCGGTCGACGGCCGCGATGCCTTCGCCCGGATCAAAGGCAAGCTTGATGCGAGGATTGCCGAGCGCACATCGCGATGACGCTACGCCTTCGACCGGAGGCCGAAGCTGATATCGAAGCCATCGCGCTTTATATAGCCGAGGACAGTCCTGCGGCGGCGTTGCGTTGGTATGACGAAATCCATGCCCATTGCGAACGCATCGCCGACATGCCGGGCATGGGCATTGCCCGGCCGGAAGTGCGACCGGGCTTGCGCACGTTCCCTGCGGGAAACTACTTGATCCTCTATCGCCAAACGGACGACGGTGCGGAGATCGTGCGTGTCATTCATGGCGCACGGCGGTGGCAGGACTTGTTGTAGCCCGACGGATTGCGTTCTCGCAGCTCGGTGCGATGCATCGCCAAGCCATAGCAATGCGCCCACGCGTCCTTGAGACCGTTTGGACGGCCATTCGTTCGTAAAAATAGATCATTCCAACCACAATAATTCGTTGGAAAGATCGATTATGAAATGGCATTTCCCCGAGATACCCGCCTGGAGAATTGCATTGTCTTCCCTGACCCGCATTGCGAACGATATTCCGAAAAGCAGGATTTCCGCCGATCTGGCGCGGGGCCGCAAGCGCCTCGATTCCCTGTGGAACGGCATCATCCCCGGGATCGTGCTGGTGTCGATGATCACGGCCGTCGCCTTCTCCGCCCGCAATGTCTCCGGCTTCGCCTTGTTCAGCCCGATGATCCTGGCCGTCGTCGCCGGCATGGTCTATTCCAATGTGCTCGGCACGCCGGCGCACGCCAAGGCCGGCATCGCCTTCTCGCAAAAGCGCCTGCTGCGCTTCGCCATCGTGCTGCTCGGCTTCCAGTTGACGCTCGGCCAGGTGGTTTCGATCGGCGCCAGCGGCGTCGGCATCGTGGCGGCGACCCTTGGCGCCACCTTCCTCTTCACCATCACGCTCGGCCGGCTGATCGGCGTCGATGCCAAGCTGGCGCAGCTGATCGCCGCCGGCACTTCGATCTGCGGCGCCTCGGCGATCGTGGCCACCAACATCGTCACCGACGCGCGCGATGAGGACGTCACCTATGCCGTCGCCTCGATCACCTTGTTCGGCACCGTCGCCATGCTCGGCTTCCCGCTGCTGGCGCCTTTGCTCGGCCTCGACCAGCACGCTTTCGGCCTGTGGGCGGGCGCTTCGATCCATGAGGTGGCCCAGGTCATCGGCGCCGGTTTCCAGAACGGCACCCAGTCCGGCGAGATCGCCACCGTCGCCAAGCTGACGCGCGTCGCCATGCTGGCGCCGATGGTCATCGCGCTCGGCCTGATGGCACGCCGCAAGAGCGGCGACCCCTCGGCGGCGCGCCCGCCCATGCCGTGGTTCGTCGCCGCCTTCGTCGCCGTCGTGGCGCTGAACAGCCTTGTCGCGGTACCGGCCGAAGTGAAGCAGGCGATAGTGCTTGCCACCACCATCATGCTGACCATGGGGCTCGCCGCCATGGGCCTGCAGGCCGACATTTCGCAGCTTCGCTCGCGCGGCCTGCGCCCGCTGGCGCTCGCCTTCTGCGCCTTCCTGTTCATCGGCGGCTTCAGCCTGATGCTGGTGAAGCTGGCCTGATCCGCCTGTCCCTGCGCGTGAAGGCATAGGGGCACACGGCATCTGTCAAAACAAGGGCTTAGAGCAATTCCAGGAAAAGTGCGTAGCGGTTTTCCCGGGAGAAGCGCCTAGCGCTTCCCCTTGGGAGTTGAGTAAAAACAAGAAGTTAGAGCGGGTCAGAGATTCTATCAAACTCTGAACCGCTCCAGGAGGCCTTGTCTGAATCTGATTGTGAGCCGGATTCAATCCTCGAACGAACTCGCCGCGACATAGATTGCCGCCAGCGCCTCGATGCCGGCCTGGTCGGCACTGTCGAAACGGCCGGGCGTCGGGCTGTCGAGATCGAGCACGCCGAAGACACCCTCCTCGTCTTCCAGCAGCACCACCAGTTCGGAGCGCGAGTCGGCGTCGCAGGCGATGTGGCCGGGGAAATCATGCACGTCCTTGATCAGCATCGAAGTGCCGAGCTCGACCGCCGTTCCGCACACGCCCTTGCCGACAGTGATGCGCACGCAGGCCGGCTTGCCCTGGAAGGGGCCGAGCACCAGTTCCTCGTCCGATGCCAGGAAGTAGAAGCCAGCCCAGTTGAGGTCGGGCACCATCTGGAAGATCAGCGCCGAGGTGTTGGCGGCGTTGGCGATGGAATCGCCCTCGCCCTCCAGCAATGCCTTCAATTGCTTGGCGAGGTCGCGGTAGAATTCGGCCTTGTTGGAGGCGTCGATGGCCTTGGCGGCAAACATGGCTTGTCTCCGTATACAGAATCGCGGTTCCGTTTTCCGCAAACGCCCCCAATCGACCACCGGACCATCCTAGGCAATTTCAGGAAGGTGCGAAACGGATTTCCGTTCGAAATAGCGTCCGTTGGCACCTCGGCCCGATCTCCATTTTGCGGCGGCAAGGATAATCTTGGCCGCGGGAGAATATTCAAAAGTATTATTTCAGCGCTCGCTTTCTCGGCGCCGGCAAAGCGCCAAATAATTCGAAAGATTGAATTTTTCCTGCCGAGCGCCTATTTATCGGACAAGTTCGTTTTCACGATTTCAGCATGAAGGAGATTTGTTCGATGGCCGATGGCAATCAGACTCTGATGGAAAAAGCCCAAGCCCGCTTTGTCGACAAGCAGAAGAAGACGGCGGAGCACAACAAGGCGACCGCTGAATACATGTCCGAGGCGCGTGCCAGGGAGATCAAGACGAAACGGCTGAGGGAGTTGCGGCTGGCCAAGGAAGAAGCCGACCGCGTGGCCGAAGCGCTGAACCCGACGCCGAAGGCGAAACGGGTGGCCAAGAAGGCCGCCGCAACGGGGGTCAAGACATGAGCCTGACCTTCCCCAACCGCAGCCGCAGCTATGACGTGGCCGGTCAACGCATCCGCTTCGTCGGCCATGACGGCATGCTGCAGATTTCCTTCTCCGTGGCCGCCGATGCCATGACCAGGATGCAGCCCGACACCACCGCCGACGAGGCCGGCTATCTTGCCGCCTTCGACAGGTCGAGCTCCACGATCCACGACGTCGCCGCCAAGGCCTACAGCCGCACCCACAAGAGCTTGTATGTGCTGACATCGGATGATTTCCGCTGAGAAGCTGCCGAAGCGGTCTTGAGTCCATGAATGCGCACGGCGACCTGTGAACCCGGCACCGATTGGCCGCGCCCCCCGCGAAATCCGATCGCGCCAGCGACTGCAATTTTTCTCTTGAACAGGTCTTTGATGTGCCCTAGCTTGAGTTGAGAAAAGGTTTTTCCAAACAGTCCCGATCAGGCTCGGCCATTGGCCGGGCCTTATTCCGACCGATAAGGGAAAACCTTTTCCCAGCTAAGGATTCTTGCCGCGATGGCATCGGACGATCAGCCAGTTCCGGTCTTTCCCAAGCCCGTCACCTTGCGCGACGTGGCCGCCCGGGCCGGCGTCAGCGTCGCCACCGCCTCGAAGGCGCTCAACGGCCAGGGGCGCATGACGGCCGAGACCCGCGAGCGCATCCGCGAGACGGCGCGCAGCCTGGGATTTCGTCCCAACAGCCTGGCGCAGAGCCTGCTGAGGCGGCGCTCCTTCACCGTCGGCCTGCTCACCAACGATACCTATGGCCGTTTCTCGCTGCCGCTGATGTCGGGCATATCGGACGCCCTGGTCGATGCCGGCGTTTCGGTGTTCCTGTGCAATGTCGAGGAGGATCCGCGCCTCGGCCAGCTCCATGTCGAGGCCATGCTCGACAAGCGCGTCGACGGCATCATCGCCACCGGCAAGCGCATCGACCGCCATTTGCCGGTCGACCTGTCCAACCTGCGCGTCCCGGTGATCTATGCCTTCACCCAGCCCGATCCCGACGCTGTCGCCTTCGTCTCCGACGATGGCGGCGGGGCGCGGCTGGCGATCGAGCATTTCCGCCGGCTTGGCCGCAAGCGCATCGCCCATGTCACTGGCCCGGCGAGCTTTGCCGTGGTGCACGAACGGGCGCAGGCTTACCGCGCCGTCCTGACGGAGAACGGCCTGCCGGTGATCGAGCCGCTGCTCGGCTCCTGGTCGGAAGCCTGGGGACATGACGCCGTGGCGAAACTGTTCGATGGCAACGGCGAAAAACCGGACGCCGTCTTCTGCGGCAACGACCAGATCGCGCGCGGCGTCATCGATGCTCTGCGCGAACGCGGCCTCGGCGTGCCCAATGATGTCGGCGTCATCGGCTTCGACAATTGGGAGATCGTGGCCGAGGCGACCCGCCCGCCGCTGACCTCGGTCGACATGAACCTGGCAGCACTAGGCCGCGAGGCCGGGCTGACCCTGCTTTCCCTGGTCGGCGGCCAATCCGCCGCGCCAGGCATCAGAAAACTGCCGTGCCGGCTGGTGGTGCGTCAGTCCTGCGGCCGTCCGCCGGACGGCTGAGAAAGACGGAACGAAACGCTGCGATCGGCGGCGAGCCGCGCATCGCGGCCAATGTGGAGGAGGAGAACATGAGGACTTTGATTGCCAAACTGGCCTTGACGGCCGCCGCTCTGGGCTGCGGCCTGCAACTTGCCGCCGCCGAGACCGCCAACATCTGGGTGCGCGCCGACGGCTCGAACTTCATGCCGAGGATCGTCGACGCCTTCAACAAGGCGAACAAGGACCAGGTCAAGCTCGACATCATCCCCAATGCCGAGATCATCCCAAAATATGGCGCGGCCGCCGCCGGCGGCACGGCGCCCGACGCGCTGTCGCTCGACCTGATCTACACCCCGTCCTTCGCCGCCGCCGGCCAGCTCGAGGACATCACCGACTGGGCCAAGTCCCTGCCCTATTTCGCCAGCCTGTCGCCGGCGCATGTGAAGACCGGCACCTACAAGGACCATATTTACGGCCTGCCCTTCTCGGCCGACGCCTCGGTGCTGATCTGGAACAAGAAGCTGTTCAAGCAGGCCGGCCTCGACCCCGAGAAAGGTCCGACCAACTGGGCCGAGATCGAAGCCGACGCCGAGAAGGTCAACGCGCTTGGCGGCAACATCAAGGGCTTTTATTTCTCCGGCAATTGCGGCGGCTGCAACATCTTCACCTTCACGCCGCTGATCTGGGCCTCTGGCGGCGACATCCTGTCGGAGGACGGCTCCAAGGCGACGCTGGACAGCCCGCAGCTGCGTGGCGCCATCGATCTCTACCGCTCCATGGTCAAGAAGGACCTGGTGCCGGCGGGCGCGCAGACCGACACCGGCGCCAATTTCTTCGCCGCCTTCGCCGCCGGCAATATCGGCATCTCGCCCTCTGGCGCCTTTGCCATCGGCGCGCTCAACACGCAGTATCCCAATGTCGACTACGGCATCACCTTCCTGCCGGGCAAGGATGGCAACTGGTCGTCCTTTGCCGGCGGCGACAATTTCGTCGTCACCAAGGGCACCAAGAAGCTCGCCGTGGTGAAGGCGTTCCTGGACTTCGCCTATTCGCTCGAGGGCCAGACCATCCTCGCCAAATACGGCAGCCTGCCGGTGCGCGGCGACATCGCCAAGGACGCGCTGAAGGATCTCGATCCGCGCTACCAGATCGCCGCCGAGGCGATGGCGAAGGGCAAGACGCCCTACTCGGTGGTGTTCAACGATTTGATCAACTCCGCCAACGGCCCATGGACGCAGATGATCAACGAGGTGTTCTTCGGCGACGACGTCGATGGCGCGATCGCCAACGCCCAGGAAACCATGCAGTCGATCATCGACCAGGCGCCGCAGAAATAGGCGCCTGTCCGGCCGCTCGCCTGTCTCCCTGGGCGGGCGGCCGGAAATTGTTTTGGTTCAAATGGCAGGGCTATCGCGTTGAGAAGACTCGGTTGCATCTTCGCTTCAGAGCGTCGGAAGGTTGGTTCTCCCTTCTCCCCTTGTGGGAGAAGGTGGCCTCGCGAAGCGAGGTCGGATGAGGGGTGCTGCAGCTTGGCAACAAGTTCGAAATCGCACCTGCCTCATTGCTTGGCGCACCCCTCAACCGTCTCGGCGCTGCGCGCCGATCCACCTTCTCCCACAAGGGGAGAAGGAAGAACGAGCGCCCAGCCATGACCACCATCACAACCACCGCCCCGCCCCGCGCCCGCAAGCTCGTCGGCGCTGGGCGCCGGCAGTGGATCGGCCTGCTCTATGTCGCGCCGGCGATCGCGCTGGTCATGCTGTTCTTCGTCATCCCGCTCGGCATGACGGCGTGGATGTCGCTGCACAATTGGCCGCTGATGGGCGAGCATTCCTTCATAGGCCTCGGTAATTACTGGGCAATCCTGCGCGACACCAGGTTCTGGAACGCGCTGAGGTTCACCGGTTTCTACACGCTGGTCGTCACCATCGCGATCTTCGCCGTCGCCTTTCCGCTGGCGATCTTCATCGAGCGGCCGCGCCCGTTCACCAATGTCTACCGCACCATGTTCTTCATGCCGGCGGTGGTCGGCTTCGCCTCGGCGAGCCTGCTCTGGTCGTGGCTGCTCAACGTCGATTCCGGCCTGTTCAGCCCCGCCGCCTACGACCTCGGCCTGATCGACAGGAAGTTCAACCTGCTCGCCACCTTCCAGCCGGCCTTCTGGTCGATCATCGCCATGGTGGTGTGGAAGGTCGCCGGCTTCACCATGATCATCCTGATGACCGGCCTGCAATCGATCCCGCAGGACCTGCAGGAGGCCGCCGTCATCGACGGCGCCGGGCCGTTCGCGCGGTTCCGGGCGATCACCTTGCCGCTGATGCGCCGCACGCTGGCGCTGGCGCTGATCCTGTCGGTGGCCGGCTCGATCCTCGCCTTCGACCAGTTCTACATCATCCTGCGCGGCGGCCCGCGTAACCAGACGCTGACGGCGGTCTACTGGATCTTCAACCAGTCGTTCGTGTCGTTCAAACTCGGCTATGGCGCCGCGCTCTCCATGGTGCTGCTGGTCATCCTGGTGGCGCTCAGCCTCGTCCAGCTCTGGCTGCTGCGCAAGCCCGAGGGGCTCGACTGATGGCGCAGGCGATATCAGCCAGAGGCAAGCTCGCCGCCCGCCTCGCCAGGCACTCCACCGGCGTCATCGCCTCGGTGCTGTTCGTGGCGCCGATCGTGTGGACGGTGCTGTCGGCCTTCAAGCCGGCGCAGGAGGCGCGCCTGCCACCGCTGCCGCCCTGGCCGACCACGGGCTTCTCGCTCGAGAACTATCAAACGCTGAACAGTTTCGGCGACGGCCTGTGGGTCTCGGCGCAGAACAGCATCTATGTCTCGGTGATGACCGTCATATTGTCGGTCATCGTCAGCGTGCTCGCCGGTTACGGCTTCTCGCGGTTTCGGTTTCCGTTCAAGGACCTGTTCTTCGTCCTCATCCTGTCGACGATCATGATCCCGTTCCAGTCGATCCTGACGCCGATCTTCCTGGTGCTGACCAAGCTTGGCCTGCACAACACGCTGACCGGGCTGGTCGGCGTCTATGTGACGCTTCAATTGCCGTTCTCGATCTTCATGATGCGCAACGCCTTCGACGCGGTGCCGCGCGAGATCGAGGAGGCCGCTCGCATGGACGGCGCCGGCAACGCCACCATGCTCATAAAGGTGATGCTGCCGCTGGTCTGGCCTGGCGTCGTAACCATCGCGCTGTTTGCCTTCCTTGGCGCCTGGAACGAGTTCCTCGCTGCCCTGGTGCTGATGACCGACCAGTCCAAATTCACGCTGCCGGTGATGATGACGGCACTTCAGTCGGGCCGCTTCGGCGCCATCGACTGGGGCGCCGTGCAGGCGGGCGTCACCGTGATGATGGTGCCCTGCCTGATCCTGTTCCTGGCTTTGCAGCGCTTCTACATCCGCGGCCTGATGGCCGGGGCCGTCAAGTAATCGATCGAATGGAGTGAGTTCATGACAGCATCGCCATCCCCCCGGCCCGCCACCACAGCCAGGCCCAAGCTCGCCTTCCGCCCGCTGCCGGTGCCGCAGGTCGACGTGCGCGGCTTCTGGGGCGACCGCGCCGAGGCGGTGGCGACGCGCACCGCCGACATCCTTTACGACCGCTGCGTGGAGGCGCGCATGCTGGAGCAGATCGACCCCGACCGTCCCTCGCCCGGCATCGTCATTCCCTTCCACTCGCCGTCGCCCGACGAGGCCGCCTCCCCCGGATTCACCGGGTCGACGGTGACCACGCAGATGTTCTGGGATTCCGATCTCGGCAAGACGATCGAGACATCAGCCTATTCGCTCTACCGGCGCAAGAATCCCGAACTGGAGAAGAAGATCGACGCCGTCATCGACATGTATGGCAGACTGCAGCAGGAGGACGGCTATCTCTCCAGCTGGTACCAGCGCATCCAGCCCGGCAAGCGCTGGACCAATCTGCGCGACTGCCACGAGCTTTACTGCGCCGGCCACCTGATCGAGGGCGCGGTCGCCTACTACCAGGCGACCGGCAAGCGCAAGCTGCTCGACATCATGTGCCGCTATGCCGACCACATCGCCTCGGTACTCGGCCCCGAGCCCGGCAAGAAAAAGGGCTATTGCGGCCATGAGGAGATCGAGCTGGCGTTGGTCAAGCTGGCGCGGGTGACCGGCGAGCGGAAATACATGGAGCTGGCCAAATACTTCATCGACCAGCGTGGCCTTGAGCCGCATTATTTCGACGAAGAGGCCCGCGCTCGCGGCGCCGATCCGAAGGCCTATCATTTCAAGACCTATGAATACAGCCAGTCGCACATCCCGGTGCGCGAGCAGGACAAGGTCGTCGGCCATGCGGTGCGGGCCATGTACCTCTACTCTGGCATGGCCGACATCGCCACCGAATATGGCGACGACACGCTGCGCGTGGCGCTCGACCGGCTGTGGGACGACCTCACCACGAAAAACCTCTATATCACCGGCGGGCTCGGGCCGTCGGCGCACAATGAGGGTTTCACCAGCGACTATGACCTGCCCAACGAAACCGCCTATGCCGAGACCTGCGCCTCGGTCGGTTTGGTGTTCTGGGCCAGCCGCATGCTCGGCATGGGACCGAACGCCCGCTATGCCGACATGATGGAGCGCGCGCTCTACAATGGCTCGATCTCCGGCCTGTCGCTCGACGGCTCGCTGTTCTTCTACGAGAACCCGCTGGAAAGCCGGGGCAAGCACAACAGATGGAAATGGCACCGCTGCCCCTGCTGCCCGCCCAATATCGGGCGCATGGTCGCTTCCATCGGCAGTTATTTCTACAGCCTGTCCGACGATGCGCTGGCCGTGCACCTCTATGGCGACTCCACCGCCCGCTTCGACATAGCGGGCGTGCCGGTGACGCTGACGCAGGCGAGCCGCTATCCCTGGGACGGCGCTGTCGAGATCACGGTCGAGCCGCAGGCCGCAGTGGAGTTCACGCTGCATCTGCGGGTGCCGGGTTGGAGCTCCAGAGCGGGCCTCGCCGTCAATGGCGAGACGGTCGACATCGAGGACGTGACCAGCGACGGCTACGCCGCCATCCGGCGCAACTGGAAAAAAGGCGACCGTGTCCGGCTCGATCTCGAAATGCCGATCGAGCGGCTCTATGCCAATCCCGAGGTGCGGCAGGATGCCGGCCGCGTCGCGCTGTCGCGCGGGCCGCTGATCTACTGCGTCGAGGCGACCGACAATGACACCAGCCTGCATCGGCTGACCCTGCCGCGCACAGCCGGCATCGAGGTGCATGACGAACCGGACCTGCTCGGCGGCGTGGTGACGCTTGCAGCCACGGCGCAAGCCGATGCCGGCGACGGCTGGCAGGACGGGCTCTATCGCTCCGAACCGCCGGCCAAGGTCGAGACGCGCCTGACCGCCATCCCCTATTTCGCCTGGGACAACCGCGAGCCCGGCGAGATGCTGGTGTGGCTGCGGGACGGCTGAGGTTGGCGGCAGGGCCTCTTGCGGCTTTGTTATGTCCGGCTTGACTGGGTGGCGGCGGCAGGCAGCGGTGTTTTTGACGCCGCTTGCGCGGCGCTGCCGTCGTCGACATGCGCCCAGGCTGGCCGCTCGAACAGGAACATGCCGAAACCGATGCGCTGGACGATGAAGTAGAGGATCACCGGGCTGATGATCGACACCAGCAGCACCGCCAGGCTGAGCATGCCGGTGTCGGTCAGCAGGCCGCTTGCCAGTGCCGCGCCGCGAAACAGCGACATCGGGATGGTGAAGGCGACATAGACGACCAGTGAGTGCTCGCCCAGCCAGCGCAGCCATTCCATGGCGGGGAATTTCGACAGGAAGCCGCCAAGCACGCACAGCGCCACCGCGCCGGCGACCGCCAAGGTGAGATGCAGCGGCGGCCATGCCGCCAAGCCCATCCGCATGCCGACCGGCTGCATGGCATAGCCCGGCGAATAGACCAGCAGGCCGTTGACAACAGCCCACAGGAGCAGCCCGGCGACGGCCAGCGCCGGGCGGGCCTGCGTCCATTCGACGAGCCTGAACACCAGCGGCGCCATGACGAAGCCGACGTAGAAAAAGACGAAATAGGCCGCGAATTGTTCGACCGCGTAGCTATCGGGATGCGGCGCCCACATCTGCAGGCAGGCGGCGATCGGGATGACGATCCAGGCGGGGACCGTAAACTGGCGCAGCAGTTTCGCCGCAAGGCCGAACACCGCCAGCATGTAGATGAACCACAGGACGCCATAGGGCTGCACGACGGCCATTGCGAGGTCGTGCAGCATGCCGGCGGGGTCCCTGCTGAAGATGCCGATCTTCAGGCCGATCGAGATAATCGCCCACAGCACGTAGAAATAGAGGTAATGGACGACGCGCCGGTCGACATAGCGCCGCCATGGCCGGTCGATCACCTGCGACAGGAAAAGTCCGGAGATCAGGAAGAATTCGGGCATGCGAAACGGCGTCGCGAAGCCGATGACATAGTGGAGAAAGCCCACCCCGCCCGTGTACTCGCCGGTGTTGTAGGCCGAGTACATCATGACCACGAGGATGATCGAGAGGCCTTTGGCCGTGTCCACCCACGGCATGCGCATAGGGCTGCTGTTCATGGCGGCGAATCCAAACCCGGCCGGCCCGGCAGGCCAGCCTTCATCCGGCGCTATCTAGCACCATCAAGCTTCCCAGATCGTAAACGGGGCCGATCGCTCGCGGCGACCAAACCATTACAGCTTTGACCGTCACGCGCTATGACTATCACGCGGCAGACTACCTTCGCGCCTTCGACTTGTTCAAAGCCACGGCGGCGCGCACCAGCGCCTTGAAGGCCTCCTCGTCGATCTCCTCGCCTTGCTGGAAGTCGATGGCGCGCCGTGTGTTGCCTTCGAGACTGGAGTTGAACAGCCGCGCCGGATCGGGCAGCGCCGCACCCTTGGCGAAGGTCAGCTTGACGACGGCTTTGTAGGTCTCGCCCGTGCAGATCATGCCGGCATCCTCCCACACCGGCACGCCGCGCCATTTCCACGTCTCGGCCACGTCGGGATCGGCTTGATGAATCAGCGTGCGCAACCTGGCGAGCATCTCGCCGCGCCAGTCGCCCAATTCCTTGATCCTGCCGTCGATCAGTTCGGAGGGAGATTTGCTCGCCTGCGCTTCCGTGGTCGTCATGATGTTTCTCCTTCGAACTGACAAATAGAGCGCTTACATGCGCTCGCCAGGCAATTGGCTGGCCTGCTTCGCCCAGGCGCTGAACCGCGCTTCGTCGAACGCGTCGTCCTCGCGGATGTCGAGATAGCGCGTATCCCCGCTCTTGGACGCGCCCGGCGGCACCGGGTCCAGCGCTAGGCCGCGAAAGAAAGCCACCTTGATGTATTGCGTGAAGCAATGGATGCCGAGGAACCAGCCCTCGCCTTCGACGCCATAGAGCGGCGAGTTCCATTTGACCGCCTTGCGCACGCCGGGCACGGCGCGTTCGATGAGCGCATCGAGGCGTTGGCCGACCTCGCGCTTCCAGCCGGGCATGGCCGCGATATAGGCCTGCACCGGCGCATCGCCATGGCCCTTGGCGATCCGCGGGTTGCCGCCGGAAAGCAGCTTCGGTTCAGCCTTGGCGGCTGGTTTGGTCGATTTCGCCATCCGTTCCTATCCGTTGGCGCGCTGCGCGACGCGCGCTTTCGCGACATGGGGCAGCACGAACATATAGAGGCCGCTGAACAGCAAAAGGAAGAGCGGCGGGAGCGGCGAATAGACCACCCAGGCGGGCGGCTGCCCGAACGCCATGGTCGCGAAATTCGCGGCGACGGTGATCGTGAAAATCATCGACAGCCAGCGATGCGCCTGCCGTATCCATTTGCTCCAGTCCAATTCTGCCTCCTCTTGCACTATTCGTTGAAACCCGGCGCCTTACCAGCGCGCCAGCTCCGTGATCTGGATGAGATTGCCGCAGCCATCGTTCACCTGCGCGATGGTTGAGCCGGTCACCGCGGTCGGCGCCATGGCGAAGGCACCACCCTTCGCCTTGATGCGCTCATGATCGCCCTTGATGTCGTCGGTGAACAGCATCAGCGCCGGCTGGCCCTGCTTGAAGATCGCCTGCTGGTAGGTTTTTGCCGCCGGATTGTCGTTCAGCGCCAGCTGCAATTCGGTCCCGTCCGGCTCTTCGGCCGAGACGACCGTCAGCCAGCGAAACGGCCCATTGCTGAAATCGGCCTTCTTGGTGAAGCCGAGCACGCCGGTGTAGAAGGCGAGCGCCTTTTCCTGGTCGTCGACATAGATGCTGGTCAGTTTGATCTTCATCGCATTTCTCCATGGGTTTTGCTGGCGCGGAACCGCCCTTTGATAGTGCTGTGTGGTTTTCAGCCTGGCCGGGAACTCTCAGTCCGTTCGGGCCAGAAGCGCTTCCAGCTTCTCCAGGAATTGCGGCCATCCCATCTTGGCGCCGCCATAGGCCCGTCTCTGGTCGGGCCGGAAACCGGCCTGCTCCATGCGCAGATGGGTTCCCGTTGGAGTCGGGGTGAGCGTGAAAGTCACCACGCTCCTGAGATCGAAGGCCGGATCCTGGTGCGCCAGGTTCCAGGTATAGGACAGCGTCCTGTGCGGCTCGACGGCAAGCACCTCGCAATCGAGCACGCCGCCCCAATCGGCGCTGATGTTGAAGCGGTGGCCGACGACGGGATTGAAATCGTTCTTCATCAGCCACTCCTCGATCAGATGCGGTTGCGTCAGGGCGCGCCAGAGTTTTTCGGGCGGATGGGAAATCTGCCGCTCGACGACGACAGTGCGGGTCTCCTGGGCCCTATCGTTCACTGGTCCATCCTTTTGAGTAAATCCTCGAGGTCGTCGAACCGGCTTTCCCAGAACCCGGCCATCTCACGCGTCCAGTCCATCAGCGGCGCCAGCGCGGCAAGCTGCGCGCTGTAATGCGTCTGGCGGCCTTCATGGCGGTCGCGCACCAGCCCCGCCTGCTTGAGCACGCCCAGATGCTTCGACACCGCCGGCTGCGAGACGCCGGCCTGTATCGTCAGCGCCCGGACCGTCTGCTCCCCCTGGCGGCACAGCCGTTCGAAGATCGCCCGCCTTGTTGGGTCGGCGAGCGTCCTGAATATCATTTCATGAGCGTCCGGCATCCGAGATCGATAACCCGTTGGCTATTGGTTGACGTATAACCACAGAGATATATGTTCGTCAAGCGGAAGATTGGATGGGCGGTTAGCCGAAGCCCCCAAACTTCGTCATCCCAGGGCGAAGCAGGAGCGAAGCTCCGTCGCGGAGACCCTGGGATCCATTCCGTGACCTTGGACGTAGAGTGCAGCGGAGCAGAATTCAGCACCGTGGCGGCGCTTATGTGTCACGGCATGGATCCCTTGGGCTGCGAAGCAGCTCCAGGGGTCTGCGCCGCGTCGCTTCGCTCCTTGCTCCGCCCGTGGATGACGAAGCGGTGGGCGGATCCGCCAATCGCCAAGGCAGGCGATCGGTCAACGCGGCGTCTGGTTTCGTGCAAAACCACTAGCCGGCCGCATGCACCCGCCCGATCTCCTGCGCCACCAGCTCCTGCAGCTGCCACAGATTGCGGTCGCGTATGCCGCAGGCGTCGAGGTGGCGGATCGTCTCGAACAGATATTGCGCGCCCGAGCCCCAATGGCCGACGGCGCTCGCCAGCGTCGCGGCGACCGCCTGCTTGTCCAGTTTGCCGGCGTAGCGCGAATTGGCCGGGTCGACGACGAAGCCGAGCGCCCGGCTCATCCCGCCTTCGGTCCTCACCCGCAGCCAGCGCGGCACGTTGACGGCGGGCAGGATGGTCATTTCGCGGCGCAGCAGCGCCTCCAGATTGTCGGCAACCGGCTCGGCGATCTCGAACACCATGCCCTGGCACTGGCCGCCACGGTCGAGCGCCATCATCAGGCCGGGCTGATCGAGCGTGCCGCGAAAGCGTTGCACGGTGAAGCAGAACGACCGGTGCCAGCCCCGCGCCACCGCCCGTTCGCCGCCCTTCACCTCGCCGGCCGGCTTCCACAGCAGGGAGCCATAGGCGAACAGTTTCAGCGGCCCGGCGGGTGCCGAGGCCAGGATCTCGTCGCGAAACCGCGCATAATCCTGGTCGGTCATATAGACCATGCCTGGCGTCGGCCCGGCATCCTCGACCACGCGCATGGTGCGCGCCACCAGCGCCTCGGTGAGCGCCATCGGCGGTTTGGGTGGCGCGGGTTTGCGCGGTGCGGCGGAAATCGGCTTGTTCATTTTCGTGCCTCGGCCATGGCAGCCATGTTGCCGAAGGCTCGAAGATTCTCAAGGGCTGGCTGAACGCCAGGGCGCCAGCGTCGCGGCCAGCTTCTCTCGCCCCGTTTACGAGGAGAGATGTCCGGCAGGACAGTGAGGGGCGGCGATGACGCTGGAAGTCGGCGGATACAACGACGAATCGCCAACTTTCGCCGTCTCAAAACCTGAACCATCCGACCCAAGCGCCGGAAAGGACCCGTCTCTCCTATCACCCCGGCGCCGTGCTCACCTCGCTGCGCCGCGAGGCGGCCGGCGAGATTCCGACCGAGCGTTTGAACTCGCGGCCGAAATGGTAGACGTCGGCTGACCAACCCATCCGAGCTGATCCATGAAGCCGACGAACCGCGCCACGGCCGCATCAGGCATCACTTCCCTGCGCCATTGCCGTTTCGCGATTGCCGTATCGACATACCGGAATTCGATCTGCCCCGAATGCAACGGGCTGACCCTAAGATATGGTCCAGAAAAGGGCTCCACTTCGACCTGCTGGATGCACAGGTCGAACATGGACGTCCATCCGAACAGAACCGAGCTTAAAGAGCCATTTGCTATGAACAGGGCAAGCACCTCCACACCGCAGAATGCGGAGGCAAATGGCCCGGTTGCATCGTTTGGACTCCTGTCTCGAATGGAGCCGACGATGCTTGTCCATGAGTTCTTCATCGGCTGAAGGTCCGCGACAGCGAGTGGCTTGTCAACCGGACCGACTGGAGTGCTCGGAGACGGGCAATGCGATCGATGTCTATGCCGTCTCCATAAAAGACGTCGTCGCATCGTTGATCCAAAGACGTCCTCCACCGGGTACCGCGTGTTGTCTTCCAATATCACGGCCTGCCGGCCCCAGCCCGCTCTGCGACTGGTAGAAAGCGTATTGGACATAGCTCGGATCCCAAGGTGCGCCACTGGGATGCCCGCCATGGGCATATCGCCAGATCGCCCCCCAAACCGGCCGCCAGATTTCGGTCGTTTTGGAGAACACATCGAGCAGGATCGCGGCGCCGAGAGCTCGCCCGTCCAGGTAACTCAGTTTGAGCAAGGCATTGTACTGGCTGTCTTCGGATAGATATTGCGAATAGGCACCGCAGTGGACCGAGGTCGACGCTTCTAGATTTCCATGGCGCTGGTTCCAAAGCGACAGCGTGTACCCAAGTTCCGGAATGGGCTGGCGCGGCGCAATATCCGTCTTGTTCTGCCCCTTCAACAGCAAACCTCGCAAAACCTCCGGCGACGATGTATCGACAGGTTCGGATAGCATCGCCTGCTTAATCGACCGGCCCTTGGGCGCCCAACGGGAGAACCCGTCAGCGGCTTTCCCCAGCACGTGAAAATAAGCTGCGACTTGCGGTACCAACTCCTCGAGAGGGCGTTGACTGGCCCCCCAATACACGCAGATGTTGACCGACACGGCATCCCCTCCCCCGGCGTGGCCATCCTATTGGGGAGTTTTTCTCACGGCAACGGCCAGCTTGCCTCCAGCTACGACACCAGCGGCATCGGCACCTTCAGCCCGTCGATCAGCGCGTCGCGGAACAGCGCGATCGGACGCCCCAGCCGCCCGGCCGGCGGGCGGTGCAGCAGCCAGGCGCGCACTTGCGGCTTGAAGTCGGGGCAGTCGATCACCTCTACCGCGTCGCGCCAGCGGCTGTCGGCGAAGGCGCCCGGGGTGACGATGCCGATGCCGTGGCCACGCGCCACCAGCGACATTCGGAGGTCGACGCTGAGCGCCTCCACACCGACCTGGAACGGCAGCCTCGCGGCCTCGAAACTCTGCTTGATGAAGGCGCGAAAACCGCAGCCGTTTTCGTTCATCACCCAGGCGAAGCGCGACAGGTCGGCGAGTTTCGCCGGCTTCGGCACGCCAAGGCTGGGGGACGCGACCAGCAGCACCGATTGCGCGCCGAGATCGTCGCAGACCAGTTCGTCCGGCGGCGCCAGGCCTTCGGCAAGGCACACCGCCACCGCGTCGAGCTCGCTGCGCGCCACCTGCTCCACCAGCCTTGGCGACCAGCCCGAACTGATGCGCAGCGTCAGGTGCGGAAAGGCGGCGCGCAGGCTGTCGAGCGGCAGCGCAAGTGCTGCATCCGAGAGATAAGGCATGATGCCCAGCCGGAACTCGCCCTTGACCTCGCCTTGCGGCGAGACGCCGGCCTTCAGATCCTCAAGCGAGCGCAGCACGCGGCGGCCATGCTCATAGGCCTCGCGTCCGGAGGCGGTCGGCTTCAGCGGCTTCGACTGGCGGTCGAGAAGTGCTGTCGCCAGCCCGTCCTCGAGGTTCTGGATGCGGCGCGTGACACCCGGCTGGGTGAGGTTGAGCCTGGCCGAGGCGCCGACGATCGAGCCGGTTTCCACAACGGCGACGAAGGCTTCGAGATCATGGATGTTCATGCGCACCTCGCATAATCATTATCGAATTGATTGAATTGTAGCATGATAATGCTTTGGCATAAAGTCCTTGCACGATATGCAGCTTCATTGAGGACTTCATGCTCGATTCCAATGACGGCCAAACAGCCGGCCGGCTTCCGGTTCAAACCATCACCGGCCCGCAGACGCTGCTGTTTGCCGCCTCCACCGGCATCATCGTCACCAATCTGTTCGCGCCGCAGACACTTGTCGGGCTGATCGGCCCGTCGCTCGGCGCTGGCGCCGCGAGCGTTGGCCTTGTCGCCATGGTGACGCTGCTCGGCTATGCCGCCGGCCTGTTCTTCCTGGTGCCGATGGCCGACCTCGCCGAGAACCGCACCCTGATCCTGCGCATGCTGGTCGCGGCGGCATTGGCGGCCGGCGTGGCGGCGCTGGCGCCCACCATCGCCTCGCTGCTGATCGTCCTGTTCGTGCTCGGCGCCGCCTGTTCGGCGATCCAGATTCTGGTGCCGATCGCCGCCTCGATGGCCCCGCCCGGCGAGGCAGGCCGCGTCATCGGCGACGTGATGAGCGGGCTGATGATCGGCATCCTGCTGGCGCGGCCGTTGGCCAGCCTCGTCGCCGACGCCTGGGGCTGGCGCGCCTTCTACGGCCTCAGCGCCGCCGCCCTGACGCTGCTCGCCATCGTGCTCGCCTTCACGCTGCCGCGCCGGCGGCCGGTGGCGAAATCGTCTTATGGCAAGCTGATCGCTTCACTGTTCCATCTGCTGCACGAGGAGCCGGTGCTGCGGCGCCGCGCGCTGACGGCGGCCCTGGTGATGGCGGCGTTCAGCCTGTTCTGGACGGCGGTCGCCTTGCGCCTCGCGCAGCCACCCTTCGGCCTTGGCCAGCGCGGTATCGCGCTGTTCGCTTTGGTCGGCGCCGGCGGTGCGGTGGTCACGCCTTTGTTCGGCCGCGCCGGCGATCAGGGCTGGACGCGTTCCGCCACCATCTTCTGCCATCTCGTGCTGATCGGTGCGATGGCGCTGGCGGCCTGGGCCGGCTCCTTCTTGTCCGGAACGTCCTGGACGCCGCTCGTGCTGATGGGCATCAGCGCCGTGCTGCTCGATATCGGCGTTACCGGCGATCAGACGCTCGGCCGCCGCGCCATCAACCTGCTGCGGCCCGAGGCGCGCGGCCGCCTAAATGGCCTGTTCGTCGGCATTTTCTTCATCGGCGGCGCCATCGGCTCATTGCTGGCCGGTGTTGCCTGGGCCTGGGCCGGGTGGCCGGCGGTCTGCGCCATCGGCGGCGCCTTTGGGCTCGTCGCATTGCTCGACTGGATCGGCGGCCCGGAATGACCGCCTGCCGGAACGACATTGCCTCATAAGCGTTGTCGGCTGGGAGGAAGTCATGAACGATGCGCCGGCAACGCCCGTCGGCAGACCGCTTTCGCCAGGCGAACTGGTCACCGTTATGTCCCATTTCCATCGCGCCGAGATCGCCCGCATGGCCGGCTGGCGCGACCGCCTCGACCGCACCAGCAATTGGGCGATCACCGTTGTCGCGGCGATGCTGTCGGTGTCGCTGTCGACGGCCAGCGCCCATCACGGCGTGCTGCTGTTCGCCATGCTGCTGGTGCTGCTTTTGTTGTGGATCGAGGCGCGCCGCTACCGCTTCTTCGACGTCTACCGCGCCCGCGTGCGCCAGTTCGAGCGCCATTATTTCGCGCAGATCTTCTCGCCGCAGCCCGATTTCGCCTCCGACTGGCTGCTGGTCGTCGGCGACAGCCTGCGCACCCCAAAATTCCTGGTTTCGCAGCGCGTGGCGCTGGCGCGCCGTCTGCGCCGCAACTACGTGCACATGATGCTGATCCTGCTGCTCGCCTGGATTCTCAAACTGTCGACCCCGAGCCTCATCGATCAAGGCGTGCCGGTCGGCTTTGTCGGCACGTTGCGCGAGGCCGTCGGCGCGGCGGCGCTCGGTCCCATACCGGGCGCGGCCATCGTCGCCGTGGTTGCCCTCCTCTATGCCGGCCTGCTGGCGGCCGCCTTCCTGACGCCAGGCGACGACGGCGAACTCTCCTTCGGTAACGTCCACGTCTGACCTCGATGCCGGACGCCAACAACTCGCGACGGATGGCTGCAACGCAAACGTCGGCCGCGCGTTGTGATGGTCAGTCCGCGGCGGCGTCTTGAAGGGACCCATGATCCATCCATCGGCAACGAGGCCGCACGGTACAGCGGCCGCCCTTTCGCTGGCCATTTTCGTTCTGGCGCCGGCAAACCACGCGCTGGCCGCGCAGCCGGCCGGCCACGCCTCGGGCATCGGCGGCTCGGCGGAGGGATTATTCGTCGCCGAGATCGTACTCCTGCTTCTGGTCGGCCGTGGCCTCGGCGAAATCTTCCAGCGCTATGGCCAGCCGGCGATCATGGGCCAGCTGATCGGCGGCATCCTGCTCGGGCCGTCGCTGTTCGGCTGGATATGGCCGGACGCCCAGCATCTGATCTTCTCCACCGATCCCGCGCAGAAAAGCATGATCGATGCCGTCTCGCAGCTCGGCATCCTGCTGCTTCTCCTGCTTACCGGGATGGAGACGGATCTGCGCCTCGTGCGGCGGGTGGGCGCGGCCTGTTTTTCGATCTCGATCACCGGCGTCGTCGTGCCCTTTGTCTGCGGCTTCGCGCTGGCGCAGGTGCTGCCGGATTCCCTCCTGCCCGAGCCGGGTGAGCGCATCGTCGCCGGACTGTTCCTCGGCACCGCGCTGTCGATCTCCTCGGTCAAGATCGTCGCCATGGTGGTGCGCGAGATGAACTTCATGCGCCGCAATCTCGGTCAGGTCATCGTCTCCTCCGCCATCATCGAGGACACGATCGGCTGGCTGATCATCGCCGTCACCTTCGGCATCGCCACCAATGGCAGCCTGCAGGTGCTGCCGCTCATCATCACGGTGGTCGAAGTGGCGCTGTTCATGGTGTTTTCCTTCACCATCGGCCGCCGCCTGGTGTTCACCCTGATCCGCTGGAGCAACGACTCCTTCCGCAGCGAGTATGCTGTCGTCACCGTCATCATCATCATTATGGGCGTGATGGCGCTGATCACCAATCTGATCGGCGTCCACACCGTGCTCGGCGCCTTCGTCGCCGGCATACTGGTCGGGGAATCGCCGATCCTGTCCGACCACATAGAGGGCCAGTTGCGCGGCGTCATCACGGCGCTGTTCATGCCGGTGTTCTTCGGCATGGCCGGCTTGTCCGCAAACCTCACCGTGCTTGCCGACCCGACGCTGGCGCTGCTGACGCTGGCGCTGGTACTGATCGCCAGCATCGGCAAATTCTCGGGCGCCTTCCTCGGCGGCCGGCTGGCCGGCATGTCGCTGAGGGAGGCCATCGCCGTCGGCAGCGCCATGAACGCGCGCGGCTCGACCGAGGTCATCGTCGCCTCGATCGGCCTGTCGATGAACATCCTGTCGCACAATCTGTTCACGATGATCGTCACCATGGCCGTCATCACGACGCTCGCCATGCCGCCAATGCTGCGCTGGGCGCTCGGCCGGCTGCCGGTCGGCGATGCGGAAAAGCAGCGCGTCGAGCGCGAACTGCTCGACGAACATGGCTTCGTCTCGAAGCTGGAGCGATTGCTGCTGCTGGTCGACGACAGCCCGGTCGGCAAGTTCACCGCCTATCTCGCCGGGCTCGTCGGCGGCGGCACCGGCATGCCGACCACGCTGCTCCACCTCGAGGACGGCAAACTGCCCGGCCCTGCCCGCGACAAAGGCCCCGAGCGGGCCTCGAAACAGGTCAAGAGGGGAGCGGCCAGAAGCGCCAGGGCTGTCAGCAAGGCCGAGGACACGCCCGTCGACAAGATCCATCTCACGGCCCGCGCCGAGCTTGAAGCCACCACCGAAACGATCGCCGCCGAGGCCCGCAAGGGCTACGGCCTTCTGCTGGTTGGGCTCGACAACGCGCTGACCGGCAAAGGCACCTTCAGCGGCACGCTGAACGATATCACCAGCGGCTTCGACGGCCCGCTCTGCCTGGTGCTGAATGGCGCCAAATCCAGCGGCAAGATGCCGATGCTGCGCGCCGGCGCGACCATTCTGGTTCCCGTCAACGGCACCGAGGTCGCGCGGCGCGCGGCTGATTTCGCGCTGGCCCTGGCGCGGCCGCACCGGGCGCGCGTCAAAGTCCTTTATGTCTCGCAGGCCCGCAAGGGCAGCCGGCCAGGCTCGGTTTCGCACCGCCGCGAGGAGGCCGTGCTCAAGGATGTCGCCGATCTCGCCGACCGCTATGGCGTCGCCGTCGAGACCGCCATCAGAACGCGCGCCACGCCCGACCAGGCGATCGCCAGGGAAGCGGCCAAGGGCGCGGCGATGGTGGTGATGGGCGTCACCCAGCGGCCGGGCGAAGAGCTGTTCTTCGGCGACACGGCGACCGCCGTGCTGGCCGCCGTCGCCTGCCCTGTCGTGCTTCTGGCGAGCGATCGCGTCAGGCGAGCCGACGCCGGCGCTGAGGAGGCGACAGCCGAGACCGGCGCCTGATGTCTATGGTCCTATAGGCCGAGGAACTGCCGCCCGATCAAGTAGCCCAACGCCGCCGCGACGAGCGGGAACAGCGCCGGCGCGACCCTGCTGAACAAGGAAATGCTCGTGTCCTTGGGCGGCACATAGCGTGCATTGCCGAGATTTTTGGTCATTGCGTACCCCACGCGCACCGATAATTAGCAGATGCTTATTGATGCATGGCCGAATTAACGGGTTGTAAAGAAATTCGATCGAATAGCCGACCATTGCATGGCGCCCACAGCCTATTTGTCGCCTTGTTCGAAAGCGCCGATGCCTTGCGCGATGAGGTTGGTGGCCATGACCAGCGAAATGATCGCCGCCGAATTGAACACCACCACCCACCATTTGCCGCCGGTGAGGAAGCCGTAACCGTCGGCGATCGCCAGCCCCCAGTCGGCCGATGGCGGCTGGATGCCGAGGCCGAGGAAGCTCAGCGTCGCGATCGAGAAGAAGGCGTAGCCGAGCCGGGTGATCAGCTCGATCAGGATGGTTTCCCGGACGTTGGGCAGGATTTCCAGGAACATGATCGCCAGCCGGCCTTCGCCGGCAAGCCGGGCGGCGCTGACATAGTCGCGCTCGCGCTGTTCGCGCGCGGCGGTGCGCACGGTGCGCGCCACCAGCGGCGCATAGGCAAGGCCGATCACCGCGACGACGGTGAGGTTGGACGGGCCGATCGCCACCAGCGCCATCGTCACCAGCACGATGAAGGGCAGCGACATGACCGCGTCGAGCAGCCGCGCGCCGACGGCATCGACCAGGCCGCCGAAGGTGCCGAGCACCAGGCCGATGACGCTGCCTGAAGCAACACCCGCCAGCGTCGCCAGCGGCGCCACCAAAAGGATGTCGCGCGAGCCGACGATGATGCGCGAGAGCACGTCGCGGCCGAGCTGATCGGTGCCGAACCAGTGCACCGCGTCGGGCGGCGTCATCATCGACAGGAAATCCTCGGCATAGGGATCGAACGGCACGAACAGCGCGCCGAACAGCGCGCAGGCGACCCAGAATAGCAGCACCACCGAACCGATCGCGGTCGACGGCGCCACGTCAGGCAAGGAACCACGCAGTCGGCCGATCCAGGAGAGCCTGATGTCGCCGCGCACCGGGGATTGCGCCAGATCGGTCATGGCGCACTCCGGCGGCGCTGGCGCGGATCGAGCAGCGCCTGCAGGAGATCGCCGATCGCGGCCGTCGACACGAAGATCGCCGCCATCACCAGCACGCCGGCCTCGAGCATCGGAAAGTCGCGCGCCTTGGCGGCGGTCAGCACAAGATTGCCGAGCCCCTGTATGCCGAACAGCGCCTCGATCACCAACAGGCCGCCGAGCAGGAAGCCGCTCTGCGTGGCGATGACGGCGACCGTCGGCACCAGCGCGTTGCGCAGCACGTGCTTGAACAGCACTTGCGAGGGGCTCAAGCCTTTGAGGATGGCGGTGCGGGTGTAGTCGGCGCCACGCGCCTCGATCACCCCGGCCCTGGTCATGCGCGCGACATAGCCGATCAGATTCAGCACCAGCGGCAGCGCCGGCAGGATGAGGTAGTAGCTGGACGTCCAGAAGCTGGCCCCGTCGGGCGCAGCACCGGTGATCGGAAACCAGGCCAGCCACAGGCCGAAGACCATCAGCAACAGCAGGCCGGAGACGAAATCGGGTACGATCGAGAGCGAGACGCCGGTCAGCACGATCAGCCTGTCGGCAAGGCTCCCCGGGCGCAGGCCGGCGGCGACGCCGGCGCCGATGCCGATCGGCACGAGGAACAGCAGCACGACGCCGGCGAGTGCGGCGGAGTTCCTGATGCTCTCCAGCACGAACGGCGCCACCGGGGCGCGCATCGACAGCGAGTCGCCGAAATCCCCCGTCATCGCCCGGCTGAACCAGTGCCAGTATTGCGCAAGGATCGGCTGGTCGGTGCCGAGCTTGCGGTTGAGTTCGGCGACCGCCTGCGCATCGGCGAACGGGCCGAGCATGACGCGGCCGACATCGCCGGGCAGCACCTGCCCGGCGAGGAAGACCAGCGCGCTGACCAGCCACAGCGTCAGAAGCAGCGAACCCGCGCGCGCCGCCAGGGGCCTGACGACCGCCATCGAGGCGATCACACGAACGACACCTTGTCGAGCAGCAGATGCGAGATGGCGGTGAAGCGCACGCCCTCGACCTTGGAGGAAACGATGCGGCTGTATTGCGAGAAATAGCTGATGATCAGCGGCGTCTCGTCGAGCAGCAGGGTCTGGATCTTGCCGGCGGCGAGCCGCTGCGCCTGCAGGTCGCGCGCCTTGCCGTAGTCGATGAGCAGGGCATCATAGTCCGCATTGTTGAAATGCGCCGCGTTCCAGGCGCCCGAACTCTTCAGCGTCGCGTTGAGGAAGATGTCGGGCGTGCCGCGATGGCCGAAATCGGTGATGCCGAGATTGGAGTCCAGCCACGGCGAGGAGCCGAATGTCGCCGAGCCGTAATAGGCATCCTGCGGCAGCACGTTGAGCTTGATGTCGATGCCGGCCTTTTTCGCGAAATTCTGGATGATCACCGCATAATCGGGAATGTCGTAGGCGCGCTCGGTGGTCAGCGTCACCTCGAACCCATTGGGCACGCCGGCCTCGCCAAGCAGGCGCTTGGCCTCGGCGATGTCCTGCTTGCGCTGCGGCACCGACGGATCGCCCGAGGGGAAGATCGGCGCGAAGGGCGTGTCGTTGCCGACGATGGCGCGGCCCTTGAGCAGGCCCTTGACCACGGCCTCGCGGTCGATGGTCAGCGCCAGCGCGCGGCGGATGCGCTTGTCGGTGAACGGCGCCTGGTCGGTTCTGAGATGCGCCGGATCATGCGAGCTTGCCTGCACGCTGAGCAGCTTGAAGTTGGGGTTGCCCTCGATCGCCAGTTCCAGCCGCGTGGTGCTGGGGATGACGTCGAGCTGGCCGGCCTGCAGCGCCAGAACCTGCGCCTGCTCGTCGTCGAAGAACTTGATCTCGACGCGGTCGGGCAGCGCCTTGTCGCCCCAATAGTCGGGGTTGCGCACGAAGCTGGCGCCTTGCTTGGGGCGGAAGGACTCCAGCCTGAACGGACCGGTGCCGTTGAAAGTCTTCTCGAAATCGCCGGCATAGTCGGCCGGCACGATGACGGCGTTGTAGACGTCGGAGGAGACATAGAACGGGAAGTTGCTGTTGGACTGGTCGAGATCGAAGGCGACCGTCTCGTCGTCGACGACCTTGGCGCCGCCCTTGGAGAGGATGCCCTTATAGGCCGACAAGGCCGAGGAGCCGCTGGCCGGGTCGACAAGCCGTTCGAAGCTTGCAACCACATCCTTGGCGGTCACGGCGCGGCCGTCGTGGAATTTCACGCCTGGCCTCAGCTTGAAGGTCCAGCGCCTGGCGGTCTCGTCGGCTTCCCAGGACAGGGCAAGCTTCGGCTGCAGCCCGTCCTTGGGATCGTCGAGGATGAGATACTCGCCGACCTGGCTGATCACGCCGATGCTGGCCGGATCGGTGATGGTGACGGGATCGATCGCCTTGGTCGGCTGGCCGAGGCCGACGCGCACCGTGCCGCCGGCAGTCGCCGCGCGCGCCGCACCTAGCGTGAACAGCCCCTGCGAGGCGGCAAAGCCGGTGAGGCCGAGAAGCGCCGCGTATTTCAGCAGGTCGCGGCGCTTGAGGAAGCCCTGTGCGTATTCGTCCACCGCGACATTCCAGATGTCGCCAGTGTGGCCGCGCGTGGCCTGGCTGCGCAAAAGATCGATGTCTGAACGTTTCGTCATTGTTTTTCTCTCTTGAATGGGAAGTTGGGAAAAAAGCCGCCGTCAGGCGGGCTGGCCGTCGAGATGGATGCGGTCGACCGCCTGCGGATAGAAGGCGATCAGGCCCTTGATTTTCGCGACCTCGTCGATCGGCTCGCGATAGCTCCAGGCGATGTCGGGGCGAACCGAACCATCGCCGAGCAGGCCCGACCAGTAGGAGGCGATGCCCTTGTAGGGACATCGCGTCGTCGAACTGGACGCCGTCAGCCGCTCCAGCCGGATATCCTCCGGAGGAAGGTAGAAACGCGTCGGCAAATGGGTCTCGAACAGCAGCACCGGACGATGGCTGTCGGCGATGACCTCGCCGTCGAACCAGACCTCGACATGGCTGGAACTCTGCAGCACGTCGATGCGGGCATAGGGATCGCGGGCGTGGACGAAGACTTCTTCCTCTTCCTCGAACCACTGGTCGACCGATTTCCAGGTGAAGGCAATGCGGCCGGCGAGCGGCGCCAGGTTTTCATCCGGCGGCGCCGTGAACGACCAGGCCGCGTTGGCGGCGCGCTTGTCGCCGCTGTCGATGTCCCAATAGGCGGTCTCGCCGCCGACCGCATGCGGCTCGCGATGCAGCGACGGTTTCAGCACCGAAGGATCGACCGCGGACGGCGGGAAGAAATAGATCGGCAGGAAATGGTTGGAGCGCAGCACCAGCACGTTGCGGCTGTCGGCGATGGTGCGGCCGCCGAATTTCACACGCACACGCTTGGGGCTGTGCAGCACATTGACGAGACGCGGAGCAGTGGCTTCGCGGGACTGGAGGTTCGGCGCGGCGGTCATGGCTTTTCCTCTCAGGACACGGCGCGCTGATCGGCGCGCTGATCGGCGAAACGGTTGGCGGGGCGCGCAAGGCCGAAGCGGTCGCGCAGCGTGCCGGGCGCGTATTCGGTCGGCACCAGGCCGCGCCGCTGCAGTTCCGGCACCACCTGCTCGGCGAAATTCACCCAGTCCTCGGGCAGCAGCGGGAACATCAGGTTGAAGCCGTCGCAGGCGCCGGCGACGTACCAGTCTTCCAGCTGGTCGGCGATCTGCTTCGGCGTGCCGGCCACCGTCGGCACCGAGCCGCTGTTGGCGAGCTTGCGGGCGATGTCGCGCAGGCTGAGGTTCTGCTTCGACCATTGCTTGACGCGGTTGAGCGAGGTGCGCCCGCCATTGAAGGTGCTCTCGTCCGGCAGCGGCGGCAGCGGGCCGTCGGGCGGATAGGCTGAAAGGTCGATGCCGCTCCAGCTCGACAACAGGTCGATGCCGACCTGGTCGGGCAGCAGCGTCTGCAGGTAGTCCTGCTTGTCGCGGCCCTCTGCCTCGGAGGCGGCAACGATCGGCAGGATGCCGGGCAGTATCTTGAAGCTTTCCGGCCGCCTGCCGTGGCGCGCCAGCCGCTCGTTGATGTCCTGCCGGTATTTGATGCCGTCTTCCCGTGTGGAGAAGATGGCGAAATGCACGTCGGCCTGGGCGGTGGCGAAATCCTTGCCGTCCTCCGACGAGCCGGCTTGGACGATCAGCGGATGGCCCTGCGGCGGCCGCGACACGTTGAGCGGCCCGTGCACCTTGAAATGCTTGCCCTTGTGGTCGATCGGATGGACCTTGTCGGGATCGGCGAAATAGCCCGTCTCCTTGTCGATGAGGAGCGCCTCGTCCTCCCAGCTGTCCCACAACGCCTTGACGATATCGAGGAATTCGCCGGCGCGTTCATAGCGGAAGGCGTGCTCGATATTGCCGTCGCGGCCGAAATTGCGCGCCTCCTCGTCCATCGCCGAGGTGACGACGTTCCACGACGCCCTGCCCTTGGAGATATGGTCGAGCGAGGCGAACAGCCGCGCCACATTGTAGGGCTCGCTGTAGGAACTCGACGCCGTGGTGATCAGGCCGATATGCTTGGTGACGCCGGCCAGCGCCGAGAGCAGCGTCAGCGGTTCCAGCCGCGCATTGGCGTAGTGCGCGACGCCGCTCTTCACAGAATCCCAGATCGACACGTGGTCGGCGACGAAGATGGTGTCGATCGTGGCCCGTTCCGCCGCCTGCACCAGCTCGCGGTAATAGTCGAAATCGAGCACCTCGCGCCCCGGCGCGCGGGGGTGGCGCCAGGCCATGCGGTGGTCGCCCTGCGGGTTGAAGAAGAACGCGCTGAGGATCATGTGCGACATGCCGGTAGCCTTCCCTGTCCATGCGGAAATCGTCAGGCGCGGCGGCGTGTGGCCGTGCCCTGAAAACCTTCCAGTCGGTAAAAGTTAGATTGCGCCCGGGCTTAATTCGAGTAATTTTATAGAGATTGTTCTATGTGAAAGCGGAAGCGATTGCCCCCGATCGCCGCGCGGACAGAAAGTGGTTTCGGGCATGTCCTCTTCATCGTCGTCTTCGGTTCTGAGCGTCGAGCACCTCTCGGTTTCCTACCGGAGCGCCAGGCGCATCCATCGCGCGGTGGACGACATTTCGCTGGAGATCGGCCAGGGCGAAGCGCTCGGGCTGGTCGGCGAATCCGGCTCGGGCAAGAGCTCGGTGGCGCTGGCCGTGCTGCGCTATCTGCCCAAACACGCCCGCGTCGAGGCCGCGCAACTCGCCTTCGAGAACCGCGAAATCCGCGACCTCTCGGCCGTCGAGCTGCGCCGGCTGCGCGGCGACCGCATCGCCGCCGTCTACCAGCATCCGGGTTCGGCGCTGAACCCGAGCATGACCATTGGCGGCCAGATCACCGAGACGATCCTGCGCCACCGCCCGATGCATCATGACGATGCGCAGGCGCGCGCGGCGCAGCTGCTCGGCCGCGTCCGCGTCGCCAATCCGGAGCGCGTGCTGCGGCTTTATCCGCACGAGCTGTCGGGCGGCATGCAGCAGCGCGCCAACATCGCCATCGCGATTGCGCTCGACCCGGCGCTGCTGGTGATGGACGAGCCGACGACGGCGCTCGACGCCAGCGTCCAGTCCGAGATCATCGCCATCCTCGACGATCTGCGCCGCGAGCACCGCACCTCGATCCTTTTGATCAGCCACGACATCAACCTCATCAGGCGTTCCTGCGACCGCGTCTCGGTGATGCAGTCCGGCGCGATCGTCGAAACCGGGGCCGCCGAAGAAGTGTTCGACAACCCGCGCCACGCCTATACCCGCGCCCTGGTCGCGGCGATCCCGACGCTGACCCGCACCAAGCGCGACGGCAGGCTGGCCGAGGATGCCAGCCCCATCGACCTCGCCTCGCCCGCGTCAGGCGGGGACCAGCCGGACGATGCCGCGCCCGCCCGGCAGCGCGAGATCGCCGTCTCCTGCCGCGGCATAAGGCAGTCCTTCGGCGGCCAGCCCGTACTGCACGGCATCGACCTCGACATCGCCGCCGGCGAGACCTTCGGGCTGATCGGCGAATCCGGTTCCGGCAAGTCGACGCTGGCCCGCATCGTCACCGGCCTGCAGCCGCCGACGGCGGGCAGCGTCGAGCTGTTCGGCCGCACCGTGGCGCCGCTGGTCGAGCGGCGCCAGCCAGCCGAGCGGCGCGACGTGCAGATGGTGTTCCAGTCGCCAGACCGCACGCTCAATCCGCGCCAGCGCATCGGCCGCATCCTCGGCCGGCCGCTGCGGCGGCTGGCCGGCCTGCCGCGCCGCGCCGTACCGCAACGCGTCGGCGACCTCCTGGCCTCCGTGCGCCTTGCCCGCACGACAGCGGAGCAGAAACCCGGCACGCTGTCCGGCGGCCAGCGCCAGCGCACGGCCATCGCCCGCGCCTTCGCCGGCCTGCCGAGGCTGGTGGTGCTCGACGAGCCGACCTCGGCGCTCGACGTCTCGGTGCAGGCGACCGTGCTCAATTTGCTCAACGATCTGCAGAAGAAAGAGGACACCGCCTATCTCTTCATCAGCCATGATCTCCGAGTCGTGCGCTACATGGCCGACCGCATCGGCGTGCTCTATCGCGGCCGCCTGGTCGAGACCGGTTCCTCCGACCAGATTTTCGCCGGCCCCAACCACCCCTACACGCAGATGCTGCTGGCGGCGTCTTCCAATGAGGGGCGGACCATGGCGGAAGCCGCCATCGAAGCCGGCCCCGATGCTGCCCTCGATGCCAGCTTTGCCGGCTGTGCCTTCGCCGGCCGCTGCCCGCTGGCGGAAGACGCCTGCCGCAAGGCCGAACCTGTCGCCCGGGAAGTTGAAGCAGGCCATGTCATCGCCTGCTGGAAACGCGCCGGCTGAGCAGGGCTACAGACAAGCCGCCCGCGCTTCGGCTACAGTTCCCTCGGGGCGTCACCAGGGGAGCATCGAGATGAGCAAAGCCAGTTCAACGCCGGCCGGGCAACCCCGGCCGCCCAGCCCGAGACAACTCGCCGAGATCGCCAGCTACCACGCCCATATCTATTACGGCGACGCCGCCCAGCGCCAATACGCCGAATGGCTGCGCCAGCGCATCGCCGAACGCTTCCGCGTGCGCCTGGGCAGCTGGCGCGACGAGCCCGTCGGGCCGCATGAGCAGGCCATGTACCAGGTCTCCTTCGCCACCGAAATCTTCGCCACGCTGGTGCCCTGGCTGATGCTGAACCATGGCGGCCTCAGCATCCTCATCCACCCCAACACCACCAACCCCAAGCGCGACCACCTGGTCGACCCGATCTGGATCGGAAAGGCATTGGGCGTGCATGGCGAGGTGCTGGGGGAAGAGGATGAGGCGGAAGAGGCGCTGGAGGTGAATACGGAGCCGACGCTGGAAGCGTGAGGAGGCGTCCAGACCCGCGATGAGGGGGTCTCGCGGCGGTTTGAGGATCCCATGAGGAATGACAGCATGAACAACCAACCCTTGGCCGCCGAAACCTTGCCCTATCTGTCATCGGCGCTGCTCGACCGCCTGTCGATCTCGACAGTCGACATGGTCGACGAGATCGAACGCCAGATATCAGGCCAGAGGCGCGGCGAAGTCTGGTGCGCGCCGAAGGCGGTCGTGCTGCCGGGCGACGACCGCTACATCATGGCGACGCTCGGCGTTGCGTCCACGCCGCCCGTGCTGGCCACGAAGTCGCTGGTCGTCAATCCGCGCAATGCCGCACGCGGACTGCCCACGCTGAATTCCCTGATCACGCTGCTCGATGCCGAAACCGGCCTGCCGCTTGCCCTGGTCGACGGCAACTGGGTGACCGAGAAACGCACGGCCGCCTTGAGCGCAGTCGCCGCCAGGCAAATGGCCAGAAGCGACGCGTCATCCCTGGCCTTCATCGGCTGCGGCGTGCAGGCGCGTGGACATTTAGAGGCCTTCGCCGACCTCTTCCCCTTGCGCGAAATCCGCGCCTTCGGCCGCGGCACCGCCAACCGCGACGCGCTCTGCCAAATGGCGCGCTCGCGCGGCCTGCAAGCAATCCCCTGCCACACGGCACAGGCTGCGATCGAAGGCGCCGACATGGTGGTGACGACGGTGACCCTCGTGCCCAAACCCGAACCGTTCCTCGACGCCAACTGGCTGAAGCCGGGAAGCTTCACCGTGATGACCGACCAGGCCCTGCCCTGGCTGCCCGAAACGATGCGCCGCTTTGATCGCATTGTCGTGGATGATCTGGAGCAGGAGAGAAACATGCCCAAGCCCATGGTTGATCCCACGATGGTCGCAGGCGACCTGACGGGTTTGGTCTGCGGGGATTTTGCCGGGCGGGAGGGGCTGGGCGAGACCACGGCGTTTGTCTTTCGGGGGTTGGCTGTTGGGGATCTGGCGGTGGCCGGGCTGGTGTATGGGCGGGCGCAGGTGGCTGGGGCGGTTGGAAGCTAAAGCAATTTCCGGCCTGGCGACCAGCCGCCCGCGCCGCCTGGCAAACGAGAGACGCCTGGGGAGAAGGGTCATTGCCGAGCGGTGATACGGACGCAGAGCGCTTGATCCTACGATCGCTAGACCGTGTTGTCACTTAAGGGTTCTCGTCTCGCCAACCCTCCCCGCCCCAAGGCGGCCGCTTTTGAAAATGAAACAACCCATTTCAGCAGTTCGCTCGCTGCAGAAGCCCTCTTCGGTCCAGCCATCGAGTACACGCCCCAAAGCGGAATTCAGCCTGAGCGGTGGCGATGCGGAATGGGACGGACTTAGCTTGGAGACATGGACTGGCAGCTGCGTCAGTTCCACCTGGATTGTTGACCATCAGGGGCTCGATGAAGTCGCAATCCTCTTGTTTGCAGTGCTAAAATCGGCCAACCTGCACCGAGGGGGATCGAATGGGGAACGACAAAAGTCAGTTTACAGCTGCTGCTGCAGCGCTTGGGTATCTTTACCAAGCTCGTCTTGCACTACTCTTGTGTATCCCGCACGTAAATACCGGGATTGATGTCGAGGTATCGATTGAACAAATTGACGATGTGTCCTTCGCGAAGAGCGGGACAGCTTACGAACTACTGCAGACAAAACATCATATCGATCGCCTAGCAAATCTTAGCGATGCAGGTACTGATCTATGGAAGACACTTCGAGTGTGGGCGGTGGCTGCGAAGGACGATCCGTCTCTCCCCTCGCGCGCTAAGTTAATTCTCATAACCACGGGCACAGCCCCGACGAACTCTGCCGCCAGTTTGCTTCGGCCTGCTCAAGCATATCCAGCAGGTGCAAAGCGCAATCCCAAGGCAGCCAACGAACTCCTCACCCGGGTGGCGCAAACGTCGAAAAATGACGCACTGGCACCCGCGTTTTCGGCGTTTCTCGCGCTGGCTGAACCGATGAGATCGGCCCTTCTAAGCGCCATAGAAATTCTCGACCATCAGCCACTCATCACCGACCTGGATAGAGAGTTGGAACACGCGCTTCGGTTGGTAGCACCTCCCGGCAAGGCGAGAATCGCGCGCGAGATGTTGGAGGGTTGGTGGTGGCCACGAGTTTGCGCGGCTCTTATGGCCCGTCCACCTGAGGCGATCGCGATCGGCGTCGTCGAAGCCAAATTGGATGATATACGCGACGCCCTAAGGCGAGATGCGTTAGTCGCTGATCTTGAGCACGCGGAGCCAAACGAGACAGAGATTGCAGAGTATGAGGGATTTTGGTTCGTTAGACAGTTGAAGATGATAGGCCTCGGCGGAAACCGGTTGCGCTTTGCCAAACGGGATTACTATCGCGCATTCGTTCAGCGCTCCAAGTGGACACGCGAGCACGTCGTGCTCGACGAAGAATTGGAGAAATTCGAACAGCGATTGGTTGAGGAATGGGAGCCCCGCTTCGAAGCTATGTGCGATATCCATGAAGGTTTGGAAGTTGACGAGGCAAAGCTGATGCAAGACGCGCAGCAACTTTACCAATGGGTTGAGACCGAAGCCCGGTTTCCGTTCCGGTCATTAACGGCAAAATTTTTGAATGTTGGATCGTATCATATCTTGGCCAACGATCTGCGTTTGGGATGGCACAAAAATTACGTCACCCTCTGCACGGAGGAAGGGTGATGTCAGATAGTCGCCGTTTTGAACTGAGTTGGCGTGAGCGGCCCCAAGAAGAAGCTTCGCTTTTCAACCCCGCATTCTGTGGCGAATTGCTAGTCCGAGCACTCGTTCACTATCGAAAACAGACAAGCAGCGTAAGACCGCTGGCGCAACTGAGTGGCGCGATGCCGCTACCCTATGCCTTCCTTATTCCGCCGTTGATCCTGCATCCCGGATCGCGTCGCGCTCTTCCAGGAAAGGCCAACACGGCGTTCGCCTCTTGGGCTGGCGAAAACGCGGACATGCTTAGTGTCTTGCCTGATCGAGTCCTGCGGTTGCGACCCGTTACGCGGGAGGCTCTGCTTTTTTTGTCGCAAATTCATGCGATTACCATCGATCGTGAAGGGATGAATCTCGGACAACAACCGTTGCGACTTGGTTCAAAGCTCACAGCAACGACCAAAGAAGTTGAGGAAATACGACGTGCAGCGGCATTGCTTGGCCGCTGGTTTGCAAGTCAGGGAGAATCAGCTTCAGTGCTGCAGACAATGGGAGTACGAGTGTGAGTCTTCAGATCAGGGCTATCGCCATCTACTCGCATAATGGAGAGAGAAGAGACACATGCTTCCAACTTGGTATGTTGAATATCGTGACTGGCGCATCGAAAACCGGAAAATCAGCGTTGCTGGACATAGTCGACTACTGCTGGGGTCGAACCGAATGCACAATAGCTGAGGGCGAGATTCGTCGTGGGGTCTCCTGGTTTGCCGTCTTATTTGATCGTGACGGTGAAGGCATTTTGGTGGCCCGCCGCAACCCTGGACCGGCGGGTAAGACGAGCGATGACATCTACTTTGAACGTAACGTCGATGATTTTCCGGCAGGGCCGGCGGGGTTCGTAAAGAATTCAACCGCAGACGGACTGAGAAGCCGGCTTTCCGCTATCCTCGGTGTAGCAGAAAATCTTTATGTTCCTGAAGCCGGCGCCACTCGTCGACCTCTTGAAGCGTCTGCTGGCCAAGCGATCTTCTTTTGCCTTCAAAACCAAGACGAGATCGCTAACAGGCGCCTGCTGTTTCATCGTCAAGGAGAGGAGCGAATCCCCCAAGCCATCAAGGACACTTTACCGTACTTCGTCGGCGCCATGGGTGAGGACCACTTCCTGAAACAGAAGCGATACGATGATGCTAGGCGAAGGCTTCGGAGCTTGGAGCGCGATCTAGCAGACGCTCGTGCGCTCACGGACGAGGCATCCGGAACGGCTCGAAACCTTATCCTGGAGGCTAAGCGCGTCGGGCTTCTGCCGTTTGCAGCGACACCTGAAACGTTAGAGACCGCCAGGGACCTACTCGCCCAAGCGGCGGCACCCCGCGCGTTAGAATACGCAAGGACAGATGATCTTGCGGCTGACCTGAACGATTTGGAGGACAGGCGACGGCGGTTACGCTTTGAACTTCAGGAACTTCGGGACGAGATAAGGGACCTACAACGTCTGACTCATGAGGCGTCCGCCTATGAGGCTGAGGCCCAGGAACAGCAGGCGCGCCTAGCTTCGATCGGCTTGGTGACTCACGAAAAGGACGGGCACGAAACCTGCCCGTTGTGCGACAGTCAGCTACCAATCCCGGTGCCATCGGTTGGCGAAATCCTTCAATCCTTGACTAGACTTGACCGTCAACTGAGTACACTTCGTCGCGACAATCCACGGGTACAAGGACAGATTGCAGAACTTGAAACCCAGCGCACAGGCCTTGAGGCAGAACTCATTGGCGTGCAACGGGACATCACTGCACGGATCGCAGACAATGAGCGGCTTAGGATCGAGCAAGATCAGTTCACCGAACAGGCTCGCGTCGCCGGTCGGATCGGGTACTACCTTGAGAATGCGAGAACGCTTTCCGACGACGAAGGACTGCGGCTGCAAATAGCGCGGGTTCGGGCGGAAGTGACAGAATTAGAGGCCGCCCTCGATTATGAGTCGATGGAAGAGCGTTTGACAACGGCGCTTGGACTCGTGGGACGCGATCTCACACAATATGCGCGTCGCTTGCAATTGGAGCACGGAGAAAACAATCTCCGTTTAGATCGTAAGAACCTTACAGTTGTCGCAGATACCATTGACGGCCCTCTGTCGCTACCGCAAATTGGCAGCGGCGAAAATTGGGTCGGATATCACGTGGCGGCTCACCTCGCGCTTCACAAGTTATTCCGAGCACGTAGCCGCCCTGTACCCTCGTTCTTAATGCTCGATCAGCCATCGCAGGCTCATTACCCACCTGACCGAGACGTCGGAGAGATTACCGGTGCTGAAGATGAGGACCAGGTTGCAGTAGCTCGGCTCTATCAGTTGCTGTCGGAGTATTGTATCAGCTTGGCTCCGCAAATGCAGGTAATCGTAACCGATCACGTCGATTTGTTGCAAGATTGGTTCAGAGCAGCGACTGTAGAGCGCTGGCGGGACGGTATAAAGTTGGTACCAATGTCCTGGCTTCGATAACCAAGCCACTTCTGGACATCGGCTGATAAAACAGGCGCCTTGCTGAATCAGATTCCTGCCTAATTTTTGTGGACAGTCACGTTGCAACCCGTTTTAGCAATTTTTCCCGGTGATACGTCGCGTTAAGCGCCGAGAATCGTAGCCAAAACAAATAAAATAGCCGAGTCGGCTCGAATGTATGCAGAAGATGATTTTCAGTTGCTAAACGCTCGAACTGCGCAGGTTCGGGTACAACTGCCGTGGCGCCGTCAGCAAGAATGGATGAATCCACACGTCACCTTCAGTGAGCCACCGCAAAACCCGCAGGCATCCTCATCCGAGCACATCACTGCCCTGATCGGAAAAAACGGGACTGGCAAATCACATTTGCTCAGTGCGATCGTGCAAACCTTCGTCATTCTGGAGCAGCTCCAGTTGCAGAAACGGCGCACCATCAAGGACTTTCCACTCGAATTTCTCTCGTACCGGATCGATGGACGACTTTGCACGATCGAGTATCATGGCAGACAAGAACTGGAGTGCCGGATTGACGGATTCCATGTACCGATTTTCGATCTTCCATTGCCAAGGCGCGTCGTCGCCCTGACCATCAGCCCATTCGACAAATTCCCCGTTCCGCGCTCCATCCGCAACTCGGTCAAGCCGGTCGAACCATCCTTGTACGAGTATCTCGGCCTGCGCGATCAATTCGGCAAGGCGTCAATGGAATCGCTTCTTTTTAGGTCCTTGAACAATCTCTTCGAGGAAGGAGAAAATGAGGCGCTGCGTCGGATCAATATAGGGTCCGTTTTTGAGTTTCTCGGTCTCGAGCCGATCTTGACAGTCATCTATAGAGTCCGCATTCATTCGTCAGTAATAAACACGCTCCGGCGCGGCCAGAGGGTGGACTGGAAAGGCTTCTTGAATTTTTCGGAGAGTCGTAATGTTGGGGAAATGCTTCGCACTGGGTTCAGCGAAGGGGAGCTGAACGAGCTGTTGGAGTTGGCGTTGCATCGCGCTGACAAAGGCATCATACGAACGACAGCAGACTTCCGATTTGGAGGGGAGCTCGACGAGACCTTCAGGATATTGCAGCCGCTTCGTCGCGCCGGCTTCATTCGACTATCGGGAGTCGAGGTTAAGCAAATTAACGGACCGCCGTCGAACTTAAGACACGCCAGTTCCGGCCAACTCAGCATGATTTCGGCGCTTCTAGCGCTAGCATCAGTCATCAACAATGCTAGCCTTGTTCTCATTGATGAACCTGAGCTTAGCCTGCACCCTGAGTGGCAAGTGGACTATGTTAATCTACTTGTGAAGACTTTTGCCCGGTTCAAGGGGTGTCATTTCGTTATTGCGACGCATTCACCGATGGTGATCTCTGAGCTGCCTAAGCACGCCAACGTCATCGCCCTCGATCAGCCCGCCTTGCCGTCAACCGAAACGATCACCGGCCAATCCACGGACTATCTCTTGGCGGAGGTTTTCGGTAGCCCAATGCCCGGAAATCTCTATATTCGGGAGCAGGTCGTCTCTGCGCTAGGACTGATCTCGAAAGGAAAGGCGAGATCGCCCGAGTTTAGCGAGGTCATGGCCGATCTCACTAAGATCACAAGAAGGTTGAGGCCTGACGATCCGATCGCATCTATCATTGGAGACATATCCGATGTGGCGCGTGCAGCTGGGACGACGGCACACGAATGACGCCAGTGAAATATTCTGCGACGAGCCAACTTATTGTAGATAAATTCGAGGCTAGCGCTCCCGACAAACAGGTTGGCAGCTACTGGAGCGAGGACGAGGTTTCACCAGTCCGAAAGGAAATCAAGGACCACTATATCCAGGAGCAGAACCAGCGCTGCTGCTATTGCTTAGTTGAAATTCCGACAGGGAATAATGCCGTTTGGGACGGTGAGCATATCATATCGAGGGATGGCGCGCCGCGATTCATGTTCGAACCGGTCAATCTTTGCATATCGTGCAAGGACTGTAATGGATCGAAGAGAGAGCTCGAGGTACGCAAAAATCCCGCCCGCAAGTCATTCCCGAGCAAGTCCGAACACTACAAGATCGTGCATCCTCACCTAGACCCCTACGCGGAACATATCCGGTGGTTTGGCAAGGTTGTCAGTCCCCTCTCAAAGAAGGGAGTCGAGACGGTGGCGATGTGCGATCTCACTCGGTTCGGACGGGCGTCAGCAGGCGCTTCAAAGGTGCCTACACATCCGGCGATGGACAAGCAGATCGGTGTGCTGATGGATCCGCAAGCCGATTTGATTGAAATGCGGATGGCACTCGCCAGCCTCACCGAATATTTCAAGTTGGTGCCTCAACATTGAAGTAAGCTCCGACGATGGCGCCCCCTCACCCCCCAGCCAACCTCGGCAGCAAAAAAATCTCCGCCCCCGGCGGCAGCTTCTTCCCCCAAGTATCCCGATAAATCACCCCATCGATCGCCACGGCAATGCCGCGATCGATCCACGGCTCGAGCCCGGGATACTGTTCAGCCAGTTTCCTGAACAGTTCCCTGATGTCCTTGGCTTCGACTTCGACCTTGCTTTGGCCTCCGGCAAGCTGGCCGAGGGCCCCCCAAAGGGTGACTTCGACCATTCGCTCGACCTCGCCCTACCCTTCCCGTTCCGCCTCGATCGCCGCGAGAATGCGCGGTGGCGACATCGGGATGTGGGTCATGCGCACGCCGGCCGCGTTCGAGACCGCGTTGGCGATCGCCGCCAGCGGCGGCACGATCGAGGTTTCGCCGACGCCGCGCACGCCGTAGGGGTGGTTGGGGTTGGGGATTTCCAGGATCTGCGTGTCGATCATCGGCAGGTCGGAGCACACCGGGATGCGGTAGTCGAGGAAGCCGGCGTTCTGCAGACGGCCGTCCTTGCCGTAAATATACTCCTCGTTGAGCGCCCAGCCGATGCCTTGCGCCGCACCCCCCTGGTACTGGCCCTCGACATAGGTCGGGTGCACCGCCTTGCCGGCGTCCTGCACCACCGTGTAGCGGATCACCCTGGTCGCGCCCGTCTCGGGGTCGACCTCGACGTCGCATATATGGGTGGCGAAGGAGACGCCGGCGCCGTCGGCGACGAGCTCGCTGTGGCCGGCGATCGGCCCGCCTGTGGTGCCCGACTTGGCCGCGATCTCCTTCAGCGACAGTTTGCCGAGATTGCCGTGCTTCTCGCCCTTGGCGACCGCGTGGCCCTGTTCCCAGACGACGTCGTCGACCGAGATATCCCACATCTGCGCGGCGCGCTCGCGCAGGATCTTGATCGCGTTGCGGGCGGCCGAGATCGTCGCCATCGAGGACGAGAAGGTGCCGCGGCTGCCGTCGGTCATGTCGTTATAGCCGAGGCTCGACGTATCGGCGACGATAGCCTTGAGCTGGGAATAGTCGATGCCGAGCTCCTCCGCCGCCACCAGCGACAGCGAGGCGCGGGAACCACCGACATCGACCGTACCCACGGCGAGTGACACCGAGCCGTCCATGCCGATGTTCAGGTCAACGCAGGTCTGGCCGCCGAAATTGAACCAGAAGCCGCAGGCCATGCCGCGCCCCTGGTTCTTCTTCAGCGGCGCTTTCATGTGCGCATGAGCCTTCACCGCTTCCAGCGTCGGGCCGATGCCGATCGGGCCGTAGACCGGGCCGTAGGACGAGCGCGTGCCTTCCTGGGCGGCGTTCTTGATGCGGAACTCGACCGGATCCATGCCGAGCTCCTTGGCGAGCTCGTCGACAGCACTTTCCACCGCGAAGGCCGCCATCGGCGCCGAGGGCGCGCGGTAGGCGGCGGTCTTGGGCCGGTTGACCAGCACTTCGAAGCCGACGGTCTTGACGTTATCGAGACGATAGCAGGCGAACGCCGTCATGGCGCCGATCTCGGCCCATGAACCGGCATAGGGGCCGGCGGAATAGCGCAGCGTGGCTTCGGCGGCAGTGATGGTGCCGTCCTTGCGGGCGCCGATCTTGACGTCGATCGAAGTGGCGCTGGTCGGACCCGAGGCGCGGAACACCTCGTCACGCGTCATCACCAGCTTTACCGGGCGGCCGGCCTTGCGCGACAGGGCGAGCGCCACCGGCTCGGCCCAGACATGGGTCTTGCCGCCGAAGCCGCCGCCGATCTCGGAGGAGGTGACGCGCAGCTTCGAGGCTTCCATGCCGAGCAGTTGCGCGCAGTGCTGGCGGTAGACGAAATGGCCCTGCGTGCAGACCCAGAGGTCCGCCGTGCCGTCGGTGCTGACATTGGCCACGCAGGCATGCGGCTCGATATAGCCCTGGTGCGTCTGTTCGGTCTTGAACGAGCGCTCGACGATGAAATCGGCGTGGCCGAAACCCTGATGCACGTCGCCATGGCCGAACTGGCTGCGCTTGGTGACGTTAGATGGCTTGACCGGCTTTTCCTCCAGCCCCTCGGTGAAGACCGCGTCGTTGATCAGCGGGGCGTGGTGCTGCATCGCCTCGTCGACATCGGTGACATGCGGCAGCACCTCGTAGTCGACCACGATCAGCTTCAGCGCCTGCCTGGCGGTGTGGGCATCGATCGCCGCGACAGCCGCCACCGCATGGCCGTCATAGAGCGCCTTGGTGCGCGCCATGCAATTGTCGAGGATGTCGTACATGGCGGCATCGCCATCGGTGAGGTCAGGCAGGTCGGCGGCGGTGATCACCGCCTTGACGCCCGCAAGCGCTTCCGCCTTCGAGGTGTCGATCTTCCGGATCTTGGCATGCGCGTGCGGGCTGCGCAGCACGCGGCCGACCAGTTGGCCTGCCATGTTGAAGTCGGCGCCGTAGCGGGCGCGGCCGGTCACCTTGTCGACGCCGTCGGGACGGATCGGGCGCGTGCCGACGGAAGCGAATTTACGCCCCGAAAAACGCGGATCGAAATTCATCTCAGGCTCCCTTCATCACGATTGCCGCGTCCTGGACGGCGCGCACGATCTTGTCATAGCCGGTGCAGCGGCAGAGATTGCCGGCCAGGCCGAAGCGGATTTCTTCCTCGGTCGGGTCGGGGTTCTTGGCCAGGAGGTCCTTGGCCGCGATCAGGAAGCCGGGCGTGCAGATGCCGCATTGCAGGGCCGCATGCTCCAGAAACTTCTGCTGCAGCGGGTGCAGCTTGTCGCCATGCGCCATGCCCTCGACGGTCTCGATGCGCCGGCCTTCCGCTTCCGCGCCGAGCACCAGGCACGAACAGACCAGCCGGTCGTCGAGGATGACGCTGCAGGCACCGCAGTCGCCGGTGCCGCAGCCTTCCTTGGCGCCGGTCAGGCCGAGCCGGTCGCGCAGCACGTCGAGCAGCGTCTCGTCGGGCTGGCAGAGATATTCAATCGTGTCGCCGTTGATCGTGGTTGAAACCGCTACGCCAGCCATCATTTGCCTCCTGCACGTGCATAGGCGGTCTGTGCGGCCCGCCCGGCCAGCACGCCCGCAACCTTGCGTCTGAATTCTATTGTGCCGCGCTTGTCGTCGATGGGGCGGCAGGCCCCGGCGCAGACCTTGGCCAGACGCTCCAGCGCCGCTTCGTCGAGCTTGCGGCCGATCAGGGCCTCGGCCCCTTCTTCGACCAGCAGCACGGTCGGCGCCGCGGCGCCGATCGCCACACGGGCCGCCGTCACGACGCCGGCCTCGTCCAGCGTCAGGTTGACGCCGGCGCTGACCACGGCGATGTCCATCTCGGTGCGCGGAATGAACCTGAGATAGGCGTCGGCCGACCGCGGCGCTTGGCTGCCGAGCAGGATCGCCTCGATGATCTCGCCCTTGGCGAGCGATGTCCGGCCCGGCGCGGTCGGCACGGTCTCGACGGCAATGGTGCGCTTGCCCGACGGGCCGACGACCACCGCCCTGGCGCCCGCCGCCACCAGCGCCGGCACGCTGTCGGCCGCCGGCGAGGCGTTGCACAGATTGCCAACGATCGTGCAGCGTCCCTGCACCTGCTTGGAGCCAATCAGCTTCGCCGCCTCGACGACGCCTGGCCACGCCTTCTTCAGCGCGGCGTTCTCGCCCAGCACGGCGCAAGGCACGGCGGCACCGATGCTGAAGCCCTCGGCGGTTTCCCTGATGTCGCGCAAGCCGGCGATCGACTTGATGTCGATGATCAGTTCGGGTTCGACAAAGCCGCCCTTCATCCTCACCAGGAGGTCACTGCCTCCGGCAAGGATGGCGGCCGGGCCGGCCGATCCGGCCAGTTGGCCAACGGCGTCTTCGATTGAAAGCGGACGTATGTAGCGCATCGTCTCCCCTTGGTATGGCGATTTCAGCGACCGTTATAAACAATCGTCTCATAATGACCATCCGGTTCGTAGGCCAAGGCGATTGGGCCAGCCGCCGCAGGCGCTGGTGCAACGGGTCTTGACCGCGCCTTGTCGGGCGCCGATCCTCCCGGCCAAAGGGAGGAACGCTTCCGGTTAAGACTATACGCTGGACCCGTTCAAGGCGCTCTGCCCCAACCGCGCGAAATAGCGGGCGCGAAGGTTTCTGGCCCGCCAAAGCCCGGAAGTTGGACCGTGGCCGGCACGGCCGTTTATCGTTAGCACGGGAATGCAGCGGAGGCCGAAAAGCATGACCCTGACCAATCGCGACATTGTCGAACTGACCGAATGGCGGCGCAAGCTGCACCGGCAGCCGGAAATCTCGAACGAGGAGGAGAAGACGGCTGAAGCGGTCGTCGCCTTCCTCGGCGACACCGGGCCGGACAAGGTGCTGACCGGGCTCGGCGGGCACGGCGTCGCGGCCATCTACGACAGCGGCAAAAACGGACCGACCGTCCTGTTTCGTTCCGAACTCGACGCGCTGCCGATCGAGGAACTGTCGGGCGTGCCGCATGCATCGCAAGTGCCGGGCAAATCGCATATGTGTGGCCATGACGGACACACCGCGATCCTGGCAGCCCTTGGCCGCCAGTTCGGCCGCGAGCGGCCGGCCAGCGGCCGTGTCGTGCTGATGTTCCAGCCGGCGGAGGAAACCGGCAATGGCGCGGCCGGCGTCGTCGCCGATCCGCGCTTCGGCGAGATCGCACCGGATTTCGCCTTCTCGCTGCACAATCTGCCCGGCGTGCCGTTCGGCGAGGTCAGGCTCAAGCCCGGCGTGGTCAACTGCGCCTCGCGCGGCATGCGCATCGTGCTGGAAGGCAAGACCGCGCACTCCTCCATGCCCGAGACCGGAACCTCGCCCATGCCGGCGATCTCGGAACTGATGCCGGCTCTGCCGGCGCTCGGCCGCGCGACCTTTGCCGATGACGACTTCTCCATGGTCACCGTCACCCACGCTGAGATGGGCGAAGCCGTGTTCGGCATCGCGCCCGCCCATGCCGAGGTCTGGGCGACGCTGCGCACCCGCCGCGACGAGCGCATGGCGGACCTCTGCGCCGCCGCCGAAACGCTGGTCAAGGAAATCGCCCGCCGGCACCGCCTCTCCGCCAGTTGGGACTATCACGAGATCTTCGTCGCCAGCGTCAACGCGCCCGACGCGGTCGAGCATCTGCGGCGCGCCCTCGACGAAGAGAGCGTCGCGCATGGCGAGGAAGCCCTGCCGATGCGCGCCTCGGAAGATTTCGGCCTGTTCGGCCACAGCGCCTCCTCGGCGATGTTCTTTCTCGGCGCCGGCGAACGCCACCCCGCCCTGCACAATCCCGACTATGACTTTCCCGACGACCTGATCCCGATCGGCTCGAGGATCTTCATGCGCACGGCGCGCAACCTTCTCGGCTGATTTCAGCGGAACCCGGCCAGCACCGTGGCCAGCACCGCCACGCCCTGCCGCAAGGCATCCACGTGGAGCCCGGCATAGCCGAGGATGAACCCCGCCGTGGCCGGCTGTGGCCCGGCCGGGTCGTAGAGCGGCGTCACCGGATGGAGGCCGATCCCGGCGGCCTGTGCGGCCGTGACGATCGAAGCGACGCGATCGGCGCCGACGCCGTTCACCCAGATGACCAGATGCAGCCCGGTGCCAGCGCCCTCGACGGTGACCGATTGGCCGAGCTTGTCCGCCAGCGCCCGCAGCAGCAGCGCCCTTCGCTCGGCGTTCTTCCTGCGGATGGCGCGCACATGGCGCTCATAGGCGCCGCTGGCCAGCATGTCGGCCAGCGCGTCCTGCTCCAGCAGCGGCGAGTGCCGGTCCGTCAGGCGCTTGGCCGCGCTGAAAGCCTGGCGCAGGCCGGCGGGAACGACGAGATAGCCGAGCCGCAGCGTCGGCGACAGGGTTTTGGACAGCGTGCCGGCATAGATGACCATATCCGCGTCCAGCGTCCGCAGCGGCGGGATGGGGGCGACGTCGTAGCGGTATTCGCCGTCGTAATCGTCCTCGATGACATAGGCGGCTTCCCGCGCCGCCCAGGCCAGCAGCGCGCGCCGGCGCGTCGCCGACAGGACGCCGCCGAGCGGAAACTGGTGCGAGGGCGTCACATAGGCGAGCCGCGCCGGCGGCAGCGCGTCCGTCCTCAGCCCGTCGCCGTCGACGGCAATGGGCGTGGCGACACCGCCCGCCGCCGCGAAGGCCTGGCGGGCAAGCAGATAGCCGGGGTTTTCGATGACGAAGCGGTCGCCCGTATCGAGCAGCAGCCGGGCGCAGAGATCGAGCCCTTGCTGGGAGCCGTTGACGATCACGATCCGGTCCGGCGTGCAGGAGATGCCGCGCGCCCGCCAGAGATAGCCTTGCAGCGCGGCGCGCAGCTCGGCCGATCCCTGCGGATCGCCATAGGCCAGCCGCGCGCCGCGCCGCACGCTGGCCCTGTTCATCGCGCGCCGCCAGGCCAGAACCGGAAAGTCGGCGCCCGACAGATCGCCATAGCGGAAATCCGCGACCCGCGCCGGCTGCGCCAGGGCTGGCACCGGCAGGCCAAGCAGGCGTTGCGCGAAGGCCGAGAGGTGACGGGGCGCGGCCGCCATGGCGGGTTTTGGCGCCACCGTGGCCCCCAGCCCCTGCGCCACTTCAGCGCGCGCCCCTGCCCGCGAGATCAGATACCCCTCGGCGATGAGCTGGCTGTAGGCCGCCGTCACCGTCGTGCGCGACGCACCCCATTCGGCGGCGAAGACCCGGGTCGACGGCAGACGGTCGCCGGGCTGATAGGCGCCGCCGTGGATCTGCTGCTTGATACCAGCGATGATGCGGCGCGCGGCTCCGTCCAACTGGACCACCTCAACTCTTCGAAACTGGATATTCCAACAGGCCAGATTGTCTGGCATCTGTGGCTGCAACGCAAGGAGTTCGACCATGTATACGCCGCCCGCTTTCCGCGATGACGACAAGGACAGCCTGATGGCGACGATACGCGCCGCACGGCTGGCAAATCTGGTCACCGCCACGGCGGACGGACCACTGGCCACCCCCCTGCCGCTTTTTCTCGACGAGACGGAGGGTGAGCACGGCGTGATCCATGGCCATCTGGCCAGGGCCAACCCGCAGTGGCGCGTTCCCGCGATTGGCGACGGGCTTGCCATGTTCATGGGGCCGGACGCCTATGTGACGCCGTCCTGGTACGCGACCAAGCAGGAAACCGGCAAGGTCGTTCCGACCTGGAACTACGCGGCCGTTCATGCCTACGGGCCGGTCGAGTTCTTCGACGATGCGGACAGGCTGCTGGAGGTCGTCACCCGGTTGACCAACCTGCATGAGGGTGCACGCGATGCGCCGCGCTGGGCGGTGTCGGACGCGCCGCCCGACTTCATCCAGTCGCAGCTTCGCGGCATAGTCGGCCTGCGCATGCCGGTCGTGAGGCTCGAAGGCAAGCGCAAGATGAGCCAGAACCGCAACGCCGCCGACCGCGCCGGCGTCGCCGCCGGGCTGGCCGCCAGCGAACGGCCGTCCGACCGCGAGGTCTCCACCCTCATCCCGTCGTGAAGGCACGACGCCTCGCCTCGATGCGGCGGCCCGCGCCCGCCGCCGTCAGGCGTCGATCCGGCCCGCGACCTGCTGTCGCCTGTCAGCGCCCGCCGCCACCACGGGAAGCTCCGGCTTCCCTTGCCAGCACCAGGTCCGCGTCGTCGAGGATGTAGCGGACGTAGCGGTAGTCGCGAATGAAGCTGATCCGGCCTTCGCGCCATTCCAGCCACATGAAATGATTCGGCTTCGCGGCGGTCCGGTCTTCGAACACCGCGATCACCTCGCGGCCCTCGACCCATGCCGGCCTGAGCCACAAGCCGTCGCTCTTGGCGTAGATCGTGAAGAACATGCCGACGTCGGCGGCGCCCGCGCGCGGCGGGTGCATCGACTGGTGGAGCCTCACATCGTCGGCAAGCAGCGCGCGCAAGCCGTCCCAGTCGCGCTGGTTGAACATGTTGACGTAGCGCACGATAGCGGCGGAGGCGATGCGCGCATCGGGACGCGGGTCGGCCTGCGCGTTGATCCGCCGAAGCCGGGCACGGCCGCGCGCCAGATGCCCCTTCACCGCATCCACCGTGGTGCCAAGCAGGGCGGCGATGTCGGCCAGCGGCTCGTCCAGCACATCCCTGAGGATGACGACGCTGCGTTGCGGCACGGGAAGCTCCGCGAAGCGCGACACGGCGGTTTGCACGGCTTGCCTGCGCATCAGCATCTCCACCGGATCGGCCGCGTCGGCAATTTCGAGCGCCGCCTCGATCGGCTCGGCCACGCGGATCGCGCGGCTGCGCAAAAGGTCGAGCGCCCGGTTGTGGGCGATCCGGAACAGCCAGGGCCTCAGCTGCGGCACCTCGCACAACGCGTCGAGCGCCACGAAGGCGCGGGCAAACGTATCCTGCACGACGTCCTCGCCGTCGATGACCGATCCCATCAGCCGCGAACAGTAGCGGTGCAGCTCCGGCCGCAACGCGGCGGCAAGGGCAAGCAGCCCCTCCCGTCGGTCGCGCTCCACGGCTGACTTTCCGTCGCTCAAGGACCAGTGCCCTCCATGATCGTCACGCCCGCGTCGCCGCTGAGGCCGAAGACGACGCCCTCGGCATAGGCCGGGTCCTCCAGCAGCGAGACGACCCTGTCGCCGAACGCCCGGGGCGGCATCGGTGCGCCGAAGCGGGCGACGAATTGTTCCGGCGTGATGCCGATCGAGCCGGCATAGGCGCCGGCGGCCGCATCGCCGATCCCGGTGCCGAGGATCATCTGCCGGGGCAGGATCGCCTGGAAGCGTATGCCGAGGCCTTTCTCTTGCGCCACGCCATTGGCGTATTTGGCCATGAACCACAACATCCGCTTGGACCCACCATAACCGCCCGACATCTGCGATCCGGTGACGGCGGCGCCGCTCGACCCGACCAGCACCCGGCTGCCCGGCTTGAGCGGCAGGTTCAGCGCCGCCTGCAGCCAGTAGAGCCCGGCCTTGACGTCGGTCTCCCAGGCGACGGAGAAATCCTCCCACTTCAACTGGTCCAGCCGCCCCATGCGCGGCCTCGCACCGGCGTTGAGCACCACTATGTCCGGGCGCACCTCGCCCAGAATGCGATAGGCCGCGTCCTCGTCCGTGACATCGGCCGCAATGGTGGCGACCCCAAGCCGCGCACCGACCGCTTCCAGCGCCTCGGCGCCCCGCGCGACAACGGTCACCTCGGCGCCCTGCCCGACCAGCGCTTCGACCAGGCCGAGGCCAAGCCCCCGACTGCCGCCGGTGACCACGATTTTCTTGTCCTTGAGGCTCATTGGACCCTGCTCCAGTGTTTCACTGTAGCTAAGACGTTTGAGGATCGGGAAAAGAGTCAGCGGTGGGCGAGATTTGGTGATGACGTCTGGATATGGGGCCGCCAATATGCTGTACGCCCTCGACGTGTTCGCTCATGGACGTCGGGGGTTGAATAGCCGCCGTAAAGCGGCTGAGCTCGACGGCGGCTTTTGGCCCGAAGTTGTCATGTGGATTGTCGTGGCACGCTGGCGCTTTTGCACCCTGTCGTGCCGTTGACCGAGCGGAGTTCAACACGGTGGTAAAACACGCCAATAGCACGGCGCCGCCCGGTGCTAGACAAGCGGCGCAAATGTCCTCAAGAGTTGGCTTAAAAGTGTGCGGCAACCTGTTCGACTGGGGCGTTATGACGAGGAGCATACCATGAACAGCGTCATCCGAACTTGTTTCATCTCGGCGCCAGCCGGCGTGAAGCTTGATGTTCTTCGCCAAGCGTTGGCATCTAGGGGAATTGAGGTTCTGGTTCCCGATGGGCTCGGCGAAGGCGCCGACATTTCCGCTGAGATCAACTCACTTCTGGCGCGAGCCGATCTAGTCATCGGCGTCCTGACGACCGAGCGCCGATCAGCGTGGGTTTTGTTCGAGCTCGGCATGGCTTGGGCCAACAAGCGCCGGATCATGCTTATTGCATCCTCGTCAAAGAGCGACTTTATCCCTTCGAACCTACAACGGCTCCTGGTAATCCGATCCAAGGTCAATAATGCTGAAGCTATTGGATTCGCATTGGATCAGTTGTTGGCAGCCCCAGCGACTGACACGCGGGAGCCATCAACCAAGCGCGCATTGCCGACCGGTCCAGTGTCCGATGCTTTCGTGGTTGCGCAGCAGGTGCGAGACGCTGTTCAAACCCGGAACGGATCTGCTTTGGAAAGGCTCGTCGCTGAGGCCCTTCAGAAGTCCGGCGTGCAGGTAATTGTCGAGCCCCCGCGCCCCGACCAAGGGGCGGACATGGCGATATGGTCGGACGTTCTCGAACCGGTCACGGGTAACCCGTTGCTGATCGAGATTAAGACGCGCCTCTCGTCACCATCTGAAGCGCGCACCGCGGCGACAAACCTTTCCAAGCAACTGGCAGCGTCAGGCACCCCGTGGGGACTGCTCCTCTACGGCGAAGGCATTGAGCCCTCAGCGAAAATCAGCAGCAACTTACCCCCGAATATCCTTGCAATTGATCTGGTGACTCTTTTTGAAAGAATGACGCACCAGGCCTTTGAGGAAGTCGTCAAAGACCTGCGTAATAAAAAGGTGCACGGGAGTTACCCCTGATGCCCCTCCTCGACGCTCCAACGATGCAAGGGCACCTCGCAATCGCCCTCGACCAAGATGCTACTACGTCGCAAAGGGGGAAAGCTCTGGAGGATCTGGTTGCCTATGTGTTTGGCCAGGTGCCGGGGATTGCAGTCACCCACCGTAACGAGATGAACGTCTTCGATACCGAGGAGATCGACGTGGCGATATTCAATGACGGTGCGCCCGATGGCTTCCACTATCTGCCCAGCGTCATCCTTATTGAATGTAAGAACTGGTCGAGCGCTGTGTCCAGCATTGAGGTGTCGTGGTTTATCAACAAGCTACGCAGCCGAGGGTTAGATTTCGGCGTTCTCGTTGCCACGAATGGCATCACCGGCAACGTCGCCGAATTGACCAATTCCCATAACCTCGTCGCCGCCGCGCTACTAGAGCGCCGAAAGCTTATCGTTCTGACCACTGCCGAAATCGCGGCACTGGTCGACACCGACCAATTGAGTACCTTGGTGAAGCGAAAGCTCTGCGAGCTCGCGATAAAGGGATCGATCGCCTAACCGAACGGTAACTTCGCTTCAGTCCTCGCTACCAAGGCTTAGGCGCGTTCCGCACTCCGGCGTTGATGCTTTTCCTCCGTGCCCAAGTTCAGGAAATCGTGTCGGCGAGCCTTACAGGCTCCGCGTGCTGGTAGCACCTCGATGCCGCCTGTTAAGCGCATCAATGTCCCTCAGTTACTTATGGCGCAAATCGAACCCGTGACTGACCGCAGGATTGGCCTTGTACCGCGGATCAGCACGAGTACCGCGCCGGCGGGAATTCAGGGGACGCGAATACTTCGATCTTGCAAACACATCACCGACGTTTCGCCTTTGTGCTAGCCTTTGAGGCCCTAATACGAGTCGGCGACAGCAGGAGGCATCGGATGCAAGCCCAGATTCAAGAGGAACACGCTTACCACACAGCTCCTGCGCTCAGCGTGCGTCCTCTGGTAACCAACGGGTTCGAAGTCAAATTGCCGGCGCAGGTGGAAGCGGTCGTCCGCGACCTCGTCGATCCGTCCGAAGTGAGAGAGGAGAGGAAGCGAATAGGCGGATACTGGTTCGTGCACCGCATGGCTGGAAGGCTGTTTTACATCCGCCTCAAGGCGGGCGGTCCCAACGTTGATGGTGATTCGACCATTGTGAGGACCGCCGATCAACCATGGTTACTGAGAGCCCGCCTCGACGATGCCATCGAAGAAGCCCTTCCGAAGTACGAGGCCGTGCGGAAGCGGCCTTTCACTTTCCTCGCGCAAAAGTCTGAACTAATTGCCGATGCGGCGGATGCAGCGGGCATCACGCACCGGCTCCTTCCCGGTTTTCGAGTAACGCCCAAGTTTGCGTTGAGCCCGAAGATATACGAGCCGATCGACGGCCAGACCAGGATCGGCATTTTCGTTACGATTGCTATGCGGTACGACATCGAAGCCGATATCTCAGAGCTCGATGCGGCAGGTATCGACCTGACCGGTATGTATGTCGTTCGCAGGCAGTATCAGCCGGGGGAGCGTCGTCTGCTGGGCCGAATTCGTTCGATCGAGAAAGGCGTAGTCTATCTCTTCGAAGAATCCGGCCCGACCGAAATGCCGGTTTCCGACGTGAAGCTGGAAGGCTCCAAAGAAAACTTCACCCGCTGCCTGACCAAGCTGCTGGGCTACAACTACAAGAAGCTCACGACCGCCCTCGACGATCAGGAGGCGATGTACCGCGTCGGGCCACGGTTCGATGAGGCGGTCAAACGCATGGGCGAGTTTCTTGCCAGGAAGCCGATTTTCCTCGGGCTAGGATTGTCGGCGACGGTCGGCGATCGCATCACCCTGGACAACGACGGCGAGAACCGGAATGTCCGTGTCGCCTCCACAGTTGAGTATGTATTTGATCGCACGGGCGCTAAGAGCAGCGAATACGCTTGGCCAGGTCTATCGCAGTATGGCCCCTACGATCGTTCCAACTTCGCCGGCAGGTCGCCGCGCATTCTGGTTGCCTATCCATCATCGACCGCGGGGAAGGTCGAGGTATTTCTTCGCTACTTCCGTGATGGGATGGGAGCGAACTATCCGGGTTTCCCGAAAGGTTTCACCGACGTATTCGGCCTCGTGAAGGTCGACTTCGTGCTGTGCCCCATCGACATCGACATCAGCGATCGGCAGACTGCGGCTGCCGACTATAACAAGGCTATTCAAGATAAGCTTGCGGAGAGCGGGGACGTGCAAGCGGGCATCATCGTCCTTTACGACGAGCATGGGCGCCTGCCAGACGGTATCAATCCCTACATTCATACAAAGTCCTTGCTTCTGACACTCGGCGTCCCGACTCAGGAAGTCCGGCTGCCGACAGTCATTCAGGAGCTCAAGAGCCTGCAGTACACTCTCGAGAACTTCGCTGTCTCGATGTACGCTAAGCTCAACGGCACGCCTTGGACCGTGAACCACGACAAGACGATCAACGACGAACTGGTGGTTGGAATGGGTGTCGCCGAACTCTCGGGGAGCAGGTCCGACAAACGTCAACGTTTCGTGGGAATTACAACTGTCTTTAGCGGGGACGGAACGTACCTGCTAGGCAACGTCTCGAGGGAGTGCGCATACGAAAGCTATCCAGACGCCGTTCGGGAATCGATGCTTCAGATACTCCGAGAACTGAAGAAGCGTAACAACTGGCAGCCTGGCGATACCGTGCGTGTCGTGTTTCACGCCCACCGGCCCCTCAAGCGTGTCGACGTCGCTAGCATTGTGTTCAAATGTACGAGGGAGATCGGCAGCGAACAGGATATCCAGATGGCGTTCGTGACGATTTCGCACGAACATCCGTTCATGATCTTTGACCGCAAGCAGCGCGGCATTGCCGCTTACAAAGGCAGCGATGTCATGAAGGGCGTGTTCGCGCCGGCGCGAGGCACTATTACTCGGATTGGCCGCCTCACACGCCTTTTGGCCGTGAACGCACCACGCCTAATCAAGAGACCTAACACCCCGTTGCCGGCACCGCTTCTGATCTCACTGCATCCGGACTCGACGTTCCGCGACGTCGACTACCTTGCCGAACAGGCATTGAAATTCACCAGCCTATCGTGGCGTTCGACGCTTCCTGCTGGAACGCCGGTGACCGTGTTCTACTCCGAGCGGATTGCAGAACTGCTCGGTCGCCTCCGTAACGTGCCGGACTGGTCGCCAGCTGCCCTCAACGTGAAGCTGAAGTGGAGCCGATGGTTTCTCTGACCCCGATTGCGAAGATCTCGACCGCGGCTGTGCTGGAGAATGCAGACGCGGTCCTCAGCGCTTCCTCAAGGTGGCCCGATACCTCCACGGCACTGGCATCCCTGACGCTCGAGGCAGCGGGCCTGCCGACTCCGCGCTTCGCGGAAGCAGAGGTTCCTGCACCAACTCCGGCAGCCCTTCGGAAGACGCCCGAGCTCGCCACCTACGGCTATCTTCTGGGGCGATGTGATGAAGCGATAACGACAACCTGGCTCGCTGCGATCGATCATCTGCGCGGCCGCGAGATATATCCCTCCGATCGGCAATCTTTCATCTACAATCCAATCGAGGTGCTGGGCATCGCTGCAGGGCTTGCAACGCTTCCTGTAGACGATGATAACCGGACTTGGTTCGTGAACACGTTGCGCCGAGGATTTTCGGCAGGGCATTTTCGAGCGCCCATGTCGGCCCTCGGGGCCCATGCTGCAGTCTCCTTGCTGGATCGCGAGGGCACGGCGAAAGTCCCCGCGCCCTATACACCATTCAGCGAGATACCTACGCAGGAGTTGCTGTTAGCTGCTGCGATCGATTTTGCGTTCCCAAGCCTCACAACCGAACGCCACGAGGAGTTGGATCACGCATTGCAGGAGCGGATGCTTTCTAAGGGGCTTGCCATCGGGGACGCTGCCGAAGCTGCGGCCGCTCACGTCTTCGCGCATCGCGTGAATGACCGACTCCTCGCGCCCAAAGCGCTCATGAATGATCTCGATCTAGTTCTAAGCCTATGTCGGCGTTTTCCACTCTTTGCAGACACGATGCGTGCCCGGCAGCGCGGCCGCACGCCGTTTGGCATCAACGATGAGTACGACGTGCAAGACCTCATGCATGCGATCCTGGATCTGCATTTCGATGACATCAGGCCGGAGGAACACACGCCGTCCTATGCCGGCAATCATTCCCGTGTCGATTTTCATCTTCCCCGGTCGCGCTTGGTGATCGAGGCCAAGATGACGCGCAGCGGCCTCACCCACAAGGAGGTGATCAACCAACTTTTGATCGACGTCGGTCGTTACTCGAAGATGGACGGGGTCGATACGCTCGTCTGCGTGATCTACGACCCGGACCGCCATTGCACCAATCCGCGGGGGATCGAGACCGACGTCGAGAACACGGGTAGCCGCCTAAACGTGAAAGTCGTCGTGTGCCCGCAGGTGCTCGGCTAGCACTCCGCGGGAGCTTCCGCAGCGAAACCTCTTTAGCCGGTCACTAAGGCGCCTACTTACCGCGCCGTTCGTCGATCAAGCGGTCGATCTCGGCCTCGGCACTTGCCGCGGAACTTTCGATCGCATCACGAAGCTCAGCGGTGACATCCATGAACGATTGATAGTTTGCCAACGCGACATGCGGGTTCGCTTTCGCCCGCAGACGCGCGACCTGCTTCCTCCACGAGGGAATGGGATCGATTTTTACGCGGAAAGGGTAGTTTTCCTTTAGCCAATCAACGAATCCGCCGACCGTTCCTCCCGACCACGCCTTGTCTCGAGCAAACGTCTTGCCGACATCCGTGAATGCGATGGTCCATGCCTGAGAGTCAATCACGGCCTGATCGCGAGAGACCTGGTCGCCAACGTAGACACCATCGGCGACAACCCCGAGGCAGGTGTCCTGGTAGTCGATCACGCGATCCATATGGTCGGCGAGCACATGGACCATCTGTTTGGGATTGAAATCCAGCTCAGCGCCAAGTGCCTCGCATCCCTTCTCAAAATCGCCGAAAGTCGCGGGCACGCCGGGTCCGCGAGTGAAGTACTTCTTCGCGCGCTCCGGCAGCTTCTGCGCCGAGCCCCCAATACAGCCCCCTAGGCGTGTGGTCCGCTAGAAAGCGACACGCCGTGTCGAAGTACAATTCCGCTAGCCCTTGGAGGATCGGCTCATGCTGAAGGCCAACATGGTAGAGCTCGTTTCGGTAGGCATGAAGAAGATTGATCGTTTGAGCGAACTCATCGGATAACTTTCCTTCGAGCCTTGCAAATCTGACCTTTGCGTCGAAGGACTTTCCGAGCGCCGCAGTGAGTTCCTCTTTGCGCGTGTAGTCCCGTTCCACATGGTGAAAAGACTTGACCCGGTCCGCCTGGTCCTTCGCGATTTGATGCAGGATCAGTTCGACCGCGTTGTCCGTTAGCATCAGTGCAAAGCGGGCGTTGTGGACCTCGTCTTTTGAGAGGTGCTCGAGCGCAAGGTCCATCTGCTCGAGAACACCTGCCAGGAACAGGATCATCGATGCTTGCCCTCAAGCTATCTCAAGCTTGTCGTTGAGCTAATAGGGGTCATCTCGACTGACATCCTTGTGATCTTCGAGGTTAGGAGTTGTCATGCCAGCGCCCAAACCCTGCCCTCGGCATTGTATGTTGACCGCGCATGCTCGCTAACGAAGACCTACTTCAAGGCGCCTCTCGAAGGTAAACCGATTACGGACGGGCAGGATAAGTGCTTTGCCGCCCGAAGCAATGCCATTCGTCGAAACGAGCCCGAACGTCCGCTTCCGGCTGAATGTACACTTCGCGCAAGCGTCCGGATGAAGGCGCATGGCAGCCATATGGCTTGGGGGCCGGCAGCTTCGAGGGCATGCCCAGTGGACGGTCCGCGAGACATATGCTCCATGGGCAAGGGACGAAGCGGTGGGGAAGAAGTGAAGCGCGTTTTTCGATTGTTTGCCGCGGTGGTCATGGCGTCCGCAGTCAGCGGCTGCACCAGCATTTCCTATTACGCGCAATCGCTGGAGGGTCATGTGCGGATCATGGCCGCGCGCGAAGACGTCGGAAAACTGATCCAGGCTCCTTCGACCCCTGCGGCCTTGCGCACCAGGTTGACGTCGGCGAGCGCGATCAGGCGGTTCGCCACGGACGAACTGGCACTGCCCGAAAACAGCAGCTATCGCAGCTATGTCGACATCCACCGGGACGCCGTGACCTGGGCCGTTTTTGCCGCCCCGCAATTTTCGCTCACGCCAACAACATGGTGCTTTCCGGTTTTCGGATGCGTTCCCTACCGGGGTTACTTCGACCGGAAATCCGCGACGGAAAGCGCTGCCGCACTTCATGAACGGGGGCTGGACGTCTATGTCTCCGGCGTCACCGCCTATTCCACGCTGGGCTGGTCCAGTGACCCGCTGCTCAGCACCATGCTGCGTCAGGACGACACCTATCTCGCCAGCCTCATCTTTCATGAATTGGCGCATCAGCGCCTCTATGTGAACGGCGATTCCGCATTCAACGAGGCTTTCGCGGTTGCCGTCGAAACCACCGGCACAAGAAAATGGCTACGCGCGGCCGGCGACCGCGCCGGCTTGCGCCGCTACGAAGCCGATCGCAGGCGCAGTGCCGACTTTCTCGCACTGGTGTCAAAAACCCGCGACGAGTTGAGGCAGGTCTATCAAAGCTCCCGTAGCCCCGAGGAGATGGCGGCTGAAAAGGCAGCCACGCTCGACAGGCTGCGGATGCGCTACCGGCAAACGCGCGACAAACGCTGGGCCGGATACCGGGGATACGACGCCTGGTTCGATGCCCCGATCAACAACGCAAAGCTCGCCGCGACTGCCGTCTACGGCGAACAGGTTCCGGCGTTCATTCGCCTGTTCAACCTCTGCTCCGGCGATTATCCGAGGTTTTACGCATCCGTTCGACGGATCGCGGATTTGCGCGAACCTGCCCGCGCCGAAGCGCTCAAGGCCGCCGCCACCTGTGATTGATTTTAATAAGCGAACGCAATTGTTGAAGGGTTCCGCCTCGTTCGTGCTTTAGCGGTCGAGACCCCAAACGTCTGGATGTCGTGCGAAATACTCGATCAGCATTTCGATGAGGACCCGGACTTTCCGTGTGGGGTGCCTACCCGGCGGCCGGACGACATACACGCCTGCCGAAGGCGGGGGATAGCGCGTCATCACCGCAACGAGTGCGCCGGAGGCCACATATTCGTGCGTGATGCAGTCGGGGAGCCAGGCGATGCCGAGTCCAGCCGCCGCGGCAGCGGCAAGCGCCGTAGCGTTGTCGGCCTTGAACCTGCCCTGCGGCTGAGCCGTGACAATCTTGTCGCCATCCACGAACTGCCAGGCTTCCGTTCCTTGCATGAGGGCCTGATGGTCGACGAGTTGCTCTACCTTCTCAGGTGAACCGTGCGCCTTGATGTAATCCGGGCTTGCGACAAGCTTTCCATAGATCGGCCCGACGCGCTTCGCGATCAGGTTGGAGTCCTGAAGGTAGCCAACCCGGATCGCGCAATCGAAACCTTCGGCGATCAGATCGACGAAGCGGTCGCTGTAGGAGCTATGGATGTGGAGTTGCGGGTGGTGTTGCGCCATTTCCGCAAGCACCGGAGCGAAGTGGGTCGGGCCGAAAGAAAGCGGCATGGCAACCCTCAGGCGGCCGCGCAGTTCTCCGGTTGGGAGGATCGTTTCCCTGGCCGTGTCGATCTCGGCGCTGGCGCGTGCCGCATGATCCCTGAACGTGATCCCCGCTTCCGTAAGCGCCGCACCCCGGGTCGTTCGTGCAAGGAGCTGAACGCCAAGTTCCGCTTCAACCCGAAAGAGCCGCCGACTGACGATTGACTTGGAAACGCCGAGCCGGCGCGCGGCGGCCGATACGCCCCCTGCATCGGCCACTACGACGAATGTCTGTAGATCTTCAATGTCCATTCCGGCGTTCCTCATTTCGCAACACAGTATGCCTGACCATGGCACTACCGCATCACCAAGAGGAACAGCAAATTGCGTCCAGGCAACGCCGCCCGCTGGCGCATGTCTCCCGTGAACCCAGTGCCGTCCATGGCGGCAGAGAAAGGAAGTCTTGATGACCCCTCGCAACGGCCTTGATTCGCTTCTTCGTCCTGAAGACTCGGTCCTCGTTCTGATCGATCACCAACCTTATCAGCTCGCAAACCTGAACAGCCACGATCCGCACATGGTGGTCAACAACACGACCGCGCTGGCGAAGCTGGCAAAAGCCTTCAATGTTCCGACCATTCTCACCAGCGTGATCGCGGCGCGCGGTGGACTTCTCTTTAAGCAGATCACCGACGTATTTCCGGACCAGGAAGTCGTCGATCGCACCTGGGTGAACACCTGGCAGGACGAGGATGTGGTGAACGTCGTCAAGGCGACCGGCCGCAAGCAGCTGATCATCGCCGGCCTGTGGACCGAGGTCTGCGTCGCAATGCCCGTGATCCAGGCCGCCGGTGAAGGCTGGGACGTGACCGTGATCACCGACGCGTCGGGCGGCATTTCGAAGGAGTCTCACGAAGTTGCCATCCAGCGGATGATCGCGGCCGGCGCGAACGTGATGACCGTGATGGCGCTCGCTGGCGAATGGCAACGCGATTGGGCGCGCACCGAGCATGTCGAGGATCTGACCGAGATACTCATCCAGCACTTCGGCGGCAGCGGCATCGCGTATCTTTGGGAGCAGCAGCTCCTCAATACGCCTGTGCCGAGCGCCAAGGGCTAAGCTGAATAGGGATGACGAGCATCCGGGGCGATGCGTCGCAAGGGAGTTGAATACGTATCGGGTCTCGTCATCCCACGCCGCCTCGCCAGCCTCACCGCACTGGCTTTCGGCGGCGGCGCCGGGCACCGATCGCCTTGACTGGTGATCTTGTCGCGGCGGATATGCGCTCGACGCCGGCACCTCGTCCAGCTGGTCCATGGGCCAGTGCTTGCGAGGCGGGGACGGATGCTGGCCGGCATCATTTTCGTGGCCTTTGAGGCGCCGATGATCTGATCTGCCCTGAACCGCGGAAAGCCCACGCGATCCAGGGATCATCCCTCGGCGGATGCCTCAAAGCCTAGCAGCCTGGCATCGCATCGCTCGCCAACAGTGACGTTCCGACGTCTGCGTCGAGCACGAAGCGCTCGCAGTGCTCGCCGTCGGACTCATCGATGAAGCTCTCGACATGGTCGAAGCCGAGCTTCGCCAGGATCCGCAGCGACGCGACATTGCGCGTCGCCGCCTCGGCCGTCACCCGTTCGAGCGCGAGGGTTTCGAAGGCGTAGCGAAGCACTTCGCGCGCGGCCTCGCTGCCCAGCCCCTGCCCCCAATGCGCGCGCCCCAGCACAAATCCCAATGCGGCCGCCTTGGCGTCGGTTGCGAAGGACAGGGTGATCGTCCCGATCGCATCCGACACACCTGCCTGGTCCACGGACCATTTGATCGCCTTGCCGTCGGCGAACCGGTGACGCGAAAGCGCGAGCCACCGCGCGCCCGCGCTCATGTCGTCGGGAACGGGATCGCCGGCAAGGGAGGCGGATTCGACATCGGTGGCACGCGCGAACCATGCCGGGATATCCCGTTCGCCCGGCGCCCGAAGCACGAGCCTTGGTGTCGTGAGCCTGGGAACTGCTTTCATGGAGGCATTTTCGGCCCGAGGCGGCGCCAATGCAATGGCGCTGGCAGGGCTCGGCTATAGCCAGGCAACGCCGGCCCAATCGCCTCTTCATCAATGCTTCACCATAGCGGCAACGGTGACGGAACCTTCCTGATCGCGGCGGACTTCTGGAGGCATTCTGAGCTCGATTGAAGAGGTCCCCGCATGAGAGTCACCGCAGCAGGCATCGACCGCATCAAGATCGGCAATGCGGACGCGAGCGGCCAAGGCGCGCATTTCGTCGTCTGGCTTTATCTTCAGGTCGACGAAGGGGGGACACAAACCGGTCAGGAACTGGTGGTGTCGGTGCCGTACGATGCGCGGATGACGTTCGACGACCTCGCGACTCAGGCTTTCGAGAAGGCACACGCCATGCTTCGAGCCTGCTGCGAGGTGGATGAGGCGATGTGGTGGAAGCAGTTCAACCGCAGCCTGGCGCCGCTGCCCGAATGGACGCCCGGCGCCCAGTAGTTGGGAACCCCGAACCAGGAATGGATGCTGGCGGGCGGGCGGTAGCCCGTCTCAGGTCGAACAGCGGCGTTGTTCGCGGCCGCACGCTATCCCGAGCCAGACCGGCGCCGATTTCATCCTTGACGCGTAACCCAGCCCCTCACCCCTCCGCGATCACAGCCTGCGCCAGCACGCTGAGCAGCTGGCTCGTATTGTCGATCGAGAACTGCACGCGTTCGCTTGCCCAGACCGTTTCGGAATAGGAGATCGGCGTGCCTTTCATGTCCACGTCGACTTTTTTCGTCAGCATCACCGGCTCGGTCTCGGGTTGCGCGAGCCGTCGCGCCTCCTCCTTGGTCGGCAGCCGCACGATGATGTCGGTGCGCAGCCTTATGTAGTCGGTGACGCCATATTCGGCGAGGATGACGCTGACGCTGTGGCCCTTGCTTCTCAAGGCCGCGGCAACGTCCGTCTCGTACCGTCACATCTTGCGGATATCTCCGGTGGCAGCACGACGGGCCGGCCTGTTTGTCCTACACAACCCTGTCACCAAGCCAAGTTATCCAGTCATCAGAAATGAAACATTCAAATGCACGCCTTGAAACCGCCTGGCCGGAGGGCGATCCGGAAATGCGGAATGTTGTTTTCGGAGACGACCATGCTTGAACGGGCAGACAACGCCGCACCCCACCGCGGGGACGAACCGATGGAGCGGCGGAACATGTGGCTGAGTGAAATTCCAGATTGTCCTGCGCGACCGCGTCATTGCCAATGGCGCCGTCAGGGTCGAAGGCGGCCGGATCGCCGAGATCCGCGACCAGCCTGTCGAGAACGCCGACTTCACCGGCGGCGGCCGCCTGCTGCTGCCTGGTTTCATCGACATGCATGGCGACATGGTTGAGCGCGAAGTGGAGCCGCGCAGCGGTGTCCACGTGCCGATGGAAATCGGCATCGCCGAACTCGACAAGCGGCTGGCCTCCTGCGGCGTGACCACAGCCTATGCCGCGCTTTCCTTCATCGGCAACAGCGCCACCGCGGCTTTGCTGCGCTCGGAAGAACACACGTCTTCCATCATCCAGACCATCACCGGGCTGAAGGACGACCTTCTGGTCGACCACCGCATCCACGCCCGTTTCGAGGTGACGTTCACCGCGGCTGTCGGCGTGCTGGAAAGACTGATGGATGCCGGCAAGCTGCACCTGGTCTCACTGATGGATCACACGCCCGGACAGGGACAGTACCGCGACGTCGAACTGTATATCGCCCGCCTGGCCAAGGAGCGCGGCATGTCCATTGCCGACGTCTCCGAGGTCGTCGGCAAGCGCATGGCCGATCGCAACGGGCATGGCGGTGTGCTCGGCACGCTGCAAAGCCTGTCGGCGTTTGCCCGCGCCCGCGGCATCGTGCTCGCCTCGCACGACGACGACACACTGGAAAAGGTGGAATTCGTCCACGGTCTGGGAACCGTGCTCAGCGAATTCCCGGTGACCCTGGAGGCGGCGCGGGAAGCCCGCCGGCTGGGCATGTATACGGCCATGGGCGCGCCCAACGCGTTGCGCGGAGAATCCTATTCGGGCAATCTTTCCGCCCGCCAGGCCTATCAGGCCGGGCTGCTCGACATGCTGGCCAGCGACTATCACCCGGCCTCGATCCTGCCCGCCGTGCTCGGCCTGGCGCAGTTGCGCGAGGATGGCCTGGCAGCGGCCGCCGCGCTGACCAGCGCCAACCCGGCCAAGGCATTGGGCCTGGCCGACCGCGGCGCCATCGAGCCTGGACTCCTGGCCGATCTCGTCGTCGCCGATGTCAGCCCCGTGGCCCGCGTGCGCGCCACCTTCCGTGCCGGCCGCATGATTTATGGCGACGGCACGCTGGCGCCGGCGCGCAAGGCGGAACGTTTTCAGGAGGTGGCGACCCACCCGTATCTGCAGGCCTAGAGCAATCGCCAAGAAAGGTGCGGGCTGCTTATCGTTCCCTGAGACGGTGAACCATCCTAAAGATCGAGCGCCACCATCATCCCGCGCACCTCCGCCATTTCCAGCAGCAGATCCTGCAGCCTATCGATGGTCAGCGCCGCGCCGGCTGCCGGCGGCAGTTCCGCGATACTCTCCTTCATCGAAATGACGGCGACCCCGGTTCTCTCGGAAAGCAGCCGTGCGATGGCCGTGCGGACAAGCGCGTTCTGGTCAGGCATGATTCCCCTTTCATGCTGTGATGACGGCACCATCTTCTTTCATGTTATATGCCAGTCGCAACTTATGCGAGCGTTCATTCACGCTTGCAAGTCGTCTTGTCGATCATCCCGGCAGGATCGGCAGCCGCTCAGCAGCGAGAGCGACGGCATCCCGCTGTCATCGGGCTCCATGGCGGCGAGCAGAGCCAGAGGCACTTCGTGCCGGTAAAGACCGATGAAAGGCCTGCCTCCCACTGTTACAGGCAGTTCGGTCGATCTGTCGAAAATGGAATACGTGCCCGTGGGCTCGTTCAGTATCTCGAAGCGGTGCAATGCAAACCTCATCCTCCCCCGGGAGCCTTGTAACGCGCGCGCCCATCAGAGGTTGCATAAAAAATCGATTTTTTCGAAGGTCGCGTGCGGCTGACCGGATAGGCAGGAACAACAGGCTCGGCAAAGACCTCTGATTGGCTCTTGCCGAAGCCGGCGGCCTCGCTCATCCATGGCGTACGGACAACAGCCTGGGACCCGCGATGACCGACGCCAGCCTTCACCTCGTCGAAGCGACGATCGACGAACTGCGCCAGGCGCTCGACGAGGGCACGGTCACCAGCGTCGAACTCGTCGCGGCCTATGTCAGGCGCATCGCCCATTTCGACCGGCACGGCATCAGCCTCAACGCCGTGCCTGTGCTCAACCCTGATATGTTCGAGGAAGCCGCCGCTTCCGACCAGCGGCGCCGGCAAGGCAAGACGCTCGGCACCCTCGACGGCATCCCCTACACCGCCAAGGACAGCTACAAGGTCAAGGGGCTGACGGTGGCGGCCGGCTCGCCCGCCTTCGAGCATCTCGTCGCCAATGAAGACGCCTTCACCATCGCCCGGCTGCGTGCCGGCGGCGCTGTGCTGATCGGCCTCACCAACATGCCGCCCATGGCCAATGGCGGCATGCAGCGCGGCGTCTATGGCCGCGCCGAAAGCCCGTACAACGCCGACTACCTGACCGCCGCCTTCGCGTCGGGCTCCTCCAATGGCTCGGGCACCGCGACGGCGGCGAGTTTCTGCGCCTTCGGGCTTGGCGAGGAGACCTGGTCGTCCGGCCGCGCGCCGGCCACCAACAACGCGCTGGTCGCCTACACGCCCTCGCGCGGGGTGATTTCGGTGCGCGGCAACTGGCCCTTGGTGCCGACCATGGATGTCGTGGTGCCGCACACGCGCAGCGTGCCCGACATGCTGGAACTGCTCGATGTCATCGTCGCCGATGATCCGGAAACCAGAGGCGATTTCTGGCGCGCCCAGCCCTGGATCAAACTGTCGAAAAGTTCCGAGCTGCGCCCACCGCGTTACACCGATCTGGCGCTGGAGGGGTCGCTCAAGGGCAAACGGCTCGGCGTGCCCGGAATGTATATCGGCCGCGACAGCGAGGCCGACCGGCCGATCGAAACCCGCGCCTCGGTGCTTGATCTATGGGAGCAGGCGGCAACGGATCTGCGTCGGCTCGGCGCCGAGATGGTCGAGGTCGATTTTCCCGTCGTCTCCAACTACGAGCGCGACCGTCCCGGCGCGCGAACCATGGTCGAGCGCGGACTGGTGCCGGCGGACTTCGCCGACCGCGAAATCTGGGACCTCTGCATCTGGGCCTGGGACGATTTCCTGCGCGCCAATGCCGACCCTGCCTTGCCCGATCTCGCCTCTGTCGACGGCCCGAAAATCTTTCCGCAGCCGCCAGGCACCTTGCCGGACCGCTATGAAGGCGGCTTCGACCTGGCGGACTATGTCGAGCGGGCGAAGTCCGGCGTCACGCCCTTCAAGGACATCCCGACCATGGCAGACGGGTTGAAGGGACTTGAGGCGACGCGGCGCATCGATTTCGAGGACTGGCTGGACGCCAACCGCCTCGATGCCGTGGTGTTGCCGGCCGCCGCCGATGTCGGGCCGGCCGACGCCGACGTCAACGAGGCGTCCGCCGCGCTCGCCTGGCGCAACGGCACCTGGGTCGCCAACGGCAATCTGGTCTGGCGCCATTTCGGCATCCCGACCGTCACCATACCGATGGGCACCATGGCCGACATCGGCATGCCGGTCGGCCTGACCTTCGCCGGCAAGGCTTACGACGACGAAAGGCTGCTGCGCATGGCCGGCGATTACGAACGCTCCACGCAGCGCCGCACGAGCCCGCCGCGCACGCCTGAACTGGCCGATGATGTGTTTTCACGCGGTTCCGCCCAAGCCGGGAATGGCGAAGCGCCCGCGCTCACGATCAAGCTTGCGGCCGAGACGCGGGCTTCGGGCGATCAGGACGAGATCGCCATCACGCTTGATCTGCCCGGCGACGCAGAGGCGCAGAACGCCAGCGTCAAGCTGCATGTCAACGGAGACGCCGTCGCGATGCAACAAAGCGGGACGCGCTTCATCGGGCGTGCGCTCGTTCCGGCCGCCGAGCACCAGCGCCTCCATAGCCCCTGGCGCGGCGCGTATGGCTCGATCGTGACGGCGGTGGTGCGGCTGGAGGATGGACGCACCGCAGGCGCCTATGCGGTTACGGGTGGGATTGGGTAGCGAAGTAGTGAAAAGCGCAACGTCCACCGTCGAGTTCTGTCACGCCCCCCTTTGCCGCTACCCCCGCGCGGCCCACAGCAAGCCGCGCTCGACCATCAACGCCATTTCCGGCACCGCGAACTCATCCGCGGTGTGACCAAGCGAACTGTAAAAGACCTTGCCCGCGCCATACCGGCGCTTCCAGACGACCGGCATGACGACGCCGCCAATGCCCGGGAAATGCGCGTCGGTGAATGTGGTTGTCGCCAGCACTTCGTTGCCCGGGTCGACATGCATGTAATATTGCTCCGACCTATAGGCGAAATCACTGACGCCTTTCGTGATCGGATCGTCCGGCCGGGTGATGACGACGGTATAGTCGATGATGTCGCCGGGGTGCGCGACCCACTGGCCGCCGGTCATGAACTGATAGTCGGGCTCATTGCGAAAGCTGTCGCCCATCGTGCCGTGGAAGCCGCCGAGCCCGCTCCCTTGGCGAACGGCCTGCGTCAGGTTCTTCAGCTCGGCCTTTTCGATCGTCGACATGGTGATGACAGGCACGATGAGATCGAATGAGGCAAGGTCCGGGTCGGCGAACATCGCCGTGCCGTGGCCGATCGTCACCGCGAACCCGTTGCGCTCCAGCATGTCGCGCACGACATTGGCGCTGCGCTCAGGCGTGTGGCCTTCCCAGCCGCCCCAGGCAATCAACGCCTTCTTCGCCATACCGTGAATCTCCGTGTAACCATCCGCCATGGCGGATGGTTACACGGAGCGGCCGTCAGCGCCACCCCAGCGCCGGCGCGACATGGGTCATGATCGCTTCGAGGACATGGGCGTTGTAGTCGACGCCGAGCTGGTTGGGCACGGTGAGCAGGAGCGTGTCGGCCTCGGCGATCGCCTCGTCCTGCGCCAATTCCTTGATCAGCACGTCCGGTTCGGCGGCATAGCTGCGGCCGAAGATCGCCCGCGTATTCTCCTCGATGAAGCCGATCTGGTCGCGGCTCTCATTGCCGCGGCCGAAATAGGCGCGGTCGCGGTCGTCGACCAGCGCGAAGATGCTGCGGCTGACCGAGACGCGCGGTTCGCGCTTGTGCCCGGCCGTCTTCCAGGCCTCGCGATAGACGCGGATCTGCTCGGCCTGCTGGACATGGAACGGCTTGCCGCTCTCGTCGAATTTCAGCGTCGAGCTCTGCAAATTCATGCCGAGCTTGGCCGCCCATTCCGAGGTGGCGTTGGTGGCCGCGCCCCACCAGATGCGCTCGCGCAGGCCCTCCGAATGCGGCTCGAGCCGAAGCAAGCCGGGCGGGTTGGGGAACATCGGCCGTGGATTGGGCTGGCCAAAGCCCTCGCCGCGCAGCGTGTCGAGGAAGACCTCGGCGTGATGCCGCGCCATGTCGGCGTCGGTCTGGCCTTCCTGCGGCTGGTAGCCGAAATAGCGCCAGCCATCGATGACCTGTTCGGGCGAGCCGCGGCTGATGCCGAGCTGCAGACGTCCGCCGGCGATGATGTCGGCCGCACCCGCATCCTCGGCCATGTAGAGCGGGTTCTCGTAGCGCATGTCGATGACCGCCGTGCCGATCTCGATACGGCTGGTCTTGGCGCCGACGGCAGCCAGCAGCGGGAATGGCGAGGCGAGCTGGCGGGCGAAGTGATGCACGCGGAAATAGGCGCCGTCCGCGCCAAGCTGCTCGGCGGCGACGGCGAGATCGATGGATTGCAGCAGCGCGTCCGATGCCGAACGCACCTGCGACTGCGACGAGGGCGTCCAATGCCCGAATGACAGGAAACCGATTTTTTTCATGGCCCTGAAGTATATGCGGCCGGCACATGCTTCAATGGCGAAAGAGCGGGGTTACACACCGTCGCCCTCTCGATACCAAACGTTCGCGATAACCGAGGTGCCAAAGGGCCGACCGCTGTGAAGGATGGGATGCTCAGGGGAATCCGCATCGTCGAGATCGAGGCGCTGGGACCGGCGCCCTTCGCCGGCATGCTGCTCGCCGATCTCGGCGCCGATGTCATCGTCGTCCACCGCAAGCACGCGTCCATGCCGGGTGCGCCGGAGCGCTCGCTGCTCGATCGCGGCAAGCGCTCTATCGCGCTCGACCTCAAGGACGCCGGGGACGTGGCCGTGCTGATGCGCCTCATCGCCACCGCCGACGGGCTGATCGAGGGGTTCCGGCCCGGCGTGATGGAGCGTCTTGGGCTCGGCCCGGATGCCTGCCTCACGGTCAACCCGCGCCTGGTCTACGGCCGCATGACCGGCTGGGGCCAGGTCGGACCGCTGGCCGCCACCGCCGGGCACGACATGAACTATATCGGCCTGTCGGGCGCGCTCTGGTACGCCTCCTTGCCCGGCGAGCCGCCCATGGCGCCGCCGACGCTTGTCGGCGACATAGGCGGCGGCGCGCTCTATCTGGTGGTCGGCATGCTGGCTGGCATCATCAACGCGCGCACCAGAGGTAAAGGCACCGTGGTCGACGCCGCGATCGTCGACGGCTCGGCCCATATGATGAACCTGTTGATGTCGCTCGGCCAGTCCGGCGCGCTCGCAACGGAGCGCGGTCAAAGCCTGCTGGATGGGCCGCATTGGTGCCGCGTCTACCGCACGTCGGAGGGTAGCTTCATCAGCGTCCAGTGCATCGAGCCGAAATTCTACGCGCTCTTCCTCGACAGGCTTGGCCTCGCCGCCGATCCAAACTTCGCCCGGCAGTTCGATCGCGAGCTCTGGCCGGAGCTCGGCGACCGGCTGGCGGCGATCTTTGCCGCGAAACCCCGTGACGAATGGATCAGCCTGTTCGAAGGGTCCGACGCCTGCGTCGGCCCGGTGCTGGGCCCGCATGAATCCGCCCTGCATCCGCATATGGCCGCGCGCGGTACATGGCAGGCGGTGGACGGCGCGCTTCAAGCGGCTGCGGCACCGCGCTTTTCCAGCGCGCGGTGGACGCCGCCCAAATGCCCGGCGCGCGGCGAACACGATGCCGAAATCCGTGCGGACCTGGCGGAGCCGTGATGGCGTCCGTGCTATGCCGGTATTCGCCGGTCGCACGGCCCCACCAGACGAAGATGATTGGCGGATAGGACGAGGTCCATGGCGGTTCGGTCGATCATAAAATTCCCCAATCCCCTCCTCCGTGCCGTGGCCGAGCCCGTAGAGCTGTTCGACGGCGACCTGCACGGTTTGGCCGGCGATCTCATCGACACCATGCACGCGGCGCCAGGGATAGGCATTACCGGCCCGCATGTCGGCATCTTGAAACGCCTGGTCGTGATCCAGCTTCCTTCCGCGGCAAAGCCGGGAATCTATGCAAATCCATCCGTCATCCAGGCCTCGATCGAGATGGTCCGTCACACGGAAGGCAGCGTTTCCATGCCCGGCGTCACCGAGGACATCGAGCGGCACGCCCGCATACGCGTCCGCTATCAGGATCTGGATGGCAATGAGCGGTTCGAGGATGCCGAGGGTCTGCTGGCGGTTTGCCATCAGCATGAGATCGACCAGCTCGACGGGCTGTTCTGGACGCACAGGCTGACGCGCCTCAAGCGCGACCGGCTGATCAAGCGCTACGGCAAGTTGATGCGAGCGTCGTAGGCGCCAGCCGTCTACTTCCCGCAGTGGTGATCGTTGATCTTGTTTATCGCAAACCCGTCCGGCCCTGTCCGCTGGTAGGAGCAGGCCCCCGCGGCCGTCGTGATCAACTGCTGGTCATAATAGCGCGGGCCGCCGAACAGGAAATCGATGAGATCGTCATTGGCCGGAACATAGCGTTCCTGTTCGCCCTGTTGGTGGTGGCGGTGCTTGGCCCCGGCGAATGCCGTGGAAGACATGCAGCAGCCTATTGCGAGGGCAAGAACACAGATCGCCAGCCGTTTGGTCGTCATCGCAAAACACCCTTCTGTTCGGTGTTCATCTTATATCCAAATCCTCAGATGACGAAAAGTTCCTGAACGCGGGCCTTGCCAGCACCTGAATATCAGCACAGCTAGTCGGTCTGGATCCAGACCGACTTGGTCTCCAGATACTCATGCAGATGCTCGATGCCGCCCTCGCGGCCATAGCCGGACATCTTCATGCCGCCGAACGGCACGGCGGGGTCGATGGCATGGTACATGTTGACCCACACCGAGCCCGCCTTGATGCGGCGGGCGAGCTTGTGCGCGGTACCGAGATGGCTGGTGAAGATGCCGGCGGCCAGCCCGTAGGGCGTCGCATTGGCGCGCGCGACGGCCTCGTCCAGCGTATCGAACGGCATGGCCGAAATGACCGGCCCGAAGATCTCTTCGCGCGCGATGGTCATGGTGTCCGACACCGCGCCGAAGACGGTCGGCGCGATGAAGTTGCCACCGTCATAGAGCGCGCCCGTCAGCCGCGCGCCGCCGGCGACCAGTTCGGCGCCCTCGTCGTTGCCGGCCTTGATGTAGCCCTCCACCTTGCCGGCCTGCCTGGCATTGATCAGCGGCCCGATTTCGGTTTCCGCCTCGATGCCGTGGCCGACGCGCAGCCTGCCGGCGAACTCGGCGACCCGGCGCACGAACTCGTCATGGATCTCGCGCGCCACGAACAGGCGCGAGCCGGCAATGCAGATCTGGCCCGAATGCACGAACACCGCCATGGCCGCGATCGGAACAGCCTTGTCGATATCGGCGTCGCGGCAGACGATGATCGGTGACTTGCCGCCAAGCTCGAGCGAGACGCGCTTGAGATTGGTGACGCCCGCCCGCGCGATCGCCTGGCCGGTAAGCGTCGAGCCGGTGAAGACGATCTTGTTGACGTCGGGATGCTCGGCAAGCCGCGCGCCCGCTTCGGCGCCGGTTCCGGTGACGATGTTGACGACGCCGTCGGGCACGCCCGCTTCCTGCATCAGCCGCGCGATCAGCAGCGGCGTCAGCGATGCTTCCTCCGAGGGTTTCAGCACGATGGTGCAGCCCGTGGCGAGCGCCGGCGCGATCTTCCAGATCGAGGCCGCGGTGGGCGCATTCCAGGGGATGATCGCGCCGACGACGCCGGCCGGTTCGCGCCGGGTGAAGGTGACGATCTCGCCCGGAATGGAATTGTCTATGGATTCGCCGTGCAGAGCGGTCGCCATGCCGGCATAGAAGCGCAGCATGCCGATGACGCGGCGCCGGTTGGCCAGCGTGCGCGTGATCGGCAGTCCCATGTCGAGCGTGTCGGAAACGCTGAGTTCTTCCCAATGAGTCTCGAACAGATCGGCGATCCTGAGCAACACGCATTGCCGCTCATAGGGCGAGAAGTTCGACCATGGCCCTTCGAAGGCCGCGCGCGCTGCCGCCACCGCCGCGTCGACATCGGCGGCTCCGCCGCGCGGCACGGTCGCCAGCACATCGCCGGTCGCCGGGTTGAGCGCCCGCATCACCTCGCCGGACTGCGCCGCGACCCACTGGCCGCCGATGAACATCTGCCGGAATTCGCCGTGGTAGAGCGTCGCGGCCTTCGCCCTCGGGTCGAAATTCACCGTCATCTCGTCCTCCTCGCGAATTGCATGGCGACTATTACTCCCGGTGCGGGCGACCTCAAGCAAGGAAAGCTGAAAGGGTGGCCTCGACCCGGAGCACGCAGCGCATCGCCCGGGCCCGGCGGTCCTGACGAGGCCACGCGCATGTCCGGCAACATGGGCGCCTCAACAGTCATTCACCTCGGTCGTGGCCCATGAAAGCGGGCCGGCGACAACAGGCTGGGATCGACGCCTTCGCCAAGAAATGGCTTGGGCAGGTCGCTTCCGGTCACCAGGGCCGCGGTCAGTTGACCGAGCGCGGGTCCGGTCTGGATGCCGTAGCCGCCTTGTCCTGCCAGCCAGAAGAAGCCCTCGACATGGGGGTCCCAACCGACCGCCGGCGTCTTGTCCGCAAAGAACGACCGCAGCCCCGCCCAACTGCGCGACACATGCGTTACCGGCAGCGCGGCGGCCTGTTGAACGCGATCGACTGCGATGGCGATATCGATCTCCTCGGGCTGTGCATCACACGGTTCGCTCGGCGTCTCGTCGGCTGGTGAGAGCAACAGCATTCCCGAGGATGGTTTGAAATAGAACATCTCGTCGGCATCGATCACGCCCGGCCAGTCCTTGGCGTTGATGCCGGGTGGCGTTTCGACAAGCATTGCGGTTCGTCGTTTCGGGACCAGGCCAAGCGGCGTGGCTCCTGCCATGGCGGCCACCTGGTCCGCCCATGCACCCGCCGCGTCGACAAGGACGGGCGCCTCGAAGACGCCGGCCGTGGTCGTCACGGTCCATGCGCCACCAACCCGCTCGATCGCCTCGACCCGAGCATTGGTGACGACCCGCGCGCCCTGGCGGCGTGCGCCCCGCAGAAAGCCCTGGTGAAGGGTATCGACATCGATGTCCATCGCCGAACGGTCCAGAAACGCGCTCGCCTCGTATTCAGGTCGCAGGATTGGAATGACCGATCGGGAAGCGTCGGGGTCGAGCCATTCGATGGCTGTTGCCGATTCCGCCACCCTCTTGGCAAACAGCGCCTCCAGCCTTGGCCTCTGCGCGGCCGTGCCGATCGACATTGTGCCACGAGGTGTCAGCAAGGGTACGTCGCAGAAGCCGGACGGCGGCTCGAGGAAGAACCGCCGACTGGCGCGCGTAAAGGCGCGGATAGCGATGTTCCCGTAACCCTCGATGAAGAGAGCGGCGGACCGTCCCGTTGTGTGCATGCCGCAATGGGCTTCGGCTTCAAGCACGGTCACCTGTCGACCAGCCGCAAGAAAGAAAGCCGCCGAGGCGCCAGCCATGCCGCCGCCGATGATAAGAACGTCCTGCATGGCCTCCCTCTTGCAAGCGCCGGCAACCAAGCAGAATATTTCCGATCGGTCAAACCTCTTTCCTATGATAAAGGCGGCGCCGCTTGCGAGTCGACTTTGTCCGGTCCCAACCCTAGACTGCCGCCAATGTCGAAAAGGGTCCGCCATGAGCGATTCGAAGCCAAGCCTGGGAGAATGCCTCAAACTGCTGCGCCGGGAGCGGGGCTGGACGCTGACGCAGGTCGCCCAGATGTCGGGGCTCGCCATCTCCACCCTGTCGAAGGTCGAGAACAACCAGATGTCGCTGACCTACGACAAGCTGCTGCAGCTTGCCCAAGGGCTCAAGGTCGACATAACCGAGCTCTTCGGCGCGAGAAAGGCCAGCGCCTCCCCCATCGCGCACGGCGCGCGTGCCGTCAGCCGGCTTGAGGACGGGCGGATCGTCGAGACCCCCAACTATGTCTACCGCTTTCTATGCACGGAACTGTCGCGCAAGGAAATGATCCCCATGCTGGGGTCAATTACCCAGCAAAGCATCGAAACGTTCGGCGAGCTCATCCGTCATCCCGGACAGGAGTTCACTTATGTTCTCGAAGGCGAAGTCGAGCTGCACACCGACGTCTACGAGACGCTGAGGCTGAAAACAGGAGAGTCGGTCTACTTCGAAAGCACGATGGGACACGCCTATGTCAGCGTCGGCGACATGCCGGCCCGGATCCTGTGCGTGTGCACGTCGGCATCCGGCCAGTCGGAGCAGACTATCATCAACGGCGCCAAAAGCGTGCGTCCTCATGACGAGCGCGAGACTGCCGACACGGAAATGACACTTGGCTAATTAGAAAAATATCTTTCCTATCAGAAAAATCGGCTTGCCATCCGAAATGCGGGTGTTAGCGTGGGCGAAAGGCATCCCTCGGTCATCCCGTGAGAGATGCAAAACACAAGCTCGAGGGGAGCGCATCATGTTGTTACGTCGCCTGCCGACTTTTGCGGCATTTGCCGCTTTGACAGCCTTGACCTTTGCGGCGCCGAGCTGGGCCACCGACAAGGATGTCCTGGTCATCGCCAAGGCCGAGGACCCGCCCACGGCCGACCCCGGCGTCGAGGTCAGCAACAACGGCTATACGCTGATCTTTCCGGCCTACGAGCGTCTGGTGAAATATGACGGCGCCAAGACCGAGGTGATTCCGGAGCTTGCCGAGAGCTGGACCACTGCGCCCGACAACCTCAGCTGGACTTTCAAGCTGGCGTCGGGACACATGTTCGACGATGGTTCGCCGGTCGATGCTGCAGCGGTCAAATATTCATTCGACCGCGTAAAAAAGCTGGCGGCTGGCCCGGGCGACATGTTCCCGACCATCAAGGATGTCGTCATTGTCGACCCGCAGACCGTGAAATTCGAATTGTCGGCGCCGTTTGCGCCGTTCCTGTCGGCGCTCGCCACTTCGGCCGGATCGATCGTCAATCCCAAGGCGCAAGAGCACGCGGTCAACGGCGACGACGCGAAGGCCTGGCTCGCCGAGCACAGCGCCGGCAGCGGCGCTTTCAAAATCTCGGGCTGGGAGCGCAACCAGCAGATCACGCTCGATCCCAATCCCCACTATGCCGGCAAGGCGCCGGCTTTCAAGCAGGTCATCTTCAAGATCGTACGCGAGATGTCATCGCGTCGCCTGCAACTGGAGAACGGGGACGCAGACCTGATCGACCAGGTTCCGGTCGACCAGGCCGAGGCCATGAAATCAAGCGCGGGGGTGGTCATCGAGAGCAATCCCAGCCTCTATGTCGTCTATCTCTATTTGAACAACAAGAAAGCGCCCTTCGACAATCCGAAGGTCCGTCAGGCCATATCCTATGCGGCCGACTACAAGGGGCTGGTCGATGGCGTCATGCAGGGCCAGGCCGAACAGATGCGCGGGGCTGTCCCGGACGGCATGTGGGGCCATGACCCGCAGGGCATGCAGTACAGCTACGATCTGGAGAAGGCCAAGCAGCTGCTTGCCGACGCCGGTGTTTCCAATCTGCACATCAGCTTCACCTATTCGCAGGCCGACTCCGCCTGGGAGCCGGTGGGTCTTGCGCTGCAGGCCTCGCTCGCCGAAATCGGCGTCACGATGGATATGAAGAATGTCGCCGACACGACCAAGCGCGAGCTGGTCGCCAAGGGCGACTACGACATCGCGACGGGCGCGTGGACGCCCGATTTCGCCGATCCGTTCATGTTCATGAACATCTGGTTCGACCCCACCAAGATGGGAGCCCCCGGTAACCGGGCCTTCTATGAAAACCCGAAAGTGACAGATTTGATCACCCAGGCGCTCGCGACCGTCGACCAGAAGAAGCGTGAGCAGCTCTATATCGACGCGCAGAAGATCACCAACGAGGATGCACCATACGTCCTTCTGTTCCAGAAGAACGACATCTTCGCCATGCGATCCTCGGTGAAGGGGTACGTCTACAATCCGATGCTGATCCAGGTCTACAACATCGCCGATATGTCTAAGTCCGAATAGAAATCGGCGCCGAAGGCATGTCGCTTATTTCAACAATCCTTCGGCGCCTCGTCTTGCTGGTCTTCGTGGTGGCTGGCGTCGCGGTCATCACCTTCACGATTTCGCATTTGATCCCCGGCGATCCGGCTCAGTTGATCGCCGGTGACAAGGCTTCAGCCGAGACGTTGGCGCATGTGCGCCAGGAGCTTGGTCTGGACAAGCCCGTCACCCAGCAGTTTGTCATATACGTCAAGCAACTCCTGTCGGGCGATCTCGGCCAGTCCTTGCGGACACGGCGCCCGGTGGCCGGCGATATTGCCCTGTTCCTGCCCGCCACGCTCGAGCTCGGCATCGCCGCGCTGGTGACGGCGATCATGATTGGCGTGCCGCTCGGTGTGCTTTCGGCAATCTACAAGGACGGACCGGTCGACCAGGCGGCGCGTGTCGTGTCGGTTGCCGGCATTTCAATGCCGGTATTCTGGTTCGGGCTGGCGCTCATCCTCCTGTTCTACGTCAAGATACCGATCCTGCCGGGCAGCGGCCGCATCACGCTTGGCATCGCCGCGCCGCCGCGCATCACCGGCTTCTTCCTGGTCGACTCGCTGGTCGCCGGCGACCTGAAAGCCTTCTGGTCGTCGCTCTATCACCTCATCCTGCCGGCCTTTGTCCTCGCCTTCGCCAATCTCGGCATCATCACGCGCCAGATTCGGGCCTCGATGCTGGATGTCCTGCAGGAGGATTATGTGCGCACCGCGCGTGCGAATGGTTTGTCGCGATCGGCGGTCATCCTGCGGCACGCCTTGCCCAATGCCCTGATCCCGTCGGTGACGCTGCTTGGCCTCGCCTTCGGTGATCTGCTCTACGGCGCGGTGCTGACCGAAACGATCTTCGCCTGGCCAGGCATGGGGAGTTATGTGGTGTCATCGATCCAGACGCTCGATTTTCCCGCGATCATGGGTTTCACCATCGTCGCTTCGTTGGGGTACGTGCTGATCAATCTCGCGGTCGATCTGACCTATATGGTGCTCGACCCACAGATCAGGGAACTCGGCTGATGGCGGCGGATGGCATCGTCACATCGCCCCGGCCGGCTGCGCGGCTTCGCGCGGGACGGTTGTGGTATCGCGTGAAGGAAAGTCCTCTCACTCTGGTCGGCGCCGCGATCGCGCTGGCGGTGCTGTTTGTGATCATGGCCGCGCCCCTGCTGGCGCCCTACCCGCCCGACAAGATCTCACTTGCAGCAAGGCTTGCCGCGCCCAGCCCGCAGCACCTCTTCGGCACCGATGAGGTCGGGCGCGACCTGTTTTCGCGGGTGCTGTTCGGCGCGCGCGCGTCCTGCGGCATCGCCTTTGCCATCGTCATCATCTCGACCTTCATCGGCTCGATCATCGGCTGCCTGTCCGGCGTTGTCGGCGGCATCGTCGACACCGCGATCATGCGGCTGATGGATGTCTTCCTGGCGCTGCCGGCACTCATCCTCGCCATGGCGCTGGCCGCGGCGTTGGGACCGAGCCTGTTCAACGCCATGCTGGCCGTCGCCGTGGTGCGGGTGCCCGCCTATGTGCGACTGGCGCGCGGGCAGACGCTGTCGCTGCGCAACCGCACCTATGTGAAGGCATCGCGCAGCTTCGGGGCTTCGCCCGCCTATATGCTGCGCTGGCACATACTGCCTAACGCCCTGTCGCCCATCATCGTTCAGGCGACCCTGGATCTTGGTGGCACCATCCTGACGGCGGCGGCTTTGAGCTTCATCGGCCTCGGCGCCCAGCCGCCGACGTCTGAATGGGGCTCCATGGTGTCGAGCGGGCGCAACTATTTCCTCGACCAATGGTGGTATGTCACATTTCCCGGCCTGGCCATTCTGATCAGCGCCATGGGTTTCAACCTGCTGGGCGACGGATTGCGCGACATGCTCGATCCCAGGCTGGGTGGCCGATGACCGAACCGTCCGGCGATGTCCTGCTCGAAATCTCCGACCTTTCGCTCGAGTTCCGCACCTATCGCGGGCCGATCAAGGCGCTGAACGGGGTCAGCCTCAATGTCCGTGCCGGCGAGATCGTCGGCATCGTGGGAGAATCCGGGTGCGGCAAATCGGTGACCATGATGGCGGCGACGCGGCTTTTGCCCAAGGGCAGCGCGCACATTACCGGCGGCGGCATCCGTCTGTTCGGCAACGATCCGATGACGCTCAGCGAGCGTGAACTCCAGCATGTGCGCGGGCGGCTGGTGTCGACCATCTTCCAGGAACCGATGAACGCCCTCAACCCGACCCGACGGATCGGCGAGCAGATCGTCGAAGTCATCCGCCGCCACCAGCGTCTCGACAACGCGGCCGCGACGAGCAAAGCCTCAGGGCTGCTGCGCGACATGCTGATCAGCGAGCCGGAGCGGATCATGCAGGCCTATCCGTTCGAGCTTTCCGGAGGCATGCGACAGCGCGTGCTGATCGCCATGGCCTTCTCCTGCGAACCCAAGCTCATAATTGCCGACGAGCCGACCACGGCACTCGACGTGACGGTGCAGGCGCTGATCCTGGGCCTCATCAAACACAAGGCGATGAGCACGGGAACGGCCGTTGTTTTCATATCGCATGACATGGCCGTGGTGTCGCAGCTTTGCGACCGGCTCTACGTGCTCTACGCGGGACGGGTCGCGGAAGCCGGAACGACCGCGTCGGTGCTGGCAGCGCCAGCCCATCCCTACACGCGCGCCTTGATACGCTGTCTGCCGGGGCTGGCACCACCCAAGCAGCCGCTGGAACAGATCCCCGGCACCTTGCCCGACCTGCTTGATCCGCCTGCCGGCTGCCTCTTTCGAGCGCGCTGCCGCGAGGCGAATGATCGTTGCGTGTCGGTGCCACCGCTGGCTGCCATGGAGCCGGCCCGCCGCGCCGCCTGCTGGCGCCGTATCGAGGAGACGCAAGCCGCGTGACCAAGCCTCCGCTCCTCTCCGTCGAAGACCTGGAAGTCCGCTACCGTGTCACCTCGGGCTGGTTCGGCGGCGCCGACGTCCATGCCGTCAACGGCGTGTCGTTCAGCGTGGCCGAAGGCGAGACGGTCGGCATTGTCGGGGAATCCGGCTGCGGAAAAACCACGCTTGGGCAGGCGATCCTCGGCCTGACCGACATTTCCGCCGGTGCCATCAAACTCAGGGGAACCGAACGGGACCGCGCACGGCGCACCCAATTGCAGATCATCTTCCAGGATCCCCAATCGTCGCTCGATCCGCGTCTTCCGGTCTGGCGCCTGATCACCGAACCTCTGCACATTCGCGGCGGCTATACCCGCAAACAACTGATCGGGCGCGCAACCGAACTGGCCGTCTCGGTCGGCTTGCGGCCGGAACACGTCGATCGCTATCCGCACGAGTTCTCGGGCGGCCAGCGCCAGCGCATCGCGATTGCCAGGGCACTCGCCGTTGAACCGGCGCTGCTGGTCCTCGATGAGCCGACCTCGGCGTTGGACGTGTCGGTACAGGCGCAGATCGTCAATCTGCTGCTGTCGCTGCAGGCGGAGCGCAAGCTATCCTACGTGCTTATCTCGCATGACGTGTCGCTGGTGCGCCACGTGGCCGATCGTGTCGCCGTCATGTATCTCGGCCAGATCGTCGAGGAAGGCCCGACGCTCGACGTGCTTGACGCTCCCAGGCATCCCTATACCAAGACGCTCCTCGATGCCGTTCCGAGTTTCGATCGTCCACTGACCTCGATCGCACCGCGCGCCGGCGAATTGCCGAGCAACCGAACACTGCCGACCGGCTGCTTCTTCCGCGAGCGCTGCCCTTCCGCGACGACCGGCTGCGAACTGCCGCAGGTTTTGGCACCCGCCGACGGATTGCGAACAGTCCGCTGTCATCTGGTCACGCGCGCAACCGATACGGCGGTGCCGCGCACGGCGCCGCGACCGGTATTTTCCTCCCCGAATGATGCGATTGCTTAGAGCAATTCCAGGAAAAGTGCGTAGCGGTCTTCCCGGGAGAAGCGCGTGGCGCTTCCCCTTGGGAATTGCGTAAAAACAAGAAGCTAGAGCGGGTCGGGCGATTCTTTCAAACGCTGAACCGCTCTAAGCCGCGTCGGCCGCGAATGGATCTTCCACTTTCGGCCAATAGGGCGTCTTGAGCTTCGTGTAGGGGATCGCGGCGAAGTTGGGCTGCGTCGCACCGGGCGGGGCGCAGAACAGGATGCGCTTGGCGATCGGTGCGAAACCAGCCTGGAAATGGTAATTGGATTTGACGATGACGATGCGCCGCTCGCTTGGATTGAGACCGAGCGCGGTCATGCAGTCGGGATGGAAGACCTGCGTGCGTACCGTGTTGATGATCAGGTCGATGCCGCCGTCCGTGGTAACCCATGCCGCATCCCCGAGCGGCCATGGCATGGTGCCGAACAGCTGCGTCAGCTCGCGACCGAGGCCTTTTACCGTAACGCGCAGATCGACAGGCATACCCGAGAACACGCCACACTTGCCGCCGACCCGCAGGTTTATGGTACCGCCGACCCCGGCCTCGACGCAGAAGCGATAGGCGATCGGGTCCCAGTACATGGCGCTGGCCACGTTCCCGATGCCGCGCTCTGTCAGCCGGCGCAGGATGTAGGTGGAGTCCCCCGGCGCGCCGCCGCCGGCATTGTCCGAAACATCCGCGATGACGATCGGCCCTTGCGGCTCGGCGAGCGCGATATCGAGCGCCTCGTCGATGCCGAGGAATTTCGGGATCAGGTCGTTGCGCAATGCGAAAAGCTGCTTGCCGAACCTTTCGGCTGTGCGCTCGGCAAGCGACTTGTCATCGTTGGTGACGACCAGCATGCGGGCTCCGACATCCTCGACGTCGCCATGCGGAAAACCATGTCCGAGCGAGACTGATAGTATGCCAGGCTCGGCCTCGGCGGCGATCATGCCATCGACGAAGCCGCGCATCGGCTGCTCCTGCACCCGGAAGGTGCTGATCATGCGGCAGTCGTAAAGCGCCATCACCGGCCTGACCCTGCCCTCCACCGTGTCGACGACAATGCGGTAGAGCTCGCCGGCACGGTCCATGATATCGGTGTGCGGATATTCCTTGTAGGCCACGATAGCTGTGGCGTTGTCGACCATCTTCTGGGTTGTGTGGCAGTGCAGATCGAGCTCTGCCCCGATCGGGATGTCGGGCCCGACGACAGCCCTGACATGCGCGAGAAGGTCACCCTCGGTATCGTCATAGCCTTCCGCGACGAAAGCGCCATGCAGCGCCAGAAGCACGCAGTCGACCGGCATGGCGGCCTTGAGCTCGTCGAGGATCTCGTCGCGGAACTGCTCGTAGACATTGCGGATGGTTATGCCTCCGGGCTCGGCGCAGACGCACAGGCTTTCCACGATCTCGTGGCCGTCGGCCTCGCCGCGCTGACGCCACACGAACAGCTGGCAGGACGGCTCGTTCAATGCCTTCGAGGTGGCGTCGCCCCGCGCAATGCCCATTTCCTCGAAACTGCGGTAGCCGGTCGGGATGGGCGCGAACGTGTTGGTCTCGGTGTCCATGCCCGCTATGAAAATGCGCATTCCTTCGTCCTCAACCCAATTTTCGTTTAAGAAAAATCTTTTCTCATCATCAAACTATTATATGATTTCCGCAAGCGCCTGGACCATGTAAAGAGCTGCGCCAGACCGCGTTCACGCGGCATCCGGCGGGTGGCACAGAATCGGAAATTCACATGCATCTTCACCCGCTCGACGATCTGGTGCTGGACGAAACCACCAAGGCCATTCCGCCAGGCGTTGCGGTCCGTCTTCATGATGTCGGTTCGATGGGCTGGAACCTCCTGCGCGGAGATGTGCCGCTGCCGGCAGCGGTCATCAGGGAGTCCGCGCTCGACCACAATTCGCGATGGATGCAACGTTTCCTCGCCAAGCGCAACGCGGTCATCGCGCCGCATGTCAAGACGACGATGTGCCCTCAGATCATGCAGAGGCAATTGCGCGACGGAGCCTGGGGCGTGACCGTCGCCACGCTGCACCAGATGAAGGTTTGCCGTCGGTTCGGCATCGATCGCATCGTGCTCGCCAACCAGCTTGTCGGACGGTTGGAACTGGACGCCCTGGTCGCCGAGTTGAACGCTTCGCCCGGCCTCGACTTCTACATGCTGATCGACAGCCTCGATGCCGTGCGGCTGGCGAGCGAGGCGGTCGACCGCTCCGGAACGGCCTCGCGGCCGATCCAGGTGCTGGTCGAGCGCGGCTATCCGGGCGGCCGCACCGGTTGCCGCGACAACGATGCGGCGCTCGAGGTGGCGCGTGCCGCGCATGCGGCGCCGCAACTGCGGCTCTGCGGCGTCGAGGCTTTCGAGGGACTGATCAAGCCGAAGGACGGCGGCCCGGCACAGGCGGTCGCGGATTTCGTCGACGAGATCGGCGCGCTCTACGAAGCATGCGCCGGCGAAAACCTGTTCGAGCGCGCGCCACCGATCGTGACGGCCGGCGGTTCGTCGTTCTACGACATCGTCCTCGATCGCCTCGCCGGCAGCGGCGCGCAGGTCATGACGCGCAGCGGCTGCTATGTCAGCCATGACAGCGGTGTCTATCAGGCAGAGCAGAAGCGCATCCTTGCCGCGACCGGCGAGAATGAGGGGCTGATCAACGCGCTGGAGGTCTGGACCCATGTGCAGTCCTGCCCGGAACCCGGCCTGGCGATCCTGACCGCCGGCAAGCGAGACTTTGGAACCGACTCCGGACTGCCGGTACCGCTGCTCATTTCGCGCGGCGACGGTTTGCCCGAAACGCTGACGGGCTGTGCGATTTTCGCCAGCAACGACCAGCACGCCTACATGCGCTTTCCGGAGGCGGTTTCGGTCAAGGTCGGGGATCGTGTCGGACTCGGCGTGTCGCATCCCTGCACGACCTTCGACAAATGGCAGATTCTGTTTCTGGTCAACGATGAGTATGACATCGTCGGCGCGCTGAAGACCTATTTCTGACCAACCCACCGACGTAGAACGGTCGCAGCGCGGTTGCGGCGGCTCTATCGGGGCAAGTATTTGCCGGGGCGGCCCGCCACGGATCGGACGGGCCGCGCCTATTCCGCTCAATGGTCAGACGACAAACCGTATCGCGCGCTGAATGTCGAAGAAATTGTCCGCCTCGAAACGAAGCGTGCGCGGGGCGGGATGCTCCATGCCCGGATACCAGCTTCCCCTGTAGGCTTCGATCGGGGTGGTATATTCCACGATGAGTTCGAACCGGTCGGCCAGTCTCAGCCGACATTTCGACAGATCGCGCGAAAGCGAGGCTTCCACCGTCTCGCGTATGGCCTTGACCGAGCCTTGCGGCGAGAGCGACGACGTCGCCGGCCCGAACCCCTCGCTGGTTGCAACGGTTGCGATCTCGGGCACCAGTGCCTTCGCCTCGCCGCACATGCCGGCATCGCCAGACAGAAAGACCGATGGCACGCCGTAACGGGCAGCGCAGTGCGCGTTCAGCGTATATTCGGATGCCACCTCCCCATTGATCAGCATCCTGGACACGGTGCCGGTCAGCGTGTGTGCCAGCGGATTCGTGTCGGTGCCGGCCTTGTTGTGGTAGCCGGTATAGAGAGCGGCATCGAAGGTGTCATCGATGCCGAACATCATCGCATCCGGATGGCCGCTCCAGCCGCGCACGATGCTGACATAGGCTGGAAGCTTGGACAGGATCAGGTTGCGCGCCGTCGAATGGGCGTCCTTGACGACGATTTCGGTCGCGCCCGCCGCCTTGGCGCCTTCGCAGGCCGCGACCAGTTCGTCGGTCATGTATTCCCGGAACTCGGCATAGTCGGGATTGCCCTTGCGCGCCTCGTCCCAGTTGGTGATGCCGGCCGTGCCTTCGATGTCGGCGCTGATAAAGACTTTCATGTGCTTGCCTTTCGATTTCATAGAAAGTCGCCGCGCACGCGGCTTGAATGGCGTCCGGGCCCGTGCGGTTGACGCGGCCCGCGCGGCGATGGCTGCCCGGGCGTCTTAGGCCGCCATTTCGGCCTGCCGGCGCTCCAGAAACATGGGGCCGACGCGGATGCCGCGGCGTCCATTGTCGTCGATGGCACCCAGCTCGAGAATCTCCTCCTCGTAGAGCAGCCCGTGCATGCGGAACCGGCCGGCATCCACCGGCTCGCAGCTATGGGTGCAGAAATACTCGATCAGGCATTTCAGCTGGCCATGGCTGTAGGTCAGATAGGTGATGTTGAAGTCCGGCCCGTATTCGCCCAGGTGCGGCGCGATCTCCGGCGGCACCTTCTCGACCGGCAGACTATCGACACGTGACCAGGTCGCCCCTTTCCAGTCTAGCTGGTTGGCCTTCGAGAAGGAGAGATTCATGTGCGCATAGTCGGCGCCGCGACCGTAGATGCGTCCGTCGATGACGAAGTAATTGCCCGAGACCGGGCGGATCTGCAGCGGCACGCCCTCCCCCATCAGGTAGAGCTTGCCGTCCTTGTTCTTCACCTCGACGACCTCGCCGCCCGCCTCGTGACGATAGAGGCCGGGCAGGCTTGCGAACTGGTCTTCGGTGATGGGCGGCGGGGCCTGGCCGCGAAGCGGCATGCGTCCCATGCCGCAATCTGCGAGGGCGATGCGCAAGCCATCGCCCGCCAGCCGGGAGGCTATCTGATTGGCGAAATCAAGCGTGGCGAAGATCAGGACGCCGAAGCCGGCCCTCGGCAGGAGCATCATCTGCGACGCATAGCCATAAACCGCGCCGCCATGGCCGACGGAGGTCCACCCGTCCATGTCGCCGACGCCGAAGCACAGCCCATACCCGTTGAGGTCCTTGTTGTGGCCTTCGGGGCGCTTGCCGATCGGGGTCCACATCTTGCGCAGCGATGCGGGGCTGACGATGGCATCGCCGTTGGGCGCGAAGCCGCCCCGCAGCAGGCACCGCGTATAGTTGGCCATATCGGAAGTGGTGGAGAATATGTTGCCGGCGGGCGATCCGCCCAGGTTGAACACCGGCGCGGGGCTATCCCCGTCCAACGTCCACATGTCGGCCGGCGCCAGCCTTTCGCGGATGCCGGGGGCCATGCCTGACGACGTGTCGTTCATGCCCAGCGGCTTCAGAATGTTTTCGGTGATGTAATCGGCGTAGCTCTTTCGCGTCACCCGCTCGATCACCATGCCGACCACGGCGATGCCGGCATTGGAATAATGCATGATGCCGGCGCTGGGATCCTGCTTCAGCGTGGATGTGGCAAGCTCGGCGACGGTGTCGGCCAGCGGCGGCTTGTGTGAATCCAGATAGTGTCCGCTCTTGGGTTCGCGCACGATCCCGGCGGTGTGGCTCATGAGCTTGGCCAGGCTGATCTGCGAGCCGTGGGGTCCGCTTTCACGCCCGGCGAACGGATTGACCGGGTGAAAACCGGGCAGATACTCCGAGACATCGACATCAAGGTCGACCAGCCCCTTCTCCACGAGTTGCATGATGGCAACCGACGTGAAGGTCTTTGTGATCGAGCCGATGCGGAAACAGGTGTCGTCCTTCATGTCGAAATGGCGATCGTGCCGCTGTATGTGGCCGTGCGTCATGAGGCCGTCCCTGTCGACCAGGGCATAGGAGATCGACGGGATCGCCTTGTCCTCCACCTCGTGGCGGATAAGGTCTTCAAGAAGCTCGATGGCGTGGGGGGAAAGCGAAGACACGGGGATACTCCCTGATTTCAATTTGTATGACGGGGATCGAGAATGTCGCGCAAAGCGTCGCCGACGAGGTTCCACGCCAGCACGAACAGGAAGATCGCGGCTCCCGGGAAGGCAAGCGTGTACCAGTACTGGAACGGGTTGCCGGGCTGGCCGACGATCCAGTTGCGCGCATAGGCGATGAACTGCCCCCAGTCGGCGTAGCCTTCCTCCGTGCCCACTCCGAGGAAGCTCAGGGCGGACGCGGTGAGCACCATCGAACCCGTGGCCATGGTAGCCAGAACCAGCACGGGGAAGAACGCGTTGGGCAGGATGTGGAACACGATCAGCCGGAAATCGCCGGCGCCGTAGCTTCTCGCCGCATTGACGAAATCCATCTCGCGGATCCGCAGGATTTCACTGCGCACCACACGCGCATAACCCATCCATCCGAAAGTCGTCAGCGCCACGGTTATCGGCCCGAGCCCCTTGCCGAGCAGGGCAGTCAGCACCATGGCGGCGATGAGGAAGGGAACCGCCATGAAGACGTCGACGATACGCATCAGCACTTCGTCCACGACGCCGCCGTAAAAGGCCGCGAGCGATCCGATGATCGTGCCGATCAGCACGGAGATGGCGACGACGCCGAGGCCGATCTTGAAGGCCGTGCGGGTGCCCCAGATCACGGCGTAGTAGATGTCGTACTGGCCTTCGGTGGTTCCGAAGATCGCCTCGGGCGACGGCGGTTGCGGCGTTGCCAGGAAGCCCGCTCTCGGCGTGTCGTAGACCGACATCTGGAATTCCTGCGGCGGTGCGAGCACAGGCGCGAAAATCGCGATCAGCACGAATGCCAGCAACAGCAGCACGCCAACCAGCGAGATCGGGTTACGCTTCAGATAGCCAAGGGCTCTCATCGCCTCTTCACCCTCGGATCGAGCAGCGGATAGATCAGGTCGACGGCCAGGTTCAGCACCACGAGAACGACCGCGAAGTAGAGGCCGAAGCCCAGCACCGCCGGAAAATCCAGATTGGCGGCAGTCTTGGCCGCGAACTGGCCGAGGCCGGCATAGTCGAAGATGGTTTCGGTGATGACGACGCCGCCCATCATGGCGGCCAGCTCCATTCCGGCGATCGTCGTGACCGGAAGCAACGCGTTGCGCCTGGCATGATGCAGTTCCACCACGCGCCGGGACATGCCCTTCGCGCGTGCCGTGCGGACATAGTCCTGGCGCAGCGTTTCCAGCATCGACGTGCGCATGACACGCGTCATGTTGGCAAGATTGACGTAGGTCAGGGTGATGACGGGGGCAGCGAGATGCCTGAGCGTATCCCAGAAAATGGCCAGATTGCCGTTGAGCAGCGCGTCGATCGTGTTCGCGCCGGTGTAGCGGGTGAAGCCGGGCGAGGTGACGGCGGCCTGGGCCCACTGGCTGAGGCGCCCGGGCGGGAACCAGTCAAGCGCGGAGTAGAAGATCAGCAGCATCAGCAGTCCGAAGACATAGACCGGGAACGACCAGCCCAGGATGGTGAAGATGCGGATCACATGGTCCGGCCAACGGTTGAGATGGATGCCGGCCCGCGAACCCAGGTAGATGGCGAGCAGAAAGCCAGGAATGAACGCCAGCAGGACCAGTTCCAACGTCGCGGGCAGCAGGGAAGCCAGCGCGTGGGCAACAGGCTGGCGCGCGGTCTCGGACCAGCCCAGATTGCCCGTCAGGATGTTGCCGATCCAGCGTCCGTATTGAATGTAGAAGGGATCGTTCAGCCCATACTGCTCGATCATCCTGCGAATGCTGTCCTGGCCGCCCTTGAGGAAGTCCGGGGACGGCGCGTACGCCGCCAGGCGCTGTGTCGGCGACAGCGACATCTGCAGCGCGAAAAGCATCAGCGACAGGGCGATGAGAACGACGGGCAACATCAGGAGCCGCCGCAAAGCGTAGTTCAGCACATCAGCATCCGCACCATGAGGAATAGCCGTTTCACCGGGCGACGATGGCGCCCGGTGAAACCCGAAGCTCTTTAATCGGCCTTCTTGGTGACGGGATAGAAATCCCAGGCGCCGTAGAGGATCATGTTGTGCACGTAGCCGTCGATGTTGCTGCGGGTGACGATGTACCCGAAGTCCTCCCAGAGGAACTGCGTGGTGGCATAGTCGTAGGACATGTCCTGCAGCTTGGCATAGATCGGCTCGCGCACGGCGGGATCGCTCGAGGCCCAGGCCTGGTCGAGAAGCGGCTTGAACTTCTCCGCCATCAGGTCGCGGTAGCCCTGGCCGAGCATGCCGCCGACAAGACCGGTCGGGGACAGATAGTAGGTCGCGGCACCCAGCGGACCACCCGGGTCGGAATAGTCCGGTCCCCAGCCCATGTAGGTGAGCGGCGAGGCAGGCTTTTCACGGTTGTTGAGCTTGTCCGAGATCGAGGCCCAGGGCAGCGACTGGATCTTCATCTTGAACTTCGGATTGATCCGCTGCAGTCCCTGCTGGAGCGCGGAAAGTGCCGCCGTGCCTTGCGGCGTTCCTTCCTGCACATAGGCCGTGAAGGTGAAGCCGGTATCCCACAGCTTGCCGCCGAAGGCCTTCTTGAAGTGCTCCGCGGCCTTTTTCGGATCGTAACTGTAGATCGGCGAGTCGGCGCGGTAGCCCATGATGCCGCGCACGGTCGGGCCGCGCGCCTGCACGGTCTTGCCGAGCAGGGCCTGCTTTATCAGCGCATCGTAATTTTGGGCGTAGTTGAAGCCCTGGCGGACATCGATGTCGGAGAAGAAGTCCGGCGGGATGCCGTTGCCGTCCAGCTTGCCGCTGCCGATGGCGGGGTTGTCGGCATCATCCAGCGGCCACGCGAAATAGAGGCCACGGCTGAACACCTTGGGCAGGCCGTCGATGACCTTGACACCATCCGTCTTGGCGAGCTCGTCCAGGAACTCGACGGGCGTCGTCACGAAGTCGGCATCGCCGGACAGCAACTGCAGCCGACGCGTGGTCCATTCCGGAACCGTGCGCATGACCACGCGCTCGAGCGAGGCCTTGCCCATGAAGTAATTGTCGAAACGCTTCAGCGTGATGCGGCGATCGGTGCGATCCCATTCGTCGAGCATGAACGGACCGGTCCCGTTCTCCTGGGCGAACAGCGGATCGTCGCCGAGTTCGGGACGGTAGTACTTCTTCCAGTTGTCCCCGTTGCCATCCCACCCGCCGACCGAGCCGACCCATTCCTTGTCGACGATCGAAGCACCGAACGGCAGCGCCAGAACGCCAAGCGTGGCGGGGAAGGATTTTGGCAGCTTCAGCGTGACATTGTCACCCTCGACGGTGATCTGCGACGCGAGTTCGTCATAGACCTTGCGTAGCGCTTCGGGGCTGGCATCCTTGATGTCCGATACCTTGCCTTCGGCTTCGACCCATTTGGCGACGTCGGTGTATTTGCTCGCCGTCACCACCTCGGTGATGGCGTTGGACATCCATGACTGGCCCATCAGGATGGCGCGCAGCAGCGAGTAACGCACGTCTTCGGCCGTGATCTCGCCATAGCCGGGCTCGATCTTGGCCTTCTGCTCGTCAGTCAGCCCGTCATAGTACTGCCAGGTGATCTTGCCGTCGTCGCCCTTGACGCCGACCTTGTGGGCGTGGACGCCCTTCCGGATCGGGAAGGTGTAGCTGACCGAACCGTCCGCGTTCTGCTTGATCAGGCCGTTTTCGAGGCTCGGCACTTGCGACGACAATGAAGGCACGAATTCGGAAATCTGGGAGCCGTTGTAGTTCAACAGGCGGCTGTAGACGTTGAGCACGCCGTAGGAGCTCGGCGTGTTTGCAATGTAGGCCGGATCGAACGACTGAACATCGTCAGTCCAAAGAAACACAAACGTTCCGGGATTCTTGGTTTCTGCAACGGCGGACGACGCAAAAGCGCCTATGCCCATGCAGAAGGCTAATGCCAAGGCACGTTTCATTTTCATGAATATGTTCCCACAATTGACTCGAGGTCTTTTTATCGTTGCGTGCGAAAGCTAGGAGCAGGCTTGCGCCACTGTCCAATGCGTAGATAGGATCGGTTATGCGAATAATGCATGAGGTCGACTGTGGAGCTGGCGTGGTTTGAAGACTTCCTCGAGATCGCAGCGACGCGGAATTTCTCGACCGCCGCGGCGTCCCGAAATATCTCGCAGCCGGCCTTCAGCCGGCGCATCAAGGCGCTGGAGGCTTGGGTCGGCGCCGAACTTATCGACCGCAGCACATATCCGGTGCACCTCACCAGCGCGGGCGCCATTTTCGTTCCGCGCTGCCAGGAAATGCTTCGCGACATGTACCGCCTGCGCACGGACTGCCGCAACGCCGCCGGCGCCAGCTCACGGCTTCTCACTTTCGCCGCGCTTCATACGCTGGCTATCTATTTTTTTCCCAAGTGGATCAGCCATCCCGAAATGCCAAATGCGCCGGTCCGCAGCAGCATGCACACGGGCGACTTCCTGGAATGCGTTGAGCACCTGTCGTCCGGCAAATGCGACTTCGCCATCACCTACGATCACCCTGACGGTCCGCCGGTCCTCGAGGGCGGACCCTTCGAATCGCTTCAAATCGGCAGGGATCGCCTCGTTCTGGTGTCTGGTGTCGACCAGACGGGAGCGCCGCTCTTCGATGTCGATGTGCCGGAAGGCACCAGGATTCCCTACCTCGCCTATTCCTGGAGCGACGGCTATCTCGGCAAGCTGATCTCGCTCATCCAGTCGCGCTGGCGGCGTCCTCTCAATCTCAGCATCGTCTACCAGTCCTCGCTTGCCGAAGGCCTGAAGCAGATGGCGATCGCCGGGCAAGGCGTGGTCTGGCTGCCGCAGATCTGCGTTCACAAATCGATCGCCCAGGGCGAACTCATCCAGATTGGCGGACAACAGCTGTCCCTGGAGATCGAGATCAGGATTTTCCGCCGTGTGGGCTCGCGCAGCCGGGACGGCGAAGCGCTGTGGAAATATCTCTCGCGAACCGCCGAGCAGGCGCGCGGACGCACCCTGGTTGATCCGACACTGACCATGCGCTGAGCGGATCGAGGGTCCATTGGCGAGTTAATGCGAAATCCGATAGAGCGATGCAGAGATTGCATAACTTCGGGTGGAGTGCCGGGAAGCCTGACAATCGCAGGGCCGATGCCGTCTGGCGAGGCATTCCGGGCCATTCCAAGGCATGGCTTCCAGGCGACCGGGTGATGGGCCCTATTGACAGCCCACATGCTCGCTGCGTTCGATACCGAGTGTCGCGACCATTGCGCCTGGAGTGCCTTTTGACCGTCAAGTCCGCCGCCACAGCGAGCCTTCCCGACGATGTGATCCTCTCGGTCGAGGACCTTGAAGTCTGCTTCGGGGCAAGGGGGACAAAGGTGGTGCCGGCTGTTCAGGGCGTATCGTTCCAGATCAAGCGTGGCGAGACGGTGGCATTGGTGGGCGAGTCAGGTTCGGGCAAATCGGTCACCGCCATGACCGTAATGCGCCTGACCGAATATGATGGCGCCAGGATCACGGGCGGCCGCATCCTGATGAGGCTCAAGGACGGCGACGTAGCCGATCTGACAAGGCTTTCCGAAAAGCGCATGGAGGGGCTCCGCGGCTTTGAGTTCTCGATCGTGTTCCAGGACCCGATGTCGAGCCTCAATCCGGTGTTCACCGTCGGCGACCAGATTGCGGAGGTGGTCACGAGACACCAGGGCAAGTCGCCGCGCGAGGCGCGCGACATCGCGCTGAACGTGCTCAAGCTCGTGCGCGTGCCCGACGCCGCCCTCAGGCTCGACCAATATCCGCACCAGTTGTCCGGCGGCATGCGCCAGCGCGTCATGATCGCCATTGCACTGGCGTGCCGCCCCTCCTTGATGATCCTCGATGAGCCGACCACCGCGCTCGATGTCACCATCCAGGCGCAGATTTTGGATCTTGTCCGCGCACTGCAGCGCGAGATCGGCATGTCTGTTCTTTTCATCACCCATGACATGGGTGTGGTCGCGGAAATCGCCGATCGCGTCTGTGTCATGCTGAAGGGCGAGATCGTCGAATCGGGCTCGGTGAACCAGATTCTCGTGGATCCCCGACACCGCTATACGCGCGCGCTGATCTCGGCGGTGCCAAGGCTGGGCAGCATGGCCGACAAGGATGGGCCCGAGAAATTCCCGCTCGTCATATACAATGCCGAAGTCTCGCAGCCGGAGGTTTCGGCATGAGCGTCGCACCGCTCGCAACGGACAGAAAGCCGCTGGTCGAGGTCCGCGAGCTTGTTACGCGTTTCGACCTGCGGGGCGGTATCTTCGGCGGCATAGCCGGCCGGGTCCATGCGGTGGAGGGCGTTTCCTTCGATATTTTCCCGGGTGAGACCCTGGCGTTGGTGGGGGAATCGGGCTGCGGCAAGTCGACCGTGGCGCGCAGCATCATGCAGTTGGACAAGCCCTTGTCCGGCGCCATTCGCTACGACGGCAAGCAGATGATCGGCGCGGGGCGGGCAACCCTTGCGGGCTTCCGGCGCGAGGTGCAGATGGTCTTCCAGGACCCGTTCTCCTCGCTCAATCCGCGAATGACGATCGGGCAGGCCCTGACCGACCCGATGCGCGTCCACCGCATAGCGCGCGGCGGTGAGCTGCGGAATCGGGCGGCGGCCCTGCTGGCAAAAGTGCATCTGCCGCCGGAACATCTCGAACGCTACCCTCATGCCTTCTCGGGCGGTCAACGGCAGCGCATCTGCATCGCCAGGGCTTTGGCGCTCGATCCCCGCCTCCTCATCGCCGATGAAGCGGTCGCCTCGCTCGACGTCACGATCCAGGCTCAGGTCATCAACCTGTTGATGGACCTGCAGCGCGAGATGGGCATCGCCATCCTGTTCATCAGCCATGACATGGCCGTGGTCGAGCGCATCGCGCATCGCGTTGCCGTCATGTACCTGGGCGAGATCGTCGAGATCGGCGACCGCCGATCGGTCTTCGGCAATCCTCAACACCCTTATACGCGCAAACTGCTTTCGGCGGTTCCCGTCGCCGATCCGGCGCGACGACCGGTTGGACGCGAACCGATGTCGGATGAGATTCCCAGCGCGGTACGCGGCGTTGATTTTGTTCCGGTCCGTCTACCCATGAATGCCGTTTCGCCCACCCATTTCGTGCGCGAGACGGCCTGATCGGACCGCCGTGACGGTGCTTGGCGCAAAAAAGCCGGCAGCCTTGGGGCCGGTATATGTATCCGGAATGTTGATTCTACTGAGGTTTTCGTGAGCCAAAATCGGAAATCTTTCCGTGCCCCTCCGTATGGTTCCGCGACAGACTAAAAGTGGCAGGCATAGGCGGACCGCGAAACTGGAATGATGCCCAGCCGATTGTTTCCAGAACATCCAAGCCGTTGATCCAGCTGCATTTTTTGTTTATGGCGCAACGCCAGCCGCCCACCTCGCGCCCAAGTTCGCATAGACGCGCGGATCACGGACCCGGTCCTCGAGGGCAGCCAGCGCCGGGTCATCGAACTGCCAGCCCAAGAGAGAATTGGAGGCCATGGCGATCCACAAGCACCTGGTCTTGCACACGCCCTCCCGCGGGCGCTGCGTTGTGAGCGACGGCATCCACTCGATTCTTGCTGAAATTCCAGCTAGCCTAGGCGACAAATGGCTCAGTTCTGGTCGATGAATGACAATCAGACCGCCCGTCAAGAGATTGATGGGCAGCACCTTTGGTCCCCAAGACCGAGAGCAATGGCGCGCGAAATGAGTTCTACAACAAAATGGGCCGTGCGACTTCCGGCGACCGATCAATTGGCTATATGGGCAGGATAATTCGCCTTCACCGCTCCGAAATCAATGGAGTTCGGAGACACCGGAACTTTTTGGAATCAAGAGGGATGATTTCTGCCGATCTTTTGGATACCACGTTCCCCTTCGATCCAGACACCAACAGGGCGTCTCGGCCCGCTCCCGCCGAGGCGATATTCGTCAATCCAACAAGTTTCGGACTCAGGCAATCGGAAAGCCTGCCTGACAGGCACACCACGGAAGCAATACAGATCGAAAATGGCGGCCTCATTTTTCAGAACCAGGATGCTTTCGAAGCCGGCGCGCCGCTCACGGTCCTCAAGGCGAGAATTCTAAGAGACGTTCAACAATGACCCAGCACGCAGAAAACGCTCGAATTCTCATGTACAGCCACGACACGTTCGGGCTCGGCCACTTGCAGCGCTGCCGGACTATCGCGCATTCGCTGGTCGAGGATTTCCGCGGACTTCAGGTGCTTATCATTTCGGGTGCGACCATCGCTGGCGCCTTCGACTACCGGGCCCGTGTCGACTTCGTGAAGATCCCCAGCGTCATCAAGTTGCGCAACGGCGAATACACCTCGCTGGAAAAGGATATCGATCTGCATGAGACGCTCAGGATGCGCCAGTCGATCATCCGCCATACGGCCGAGACCTTCCGGCCGGATATCTTCATCGTCGACAAGGAACCGCTCGGCCTGCGCGGTGAGATTGAGGATACGCTGTCCTACCTCAAGACGCGGGGCACCACGCTGGTGCTTGGCCTGCGCGAGGTGATGGATGCGCCGCACCTGCTCGAGGCAGAGTGGGCGCGCAGGGATGTGATGCGCAAGATAGGCCTGTTCTACGACAAGGTCTGGGCCTATGGCCCGCCGGATTTCTACGATCCGTTGACCGGCTTGGATGTGCCGCCGGCTGTCAGGGCAAAGATGAGGTTCGTCGGCTTCCTGCAACGGAGCCTGCAGCGGAACGAGTTGCCTGGCCACCGGCCCGAGGGCGACTATATCCTCGTTACCACCGGTGGCGGCGGCGACGGTGCCGAATTGATACACGACGTCATCGATGCCTATCATCAGGATCCGCAGTTGCAGCACAGGGCGCTGATCGTGCTCGGGCCTTACATGCCGGCGCGCAAGCGCAACAAGCTGCTCAGGAAGGGGTCCAAGATCCCCTACATCAAGATCATCGAGTTCGACAATCGCATGGAAGACCTGATTGCCGGCGCCAAGGCGGTAGTGGCGATGGGTGGTTACAACACCTATTGCGAGATACTGTCTTTCGATAAGCCGGCGCTCATCGTGCCGCGCATAGAGCCCCGCCAGGAACAGCTGATCCGCGCTCGGCGCGCAGCCGAACTCGGCCTCATCGAGATGCTTTTGCCGGAGGAAGCCAAGGACTCCCAGCGGTTTGCCGATGCACTGGTGGCGCTGCCGGACCGGTCCCGCCCCTCACAGAGTAATCCGCATCTGACGCTGGAAGGGCTGCCGCATATTTCCGAGATTGTCGCGGAACTGCTGGACCGGCGGGCCGGCCATCACCTTTCGGTTGTTGAAGGAACCATCTGACTTGCAACATCGCAAGATCGTCGTGGTTCTGAAGGGCTATCCACGGCTGTCGGAAACTTTTATCGCGCAGGAACTGCTCGGCCTCGAACGCGCGGGGTTCGACTTGATACTCGTCGCGCTCAGGCGGCCCACCGACGCAAAACGCCACCCCGTGCATGACGAGATCAAAGCGCCCGTCCACTACCTGCCGGAATATCTGCACGACGAGCCGCTGCGCGTGCTTCGCTCGCTGTTTGCTTGTTTGCCGCGGCCGGGTTTCTGGCGCGCGCTCGGATCGCTGGCCGCCGATATCCCCCGCGACTTTACGCGCAATCGCGCACGCCGCTTCGGGCAAGCGCTCGTGCTGGCGGCAGAATGGCCGCAAGACGCCGGCTGGTTGCATGCCCATTTCGTGCACACGCCGGCATCGGTGACACGCTATGCCAGCCAGCTTCGTGGCCAGCCGTGGAGCTGCTCGGCCCATGCCAAGGATATCTGGACTTCGGCGGACTGGGATCTGGCCGGCAAGCTTTCCTCGGCGCGTTGGACGGTCACTTGCACGAAAACCGGCTTCGACCACCTGAAAAAACTCGCCAATGGCAACTCGTCCGTGCATTTGAGCTATCATGGGCTCGACCTTGACCGCTTCGGCAGTTTCAGTGCGGCGCGAAAGCAACATGACGGCTCGGCCCAGGGCGGACCGGTCATCATTCTGAGTGTCGGGCGCGCCGTCGCAAAGAAAGGTTACGACACCTTGCTGGGAGCCCTTGCCCTGTTGCCTGGCGATCTGGACTGGCGTTTCGAGCATATCGGCGGCGGCGAGGAACTGGAACGGCTCAAGGCGCTGGCGAAAAGGCTCGGACTGGATGGTCGCATCTCCTGGAAAGGTGCGCTGGCGCAGAAGGAGGTGCTTGAGCACTACCGCCGCGCCGACATCTTTGCCCTGGCCTGCAGGATCACCGCGGATGGCGACCGGGACGGTCTGCCTAATGTTCTGGTGGAGGCGGCCAGCCAGCGGCTTGCCTGCGTGTCCACCGATATTTCCGGCGTGCCGGAGCTCTTGTCGTCGGATGAAACCGGGCTGCTGGTTCCGACAGAAAACCCGATTGCCCTGGCACAGGCGCTGGAGCGCCTGATCCGTGATCCCGTGCTGCGCGCTCGCCTCGGCGACGCCGCGGAGGCGCGCGTGCGCGGCAATTTCGATCATATGGCGAGCATTGGACAGCTCAAGGAACTGTTCGAGCGCGAGTGGCGGGCCGCCGGTTGAAGCAGCTGCGTGCGTTCCTCTATGTCCAGCACCTGCTCGGTATCGGCCATCTCGCACGCACCAGCCGCGTCGCGGCGGCTCTGGTCGATGACGGGTTTGAGGTAACCGTCGTGACCGGCGGAGCGCCGGTCTCCGGGTTTCCGGGACCGGGGGTAAAGTCCGTAACCCTGCCACCTGTCACCTCCGGTGATGAGGGATTTTCCGGGCTTGTCGACTTGCAGGGCATCCCCATCGACGATGCTTTCAAGAAACGGCGTTCAGAGATGCTGCTGCGGGCATTCCGGGATTGCAGGCCTGATATCGTCATTGTCGAGGCGTTTCCGTTTGGACGCCGGCAGATGCGTTTCGAATTGTTACCGCTGATCGAGGCCATCGCCGCGACTTCGCCCAGACCGCTGCTGGCGACGTCCGTCCGTGATATCCTCCAGGAGCGCGTCAAGCCGGGCCGAAACGAGGAAACAGTCGATCTCATCAACAGGCATTTCGACCTGGTCATGGTCCACGGCGACCCGGCTTTCGCGACCATCGACAAGACATTTCCACTGGCCGGCGCGATCGGGGCTGAGGTCACCTACACAGGGCTCGTCGCGGCGCCGCCATCGCCCGCGGCCTCCGAGCGCTTCGACATTCTGGTGTCGGTTGGCGGCGGGGCTGCCGGAAAGAGCCTTGTTCACTCCACCATCGCAGCGGCGCGGAACGCCAAAAACGGTTGGAAATGGTGTTTGATCACCGGCCCAAACCTGCCGAAAGCCGAGTTTGACACGATCGCACGCGATGCCACGCCTGGCCTGTCCATCTTCCGGTTCCGAGAGGATTTCGCCAGCCTGCTGACCGGCGCCCGCCTGTCGGTCTCGCAGGCGGGTTACAACACGGTCTGCGATGTGCTGCGCGCGGGTTGTCGCTCGCTGCTTGTTCCATTTGCGGCCGGCGGGGAAACCGAACAGACGGTTCGCGCCCTGATGCTCGAAGAACTCGGTCTGGCAACGGTGTTGACCGAAAAGGACCTGACGCCTGAAGGTCTGGCGCAAGCGATCGAACAGGCGTTTGGGGCGCCGACGCCAGCCGCGCACCGTCTCGATCTGGAAGGCGCGCATCGCTCGGCGCAGATTCTGCGTCAGCGGTATCGAACCTGGTCGCCGAAATCCTGACGCGGGCCGCGCCTGGGTTGGATTCGCGCAAAGCGCGTCAAACAGTTCCAATCAGCATGAAGCGCGTATACTTTTTCGTCGGCAGTTCACCGGAGAACCGCACCTCCCGTAGCGCCGCCATTGCTTCGAAGGCTGCCAGTGAAGCCACGCAGTTGATATGCGTCGGCTCGCTGAAATAATCGTTGGATTGCAGCAGTACGTTCGTGCCTCGCGGAAGCAGGGCAAGCCAAGCACCCAGATCAGCTATGTGTTCGCAGCTCGTGTTGACCACCAGGTCGGGCCGCCCGGCCGCATAGTCGAGTGCGTACATATCCTCCGTCAGCGCCCGGAAGCGGTCGCCGGCTTCCCGGTTGAGGGTCCGGGCGACCGGCCCGACTTCAGGATCGATGTCGATGCTGTCGATCGCCGCAATGTCGAAACGGGCGTCGTTGAAAAGCATCGCCGGCAACACGCCGTACCATCCACCCAGAACCCATATGCGCCCGAACCGGCCGCCGCAGCTTTCGAACAGCCCGTCGAGCGCCCACATCTTGCAGGCGACCTGCTTGTGGTTGAAGGCGTTGGCGATATCGGCCTTCGGGTGCTTGGCGATGACGCGCGCCAGCCCTGCCACGAGAGGGCGATCGACATAGGCCGCAATTCCTCGGGTGAGGTCGAAGGCTTGCTCGTGCCAGTCCATGCCGGCATTGCGCGGTTGCGTGACATCCATCATATTCGCCTTGTATGTTGGGATTTCGGGCGACACAACGCAATCTTGCTGAGCGCAGCACTGCCTCCGTGCACTGCAGCTTCGAGCTTGTCATTGGCGACGAAGAAATTGCCGATACGCCATTCGCCAGCAGGTGCTTTTACATCCAGCACCCTTCCAACTGAAGGCTCCACGATCGCATATGGAACCCAGCCTAGCCCGCTACATCTGGAAGCACACCAGGAAGCAGCAGATCTGGATATTGTTGATCGTCTTGCTTTCGATGATCCCGTATTTCATGTCCTTCGACCTGCCGAAGCTGATCGTCAACGGCCCGATCCAGGGCAAGGGGTTCGAGCAACCGGGCGCGACCCTGCCCTTCATGAGGCTGCACTATAACCTGCCGTTCATTGGCGAGGTCCTGTTGTTCTCCGGCTTTCAGCTCGGCCGCAAGGCGACGCTGCTTGCCCTGAGCATTGTGTTCCTCTTGCTGGTCGTCATCAACGGCCTGTTCAAACTCTACATCAACACCTACAAGGGCCGCCTCGGCGAACGCATGTTGCGCCGTATCCGCTTCGATCTGGTCGATCGTGTGCTGCGTTTTCCGCCGATTTACTTCAAGCGGGTGAAATCCGCCGAAGTGGCGACCATGGTGAAGGACGAGGTGGAGCCGCTGGGCGGCTTCATCGGCGATGCCTTCCTGCAGCCGGTGCTGCTCGGCGGCCAGGCGCTGACGGCCATGCTGTTCATCATGGTCCAGAACGTCTGGCTCGGAGCGATAGCCATCGTGATCGTGGTGATCCAGATCGTGCTCATCCCGCGCATGCGACGGCGGCTGCTCGTGCTCGGGCGCCAACGGCAGTTGACGGCACGCGCGCTTTCGGGCCGGGTTGGCGAAATCGTCGACGGCATCGGCGCTGTTCACGTCCACGATACGTCGAACTACGAGCGCGCCGACATAGCTGCCCGGCTCGGGCTCATCTTCAAGATCCGCTTCGATCTTTACCAATGGAAATTCATGGTAAAGTTCCTCAACAATTTTCTGGCGCAGCTCACGCCCTTCCTGTTCTACATGATCGGCGGCTATCTGGTCATTGCGGGCCGGCTGGACGTCGGCCAACTCGTGGCCGTGATCGGCGCCTACAAGGACCTGCCTGGACCGATGAAGGAACTGATCGACTGGGATCAGGATCGGCAGGATGTCCAGGTCAAATACCAGCAGGTCGTCGAACAGTTCACCGTCGAGGATATCATTGCGCCGACGATCGGAGCACTGACGATCGACAATCCCGGTCCGATGACAAACCCGTTGTCGGCGGTCGGTCTGTCAATGGCGGACGATGGCGGTGCAATGCTCCTCAACCGGATCTCCATGCAGGTCAAGCCGGCCGAGACGGTGGCGCTGGTCAGCACCCCGACAGGTGGAGCGGAGGCGCTGGCAGAAGCCTTCGCGCGGCTGAACTGGCCGGAAAGCGGAAAGGTCGCTTCGGGCGCCGATGACCTGCTTGAGCTCCCCGAAGCAGTGACCGGCCGGCGCATGTCCTACGCCTCGTCGGATGTTTTCCTGTTCCAGGCAAGTCTGCGCGATAACCTGCTCTACGGGTTGAAGCATGCACCGCTGACATCGGTGACTTATGACGGCGCCGCGGCGGACCAGCAGCGCTGGAACATCGACGAGGCGCGCCGGTCGGGCAATCCGGATCTCGATATCCACAGCGACTGGATCGACTATGCTTCCGCCGGTGCTACCGGCCCGCACGACCTCTTCGAAGCGGTGCGCCGGGTGCTCGACGCGGTTCTTCTGTCGCGCGACATTCTGGATCTTGGCTTGCGTTCTTCGGCCGACCTAACGCGTCACACGAAGCTTGCCGGGCGTATCGTCGAACTGCGTGCAGCGCTGCGAACCCGGCTCGAACAGGAAGGGCTGCGCGAACTGGTGGTTCCTTTCGAGCCAGGCGCTTACAACACGGAAGCGACGATCGGCCAGAACCTGCTGTTCGGCGCTGCCGCCGGCCCCGAACTGGCCGACAAGGCTCTGGCGGCCAATCCCTATTTTGCTTCCGTGCTGAAGCAAGCCGGCCTCGACCGCACGCTCTACGAAATGGGCATGGAGATCGCCGAACAGGCGATCGAGCTGTTTGCCGACCTGCCGCCCGATCACCAGTTCTTTCAGCAGCTCGCCTTCATGAGCGCCGAGGAGATCCCCGCCTACGAGACCTTGCTGCAGCGGCTCAAGAACCGGTCCTACGAGGCGGTTTCGGAGGCCGACCGCGCCATGATCATCACTTTGAGCTTTGCCTATATCGAGCCCCGGCACCGCTTCGGCCTGCTGACCGACGAGCTGATGAGCAAGATCGTCGCCGCACGCAACCAGTTCTATGAAAACCTGCCGCCCGAGCTGCAAAACGCGATCGAACGGTATGATCCCGCCAAATATATCGCCGCGGCCACCGTCATGGACAATGTCCTGTTCGGGCGTCTGGGCAACAACCATCCCGACGCGCCGGACCGCATACGCTCCATCGTCTATGAAATTCTTGACGAGCTGGGGCTTTATGCCGAGCTTCTGAATGTCGGCTTGGATTTCAACGTCGGTGCCGGCGGCAGGCGGCTGACCGGTGGACAGCGACAGAAGCTCGATGTTGCCCGCGCCTTGCTCAAGCGTCCCGATTTTCTCATCCTCAACCGGCCGCTGTCGGCGCTCGACCAGCGCATTCAGGAGAAGGTGCTGCGAAACGTGCTCGAGGAAGCCAGACGCGACGGCCATTCGCCGGCAATTGTGTGGGTCGTGACGAGTCCGGCAATGGCCACAGGGTTCGATCGCGTTATCGTCTTTGACTCGGGTCAATTGGTGGAAGACGGTACACACGAGACACTTTTGGCAGGAAACGGTATCTTCAAGGAACTTCTGTCATAGTCTGGCAGACGCGAATTTAGGAAGGTTTGCGACAATGCTGCTCAAGGATGAAGTCGGAATGCTGCAACGCGTTCCCTTGTTCTCTGGCATTGAGCCGGCAAAGCTCAAGCTGCTCGCGTTCACATCCGATCGCGTGAAATACAGCGCCGGCCAGATTCTTTTCCGGCAGGGCGACGAGGCGGACGCCGCCTATGTCATCCTTTCAGGCAGCGCGGACATTCTGGTCGATTCCGATAGCGGGCCGATAAAAGTTGCCGAACTGCTGCCAAATTCGATCGTCGGCGAGATCGCCATATTGTGCAACAGCTCCCGCACTGCCGCCGTCAGAGCGGCAACTGATCTGGAGGCCTTGAGAATCCGCAAGGATCATTTCCTGAGGCTTATGAGGGAGTTCCCGGAAATGACGATCGAGATATTGCGGGTTCTTGCCGATCGGCTAAGCCATACGACCGCGGATCTGATCGACGCACGAACCGCCTAGAGCTACGATGGGCGAAAGTAGTATGGACGACGATTTTTTCCTGGTCAGATTTTGGGGCGTGCGCGGCAGCATTGCGGTATCCGGGCCAGAATTCGCTCGCTATGGCGGCAACACAGTCTGCATTGAGATGCGATGCGGCAAGCATACGCTTCTGTTCGACGCGGGCTCTGGCCTGCGGCCTGCCGGCAGGGCGTTTCAGGCGGCGGATATGACCGATTTCGACCTGCTTTTCACCCATTGCCACTACGATCACATCATCGGGCTGCCGGCTTTTGCGCCGATCTTTGACCCGAGCGTCAAGCTTACCATTTGGTCCGGGCATCTTGCCGGGCGCATGACGACCCGGCAGATGATCGATGAGTTCATACGGCCGCCGTGGTTTCCGGTGAAAATGGACGTCTGCAAGGCAAAGCTCGACTGCCGCGATTTCGTGTCCGGAGACGTGCTTCGGCCGCGCGAAGGGGTCGTGGTTCGGACCGGCAGCCTTGCCCATCCGGGCGGCTGCATAGGCTACCGGGTCGAGTGGGGCGGCCGCATCGTGGCGGTGATCACGGACACCGAGCACGAGCCGGGCAAACTCGATCAGTCGGTGCTCGGCCTCATCGACGATGCCGACCTCGTCATTTACGATTGCACCTACACCGAGAAGGAAATGGAACGCCGCCGCGGTAACGGCCACTCGACATGGCAACAGGGCGTCAAGCTCTGTGAGGCGGCCGGCGCGCGGGGGCTCGCGCTATTTCACCACGATCCGGCACGCACCGACGAGCAACTGGACGAGATGGAGAAACTGGCCAAGGACCGGTTTGCCGGCGCGTTTGCCGCGCGGGACGGCCAAACGCTCGAATTTCCAGTGCAGAAAAAGCGCTGAGCTATTTTCCTCCAGAGCCCTGTCCTGATGGATCGCTGCGTTCGATCAATGTGCTGATCGGAAGCCAGGCGCAGGATTCAGCCCGTGCGGTGACCGCGAATAGCCGTTCGAGGAAAAGCCATGCCGATTCATCATGGACGAGATGGTGCGTGAGCAGGCCGACCGGCTCGCCGCCGTCGAATGCCTGCTGCAATTGCGCGATAATGGCCTGAACCAACAGGCCATGGTCGCGGCAGCCGCGAGTGCCATGCCAGTCCATGATGTCGACATTGCTGTTGATGACCGCCAGGGGAGCGGGCTTCGGCGGGCCGAAGACCGACAATGCCGCAAATCCTATAGATCCAAGGTCGGATACCACGCCGGCGTCGATCCTGTTCCAGGGCGGGACCAGCATCGGAACGGCACGTGCGCCGTGCAGGCCGGTTACGCGCGACAGCCCGCGGGCCAGATCATCGAGCACCGCCTCGGGTGGGCGATGTGCGCCGAGCTCCTGCTTTTTCTGGTCCTCGGGCGCATGATTTCGGTGCGCCCAGCCATGGATGGCGACCGTGGCATGCGGCGCCTCGTCAAGCCTGACGACAAGTTTCCCATCAGTCAGGGCCGGGATGACGGCCAGCGTGACCGGAACCGCGAATTCACCGGTCAGGTCGAGCAGCCGATCAAGCGCCGGCGTCGGGTCCACGGCGTCGTCGTCGCGCAGCCAGAACTCCGCCCTGCGGCCCGTCCGTCGCAGGCGCGCCAGCTCTTTCACCAAGGGCTGCCAGATCGGATCAGATGTCATGAGACCGGGATCTTCTCGAGAAGTTCGGCCAGCCGCGCCGCTGCAGTACCGAGGGAACGTTCTTCGAGGATGAAACGTCTGGCTTCCGCGGCCATGAGGGTTCTTTCGTCGTTACGGGCCAGAAGCCTTTCAATGGCGGAAGCGAACGCCGCCACATCGCCCGGCGGGGTGAGAAACCCGGTCTGGCCATCCCGCACGACCTCCGGCACGCCGGCGATGTTCTGCGCCACCACCGGAAGGCCGGCGGCCTGTGCTTCAAGATAGGCCACACCATAGGCCTCGCCGAACCCGGGCCAGACGTAAATTCCCCCTCTGTAAAGGACATCCGGCACGGCTGCCGGCTCGATCGCGCCGAGCCATTCGATACGCTCTGCGGGCAAGCCGGCGAATTGCGCCTTGACCTCGTCACGGGCAGGCCCCTCCCCGACGACCGACATGGTCCAGGGCAAATGGCCGATCGAACCGAGCGCTTGCGCCAGCATGCGATAACTTTCGACTTTGTCGCCCGGGCGCATCATGGCGACTGTAACCAGGCGCGTCGGGCAACCGCGTGCCGGCTTTTCCCGGAATGCCGATGTGTCGATGAAGGGCGACAGTATGCCTAGAGAGGCATCGGGAATGGCATCTGCCAGTCCCCGGCGATCCCTTTGCGTGAAGCAGATGTTCAGCGCTGCCTGTTCGATGGCTCGCACCACCAATGCTTGGCTATCGGCCCACAAACCAGCGTTGCGCCGCCTGGAATAGGAGGCTTCCGCTGTCACATAGGGGACAGCAAAGGCCGACGCCAGCTCGGGTCCGATCAGGTCGGGCGCCTTGTAGTAGGGATGATAGGAGAACCAGAGGTCGGGCTTGCCGTCACGGTGCCAAAGCTTTGTCAGCCGAGCGGCTTCCTCTCGGGCCTCGATCTTGAGCGCATCGAAACTTTTCGACTCCGGTTGGCGTAGATAGAAACGCAATTCGGATGCCAGTTGGACGCTATGCCCTCCATGCTCCAGCGCCTTGACCAGCATCCGCGCCATCTGGCGGTCGCCGGAGACAACGGGATGATTGGGTGACTTCAGCGGCGCATAGAAGGCAATTCGCATCGCGCGACCCTATCATCGCAAAGCCAGGGCAAGTCAATTTCGAAGCACGATCGACTTCACCTTCAAGCAGTGGAATGTGCTATCTGATGCTCATGGAAATAGCTGCCGCTTCCGACCCGTTTGTGGCTTCTTTGCCGGTCTTCGCAAAGTTCGAAAGCGTTGCCGATATCGATAACTATCGACCTCTCCCCGATGGCTGGGCGATCGCCACCGCCGACATCGTCGGCTCGACCAAGGCGATCGAGGCCGGGCGCTATAAAACCGTCAATATGGCCGGCGCCAGCGTCATTTCGGCGCTGCTCAATGCGCTGGGTCGGCAAGACCTTCCCTATGTCTTCGGCGGTGACGGCGCGCTCGTGGCGTTCCCCGGCTCGGCGCTGGAACTCGCCCGCAACGCGCTGGCTGCTGTCCAGAGATGGGTGGCGGACGAACTGGACCTGACCTTGCGTGCGGCAATCGTGCCGATAAAGGATATAAGGGCGCAAGGCCTCGACGTCCGCGTGGCGAGGTTTCAGGCCTCCGAAGCGGCCTTCTACGCCATGTTCGCCGGCGGCGGCGGCAGTTGGGCGGAAGCCGAGATGAAAGCGGGGCGCTACCGCATCGATCCAGCGCCGGCCGGCGCGCGGCCGGATCTGACCGGCCTCTCCTGTCGCTGGAACCCGATCGAAGCCCGGCATGGCGAAATCGTTTCGATCATAGCCGTACCGGGGCCGGCGCGCGACTTGCGCGGTTTTCAGTTTCTGGCTTCCGATATCATCGCCCTCGCCGGCAGGCAGGAACGCGATGGTCACCCGGTGCCGGTGGACGGGCCGGACTACAGTTTGCTGCCCGCCGGCCTCGATGTCGAGGCGCGTGCCGCGGCGCCGCCGGGGCGGCGGTGGTTGGCGAAGCTGTGGGTAATCTTCCTGATGACGCTTACGGCTGTCGCCGACAGATTTGGCTGGACGATCGGCAAGTTCGATCCGAAGGTCTACAAACGCGACGTGGCCAGTAATTCGGATTTCCGCAAGTTCGACGACGGCTTGAAGATGACCATCGATGTTGACGCGGATGTGTTGCAACGGATCGAGAACCGGCTGAAACAGGCAGAAGAGGCGGGCATCTGCCGCTATGGCCTGCACCGCCAGCAGTCGGCCTTGATGACATGCCTCGTAATCTCGCCGCTACAGCCCGATCACGTTCATTTCATCGATGGCGCCTCCGGTGGCTATGCGATGGCTGCCGCAAGCCTGAAGGCGAAGGTGCCTGTCTGATGGCGGCTTGCCGAAATCGGTTCTCCGCAATATGCCTTTCTGATCGTCGACACACGCAATGTATTTGGCCGCCTCGGGCTGGGCCGAGATACGGTGGTGAAGGCCTGACGGCGTCCGAGCCGGGCAATTTTTTGCCCGATGTCAGGATCGTGATTGCACTCCGCCGGCAGCCTCGCCACATATGTGCGCCAGCAGATAGATGCAGTTATGCCTGCTCCTTCCCTGCTTCGAGGTGTGGCGGATCAAAGGAGAAGGCTCGTCTTCGACGGGTTTCGAGGTAGCATGAGCACAGCGCAAACAGAAATTTCGACCATTCTCATGGACAAGGTTGCCGATTGGCTGACCCAATCGGCTTTGGCCGGCAACGACTTGGAAACATTGGTAAAGGGGTTTTGCGAGCGGCTGGCTGCTGCCGGCCTGCCGCTGAAGCGGGTGCATTTGAGCTTTTCGATGCTTCATCCGCTTTATGACGCGCTTGGTTTCACCTGGATTCGCGGCCAAGGCATGGAGGTGGAAGGCTTCCGCAAACAGGACGGCGTTCATTCTGATAGGTTCCTAACCAGCCCATACTACCATCTGCTCAGCAACAAGCTCGACCATCTGCGGCGTCGGCTCGACCCGGCGGTCCCGTCGGAATTTCCTGTTTTCGATGAACTCAGGCTAATGGGCGTGACCGATTACATGGCTTTCGTCCATCCCTTCAACGGCAATACCAGTCAGGGCATGATCGGGTCCTGGTCCACCGACAGTGCTTCAGGTTTCAGCGACAGCATGATTTCGGCGCTGCTGCGTATCCAAAACCATCTCGCCATCGCAACCAAAATGGCGGTGCTCACCAAGTTGGCCGACAACATGATGACCACTTATCTCGGCGGCGACGCCGGGAGACGCGTGCTGGACGGCCAGATCAAACGCGGCGAGGGCGACACGATCCGGGCCGCACTGGTCATGGCCGATATGCGCGGGTCGACAAAGCTTGCCGAAACTTCCGGCCGCGAAATCTACATCGATACGCTGAACCAGTTTTTCGATGCCATTGCAGCACCTTTCAATCGCAAAGGCGGGCAGATCATGAGTTTCATCGGTGATGGCTTCATTGCCGTCTACCCTTGCGAAAGGCATCGCTCGCAGTCCGAGATCGCCTGCCAGTCTGCTCTGGCGGCAGCGCACAAGGCCACTGCGCGCATGATGGATCTCAATCTGCGAAGGAAGGAAAAAGGCTTGTCCGACATAAAATTTGGCATCGGCCTGCATGTCGGCAACGTGATGTTCGGCAATGTCGGGCTTACCGACCGGCTCACATTCTCTGTCTTCGGCTCGGCTGTAAACGAGGTCCAGCGCCTCCAGACCCTGACCAAGAAATATCCGCACCGCGTTCTCGCCAGCAAGGACTTCGCCAGCTATTGCGGCGCCAACAGCTGGCTGACGCTCGGCAGCGAGGAACTGGCCGGGATCAAGCAGAAGCTGACGGTGCTTTCACCCGATCTGTCGGGCGCTCTCGCACTCGATGAAGACGGTGCGCTGGAGCCGATTTACGACCGGAGATCGGAGGCCGAGCAGGTCATGCTGCTTCATCGCGATGCCGCACGGCTGTCGGCGGGCGACCGGAGGAAGCTCCAGTAGCCAGCCCCAATCTGATCCGAACGCCTTGGTAAGCAGTCCGGTCGCTGGTTCCGCCGCTGGCGATCGTTCGAATCCAAGTTGCTCTAGGCTGGCAATGCGGTAGTCTTGCTTCCAGGGCCTGCCGCCTGGCAGGCCCCAGGGTGGGGCTGGTGTGAGAATGAATGCAGGCGTTGATCTGCTGCGGATCGAGGATGTTGGCATCTCTTTTGCCATTATCGGGGGACCGTTGCATGCCGTCAGACGTGCAAATCTCCGCGTCCTGCCCGGCAAGGTTACCGCGCTTGTGGGCGAGTCCGGTTCCGGAAAATCGGTTCTCAGCCAGGCAGTGATGGGCATTTTGCCGAACACAGCCCATGTTCGCGGCCGTATCCTGTTTTCCGATCCTGAAAAGCCCGGCACGACGCAGGATATCCTGCAGATGCCGCGTGACGGGCCCGAAATCCGGGCGTTGAGAGGCAGCCGCATCGGCAAGATCTTTCAGGAGCCTATGACATCGCTGTCGCCGCTGCACACGATCGGCAACCAGGTCAGCGAATCCCTGCAGATTCATACGCCCATGGCGCGGGCGGAGCGAAAGGCGCGGACTGAGGAAATGCTCAGCCTTGTCGGCTTTCCCAATCCCAAGCGCGCCTATGACATGTATCCGTTTGAACTTTCGGGAGGATTGCGTCAGCGCGCCATGATCGCCATGGCGCTGATCTGCCGGCCCGCTTTGTTGATCGCCGACGAGCCGACGACGGCGTTGGACGTCACCATCCAGGCACAAATCCTGCAATTGCTACGCGAGCTTCAGACCAAGCTGAACATGGCGATGCTGCTGATCACGCACGACCTCGGCGTGGTCGCCAATGTTGCCGACGAGGTGGTGGTCATTTACCATGGCGAGATCATGGAAGCGGGACCTGTCGAGGCAATATTCCGCCGGCCAGGTCACCCTTACCTGAAGGGCCTGATGGCAGCCGTTCCGCATTTCGACCTGAAGCCGGGCGAGAGGCTGAAGGCGCTCCGAGAGGTGCCAGTGAACGTCGGCACCCTGCTGGGCAAGCAGACGGCGCCGGCATCGAAGGGGCCGAGCGACATCCTGCTGTCGGTCAGGGACCTGGCAAAGGTCTTTACCATCCGCAAGTCCGGATGGTTCGGCGGGGATCGTCAAACCTCTGTTCGCGCCGTGGACGGCGTGAGCTTCGATATCAGGCGGGGTGAGTGTCTGGGCCTGGTCGGCGAAAGCGGTTGCGGTAAAACCACCGTCAGCAAGATCCTGATGCGGGCTATCACCCCTTCCGGCGGCTCGGTGGTCTTCAACGGCCGCCAAGGACCGATCAACGTCCTGGAAGCTGAGGGAGACGCCCTGCGCACGCTGCGCGCGAAAATCCAGATGGTCTTCCAGGATCCGGTCTCGTCGCTTTCACCTCGCATGACGGTGGAAAACATCTTGAGCGAGCCGCTGGAAATCCATCAACGGGGCAATGCCGCGTCCCGACTAGCCACCGTCAAGAGCCTGATGCAGGCAATCGGGCTCGATCCGCGCTTCATCAAGCGTTATCCGCACAGTTTCTCCGGCGGGCAGCGTCAGCGTATCGGCATCGCGCGCGCGTTGGCCCTGGGGCCGGAACTCCTGATCTGCGACGAGCCGGTTTCGGCGCTCGACGTCTCTGTCCAGGCGCAGATCCTGAACCTCCTGAAGGACCTGCAGAAGGAACTGGGCCTGACTTACCTGTTCATATCCCACAATCTGGCGGTGGTGGACTATATGGCGGATCGCATCGCGGTGATGTGCGGCGGACGTATCGTCGAGCTTGCGCCGCGCGAAATTCTGCTCAGGAAACCGATCCACCCCTACACGCGCTCACTGGTCGCCGCGGTCCCATTCCCCGATCTCGACCGGCCGATGGATTTCAAGACGCTGAAGCTCGGCGGCGCTTCCGACGCCAGCGCATGGGGACCGCAATTCCGCGACGAGGGCGACGAGGATGTGCTGTCGCCGATCGATCTTGGCGGCGGCCACCTCGTGCTGGCCCGGCGTTCGGCCGATGTCAGTGAGTTGCGCCATTGATCAGCCGTCGCACCCTCCTTGGTCTCATGGCTTCGGCACTTCTGCCGGGCACGTCGCGCGCTGGCGATCTGGAGCCGGATTTTCTTCAGCCGGAGCTGAAAGCCAGGGCGCTGCCGGCACTCGCAGAGCGCCTGCCCAAGAGCCCGCGCGTATTGAACCTCGCTGCGATGGGCCGGCAACCCGGCCAGTATGGCGGCACGCTGCGTACCATCATCGGCAGCCAGAAAGATATCCGGATGATGACGATCTACGGATATGCCCGTCTGGTCGGCTATGACGAAAAGCTTAACTTGCAAGCCGACATTCTCGAAAGCTTCGACGTAGCGGATGATCGCGTCTTCACGTTCAAGATTCGGGAAGGGCATAAATGGTCCGACGGCAGCCTGTTGACGCCGGAGGATTTTCGTTATTGCTGGGAAGATGTCTGGCTGAACGATGAGCTTACGCAAGGCGGGCTCGCCCCTGCCCTGCTGGCGGACGGCAAGCCGCCACGTTTCGAGATCGTCGATCCGTTGACTGTCCGCTACAGTTGGGATGCGCCAAATCCCGACTTCCTGCCCAAGCTTGCCGCTGCCTCGCCGACACCGCTTGTTTTGCCGGCCGCCTATCTCAAGCAGTTCCACAAGAAATACCAGGATCCATTCCGGCTCGCCGGCCTGATGACGGAGAACCGGGCAAAGAAATGGACGCTCCTGCATATCCGCATGTCGCGGCAGTATCGCCCGGAGAATCCGGAGCTGCCCACGCTCGATCCCTGGCAGAACCGGACCAAGCCGCCGGCTGAGCAGTTCATCTTCGAGCGCAACCCGTTCTTTCATCGAATAGACGAGAATGGCCGGCAACTGCCCTATGTCGACCGGTTCATCATGAATGTCAGCTCGTCGGCGATCATTTCCGCCAAGACCGGTGCGGGCGAGAGCGACCTGCAATGCATGGGAATTGACTTCGCCGATTACTCTTTCCTGAAGGATGCGGAGAAGCGTTACCCCGTGAAGATGCATCTGTGGAAACGCATACAGGGTTCGCGGCTGGCGGTGCTGCCCAATCTGAATTGTGCCGACCCGGTGTGGCGTGGCCTTTTGCGTGACGTGCGCGTGCGCCGCGCACTTTCGCTCGCTGTGGACCGGCGCGAGATCAATATGGCCGTGTTCTACGGATTGGCGCGGGAAAGCGCCGATACGATCCTGCCGGAGAGCCCGCTCTACCGGCCGGAATTCGCGAAGGCCTGGGTCGCCCATGATCCCGACCAGGCCAATGCCCTGCTGGACGAGGTCGGGCTTCAGACACGTGACGATGACGGCCTGCGGTTACTTCCCGATGGGCGCCCGGCGCAGATCATCGTGGAAACGGCCGGCGAAAGCACGCTGGAGACCGACGCGCTCGAACTCATCACCGATCACTGGCGCAAGATCGGCATCGCCCTGTTCATCCGGACTTCGCAGCGCGACATCTTCCGCAGCCGCGCTCTTGGCGGCGAGATCATGATGTCGATGTCGTCGGGCATCGACAATGGCGTGCCGACCGCAGACATGAACCCATACCAGCTGGCCCCCACCATCGACGACCAACTGCAATGGCCGCTCTGGGGCGCCTACTATCTGTCCCATGGCAAGATGGGTGAGGCGCCCGATCTTCCTGAAGTGGTCGAGTTGATGGCTTTGCTCAAGCGCTGGAACGCATCGACCGAAGCCACGGAGCGCGCCGAAATCTGGAATTCAATGCTGTCGATCTACACCGATCAGGTGTTCTCGATCGGTACGGTGAACGAAACACTTCAGCCGATTCTGGTGTCCTCGCGGCTGCGCAATCTGCCTGACAAGGCACTCTTCGGCTATGACCCGACCGCCTATTTCGGTGTCTACATGCCGGATACATTCTGGCTTGGAGGCTCCTGAGCGTGCTTCGATATATTGTCTGGCGCATCGCTGTGATGGTTCCAACGCTGCTGGTCATATCGGCGCTGGTGTTCACCATCATCGAACTTCCACCGGGTGACTATTTCGACAGCTATGTCGCCGAGCTTCGGGCCCAGGGCGAAGCGGTCGATTCCGATCGCATCAAAATGATGCGGAAGGAATATGGTTTCGACCAGCCGCCCGTCATTCGCTACTTCTACTGGGTCGGCGGGATGCTGCACGGCGATTTCGGCTATTCCTTCGAGTATGAGCTGCCGGTTCGCGACGTCGTCGGGGACCGAATGTGGCTGACCGTCCTGGTTTCCTTCGTCACGATCATCTTCACCTGGCTCATTGCCTTTCCCATCGGCATGTACTCCGCCACGCATCAATACAGTTGGGGCGACTACGGCCTTACTCTCTTCGGCCTTCTCGGCCTTGCCATTCCGAATTTCATGCTGGCGCTGATCCTGATGTATTTCGCCAATATCTGGTTCGGCACCTCCATCGGCCATCTCATGGACCCGCAATATCTCAGTGAGCCGATGAGCTGGGCCAAGGCGAAGTCGATCCTCGCCCATCTCTGGATCCCGGTCTTGATCATCGGCACCGGGGGCACGGCAAGCATGATCCGACGGCTGCGCGCCAATCTGCTCGACGAGTTGCACAAGCAATATGTCGTGACAGCGCGCGCCAAAGGCCTTCATCCCTTCAAGGCACTGGTCAAATATCCGCTGCGCATGGCGCTCAATTTCTTCATTTCCGATATCGGCTCGATCCTGCCGGCCATCATCTCCGGTGCCGAAATCACCGCGATCGTGCTGTCCTTGGAAACGACCGGGCCGATGCTGATCAAGGCGCTGCAGAGCCAGGACATGTATCTGGCGGGTTCGTTCCTGATGTTCCTCGCCTTCCTGACGGTGATCGGTGTCCTGATTTCCGACCTGGCGCTGGCGCTGCTTGATCCACGAATTCGTTTGCAGGGCGGCAGCACCAAATGAACAAGCAATCGCCCCTGCCCGCTCCGGGTGCCCCACTGCAACACTACGTTTCCATCGCGCCCTTTGACCTGCAATCAGTCGAAGCCATGACGGCGGAGCAGTCGAAGGTCTTTCAGGCGTCGCAGTTGCGCCTGATGTGGTGGAAATTCCGACGGCACCGGCTTGCCCTTGTATCCGGCATATTTCTGGCAGCGCTCTATTTCGGGATCCTGATCTGCGAGTTCCTGGCGCCCTACAATCTGCACACGCGCAACATGGACTACATCTATTCGCCGCCGCAGCAGGTGCACCTGTTCCACAACGACCAGCTTGTCGGGCCCTTCGTCTATGGTCGCCAGATGACGCTGGATATGGACACACTCAAGCGGAACTACATCGACAACCAGGATGATGTTCAGCGGATTCGTTTCTTTTGCAAGGGCGACCGTTACCGGTTCTGGGGCCTGGTCGAAGGTGACAGGCATTTTGTCTGTCCTGCTGAAAACGGCCAGCTCTTTCTGGCCGGCACCGACAGGCTGGGGCGCGATGTGTTCTCGCGTATCATCTATGGCGCACGCATTTCACTGACAATCGGCCTTGTCGGCATCAGTTTCAGCTTCCTGCTCGGCATTGTCATAGGCGGACTGGCTGGCTACCACGGCGGTGTCTTCGACCTGATCGTCCAACGGATCATCGAAGTTCTGCAATCGATCCCCAGCATTCCGCTATGGCTGGCTCTGGCGGCGATCATGCCGATAACCTGGAGTCCAATCCTGATCTATTTCGGCATCACCATCATCCTCGGGCTGATCCACTGGACCGGACTGGCGCGGGCCGTGCGATCAAAGCTTCTGGCCTTGCGCGAGGAGGATTACGTTCTGGCCGCGCAATTGATGGGCGCCAGCAGCAGCCGCATCATCGGGCGGCACCTCATCCCCGGTTTCATGTCGCATCTGATCGCGACGGCGACGATCTCCATACCCGGCATGATCCTGGGCGAGACGGCGCTGAGCTTCCTTGGGCTGGGCCTGAGGCCACCGACAACCAGCTGGGGCATCCTGCTGACCGAGGCGCGCAGCGTCAGCGTCATCGCGTTCTATCCATGGCTGCTTTTGCCGATGCTCCCCGTCGTTCTCGTCATCTTGGCGTTCAACTTCCTCGGCGACGGCTTGCGGGACGCCGCAGACCCCTACAAGTGAGCTCGCTATTCCGCCGCGCGCAGGACCACCCGGTATGACTGCCGGCCTCCGTACGGTTGTTGCAGTGTTCATCATCCGCCCCTATACGTGCCGACACGCAATCGAGCTCAGCCGTCGCCTTCGGGACGTACTCCTGAACAGTTCTTGTCGCGGGCATTGCCTATCTCTTGATCTGGTTAGGACACAAAAAGCATATGAGTCGTCTCGAGAATTTCATCAGCAGAATGACCGCACAGCGTGACATTCTCGATCATGTCTGCGCCGAGGTGGCGAAGATGGATGGGCTTGTGCTCGAGCTCGGCCTCGGCAATGGTCGGACGTTCCACCATCTGCGCGAGCGCCTGCCCGGGCGTCGGATCGTGGTGTTCGACCGCGAAGTCGGCGCACATGCCAGCTCAATTCCCGACGCCGAAAACCTCGTGCTCGGCGAAATACGCGAGACGGGCCGCAAGTTCATTGGCATCGAAGCCGCCCTTGTTCATGCCGACATCGGCACCGGCTATGATGATCGCGATGCAGTGACCGCTACCTGGCTTCCCGATCTGATCGCGAGCCTGCTTCGCGTCGGCGGCTTCGCGGTCAGTGGCACGCCGCTCGACCACCCGCTGCTGCAACGCCTCCCGGCGCCGACGTCGGAGCCCGCCGATCGTTATTTCCTTTGCAAGCGCGTGTGAGCGGCCGAGAGCCGCTTCACGGAAACGCTGCTCCCAGCTCTTTGTTTTAACGCAATTCGTGCTTTTTCAGGGGATTGTATACACAGCGATCTCCCGCTCAATGCCGCGCAGCGAGACTTCGTGGGGCACGGGCGTCAGCGCGCTCCTGCGCAACAGATCGGCGGTGAGATTGTCGTCGACCACCGAATGGGTGGCGAAGATCGCCTGTGCGTTGGCCAGGTTCTGTACCCGTGAAGCAATGTTGACCGTCTGGCCGAAATAGTCCTGCCGCTCGTTCATGGACACGGCGATGCAAGGGCCGGCATGGACGCCGATCTTGAGCAGCAGGTCCTCGCGCCCGCTCTTGTCGTTGAGCGCACGCATGGCATCGCGCATCCTGAGGGCCGCGGCAATCGCACGATCAGGCGTTGCGAAGGTCGCCATCACCGCATCACCGATCGTCTTGACCACCGCGCCTGCCTCCGCCGCGACGATCTCGTGCAGAACCTGGAAATGCGCGCGCACGAGATCGAAGGCAGCAAGGTCGCCCACCCGTTCGTAAAGGGCGGTCGAACCGCGCAGGTCGGTGAACAGGAAGGTCAGGCTGGTGATTTTCAGGCGCTGGTTGATGTCGAGCGTATCCGTGCGATAGAGATCGCGGAACGTCTGGTTGGTGAGCAGGCGCTTGGCGGTGAGGAAGGGCCGGCGTTTACCCAGGAAATCGTGCAAGGCCTGGCCGGCGATGAAAACCGTCGGCAGCACGCGGGTGTCGGTCCTGTTTTCCAGGGAAATGCGCAACGGGCCGGGTTGCATCTCCAGCGTCTGGTTCTGGACATGGTCGCGGTCGAAGACCAAAGAGAGGCTTCGGCGCTCCTTTGTTGGTTCGCCCTTCACGTCGATGAACTGCGCTGAATGGGTGACCGGCTCAAAGACGATGATGAATTCGGACGGAAGCTGTATGGGCAGAAGCGCCTTTTCACCGGGCGCAAGCTCGATATCTTCCAGCGAAAACGCTTCCAACCTTTTCGCGAAATCCTCATCCGGCACATCAACGCCCGACGCCCAGTAGATCTGGCGGAAATATTCCACCAGCGGCAGTTCGTGTGGATTGTGGGCGGCAATCCTGCGTATGCGTGGACTGACGGTGAATGTCACCTCGACCATCTCGTCGAGGGTTGGCGAATAGCCCTCGGAGCACAGCGCGCAGGTGTATTCGTCTTTCTGGAGGGTTTTCAGCGTGGCGTTGGTGTCGAGCACGCCGCCACAGCCTGGGCACAGAACATTCCAGGAAACATCGAAGATGCCCACCCGCGCCGCATGGAGAAATGCGCTTATGGTGCGCTCCTCGTCGAGGCCATGCTTGCTGGCGAAGGCTGGCGCATTGATGCGGCAAAGTTCGCGGTCGTTGCCGTCCGCGACGGTTCGCTTGATCGCGTCGATTACCAGTGGATCGACATCGGTCGATTGCCGCAGAAGCGAGAACAGATCCTGAGCTTCATTCATCCTGCTGGCTCCAGAAAATGCGCCTCCCAGGCGTGTTGATCGGACTGCCCTTGGTGCGAGTGCTGCATTTTACTTCGAAACGGACCATTCGAATAGGCAAGCCTGGTGATGGTTCAATTTCCATTCGGCGGATTTTCTCCGGCCGCAAGCGGCACTATGATGGTCGATAGGCGTTCATCTTTGGGGTTTTCTCCTGTGCCGACACCCGACAACCCGCCATTTCCCGCCGCCCTGCGCCTTTTCTCGGCGGGGGTCATCATCGTCCTGATCGTCGGCGCCGGCCTGTTTTTCGCGCCTGAGCTGGTCAAGCCGCGGTGGCCTTGGCCTGTCACGCCGTTCAGTGCCCGCTTCCTCGGTGGCTTCTACACCGCCGAAATGGCGGTGATGGCAGCGCTGCTGGTCTGGAATCGCTGGTCGCCCGGCAGGCTCGTCCTCGTCATGGCCTTCATCTTCACCGTCATCGTGTGGGCGGTTTCGTTGATCAATCTCGGCTATTTCAACTTCGAGCGAAAAGCGGCCTGGCTCTGGTTCCTGGTCTATCTTGCCTCGGCGGCGGTATCCGGGCTGTTCCTTTGGCGGACCAGGGCCTATCCCCCAGCAAAAGGCGTGACCCCTAACCCCGCGTGGCGCGGCTACATGTTGGCGGAAGCCGCGATCCTTGGCCTCTATGGCATCGGCATGTTGCTATTCCCTCAAAGGGTCAGCAGCACCTGGCCATGGCCGGTCGATCCCTTCCACGCCCAGGTCTACAGCGCCATCTTCCTCGCCGGCGCTGGCGGCGCCTATCTCGTCTGGAAAAACGCGCCGCGCGAGGAACTGCTGGTGCTCGGCCTGGCGCAGTTTCTGGTCGGCCTGCTTGCCATCCTTGGCCTCGTCATCACCGACGCTGCGGTGCACCGGATCGACTGGAGTGCGACCAGGACATTGTGCTGGCTCGCGCTTTTCGGCTGGATCGGCATCAGCGGCGCCTTCAAACTCTACGCCGCCTCCCGGTATTTTGGCTTGCAATCGGCATCATAGGCTGCAGAGATAGCTGGATTTTCAGGTGACGCCCGGCGCATCGTGCCGGGGTTCGAGCACTTCACCGTTTCAAGGAAACGGCGAATTGCTCTATCCTTGGTTCTGACGCAATTCCGGGCGGAAAACCGCTCACACTTTTCCTGGAATTGCTGTAGCCGGGAACGCCATGACCAGCACGACCTCGCCATCCGAGAAAATCCGGCCGCAGCTTCGAGCCGTGCGGCCAAGCGATGCGGAGGCGCTTTGCGCTATCTTCAACATGCCGGGTTTCCGCTGGGGCACGCTCAGAATGCCTTTCGAGATGGTGGAGCAGGTGGAGCGGCGCATCGCCAAGTGCGGCCAGGAAACCACCTGGATCGTTGCCGAGTTGGACGGCAGGATCGTCGGCCATGGCAACCTGGTTGTCCAGGGTTCGCCGCGCCGTTCGCATATAGGCGAGATCAATATCGGCCTTGACGATGCCTTTGTCGGCAAGGGCATCGGCTCTGCCATACTTGGCGCGCTGCTTGACGTTGCCGACAATTGGCGCGCGCTGAAGCGGGTCGAATTGACCGTCTATGCCGACAACGAGCCGGCCATCCGCCTCTACACCAGCCACGGCTTCGAGGTCGAAGGCCGGCATGTGAAGGCCGGCTTTACCGACGGGCAGTATCACGACCTTCTGAGCATGGCCCGGCTGCGGTTCTGATGACCGCCGTCTTCGCCCCAGCCCCTACGCCTCCGGTGGAAATTCTGGCTGTGCTGTCGCTGCTCTGCCCGGAAGTCGTGCGTGACATCGAGCAGAACTGGAATGCATCGGTTTCCGATTACGCCCGCCATCTGTGGCGGCCGGTGGCAAGGCCTGCGTCCCGCCCGGCGATCGCTGCCCGCTCGATCCTGCGCGAAGTCCTGCATCAGCGCCTCTGTGCGATCATGCAGCCTGAGGAGATCGGCAAGATCCTCGAAGAGTTCGAGCACAGACCGGTAATTCAGTCCGGCCTGCACTGCCTGCTTCTGATGGACCGGATCACCTTCGATGCCCTCCTGCTTGCCTGGCTCGGCGCGGTCGAAAACGGGCTGTCGGCCTTCTTCGGCTTCATGGGAACGACGATGACCATGGAGACAATTGGCCGGGAGGGGCCGGGCTGGCTCGATGTCGGCGACGACAAGGTCAACCTGTTTGGCATGGGGCGCCACAAACTGTGCCGCAAAAGCGTTTGCGCGGCCGGTCCCGTCACCCTCAACAGGCGCGCCCTCGAAGCGGTGTGCGACGAAACGGATGCCAGCCGCTGGCTGGGCACACTGCTCGCCAGCCACGACAAGGTGTTTGCAACCGCCGCCGATGCGCTGACAGAACTCAACGAGGATCTGGTCGCCGGTTGGGATCGTTCCGGCATGGCCCTGCCGGTTTTGATCGATGACCGGCTCGCCGCTGCTGCCATGGCACGGCATCTAGACCATGACGGCGGCCTTCTTTCCAGGCTGCTCTTCGAGCCCGCAAGGCGCCGGCGTCTCGAGCATGCCTTGCAAGAGGCCGCATCGAGCCCATTTGGCAGATTCCTGCCCAATGCCACCGCCTATTTCTGGGGCATCCGCGAGGAGCGCGTGCGCAAGCTCGTCCTCGAGAACGGGCAGCTGATCGAGCCTGACAGGCCGCATGGTCTTTCCATCCCGTTCGAGCGGCCGCATCTCAAGCAGGCGCTGCTGGACGGTGTGCTGCTGCCGGACTTGTTCCTGACGTTCCTCGTCCTTGCCATATTGCCGCGCGTGCGGGTCGTGGGCGGCTTGAGACAGATTGGCTATGTAGCGGTTTTCCACTCGATCCTGCTGGCTGCGCTGGATGAAAACGCGCCGGAAGAGCGCGATCTGGCTGCGGAGCTGCAGGTTCGGGAAAATGCCTGGGGCACCCGGGTCATCGATGAAAAGATCTCGGTCCGCGAGCAGCTTGCCGGCCTCCCGGAAGGGGCGCCCTTCGCGGACTTGCTCCGGCAATACCGTTCGCGGACATTTGCCGAGACCACCGACGACCTGAAACTGGTGCGCGAAAACGCCCGATGGTGCAAGATCGGCCGGGCCTCCGGCCTCTGATCGGGCCGCTACCCGGTCATTGCACCAAACCGGCCTTGCGGAGCCCGTCGACCATGAGTTCGAAATCGGCAGGGTTCTTGTAAGGCAAGACTTTGCGACGGTATTCCAGCGAAAAGTCGGGATTGACGCGAAGCATGTCCTGCCATGCCGCGCGGGCCTCCTCCAAACGGCCCAGATGGCCGTAGCTGGCGGCCAGGAGCGCGCGAGAGACGTCGGTCACAGCGTTGCGAGCCAGCCGTTGCAGCAGCAGGTCAACGGCCTCGTTGTATCGTCCCAGTTGAAACAACGCCAAAGCCTGGAAGTGCAGAAGCACATCCGCAAAGTACGGGTTCAAGGACTTTCCCCGGGCGAAACTCTTGAGGGCCTCCTCGGATTTGCCTGAATAATACAGCGTTTCGCCCCGGCAGACGTGCGCTTCGGCGAAGTTCGGATTGAGGACCAGTGCGCGCTCGACCTCGTCGATGGCCTCATCGTGCCGTCGTGTGTACAGCTTGGCTATCGCCAGCGCCCAGTGCGCCCAGGGATCGTTGTCATCCAGCGTTACCGCCCGCGTTGCGGCCTCTTCGGCTTGCGCCATCGATTCCGGCGGCGACGCTCCCCACCTGTTCAGGTAATCGACGCCATGCGTGAGGGCGAGGAAAGCGTGGGCAGAGGCAAAGTTCGGGTCCAGTTCGGTGGCACGTTGCAAGAGGTCGCGGGCTGCGACGTTCGTCTCCTTCGTCAGCCGGTGCCACAGCTCCCGGCCGCGCAGGAAACAGTCATACGCCTCGGTGTTGCGCGGGTGCTCCGGCGCCAGCCGTTGCCGGGCATCGTCTGTCAGGTTGAGCGCCAGCGCACCGACGATCTGCTGCGTCACGTCGTCCTGCACGGCGAATATGTCGGTCAGGTCGCGATCGAACCGCTCCGCCCAAAGATGGCCGCCTGAAATTGCATCGATGAGCTGCGCGGTGATCCGCACCCTGTTGCCCGACTTGCGTACGCTGCCTTCGAGCACATGCCGCACGCCGAGTTTCGCGCCCACCTCCTGCACATGGACGTTCTGGCCCTTGAAGGTGAACGACGAATTGCGTGCGATGACGAAGAGTTGCGACAGTTTTGACAGCTCCGTGATGATGTCTTCGGAGATGCCGTCGGCGAAGTAGTCCTGTTCGGCGTCACCGCTCATGTTGGCGAACGGCAGCACGGCGATCGACAGCTTCGGCGGCACGGCCGCAGCCGGTCGGCTCGTCGCGGTTTCCGGGGTCGCGGCCGCCTTGGCCCCCGCGCCGACTTGCAGCGAATAGACCCGGACCGGCTCGGCGATGTTCTTGAGCTGTGTGCTGCCGAGATCGCTGACCGAAAGGTCGAGCCTCGCCTTGACCTGGCGATAGGCATCCTCGGACAGGCAGATGGCGCCGGGCGCCGCGACACCCTCCAGACGCGAGGCGATGTTGACGCCGTCGCCCATCAGGTCGCCGTCGCTTTCTTCGACCACATCCCCCAGATGGATGCCGATCCTGAACTCGATGCGGCGGTCCTGCGGCACGCCGGCATTGCGCTCAACCATGCCGTTCTGGATCTCAACGGCGCAGCGCACGGCATCCACCACACTGCGGAACTCAACCAGCGCCCCGTCGCCGGTGCGCTTGATCACCCGCCCGTTGTGGACTGCGATGGTGGGATCGATCAGGTCGCTGCGCAGCGTCCGCAACCTCGCCAAGGTACGCTCTTCGTCCGCGCTCGCGAGCCGGCTGTATCCGACCACATCTGCAGCCAGGATTGCGGCCAGCTTGCGGTTCTCGCTCATGCGTCGGTCTCCTTATCTCCAAGATAGCAGGAAGACAGCGGGTAGAGGGAACTTTCGCAAACGACGGCCGCGCAACCGCCCGGCTCGGCAGCGCTCTGCCGCAGGAACCATCCGATCTCTCGATGGCTATTTGCGCTGCCGCTTGCCGGTTGAGAGCTATCGGTTCATCCTTGTGATTGCCCTGGCCGTGAAATGCGTGGCGAGATCATGCCGTCACGACCCCTAGTGAGGTCTTGTTCCATGGACTGCTCAGGCTGCGGTTTCGAGATTGAGGGCGGTTACGCCTTCTGTCCGAAGTGTGGCCGGCGCCAGCCCGTGTCATGTGCCAGTTGCGGCTATGTCTGCGCACCTGATTTCGAGTTCTGTCCGAAATGCGGGGCAAGCGTCGGTGCGTCCGCAAAATCCGTCGAACGGCCTGCTCCGACACCAAGCCGGACCTTTGTGCCACCTTCTCGAACTGCGGCGCCGAACATCGAAAGCGAAGAAGGGCCGCATTCTGTCTCTGACGCCGATCGCCGGACGGTCACGGTCCTGTTCGCCGACCTCTGCGGCTTCACGACACTCAGCGAGCAGCTCGACCCCGAGGTCATGCAAACGCTGCAGAACGAACTGTTCAAGGAATTGACGGCGGCCGTGCGAAACTTTGGTGGTTTCGTCGACAAATTCATCGGCGATGCACTGCTCGCCTTGTTCGGTGCGCCGGTCGCGCATGAGGACGATCCGGAACGTGCGCTTCGCGCCGCTCTCGACATGATCGCCCGGACGGCGCGGCTGGGCGAAAGCACCCCCTACTCCGGCTCGCCTCTCCTACTCCACATCGGCATAAACACTGGTCCGGTCGTTACTGGAGGATTGGGCATCGGCGCCGCCAAATCCTATTCGGTGACCGGCGACACGGTGAATACGGCGCAACGCCTGCAATCGCTGGCCGCACCCGGTGAGGTGCTGGTAGGCGAGCTCACGCACAGGCTGACCCGACATGCCTTCTCTTACGAGTCGATGGGTGATGTCGTGCTTCGCGGCAAGGCTGGCAGTGTTCTCGTCCATCGACTCGATGCACCGCTTGCGGCGCCGCGTGCGGCGCGTGGGCTCGAGGCGCTCGGCCTCAGTGCGCCGATAATAGGCCGTGATGCGGAACTCAACAGAATGCTGGCGAGCCTCGACCAGGCGTGCGGCGGCTCGGCCCAACTTGTCCGCCTCGTCGGAGAAGCCGGTATCGGGAAATCGCGGCTGGTGAGGGAGTTCGTCACCCGGGTCGGCGACGACGATCGTTTTCGCAACGTCGCCGTGCGACAGGCCACGTGCTCACCGCTGGGCGAACAATCATTTGGCGCCCTGGGCGCAGTGGTGCGCAGCGCTGCCGGGATGATGCAAAACGACAATGGGGACGAAATGCGGGGGAAGCTCGCAGCCTTGCTGACCGATCTCGGCCTGCGGGGCGACGAGGCGAAGCGGCTGATGCCTTTGCTCTATCATGTGCTCGGCCTTGGCGACCCCGATGCCACCTTGCAGCATGTCGAGCCCGAGCAGTTGCGGCGGCAAATTCTCTACGCGGTCCGCACAATCATCGAACGGCGGCTTGCGTTGTCGCCGCTGCTGATCGTCGTCGAAGACCTGCACTGGGCCGACGCCGTATCGCTCGAGGCACTGCGTTTCGTGATGGACAGGCTGGAGCGCACGCGGTTGATGCTGCTGGTCACGCATCGTCCGGCGCCTGACAACGATCAGCTCGACTCAAGCCGGGTCAGTCACACAGCGCTCAGGCTTTCGCCGCTCAGCAGCCATGACGGACGCAGCATGGTGGCAGCACTTTTCGGCGATAGCTGGGTAAACTCCGCGGGCGGGCTTCTCGACCAGATCCTTGAGCGCGCCGGCGGCAACCCGCTTTTTATCGAGGAGATCGTTCGCGGCCTTATCGATCGCGGTGTATTGATGCGCGAAGGCCAGCGATGGCGGACCGCGGCGGGCGAAGTCGCAACCGGTATCCCCGCAACCATCCAGGCAATGTTGCTTGCTCGTGTCGACCGGCTGCCCCAGGAGGTGCGCCGGTTGGCCCAGGAAGCCGCGGTAATCGGCCCGCGCTTCGATGCCATGCTTCTGAAAAGCGTGACGGCCGATCCCGGCCGGCTGGAGGCCGGCTGCGAACTGCTTTGCGATGCGGAGATCATCGAAGAAGTTGCCGGATCAGGCTCGGTCTCGTCGCAAAGCTACCGCTTTACGCAAACATTGCTGCAGGACGTGATCTACCAGAACCTGCTCCTGCAACGCCGGACCGACATCCACGGCCGTGTCGGTGTCGCCCTGGAGCAACTGTGCGGCGACAAGCCGGAACGGCTCGAGGATTTGGCCGTGCTCGGTCATCATTTCGCACAGAGCGCCGAGCGGGAGAAGGGCGCGCATTACCTTCAGGCGGCGGGAGATCGCGCTCGCATGATATACGCCAATGACGACGCCCTTCGTTTCTACGACCGAGCCCTGACCGCGTTGGGCGCGACCGGGCAAACACCGCTCAAACTGGCAATTGCAGAGCGCATTGCCGATTTGAGCGGCCCGGCAGGCCGCCGCGAGATCGCGCACCGCCACTACGAGGCGGTGTTGCAGGCGTACCGCGGGTCAGCCGACCGCGTCGCGTCGGCGCGCGTTTTGCGCAAGATCGGTCGGCTGCTCTGGGACGTCGGCAAGCGGGACAAAGCGGAATCCCGCTATGCTGAAGCGGCGGCGCTCCTTGATGGAGCGGATGCCCCGATCGAGCAGGCGCATCTCTGGCAGGAACGCGGCCGGCAGGCATTCCGGAGCGGAGATCACGCTCTCGCGGCAAGATGGGCGGACGCGGCGCTCGATTGCGTACGCAGTCTGACAACGGAACAGGTCTCCGATGACGCCACCCTCGTGACCGCCGAGGCACTTAACACCAAGGCCGTTGCGCTGGCCCGCCTCGGCCGAAACCGTGAAGCCGTGGGTCAGGTCGAGCGTAGCATTGAATTGGCCGAGGCCGCCGGTCTGCTGGGCGCGGCGTGTCGCGGCTACACCAATCTCGGCGTGCTTTACACGACCATCGATCCGGCAAAGGCGATGGAGGTCTGCCGGCGCGGTCTGGAGGTGGCGCGCCATATTGGCGATCAGGGTTTTCAGGCGCGCCTCCTCGCCAATCTGGCGGTCGCTTGTTGTACTTTCACGGATCGCTGTCCAACGGAGGGCGTGCCTGCTGCCGAGAAGGCCATCGAGATCGACCGGGCGCTCGACCAGCGCGAGCACCTGCCGGTGCCGTTGATCGTGCTTGGGCAGATCCACCAGTGCAACGGCCGTCCGGAACTGGCGGTCGGCTTGTTCCACGAAGCACTGGACGTCGCCCGCGAAACGGGCGAACCCCAATTGCTGTTTCCGTGCTATGATGGTCTCGCAACGCTTAATCTCGACCTCGACAATCTGGCCGAGGCCGAACGCTACTTTTCCCTGGCGCAGGGTATATGCGCCCAGCACGGGCTCGACCCGGAAGCGCTTGTGGTGCTGCCTTTTCTCGACTAGCCGGGGTTGGAGGTTGGAAATGTCCGCGCCTAGTGACTTGGTGCCGCTTCAACCGGGCGACCGCGCGCCGAACGTGGTACTCGATGCCATTACCCAGGAAGGCAAGATCGCGCTCGACGACTTCCGCGGACAAAGACCGGTTCTGGTCGGCCTGTTTCGAGGTCTGCATTGTGCGTTTTGCCGGCGCCATATCGCCGCCCAGGCGCGGCTTGATCCGGAACTGCGCGAAAAGGGCGTGGAGAGCCTGACGGTGGTCAACACGCCGATCGAACGGGCGCGTCTCTATTTCCGCTACCATCCGATGCCGAATCTGCTGGCGGCCTCCGACCCGAAACGCGCTTCACATCGTGCTTTTGGACTGCCCAATCTCGAATTCACCCAAGACGAGACGAACTGGCCGTACAGGGTCTCGATGGCAGCGGCAAAGGATATGCGGGTCGACGTGCCAGGCGAGTTGCCCGGTCCTATGGATCCTTTTTCCGCCAGCGAAATCCTCAACAACAAGGACCATTACGAAGTCACCGAAGCCGACGAGCAGATGATGGCAACCGGACACGGACAACTGATCGGTCAGTTCCTGCTGGACAGGCAGGGGATCGTCCGCTGGAGCTTCACGGAGGTTCCAGAGGGTGGGCGTTACATGTTTGGGGCGCCAAACCCGCAGGAGCTGATGTCAGCCGTGTCCCAAGTCGCCCAATAGACTGTCGGAATATGGGCTTGAGATGCGTGGGCTCCAGGGGTCGGCATTGCTAAGCGGCAATCAGGCCGGGAGCCGCCACATTCGCACGCGGCCTGCACCACGCAATTCCGTTTCCTCGAGTGGTTCGCAAGCAAAATTTTGCCCAAGCATTTGGCGAGTTGCATCCGAAATGCGGATTTCATCGGGCTCCGCGGACGTTTGAATACGCGAGGCGAGATTAACGGTCTCGCCCCACAGGTCATAGGCGAACCGCCTCTTGCCTATGACGCCCGCGACGATTGGGCCTGAGTGAATTCCGATTCTGAGTCTCAGCGGTTCTCCTGCGAAGCGTTCGCGCCTAACCGCCTTGCGCAGCTCGAGTGCATAGCGTGTGAGGGCCTTTGCATGGTCGGATCGCGCGGTGGGCAGGCCGGCGACCACCATAACACAATCGCCGATTGTCTTGATCTTTTCGCAGCCATATCGTTCCGAGAGCCGATCCGCGGCCTTGAAGAAGTAATTTAAAATAGCGAGCGTCGTCACGGCTCCGACGCTCCGCGCTCGTTCCGTAAAACCGACTATGTCGGCAAAAAGCACACTCACTTCCGCGTGGTTGTCAGCAATTTTTTTGTGCGCTTTCAACCGCTCGGCGATCGACGCCGGAAGAATGTTGAGGAGCAGGGCTTCGGCGCGCTGGTATTCACGCGCCAATCCCTCCTGGCTCTTCCTCAATGCCTCGTTCGTCGATTGTAATTTCTCGTTGAGTTGACGCTCCCTCTCTTGCAGGAGTGTCATTTCATAAGCCTTTTGTTGAAGCCGCTGCCTATTGTCGCGTTCGGCAGTGGCGTCAAGAAAGAGCAGCCACACGCAGGCATCGTCAGCAAAAAAATGAAGGTCGGCGACACACCCGCTGGGCAGTTCGACCATAGCAATGTGAAACGGAAGCTCCGGGCAAGGCAGCAATCCTTCCATGAATTCAAGCTGCTCGGCAACAGGCTCGCCGATGCGAAGCGATGAGAGCCCGTAATGCTCAACATTGCCGCCCTTCGCAGCGACGCAAAGCTGAGTGTCGATTTTCAGATATGCGACAGAATGCCCGTTGTAGAAGAAATTGAAAATCCAGTTTCCAACCTCTTTCGGCAATCCATGCATGATCTATTTGGTGACCATTAAAGCAAGTTGACGAAATGCATCATCAACATGTTCACCAGAAAGCGCACTTGTTAGATAGATTTGCCATCCACGTTGCCTCAGTTCGTCAATCTCACTATCCGATATTGCCCACCGATCGGCCAGATCGGATTTGTTGAACAGCAATACAAACGGCATGGCGCCGAATTCGGCCTCGACCCGTTCGCGCAGCGTGAGCGCCACGGCAAGAGTGGCGGCGCGCGTACCATCGACGACAAGCACAAGCCCGGTTGCACCTCGCACATAGCTGACACGGAATGAGCCGATATCGTCTTCACCGGCTAAATCCCACAAAATCAGATCCACGGTTTTGTCCGGGAGCACGACATTCTTCTTGTCGATCTTCACGCCCACCGTGGTCAGGTAGGTTTCTGAAAAGATGCTCTGCACATACCTGCGCACCAGACTCGTCTTCCCGACAGAGAACCCGCCCAGCATGCAGATTTTCTTTTGCAACATCTTGGGCTCCACTAGTCCAGATTCACAGTAATCGAAACCCGGCGATTGGTGGAGCTCCCGGCCTGACTATTTTCAGGCACCAGCGGCTCAAAAGTGCCCGCGCCCCGAACCTGCAGCAGTTCTGGAGCGACGCCGCGCTTGTTGAGAAGCGCACGAACTGTCTCGGCGCGGGCGGCGCTGATCGATGCGTTGGCCGTCTCACGGCCCGTGGTGTCCGAATGGCCGGTCAACATGAACCGCGCTGTTACGCCTGACTTGCGGGCATTTTGGGCGAATTCCTTTATCTGATCCGCCAACCTGTCGAGAACCGGCAGCTGCTCCGGTCCCGGCACGACTTTGCCGGAAGAGAAGAAAATATCGGTCGTCTGGATGGCGTCTCTCAAAGAATTAAGTTCTGCAAGGTTCAGCTCACGCAGCTGCGAGACATCCAGAACCACTCCGTCCGCCGAAAGCTGTTCGGAGGCGGCTTGCGCCCGGCTGATCCAGCCGGCAGGAGCCTCACCCACGGCGACGATGCGACCCTGGATGATCGAAAGCTGAACCGATTTCGGCGGGGACAGCGACGCCGTCAGCCGCTTCACCACGAACTTCGGATCAAGGCTCTGATAGAATTGCCACTGTGAATGAACGCGGGCAGGATCAACCTGCGTTCCGGACAGCAGAGCTTGCGGGTCGGCGGCAAGCGGGTCTCTCAGGCCGGAAATGTAGAATTGTCCGCCGCTCGTCCGTTGTTGGGCGACGATGATTCCCGATTGGGCCTCAAGTCGCGCCACATAATACTGCCAATGCTCCGCCTCGCGCGCTTCGGGACTCACATCACGAACCTTGGAGATGTCGAATTCCGGTCCGCCTACCGAAAGCTGTCGGGCCGCTGCGCGCGCTCGATCTATCCAGGTGTCGGGAGCCTCACCCTCGGCAACGATGCGATTCTCGACGATCGAAAACCGAACCGATTTCGGCGGATAGAGCGACGCCGTCAGCCGCTTCAACACGAACTCCGGTTCAAGGCTCTGATAGAATTGCCACTGCGAATGAACCCGTGCGGGATCGACCTCGGTTCCCGACAACAGCGACTGCGGGTCGGCGCCAAGCGGGTCTCTCAGGCCGGAAATGTAGAATTGGCCGTCGCGTATCCTTTGTTCGGCAACGATGATGCCCGGCTGGGTGCCCAGTCGCGACACGTAGGCCTGCCAGTACTCCGCCGCGCGTTCTTCGGGGTCACGGACCCTGGAAATATCGAATACCGGCCCGCCTGCTGAAAGCTGCCGGGCGGCGGCCTGCGCCCGGTCGATCCAGGCGCCGGGAGCCTCGCCCTCGGCAACGATGCGATTCTCGACGATCGAAAGCTGAACCGATTTCGGCGGATAGAGCGACGCCGTCAGCCGCTTCAACACGAACTCCGGCTCAAGGCTCTGATAGGATTGCCACTGCGAATGAACGCGGGCGGGATCGACCTGCGTTCCGGACAGCAGCGACTGTGGGTCGGCGGCAAGCGGGTCTCTCAGGCCGGAAACGTAGAATTGGCCGTCGCGTATATTTTGCTCGGCAACGATGATGCCCGGCTCGGCCGCCAAGCGCGACACATAGGCTTGCCAGCGCTCCGCCGCGCGTGCTTCGGGGCTCACATCACGAACCTTGGAGATGTCGAATTCCGGTCCGCCTGCCGAAAGCCGTCGAGCCGCTGCGCGCGCCTGATCGATCCAGGTGCCAGTGGCCTCGCCCTCGGCAACGATGCGATCATTGACCACCGAAAGCCGCACCGACTCTGGCGGCACCAGCGACGCCGTCAGCCGCTTCAACACGAACTGAGGCTCGAGACTCTCATAGAACTGCCACTGCGCATGCACGCGCGCGGGATCGACCTCGGTTCCCGACAACAGCGCCTGCGGGTCGGCGGCAAGCGGATCGCGGAGGCCGGCAATATAGAATTGGCCACCGCTTATATTTTGCTCGGCAACGATGATGCCTGGCTCGGCCACCAAGCGCGACACATAGGCCTGCCAGCGCTGCCCGGTTTGCCAGGAAAGAAAGAACCAGGCACCCCCCAGAATCAAAATCAGCGCAACCAGAGCCACCACCAGCCACGGAAATCCCTGGTTTGTATCCTCCTGCTTCAGCTCAACGCAGGTCTGCAGCTGCGCCTCTACGCCGAACAGCTGCGAGGTGTCGCCGTCAAACTGCTCTAAAGCCTCCGAGCTTTGGTCATGGATGCGAAGCAATACGTCGCGAAATATTTCATGCAGTCCCTCCGGCGGATTTCCCCGGATCACCGCAACCAGCGTCGCAAGCGGTCCGACTTCCGACCAGAGACGAAGCTCGCCAAAGCGGATCGTGTCCAGGCCGCTCTGTTCTTTCTCGTTGAATGAATCCTTCACAAAATCTTGAATTGCGCTGAGCATCGAGGAAATGAGCTGAGGATCCTCGCTGGTTGCGTTATCGGCCGTAACATGCGCTATCAAGAGCCCGGAATTGCGGTTGATGAGAAAAACATGCTCTACGCGATAGACGAGAGAATGCTTCAGAACGACTTCCGAGAAGCTGGCACCGGTTCTCCAGGCTTCCACTCTCCACTTGAGACCATGCCAAGTGAATATATGTCGTAGAGTTTCATTTAGCGACTGAAAGGTCTGGTCGATCTTTTCTCCGATCGACTTGCGAATTGCCGGCAGAAACACCGGATACAATATATCCGTCAGAGTACGTGGGCTCTTCTGGATCGAGCGTTGCACGGCCCGCTCGACGGCCGGTGCGAGGGCCTCGCCGAGTTGCGCATGCGGCGCTTGGGCGGCCGCACTGGGGAGAACGCCGCCCACCGCCGTCGCAAGCTGCGCCGGTTCGTCCAGCAGATCCGTGACGCGTGAGAGCTCCGAAATCTCGCGGCCGACCAGCAACTGGCGCAGCGCTTCCATGCGAGGGTCGGCGGTTGGAACCGACTCGAATTGCGCCCGATAGTCCGGATCGACGTTCCGGGCTATTTCGACCAAAAGCTTAGCGAGAGCCTCGCGATCAATCCCTGTATCGTTCGAAGCTGCTTTTTTTGGAAGGCTGATTGGGTCGACGGTTGACGTCAAGTTCCGATCAACTCACTTTCCAGCCACGCTCCGAGTTGGTCTTGCTGCCGACGGGATCCTGATTGAGACATTTTGCGACCTCGACAAACAGGCCGGCCAAAAGATTGCGGTCGGTCTTGACGTTGCTGAGATCGGAAAACACCTTCTCTATCAGCATCTGAACGCTTTCGATCCTTTGCTTGATTTCCTCACGCAGCAAATGATCGTTTCGATTGATCCGGTCTGCAACATCGCGCTCGAGCTCGCTGACTTGATCCGACAATGCGCGCACCTGCTTTTCAAGTGCCTGATTTTGCTCGCGAAGATTCCGGTCGATCTCCTTGTCGCCCTCGGCTCGCGCATCTTTTTCGTTCCGCAATTGCGTCGCGAGCGAATCGACCTGCTTCTTCGCATTTGATTCGTACATTTCAAGATTGCGCTTGGCCTCGGATTCAACATCCTTGAAGCGCTGCAAGACCCGTTCTTCAAGCTTGGAAAAGCGGCGATCGTAGTCCTGCATCTGGTTGCCGAACAGCAGATCCCGTATCTTGTCGACACCTACAGCGTCGCCCGGGGCTCCGCTCTCGCGAGCTTGGCCCGCCATGAAGCTCAGTCCATTTCCCTCTGCATTACCGATCAGATTTGCGTCCGCTTTATTTACTGAAGACGCGGTACTCGAAGATTCCTTAGCCATCACTATGCCCCAATTGCCAGTGGAAAACCCGGAAACGGGGATTATGTCAGACAAATACCCGGCCCACAAGCCGAAATCCTCTTTGGCTCGAGCCGATTCGCGCGCCTCTTGTTCGATCTCTGAACTAGCAACAGCTACGCAATCTTCGATGATTTCGCTCTTGTATTTCTTTGATAGCTGAAGCAGTCGGCAAATCCAATTGATCATTCACTGAAACGTACTATCGAAAGCACGTCTAAAATCTATATATACTTTGAATGGAATAAATTATGATTTTTCATTAGATTAATTGCAATCCGCTGATCTAGATGTGCAGATACTTTCTGGCATCGGCCCGCATACTGTAACCGTCACCTTCCAACGCGGACCCAACGCTAGAAGGAAGGTCTTCTCTAGGACAGAGAATGGCTGTTCGAGAATCCAGGTTGAACGGCTGTTATTGCCGCAAGGCGGCCTGCGGCCATTACATTAGCGATGTCTACTTTTAATGAATCGACAGGACCTTGGAAATGACTGCCATGCGGCGCCCGTCTCAGGACAACCCGTCTGCAAGCCAGGTCAGGCTTGATTATGAGCGGAATGCCGCGGGGCTAGATGACCCTCCCGGAGCGGTGAACGAATGTGCGAGCGGAAATGCGCCGGCGCACCGACCTCAGATCTAAGCCGTCGGGCATGAGCGCTTGCCATTCAAGCATGTCTTCAAGTCTTCCTGCTGCCTCTAATGCCCCCCGATCTTGACAGAGCAGTGCTGCCGTCCGATGCCGTATCTCCCGGCGAAAGAAAGCGAAACTCGATGATCCAGGACAAAGCTACCGTAAGCGTTGTGGTACCGACGTCCAGGCGCGGGTAAGATCGCGTGGCGCATAATCCATTGGTTTCAATCGTAATTCCTGCGCACAACACGGAGGCAACGCTGGCGCGCGCGCTCGATTGCCTTCTCGAGCAGGAGGTCGTCGACTGGGAGGCGATCATCGTCGACGACGCCTCCACGGACAGCACCCCCGCGATCATCGCCGGTTATGTGGAACGAGATGCCCGATTTCGGACGTTGAGGTCTTGCGCGCATAGCCCCGCCGGCGCACGCAATGACGGGATTTCGACGGCGCGCGGCCAGTGGCTGATGTTCCTGGATGCCGACGACTGGGTGGATGCCAGCTTCCTTGCGAAAATCCTGGCCGCACTGAAAACCGCTCCCGATGCAGTGGCCGCCTATTGCGGTTCACGGCGCGTGATGCCCGATGGAGCATTCACCCCCTCGAGCATCGCCCCCGAAGTCGCGATCCAGCCTTTCGAAACGTTCGCCCGCCGATGTGCCATCGCCACTCACGCGGTGCTGGTCGACCGGGAAACAATCGTCGAGTTGGGCGGTTTCGATGCGTCGCTGCGTACCTGCGAAGACTGGGATCTATGGCAGCGCGTCGCACGCCTCGGCAAAAATTGGGTGATGGTCGACGAGCCGCTCGCTTTCCATCGAGCCAGCCCCAACGCGCTCACCCGCAATTCGACGCAAATGCTGGCGGATGCGCGAATCGTGATCGCCCGCGGCTTTTCTCCCGATCCCAGGGTCAAACGCCCAGGATTGGCTCACGCCAATGGAGCGACCGAGGCGACCGGGCGAACCGCTTCGGAAGCACTCGCGTGGTTCGCGTTGTGGAACGCTGCATCGGATTGCGGCTGCGGCGGCGGCTCGATCGATCCGCAATCCCTGCGCGCGCTCCCGGCAGGACGTAAATGGGCGCGTGAGATCGCCAAGGTGGCCCTCGATGGCCTGATGGTGGGAAGCCTATCGGCGCCAGCGCATTTGGCTGCCCGGTGGGAAAGATTTGGCGGCGCCCTCACCGCGTTGATCATCGAACTCGGCAAGGTCTGGGGCGATCCGGTCGCGGCTCGTCGCGTCCAGTATCATCTCGAGCAAATGCTTCTCGATGCCGACGATCTTGCCGCACCTCGCAGGCTGGCGCGGACACTCGGAATTCGCGTCGACGCTCGAAATCCAACCTCAACCGAGCTTCCGGAGGGAATCGATCAAATCTGTGCCTACCTGATGATGGATGGCCGGATCGAAGCTGTCGTTCAGTTCGGCGTGCTCGGGAACGTGACAAGGCGTCATTGGATTGAACTCATCCTGAATTTGGCACCGCAAAAGGACGACGGTGCCGACACGTCAGAGACGCTTGCAGCCGAGGCACTGTCGACCACGGCGGAACGCCGGCCTGATCCGGACAGTCACTTCGGCAAACTCGCGCGATTGGTCTCGGAAGCGCGGGAACTGGTTCTGTCGAGCGCCGAAGCCACGCAGCCCCTTCCGGCGCCGCGCCGTTCACCGGCCTCGGATGGCCACGACAAGGATCGTACGGCGTTCTGGAACAGCTATTTTGCGACAGAGGATCCCTGGAACTACACCTCGACCTACGAGCAGGAAAAATATGAGCGGCAGCTCGAAATTCTGCCTGCCGGCCCCATTGGACAGGCGCTTGAGCTGGCCTGCGCCGAGGGCCATTTCACGCGGCAGCTGGCGCCGCGAGTGGGTCATTTGACTGCAACTGATATCTCCGCGATAGCGGTCGAGCGGGCGCGCGCGCGATGCAGCGATCAACCGAATGTTGAATTCGGCGTACTGGATTTCATGGCCGACACGCTCCCGGGCGAGATGGATCTGATCTTCTGTTCGGAAGTGCTCTACTATCTCGATGATCTGGCCGAGTTGCAGCGCTTCACCAAAAAAGTCGCCGAGGCGTTGGCGCCTGGCGGCAGTTTCATCAGCGCACACGCATTCGTGCTTCGGGACAATCCCGAAAGGACGGGCTTCGACTGGAACACATTCGGTGGCCAAACGATCTCGGAGACGTTGGCGGCGACCGAAGGCCTCGTCCTCGAGCAATCGATCCAGACCGAACTCTATCGCATAGACCGCTTCCGCCGCCTGTCACCGGACCACATGGCGACGGAGCCGGTGATTGATCATGTGCCGGTCCGCGCATCCATCGGAATCGGGGTCGCGCGAAATATCGTCTGGGGCGGAGCGCGGGCCTTGCGCCGCGACGTCGCGCGTAGCGAGCGGCGGCAGCGTATCCCTGTCCTCATGTATCACGGCGTCGCCGATGAAGGTCCGGCCGCGCTCGCCCGTTTCCGGCTCACGCCCGCCGCGTTCGCCGGCCAGATGGCATGGTTGCGGGCCAATGGCTTTCACGCGGTTATGTCCGAGCAACTGGAATGGTCCATCGCCAACCGTCAGCCTTTCGCTGGCCGCCCGGTGCTCATCACCTTCGATGACGGCTTTCAGAACTTTGCCGATCATGCCTGGCCGATCTTGCGCGCGCACGACCTGACGGCCGAAGTGTTCCTGGTGACGGACCTTGTGGGTGAAAGTGCAAAGTGGGACGCCGTCAGCGGTCCGCCGACACCGCTTATGGACGCCGGAACGGTGCGACGTCTCGCCGCCGAAGGTGCATTCTTCGGAAGCCATCTGGCGACGCATCGCGCCATCGATGGTCTGTCGAGCTCTGACCTTGCGGCCGAGCTCCTGCGCTCTCGGATGTTCGTCGAACGGTGGACCGGCCGGCCAACCTCGGCGTTCGCGGCCCCCTTCTCCGTCACCGACCGGCGGCTTGGCAGGCTGGCCAGGGAGTGCGGCTATCGGATTGGCTTCGGCGGCAGACACGGGCCGGCGGACCTTGATAGCGATCCCATCGACCTTCCGCGCATCGAGATTCGTGGGGATCGCTCCCTCGACGACTTTGTCGCCACCGTCGAGGCCGTGCTCAATTGAACGGTGAACTTTGTCGGTGTCATTATTTCCGCTCACCATGCGCAAGAGCGACGAAACGCCTCGCACCAGTATCGCACATGCCGCCCTAAGGCCCGAGACAGACGAAGGATTTCCATCCATTCGCATCGGGGCAGGATTTTGGTAAGCTGTCGCATCGCAACCGGGTGGAGCTGTCGTTCCTGTGGTCGACGATCGTCTTCTCGAACGCAAGATGACCGAGATCGAGCAAGCGCGAGCTTGGAGCCCGCGCGTTATGTCAAAATTCGAAATGCTTATCAGGAGCGGCGACGACCGCGCGCTGTATCGGGTCAATCCTCTGGCCTTCGCCCGCGAAGCAGTGTTTCTCTGGGGGACTCGCCGAAGAGCTGGCGATAGTTCGCTGCGAAGCGGCCAAGATGGGTGAGCCCAACCTCCATCGCGATGCTTGTGACACTCGAGCCTCTTGCTCCCCGGGCGGTGAGCAGTCGCCTGGCTTCATTGAGACGGAGCGCCCTGATGAATTCCAGCGGGCTTAGAGCAAAGGTGGTGCGAAAGGCGTACTCCAATTGACGGCGGCTGACGCCGATTTCCTTACACAACCGGATGATGGGGATGTCTTCGCGGATATGGGCGCGAATGAAAGCCTCGGCCGCCCATGCCTGCCTGAGATGACGGCTGGAGGACCGATCCAATCCTGCGTTGCTAGGCGCGCCAGCGAAGGCGTCAGCCATGCCTCGCAAATATTCCATCAACGCGATCGGAGTATGCTCCGGCAGAGCTGCACCGCTTGCGGCTGCTTCGAAGCGATCTGCCATCGCCTCCATTTGGCTTCGAGACATTTTCGCATCGGTGGTGGTGAGCTGAACGGCGTTTGGGTGGTCTGCAGCCCTAGCCAAGATCGTGCCAGCGGAAAGTGCCTGGATCTCTACCCAGATCGACATCGGGACAACGGCGCCTGCATAACTAAGGCCGGGCTGGACCGTTGCTGTTACGCTCGTGCCGGCGGGGATTGTCACGATCATGTCGTCTTTGAGCGGAATGCCGCAGATCGTTGAGTCCCGGGCCTGCTCTATGCCCACTATCGCCACGGAACCTGGGGCAAAGCCGCCGCTGGCGCGGAAGGCGCAGTTGAATTCGGCCAGATCGAGCGCCCACTTGCCGTGGGACCGGATTTGCCGGAGTCGCGACGGCAGTTGCCCTGGCGAAAGCCTGTCGACCTTCACAGGCAGCCCAGAGGCGGCATCGCCGAGCCCGTCTGGGCCGAGCTGTACGTCCCTGTGCGAAGGCGATGAAGGCCAGGTGCTCAAAAATACGTCCTTTGCGCAAAGTGGATAGCAGGATGATTGTATTAGCTGTAACTTAAATGCAAATTGCGCGAGATCAATCGGCGCAAAGTATCGCCGACTCACGGCCAATGGGGACTGTGGACGAAATAGATCTCTGGGTCAGCCGGATGCGCCGAGAACATCGAGCGCCTTTGCCATGATTATCGTGTGGCGCCGAGACCGGAAGGGCGTATTGCACAGGGTGTTGGTGTGTTAATCTGTCACGTTCCGCTGCATCGCGGCCGAATTGATCTAGCGCAAAGCGGGACTTCATCCAGTCTAAGATGCTGCATCGAATATGACTTGGTCGATGAAGCCGTCTCTTCGTCGCGATTGACGGTCTACGAGGAAGAGAAATGGGGGCTATCAAGAACAGGCTTTGTCGGTTATCGGGCCGTGCACGACAACTATAGCCACGATGGCTTCGTGAACAAACTCACTCAGCAGGGGCCGATGTTGGGGTTCACCTATCAATTCGCGGTCGCCCAATAGAGGATTGTTGTGAAGTAGCTGCTTCATGGCGGCCGGGAAGCAGAACGTGGTCCTGAAGCGTCGGCCTTCAGAGTGAGTGACGATGATATCTCAAAAGCATTTACCCCTAAGGGGAGAAGGGTGGGAGAGTATGAGTATCGATCGAGACTTCCCGGCTGAAGCCGGTACAACCAACAGAATAACGCGGCGCGATGCATTGATGGCCGGCACGGCGGCTGCCGTTTCGCGCTTTGCGGTTCCAGCCGGTCTATCAGGCGCGCTTGCCGGCCTTGCCGGTGTTCAGCCCGCGGCGGCTCAAGGGACACCTCCCAACATCGTCTACATCATCTCCGACGACCAGGGCTGGAAGGACGTTGGCTTCCACGGCTCGGACATCAAGACGCCAAACATCGACAAGCTGGCTGCCGAGGGCGCGCGGTTGGAACAGTTCTATGCCCAGCCGATGTGCACGCCCACCCGGGCGGCGCTGATGACGGGACGCTATCCGTTGCGCTATGGGCTGCAGATGGGTGTTATCCCGTCAGGCGGCGGCTACGGCCTAGCCACGGACGAATACATCTTGCCTCAGATGCTCAAGGACGCCGGCTACAAGACGGCGATGGTGGGCAAGTGGCATCTGGGTCACGCGAAGGCCGAATACTGGCCGCGCCAGCGGGGATTCGATTCGTTCTACGGCGCCCTGGTTGGCGAAATCGATCACTTCAAGCACGCTTCCCATGGCGTGATGGACTGGTATCGCAATAACAAGCCGCTAAAGGAGCCCGGATACGATAACACCCTGTTCGGCACGGAAGCCGCCAAGGTGATCGAAAAGCATGACGGGAAGGCGCCGCTATTCTTGTACCTGGCATTCACCGCGCCGCATTCGCCTTATCAGGCACCCGAAGAACATATCAAAAGATATGCTCATGTTGCCGACGACCAGCGCCGGCTCTACTCCGCCATGGTTTCCGCCATGGACGACGAGATCGGTCGGGTCGTTGCCGAGCTCGAGAAGAAGAAAATGCGCGACAATACGATCATCCTCTTCCAGAGCGACAATGGCGGTGTGCGAGATGCAATGTTTGCGGGTGAATCGAAGGTCGGCAACAGCCTACCGGCCGACAATGGGCCGTACCGCAGCGGCAAGGGCACGCTTTACGAGGGCGGCACCCGCGTCTGCGGCCTGGTGAACTGGCCGGGCAAGGTGAAGGCTGGCGACGTGAACGGCCTGATACATGTCACTGATATCTATCCGACACTTGCCGGACTTGCCGGGGCAAAACCGACCAAGAACAAGCCGCTCGATGGCATGGATGTTTGGGAAACCATTAGCGAAGCCAAGCCCTCGCCCCGCACCGAGATGGTCTACAATGTCGACCCGACCGGCGGCGCAATCCGCCAAGGCGATACGAAGCTCGTATGGGCAGCCGGTGTGTTGGAGCGGGTCGAACTGTTCGATCTTGCAGCCGACAAATCCGAAAAGACCAATCTGGCCGACAAGAATCCTGACAAGGTCAAGGAATTGAAAGGAAAAATCGTGGATATCGCCAAGCAAATGGCGCCGCCGCTGTTGATAGGAGAGGCGATCAAGCTGACCTTCGGCGCACCGCCCATTTCGGCTGATCCGGCCACGGCGTTCAATGAGCTTGGAGACTAAACGCGCAGGATCGAAGTCCGTAGCTGCCAAAACCATGGACGATGTCGCCACGGCTGTGCCACCTGGAGGGGATCTGGAGTCCGTACGCTCCGTTCCCGGGCGCAGCCCGCCATTTCCAAATATGGTGTGGGTGCCAGGCGGCGAATTCCTGATGGGCTCGAACAGCCACTATCCCGAGGAGGCGCCCGCGCACCGCGTCATGGTCGCCGGCTTCTGGATGGATCGCACGACCGTCACGAATGACGAGTTCAGGCGCTTTGTCGAGGCCAGCGGTTACGTTACGCTGGCCGAGCGTCCGGCAAATGCTGCGGACTATCCTGCGGCGGGCGCCGAGTCATTGGCGCCGGCTTCAGCGTTGTTCGTCAGGCCCACGCGCGGCATCGATCGCAGCAATCACTACAACTGGTGGGCCTACGTGCGCGGAGCGAATTGGCGGCATCCGCGCGGCCCGGCCAGCACCCTCAAGGGCCTTGAAACCCATCCAGTCGTCCATATCGCATACGAGGATGCGCAAGCCTATGCGGACTGGGCGGGAAAGGCGCTGCCGACCGAGGCCGAATGGGAGTTTGCCGCGCGCGGCGGACTGAACGGCTCGGAGTTCGTATGGGGCGACGAACTAACCCCGGGTGGCCAGCATATGGCCAACACGTACCAGGGTGAATTTCCATACCGAAATAGCTGCGAGGACGGCTACGAATGGACCGCGCCTGTCGGTTCATTCCCGGCAAACGGCTATGGACTCCACGACATGGCCGGCAACGTTTGGCAGTGGACCACGGACTGGTATCAGGAGCACCGCCGGATCGAGAGCCCATGCTGCACGATGACCAATCCGCGCGGCGGTGAGCGCGAGGCGAGCTATGATCCGCTGACGCCCGATATCACGATCCCACGCAAGGTCACCAAGGGCGGGTCTTTCTTGTGCGCTCCGAGCTATTGCCGCCGTTACCGACCGGCCGCTCGCATGGCGCAGCCCGTGGATACATCCACTTGCCACCTTGGGTTTCGCTGCATCGCTCGCCTGGAACGGTGACGTCTTGCACAGCAACATCGGTTTCTTCAAGGTAGGGGCAACGGCGGGCATAGATGTCGTTGCTTGCCGATTCTATCGGAAGGTCACAGCGCGATGCCACTCATGATTCGACGATTGGGAGCCTGGTATCTGGCACGCGCGGCGCGACGTCTCGGAGATTTGACTGCGATGTTCGTCCTGATTGCCAGGCCGCTCGTCTTTGGCATCGCCCTCTTGCTGGCTGGTCAGGCAGAGGCGCAGACGCCGGCGACCGTGCCGCCTGAAAGGGTCAAACAGCTGTTCGAGCTTCTCGACGATCCGTCCGTGAAGGCCTGGGTGGTCGAGCAGCGAAAACAGGACGCCGGGCCAACCGAAGCGCCTGCCAAGGCTGGAGCTTCGCCGGCCGACGCATCGTCCGATGCCGTGGCCGCACCAGGCCAGATGAATACGATGGCATCCTCGACGCTCGATCGGATCAAGCATCATATCGAAAGAATCGTACAGACTTTGCCCTTGCTGCCGGGCCAGTTCGCGCATGTTCGGGCAAAGACCATGGAGGATATGTCCGGCAAGAGGCCTGCAGGCGTATTTCTGCTGATTGCGCTGTTCATCGCAGCCGGCCTGGCGCTCACTTGGGCAACGTACAAGTTGACCCGCCCATTCCGCCTTTGGATTATCGCGCAACCGAAGAATACGCCCATGGGGCGAGCCAAGAAGATTGGTGGCCGCCTGCTTTATTCCAGCCTGCTGATCGTCTCGTTCGCACTGGGCAGCGCCGGCGCATTCATGTTGTTCGACTGGCCGACGCTCATCCGCGAGATTGTACTGACATTCCTGATCGCGGCGGTCGTTACATGGGGTGTGCGCATGTACGTCATGGCCACGCTCGTCCCTTCCTTCATGAAGGTCGAGAGCGCCGTCGAGGTTCGTGCTTTGCCGGTCCCCAACGAAGCGGCTGACCATTGGTCCTATTGGCTACCCCGGATCGTCGGCGTCTTCGCCTTCTTCGGCGCCGCGTTCCACCTCTTGCCGGGTCTCGGCATCGATCCGGACGGAATGATGGTCCTGTCGCTGGGCGCCGATTTCGTCCTGCTGTTGCTCTTTCTGTTTGCCGTTTGGCGCCGGCCAAGGAAGCGAGACGGGGCGCCCCAAAGCGGTCACACGGGAGCGACATGGCTATTGACTGCTTATTTCGTCGTTCTGTTCCTGGAGCGCATTGCCGGCTTTAACATAATCTTCTGGTTTACCTTGGCCGCATTCTTCCTGCCTTTGGCAATCGTGCTGACGCAGCGCGGGGTTAATTTCGTGCTGCGGCCGGGTTCGGAAGAGGCCGGCCGGCCGACGATCCCGGCGGTGACGATCGCTGTCATCGATCGCGGTATCAGGATGATTTTCATCCTGGCGGCGGCTTACCTTCTCGCGCGTGTCTGGGGCCTGGACATGCAATCCATGCAGGGCAGCGATACGACGACGATGTTCATATTGCGCGGCTTGATCAATGTCGTGGTCATTGCGCTTGCAGCCGATTTCGGCTGGTCGATCATCAAGGCTTTGATCGAACGAAAGCTGGGCATCGAAGTACCGCACCCTGTGATCAGCGAGGAGGAGGGCCCGATCCTCGATCCGCAGCAGGCGCGGCTGCACACGCTGTTGCCGATCCTTCAGAACATTCTGCTCGCATCGATCATCGTGATGGCGGTGCTGATGATGCTCTCCTCGCTGGGTATCCAGATCGGCCCGCTGATCGCCGGCGCTGGCGTCGTCGGCGTTGCGGTGGGTTTTGGGGCGCAGACCGTCGTCAAGGACATTATTTCGGGCGTGTTCTTTCTGCTCGATGATGCGTTTCGTGTCGGCGAATATATTTCCTCGGGCAATTACAAGGGTACCGTGGAGAGCTTTTCGCTGCGCTCGGTGAAGCTGCGCCACCATCGCGGTCCGCTGTTCACGATACCTTTCGGTGAACTCGGGGCAGTCCAGAACCAGAGCCGTGACTGGGTTATCGACAAATTCAACATCACCGTTGGCTATGACACCGATATCGACTTCGCTCGCAAGCTGATCAAGCGGATCGGCCTCGAACTGGCGGAAGATCCCGAGTTCAAAAACTGGGTGCTCGACCCGATCAAGATGCAAGGCGTACAGGAGTTCGGCGAGTACGGCATCGTGTTGAGGGTCAAGGCGATGACCAGACCGGGAGGCGCCTTCGGTATGAAACGCAAATTCTATGTGCGGCTGCGCCAGGTCTTCAAGGAGCAGGGCATCGAACTCCCATTCCCGACCGTTCACGTCGAGGGGCTACAGACACCACATGAGGCACAGAATGCGCCGTTGGAGATCACACCCGCGTTAAAAATGGCCGCCGCGCAATCGCACACTATTCGTCGCAGAAAAAAAGCTGGCGCAACGGAATAGGAAAGAGCGCCATCACCGGGCCGACTGGAACGGAAACTGATAAGGGTCGATCCAGAAGAATGGTAAATCGATGGGCCGCGCCGGCGCTCTGCGCAAAACGGCTATTGAGGCTGGATTCTCCAAACCCCTTTTGCTAGCCAGACAGGATGAGCAACCGATTGCCGCCCGCGTGGGCAAAGCACCTCAAGACCCAACCCTCGCCGAAGGCGGCATCACCGAAGGCTGCGCCATACAAAGCGCAGTCCAAGGCAGGCCCCGACCGCAGCCACGCCGACGACTTGCTTTTACGGCAGGCGCTCGAGTTGCAGCAGGCCCAACGTCTGTCCGAGGCCGAGGAACTGTGCCTCAGGGTCCTGGCTCGCACGCCCAACCATCCGCTGGCCCTGTATATCCTGGGAACGCTCGGGCTCGATTTCGACAACGAAAAGTCACTGCGGTATTTCGCTCGGGCGGTGGCAGAGGATCCGCAGAATCCTTACTACCATCTTAGCCTCGGCGAGACCTATTTGAAGGTCAGCGAATTTACGCCGGCGATCAAGCACTTTCAGTACGCCCTGGACTTGAAGCCGGATCTGGTGGAAGCGCTTTGCGCCTTGGGCGATGCCTACAATGCGTTTGACAAGTGGGAGATGGCGCTGCCGCTCTTTGAGAAGGCGCTCAGGATCGACCGAGATCATCCCGTAGCCCGGTTGGGGTTGCCCCGCGCGCTCGCAAGCCTCGGCCGTATGGACGAAGCCGCGGTTCATCTGAAAGAGGCAATAGAACGGCGCATCGCGGTACCGGCTGCCCACAACGCGCTTGTACGCACGCGCAAATTCGCTGAAGAGCCGCCAGAACTCGGGGCAATCCTGACGGAGCTTCAAGACCCGGGCCATGGGCCGGAGGGAGCGGCAGCGCTCCATCACGCCGCAGGAAAGGTTCTCAACGACCTCCGCCGCTATAAGGAGGCGATGGATCACTTTAAGAAGGGGAATGAAGCCGGGGGCCATACATTCGATCTGCAATCTTACCGCCGCTCGGTCGACGGCATGATCGCAACCTTCACGCCGGAACTGGTGGCTTCAAGAGCCGCGTACGGCAATCCCTCGGAGGAGCCTGTATTCGTCGTGGGCATGCCTCGTTCGGGCACGACATTGACAGAGCAGATCTGTGCCAGTCACCCCAATGTTCATGGCGCCGGCGAGCTCAGCAAACTCAGGCGAACAGCCAATGGACTCGGTGTCGCAGACCGCTCCAGTGTGAACTTCGGCCAATCCATCGCGATGATTACTCCCGATCTGACCAGGACTTTGGCCGAAGAGCACCTTGCTTATCTGCGCGAGCGGGCTCCCGACTCGCTGCGAATTGTCGACAAGATGCCTCACAATTTCGAGCTGATCGGCCTGATTGGCCTTCTTTTCCCCAAAGCGCGTATCATTCATTGTCGTCGCGACGCCATCGACAATTGCATCTCCTGTTTCGTCCTGCAGTTCAATAAAGCCCACAGCTACAGTGCCGATCTTGAGACGCTGGGGCTTTACTACAGGGAGTATGATCGCTTGATGCGGCATTGGGATAATGTTTTTCCGGGTCGTATTTTCGAAAGTCGCTACGAGACGTTGATCGAAAATCAGGAGGAGCAGTCGCGCCGGCTCATGGATTATCTCGGATTGCCGTGGGACGATGCCTGCCTGCGCTTTTTTGACAAAGGCGGCTCCGTAAACACCTACAGCAATTGGCAGGTTCGCCAGCCGATCTATACGTCGTCCGTCAAGCGTTGGAAGAATTACGAAAGCGAGATTCAGCCGTTGATCGAAGCCTTGGGCGATCTTGCTGAGTTTTGACCGGTAGTGCCTGATGCTGCGCGCAGTTGGTTGCACCCAATCCCGCCGGCGTACGCTTTCCGCCGTTAGACCAGTCTAACAGGCTTTCCTCAGGCTGAACGCCGCGTTCCTTCACCTGTCCGGCCAGCGTATCCTGGCCACGGGCCTGCCGCCGTTTCGCGCGTCGCTTGCCAAGCAGTTTGGCTTCCTCCTTTCCTTTCGCTGCGAGGGTTGTTCTTCCACGTCTGCAAGCGCGGCAGCAGGCGGGCGGCCATGCCATCGGCTGTCCGAAGTTCCATACAGACGACATGAAAAAACCCGGCGGTTGCCCGCCGGGTTTTCGATTTCAATAAGGCAGCGCCTTTTAGAACGAACGCTGGAAGCGAAGCATGCCGCCGATTGCGTCGTCTTTGCCAGGAGTAATACCCGTCCAGTTCGACACGGAGTCGTCGCCGAGATGCGAGTAGTCGACTTCGGCCGTGATCGTGAGGCCGGGAACGATGTCATAGGCAACGTTCGCGGCGATGCCGATGTTCTTGCCTTCGTCATACGACGCCTGGAGGTTGAACGAGGTCTTTTCGTTGAACTTGTAGGTGCCGCCGCCCCAGACGGCCCAATTGCCGCTCCACGGCTTGTAGAAGCCGCGACCGCCAGCCGGGAACGTCCAGGTGCCGTCGGTGAGGTTATCATCGGAGCCGTAGCCGCCCATGATGAAGAGCGAGATCTGGTCGGTGGCGTTAACGTCCAAGCGAACCTTGCCGGAGACTTCTTCATAGTTGCTATCGTAAGCGATGACGCCAGTGACCGCGCCCCAGCCCTGCGTCCACTTCACACCACCGACGACATGCGGAACGTAGCTGTCGATCGTGTCGAAGCCCGAGCCTTCTTCGAGAGAGACGACGGCCGAGAAGCCGTTGCCAGCGTCGAAGTAGTACTGCACGACGTTGGTGTCGAAACCGCCATAGGGAACCAACGTATCCTGGATGACGTTGCCGGCGTAGCCGATGAACGTATCGAAGGCCGATTCGTCCTTACCTACGCGGAGACCACCGAGCTGGATCCAGGCGAAGTTCAGCGAGACGGTGTCGCCGTTCGTAGCTGTATTGAGCTGTCCGAACCTGCCCGAATCACGGTTGTTGTTCTGGAAGTTGAAGCGGGTCTCGGTGTAGGTCTTCAAGGTGCCGAGTTCGGTTTCCTGGCCGGTCCAGGTCTTCAGCGAGAAACGGGCATGCTTGTAGAAGGTGTCGTTGCTGCCGCCGTCCTCGTGATCGGCGCTTGTCGCACCGTCGAACGAACCCACGTCGCCGACGCCGATGTCGTAACGGATATAGCCGCCGATGCGCAGGCAGGTTTCGGTGCCGGGGATGTAGAAGTAGCCAGCGCCGTAGACGTCGCAGATCTTGACGTATTCAGCGGGTTCCGGCTCGGCGACGACGACGGCGTCGGCGGCGCGCGCACCGGAAACTGCGATCAGGGCCGCAGCGGAGCCGAGAAGCAGGCTCTTGATGTTCATTTTCTGACCTCCAGTCAAAAGTTAAAAAACGGGTCTGGGTATTCTTTGCTGAAGGACAGCGTTCCCTGCCCCATCCCCACTACCGAAAAAGATGCGCACCGCGCCGCTCCTTCGAATTCGACATTACCCATGAGCCGGCGGCGTTCAACAACGATCGTACCGGCGAAAGGGCTGTTCGGCTGCTATCCCCCAGCGTTGTTGCACAAATGACACGATTTGGCCTCACTCAGAAAGCTCTCGTTAACCATCGGGTCCGCGGCAACCGCTTATTCCCGGCCGAATCCGGCGATCGGCTGACGGAATCATGGCAAGGCCTTGCGTCAACTGCCAGGAAACTGCCGCGGATCCGCCGCATCCGCGGAAAGCCGATGTTCGGCGCGTTCACATTTCTTGCTGGTTGACATCGGATGCCTCCTCGCCATCGCCTCAGTTTCCGGACCAGCAAATCCGGCCGCAGCCGCACCATTCCGATGACCGGGCGGAAGGAAGTCATCAAGCTGCCTCCGACCGAAAGGCGCCAGCCCAACGAACCGCCACCAGGCTTAGCCAGGCATGGTTCCGAGCCACCTGGAACGATGCCAAGGCGGAAGTCGACCTCGGCGCCGATGATCAGGTCGTGCCCACATCCTGCGCCACCACCTGTGCTTCACATCGTGTCCAGGCGGCATCGGCATCAGGCGCGTGCGGATGTGCCTCGGCCGTCCGTCGTCTGAATGACGGCCCCCCCGAGCGCTCGGCGGCTGCGCCTCTGGGGACTTCCACGTCCCATCCAGAACCTCCGCGTGGCCGACAGAGCCGCCGCCCACATAGTTCCAGTCAGCCATTGTCGACAGGGGCAGCCTTGCCATCGCGTCCTCCCCTGACGAACACCTGGCACGGTCAAGCCATCGGTGCCGCGCCGTGCCGCTCGCGCGCGGTCTTGCGGATGATTTCCGCGATTTCAGGGCTGCTGCTGCACAGCATCTGGAAATCCGCCGCGTGCAGCGACAGGAGTGAGACCGCCGTTGCGGCGCTGACGGTCGCCATGCGCGGTTCGCCGCTCATCAGCGCCATCTCGCCGAAGAAGGCGCCAGGGCCAAGCTCCACCGGGTGTGGCGTCGCGACGCTGACACGCCCCTCCACAACGAAGAACATCCGATCCCCGGTCTCGCCCCTGCGGCAGATCACGGCACCCGCCGGCAAATTACGAGGTCTCAACGCGCGCACGATCTCGACCAGCGCGGCCGGGCCGAGCTTCTGAAACAACGGCACGCCGGCGACCAATTGCCAATTGCGGACGAAATCCTCGCGACGGATTTCTTGATAGAAGCCGGAGGCAAGAATGCCGGCCCAGAGCGCGAAGACGCCGATGCCACACATCATGACCGCCCCGGCAAGGACGCGGCCGGCGAAACTTTGCGGAATGGCGTCGCCATAACCGGTGGTGGACAGCGTGACCACCGCCCACCACATTGCCTGGGGGATGCTGCCGAACTTTTCCGGTTGGATGTCGCGCTCGATGACATAGGCGGCGAGCGCGACACCGAACAGAACGACGCCGAAGAGCGTGGTGACGCCGATCAGGTTGCGCGCTTCGTTGGCCAGCACCCTGCCCAGTACCGGGAAGAATGTCGAGTCGCGCAGCGGCTTCAGCAGCCAGACAGCACAGTAGAGGCTGCGGTCGGGCGTGACGTCGAGCAGAAATGCAGCGAGCGGAACCAAAACCGCGAGCATATCGATGGCGATTGCCGGCGTCCTGTCCCGAAGGTCTCCCGCCCAGCGCTTGAGCAGCGTCTCGGCCATCTGCAGAAGATAGGCGCCCCAAATGACCGCAAGCACGGCAGTCAGAGCCAGCCTGCTTCGTCCCGACATGCCCGGCATCGTGAGCGCAGCCACCGCCAGCAGCCCAGGCGCGGCCAGCACCGCGTTGAGCGGCGCGTAAATTCTCAGGAAAGGCAGTACCGACATTCTATGCCCACGAGCGGATGCTATTCCTCCAGAATAGGATGCCTTCAAGGCAAGCGCAAAGGTGCTTACTTTCGTCTTTCGCGTACTCAAAGATACGGTCCATGAGATCCGATTCGCTTGCGGTCGTCTCGCCAGTCCAGAATGAGGCGCCCTACCTTGACTTTATGGTCCAATGACTCAGTACCCGCGCCTTGAATACAGCATGAATGCCGTTCGCAAGGCAGGCGAGCGGCTGGCAAAACCCATGCTTTTCGGACCAGACATCACTGCCGGCCAGTACGTGGACGCACTCGAAATCTTCTCGATCGCCAACAGCTGGCGCGCCTCGCACTTTCTGCCGATGCGGAGCGTCCAGTTCTCTGTCGGTCACCACATGAGAGCCCTGCGACTGAAGGGCGACATGGCATCGCGTCCGAAACGCATGGCATCGATTCGTCGGAAGCTTCGAGAGTCCACCACCAATTTGGACACCATGAACGACATCGGCGGTTGCCGAGCGATCATGCCCGACATCAAAAGTGTCCGCTCGCTTCTCGCATCGATGCGAGACAACTTCCCCCATGAGATACACCCTCGGGAATTCAACTATATCGATGAGCCGAAGCCGGACGGCTATCGAAGTCACCACATTGTTTTCCGGTACCGACCCAGAGCTGCCGACACCGAGGCTTTCGAGGGTCGACGCATCGAACTGCAAGTTCGGACCACACTTCAGCACTCATGGGCAACCGCAGTTGAGGCTGTCGGGCTATTCCGGCGCCAGGATTTGAAGCACGGAAAGGGCGAACAAGATTGGCTACGCCTTTTCCAGCTTATGTCGGCGGAATTCGCGCACATTGAGCAGTGCCCCGTTCATATCGGCGCTCCGGATCACAATGACAGAGTGCGAGAATTGCGGGATATCGACAGACGTATAGGGGCGACAAACACCTTAGAAGACATCAAGAATATTACTCTCTACTCGACGAACTTCGCACAGACGACTGGAAAATCCAGATACTACTTTATTCAATACAGCAAAGATCATAATGTGACCGTCGAGCCATTCCGAACTCTTATGTCCGGCGCGCGGAAGTTGGAAGATATAGAGAAGAAAAACGAGCTAAGGGACAGTGATGCAAAAGCGGTCTTGGTCGAGGTAGACAAGGTCGAAAAACTTGTTGAAATGTATCCGAATTACTTTGGGAACGTTTCCCTGTTTGCCCGTAATCTGAAATCCATCTGCACGGGAAAGGCGGCGTCGAATACAGTCTAGGTCAATCGTGCCCGCGTCGTGCGCGGGGTGGCCAGCAGCAGGCTCGTTTCGCTGCCCGTTATGCCGGGAATCAACCGGATACGCCGCAGCACCGCATCGAAATCCGTCAGGGATGCCGTCCCGAGCTCTACCACCAGATCCCAGCGACCATTGGTGGTATGGATGGTCGAGACTTCCGGGAAGCCGCCCAGTGCCCGGACCACGCGGTCGGCGGCATGGCCCTCGATCTCGATGAGCATGATGCCGCGGATGCGCTGATCGACCGCGTCGGCGCGCAACACCACCGTGTAGCCAATAATGTCGCCCGACCGTTCCAGCCGCTCCATGCGTGCCCGAACCGTGGCGCGCGAGACGCCGAGATCGACGGCGAGATCCGATACGCTGCGCCGGGCGTCATGCCGCAGCAAGGTCACGAGCCGTTCGTCCAGTGCATCCATGGGGTACCATTTTGCTCAGTTTCGCTGCCATTATGATAAACTACGCTTTTCGGATTGCCAATTTTACCTGTTCGTATCGCCGGCTCGGCATGGTTCCCTCGCGGCCATCAGAACTTGGAGCGCGGGAGAAACAATGCGTTGCAGAATCGTCGGGGCGCCCGTGCAGGACGGTGCCGGCCGAATGGGATGCGAAATGGGGCCGAGCGCGCTGAGGACCGCCGGGCTTGCTGAGATGCTGTCCGGCCTCGGCCATGCAGTGGAGGATATGGGCGCCGTCCAGCCAATTCCGGTAAGGCGCGTCGTGCATGGCAACCTGGCGCTGAAGGCCCTGCCCGAAATATCGGCCTGGACATCCGCCATTGCCGCCGCGGCCTACGCAGCGAGCGAGGACGCCATGCCGATCTTTCTCGGTGGCGACCATTCGATCTCCGCCGGGACCGTGTCGGGCCTCGCCCGCCGTGCCTCGGAGGCCGGTCGCCCCCTATTCGTCCTGTGGCTCGACGCGCATCCCGATTTTCACACGCTCGACACCACCGCCAGCGGCAATCTGCACGGTGTTCCTCTCGCCTACGCCAGCGGCCAGGCCGGTTTTAGCGGCTATTTTCCCGATCTGCCGGCCGCCGTCGATCCCAGGCGTATCTGCACCATGGGCCTGCGCAGCGTCGACCCTGCCGAGCGCAGCGCGCTCAACCAGGCGGGCGTGATCGTGCACGACATGCGCGCCATCGACGAGCATGGCATCGCGCCGCTGCTGCGCGCCTTCCTGGCCCGCGTGTCTGATGAAGACGGGCTGCTGCATGTCAGTCTCGACGTCGACTTCCTCGACCCCTCGATCGCGCCGGCGGTCGGCACCACGGTTCCCGGCGGCGCGACGTTTCGCGAGGCGCATCTGGTGATGGAGATGCTTTCCGACAGCGGGCTCGTCTCCAGCCTGGACCTGGTCGAGTTGAACCCCTTTCTGGACGATCGTGGCCGAACCGCGACACTGATGGTCGACCTGACGGCGAGCCTGATGGGCCGCCGCATCATGGACCGCCCGACTCGCAGCCATTCAGGGAGCTTTTGACCATGACCGCGGCAAAACTGAACATCGTCCCCTTCGTCAGCGTCGATCGCATGATGAAGCTGGTGATCGCAATCGGCGTCGAGCGCTTCCTGACCGAGCTCGCCAGCTACATCGAGGAAGACTTTCGTCGCTGGGATCTTTTCGACAAGACGCCTCGCATCGCCTCGCACAGCCATGACGGGGTCATCGAGCTGATGCCGACAAGCGATGGGCGCCTCTATGGCTTCAAATACGTCAACGGCCATCCCAAGAACATGCGCCAGGGCCTGCAGACAGTAACCGCCTTCGGCGTGCTCGCCGATGTCGGAAGCGGCTACCCGATGCTGCTCACCGAAATGACCATCCTGACCGCGCTGCGCACCGCCGCGACATCCGCCGTTGCGGCCAAGTATCTGGCGCCGAGCGGTGCTCGCACCATGGCCATTATCGGCAATGGCGCACAGTCGGAGTTCCAGGCGATCGCCTTCAAGGCGCTGACCGGTGTCGATCGGCTCCGGCTCTACGACATCGACCGATCCGCCTCGCTGAAATGCGCGAAGAACCTGGCTGGCATGGGATTCGACATCACGATCTGCGAAACAGGGCAGGAAGCGGTTGAAGGCGCCGGGATCATCACGACCGTTACCGCCGACAAGCAGAACGCCACCATTCTCACCGACAACATGGTCGGTGCCGGCGTCCACATCAACGCCGTCGGTGGCGACTGCCCGGGCAAGACCGAACTGCACAGGGACATCTTGCTGCGCTCCGACATTTTCGTGGAGTTTCCGCCGCAGACACGCATCGAGGGCGAAATCCAGCAGCTGGACCCCGACCACCCGGTGACCGAGCTCTGGCAAGTGATCGCCGCCAAGACCCAAGGCCGCCGAGACGCCAAGCAGATCACGCTGTTCGATTCAGTCGGCTTCGCCATCGAGGATTTTTCAGCCCTGCGCTATGTGCGCGACCAACTGCAAGCGACCGGCCTCTATGAGGAGCTCGACCTGCTCGCCGATCCCGACGAGCCACGCGACCTCTTCGGAATGCTGCTGAGGGCGGCCGTGCAAACGGCAGCTTGAGGACCTCGACCAAAACGAGCCCGTGGTTTTCTGGATGCCTGCTTTCGGGCGGACGTAAAGCCGACGTCGACGACCGAATGAGGCGCAAAGCTGCCGCGTCCTGGCAAATCTAGCATTCCCAATGCGGGGAACAACATAACGCTTTTGGTCACCCATCTCGCGTGGCCGAGAGGTTGGCCACAAGCCGGGCCACCGAGGTAACTTCGGCAAACACGCCAGTCCCGCCGGCGTGGAAATGCCCATACGGTCTCCTTCGACCAATATGAGTCATAAGCCGCCCATCAAAGGAATCCTGAAACCATTGAAACGCGACTGGTTTTAGCCCGGTGGCGCGGCAGCCACAGGCTGGACATTTCAGCCCACATGGAAAATGATCATGTTGCCATGCACAATACTGCAGTGCTCTGATCTCGACGAAAGCCTGAGCGTAGAAGCGGATCAACCGACCTCCGGGTCTAGCGAGCGAGGACGCAGATGGACACCCCAGGGAACGGGCAATTGCATCGCGGCGCGGGCGGGCGACCCCGTCGATCGGCCGGCTGGCTTGCCCGCGCCGCCGTGTCGGCGGCATTACTGCTCGGCATGGCTTTCAGCGGTACTGCGTTTGCGCAGGAGCAGCAGCTACCCCTGGTGACGGCGGCCAAGCCGGTGGTCCGTGAAATCGTCGAAGACGACGAGTTCGTCGGGCGCTTCGAAGCCGTCGACCAGGTCGCCATCCGTTCGCGCGTCAGCGGCTATCTGGACAAGGTCAGCTTCCAGGACGGCGCACTGGTCAACAAGGGCGACCTGCTCTTCACCATCGACCAGCGTCCGTACCAGGCGGCCTATGATGCCGCCAAATCGCAAGTGGACGTCGCCAAGTCACTGCTCGAATTCTCCAAGATGCAGCTCGATCGCGCCGACGAACTTGCCAAGACCGGCAATATCTCAACCGCGACGGTCGACGACCGCCGGCGGGAATACCTTTCGGCGCAGGCGCAGATGCAGGGCGCGACGGCGGCGCTGACGACGGCCAGCCTGAACATGGAATTCACCGAGATCAAGGCGCCCTTGTCCGGCCGCATCGACCGACGGCTGGTGTCGGTCGGCAACCTCGTGCAGCCGGATTCCACCTTGCTGACCACCATCGTTACGCGCGATCCGATCGACTTCTATTTCGACGTCGATGAGCGCCTGTATTTCAGCTACGCCCGCGACGCGAAGGCGCGTGGCGGCACCATGCAGGAAGGCGCCGGCGGGCTCGATGTGGAGGTTCGTGTCGCCGACCGCGCGGAGGCGGTATTCAAAGGCAAGCTCGATTTTGCCGAGAACCGGATCGACAATGCGACCGGCACTATGCGGGTGCGTGCGACGTTTCCCAACGCCGACGGCATTCTCCAGCCAGGCATGTTCGGGCGCATCAATGTGCCGGGGTCGCTGCCGCATGGCGGCGTGCTGGTGCCCGACGAGGCGATCAGCGCCGATCAGGATCGCCGCATCGTGCTCCTGGTGGATGAGGCCGGGATGGTGTCTGCGAAGCCTGTGCGCACCGGCCCGCTTCTCGACGGCTACCGGGTGATCCGCTCGGGCCTGACCGGCGGCGAGACGATCATCGTCAACGGGCTGATGCACGCCAGGCCCGGCACCAAGGTGAAGGTCGAGATGGTGACGTTGCCGCCCAAGGCCGAGACCGCCGGGTTGCAGCAATGAGGTTCGCACATTTCTTCGTCGACCGCCCAATCTTCGCGTCGGTCGTTTCGATCGTCCTGCTGATCCTCGGCGGAATTGCCTATACCCAGCTGCCGGTCGCGCAGTATCCCGAGATCGCGCCGCCGACCATCGTCGTACGCGCGCAGTATCCGGGCGCCGACGCCGAGACGGTCGCTGCGACCGTGGCAACGCCGATCGAGCAGGAGATCAACGGCGTCGAGGGTATGCTCTACATGTCGTCCTATTCGTCGGGCGACGGGGCGATGGCGCTGACCATCACCTTCAAGCTGGGCACCGATCTCGACAAGGCGCAAGTGCTGGTGCAGAATCGCGTGTCGGTCGCCGAGCCGCGTCTGCCCGAAGAAGTCCGCCGCCTCGGCATCACCACCACCAAGAGTTCGCCCGACCTGATGATGGTCGTGCACATGCTGTCGCCCGACAATACCTACGACCAGCTCTACGTCTCGAACTACGCCCGTTCGCGGGTGCGCGACATACTGCTCAGACTGGATGGCGTCGGCGACCTCATCATCTTCGGCGAACGCGAATATTCGCTGCGCATCTGGCTCGATCCGGAAAAACTGTCCGCCCTGGGGATGACCTCGGGCGATGTAGTGCAGGCGCTGCGCGACCAGAACGTCCAGGTGTCGGGCGGCTCGATCGGCGCGCCGCCGACCAACACCGGCACGGCGTTCCAGTACACGGTCACCACGCAAGGCCGCTTCAACGATGCACGCGACTTCCGATACGTGATCGTCAAATCGACCGACGACGGCCGCCTGATCTCGCTGCAGGACGTGGCGCGCATCGAGCTCGGCGCCAAGGATTACGTCACCAACTCCTATCTCAACGGCAAACCGGCGGTGGCGCTCGCCATCTTCCAGCGGCCGGGCACCAATGCGCTCGCCGCGGCCGCGGAGATCCAGGACAAGATGAAGGAGCTTTCCCGCGACTTCCCGAAGGGGTTGAGCTACGACATCGTCTACAATCCGACCGAGTTCGTCGCCGAGTCGATCCAGGAGGTCTACAAGACGATCCTCGAGGCGATGCTGCTGGTCATCATCGTCATCATCGTCTTCCTGCAATCGTGGCGCATGGCGATCGTGCCGATCGTGGCGATCCCCGTGTCGCTGATCGGCACGCTGGCGGTGCTTTACGCCGCCGGCTTCTCGCTCAACATGCTGACGCTGTTCGGCCTCGTTCTGGCGATCGGCATCGTCGTCGACGATGCGATCGTCGTGGTCGAGAACGTCGAGCGCAACATCGCCGGTGGGCTGGCGCCCAATCCGGCGTCGCACCTGACCATGAACGAAGTCGGAACGGCCATCATCGCGATCTCGCTGGTGCTGATAGCCGTGTTCGTACCGACAGCCTTCATCCCCGGCATTTCCGGGCAGTTCTACCTGCAGTTTGCGATCACCATCGCGGTGTCGACGGCGATCTCGGCATTCAATTCGCTGACGCTTTCGCCGGCGCTGGCCGCACTGCTGTTCAAGCCGCACCACACCACTGCGGCGCCGCCGCGCTTTTTCCTGGCGCGGTTCGGACGGGCGCTCGCCGACGGCTTCAACCGCGGCTTCGACAGGGTCGCCCATTGGTATTCGAGCATCATCCGCGTGCTGGTCGGATCGTGGATAGCGATCGCCGCCATGCTGGCTGTTTTCGCGGCCCTCATCTACGCCACGGTCTACATGGTGCAGACGGTGCCGCGCGGTTTCATTCCGTCGCTCGACCAGGGCTATGCGATCGTCGTCGTCCAGTTGCCGGACGGCTCCTCGCTGTCGAGGACCGATGCGGTCATCCAGCAGGCGTCGCAGATCATCCAGAAAACGCCGGGCGTCGACTACGCCGTCGCCTTCGCCGGCTTCTCCGGCGCGACCTTCACCAACGCCAGCAACGCGGGCGTGATCTTCGCCAGGTTCAAGCCATTTGACGAGCGACTGAAAGCCGGCCAGTCGGCGACCCAGGTCATCGGCAATCTGTTCGGCAGCCTGCAAAGCATCAAGGAAGCCTTCATCATCGCACTGCCGCCGCCGCCGATCCGCGGTGTCGGCAATGCCGGCGGCTTCAAGCTGCAGATCCAGGAGCGCAACAGCGCCGACATGCGGCAGATCCTGGCGCTTGCCTACGAAATCGCCGGCAAGGCCAACAAGACGCCGGGGCTGACGGGCGTGTTCACCACCTTCTCGGCGTCGAGCCCGCAATTCTTCCTGGCGATCGATCGCGACAAGGCGCGCATCCTGAACGTGCCGATCCCCAACATCTTCGAGACGCTGTCGATCAATCTGGGCACCGCCTACGTCAACGACTTCAATGCTTTCGGGCGCGTCTACCAGGTGCGGGCGCAGGCCGACCAGGCGTTCCGCCTCGATCGCGCCGACATCTTGAAACTGAAGGTGCGCTCGGCGACTGGCGCGCTGGTTCCGCTCGGCACGTTGATCGAGATCCGCGACGTCACCGGCCCGGCGCTGGTCCAGCGCTACAACATGTACGTCTCGGTGCCGCTGCAGGGCAACGCCGCGCCCGGCGTTTCCACGGGCGACGCGCTGGCATCGATGGAAAAGATCACCGCCGCGACGCTGCCGGCCGGTACCTCCTATGAATGGACCGAGCTCGCCTACCAGGAGCGCAACACCGGCAATGCCGCTGTCTATATCTTCGGACTGTCGGTGCTGTTCGTGTTCCTGGCGCTGGCGGCGCAATATGAAAGCTGGGTGCTGCCATTCGCCATTGTGCTGGTGGTGCCGCTCGGCGTGCTGGCGGCGTTGCTCGGCGTATCGTTCCGAGGGCTGGACAACAACATCCTCGTGCAGATCGGCCTCATCGTGCTGATCGGGCTTGCCGCCAAGAACGCGATCCTGATCGTCGAATTCGCGCGGCAGGCGCAGGAACGCGGCCTGTCGGCCGCCGAGGCTGCCGTCGAAGCCTGCCGGCTCAGGTTGCGGCCGATCCTGATGACCGCCTTCGCGTTCATCCTCGGCGTCGTGCCGCTGATGATCGCAACGGGCCCGGGCGCGGAAATGCGCCAGTCGCTCGGCACCGCGGTGTTCTCCGGCATGCTCGGCGTCACCTTCGTCGGCCTGTTCCTGACGCCGGTGTTCTACGTCACGCTCAGGTCGCTGTTTTCACGGCGCAAGCCCCGCGCCGAGGCAGAGCCTTCGGGCCCGGAAGAGGTGCCATCGGAGACGGCCGCCGAGTAGGGTTAGGAATTCGCCGCGTCGGGCGCGGCTTATCCCTCCAGGAAATCGGCGCGATGCGCTGCACACGACCCCACCAAACGGTCAAAAATCAGCCACTTACGCGGTCGTTTTGGTGGGCCCGCCGGGTCATCGTTTTCTACAGGAAGTCAATACGTTAGCGGCTGGTTCGCCAATCCATTTCCTTCGTATTCTCTCGTATGGTCTGGCGAACCTCTCAAACCGCCCGCTGTTGGCAGGACAGCTGGCAGCTGTTCCGGGGACCAGGAATGAGCCGCTCATCGTGCCGCAGCTCCACATTCCTTGACATCGGGTATTTATCCGAAATTATGTAGGAAAGAAGGATCGCAAGCATGACCGGAATCGCGCTGTCGGGCGTATCAAAGCACTTTGGCGCTGTCGAAGTGATCCGCGACGTGAGCCTGGACATTGAGCCAGGAGAGCTGGTCGTGTTTCTCGGTCCGTCCGGTTCCGGCAAGACGACGCTGCTCCGGATGATCGCCGGCCTCGAAAGCATTGACCAGGGGACGCTGACGATCGACGGGGTGCGCTCGGAGAACCTTGCGCCTGGCAGGCGCAACGTTGCCATGGTCTTCCAGAACTATGCCCTTTACCCACATATGACCGTCGCGCAGAACATGGCCTTTGGGCTGAGGAACATTCGGGTCGCGCCGGATGTCATACGCCAGCGGATCGCCGAGGCTGCGCGTATCCTGGAGATCGAAGCGCTGCTTCACCGGCGGCCGTCGCAGCTCTCCGGCGGGCAGCGCCAACGCGTGGCCATCGGGCGTGCGATCGTCAAGGAGCCCAAGGCATTCCTGTTCGACGAGCCACTCTCCAATCTGGACGCAGCGCTTCGAGCCCGTACACGCGTCGAGCTTGCCGAACTGCATCAGCGTTTGAAATCGACGATGATCTACGTCACCCACGACCAGGTGGAAGCGATGACGCTCGCCGACCGCATTGTGATCCTCAACGATTGCCGGATAGAGCAGATGGGAAGACCCGTCGATGTCTATGCACGTCCGGCGTCACGCTTCGTCGCGACCTTCGTCGGGTCGCCGGCGATGAACATCCTGCCTGTCACGGTTTCGGGCTCGGGCGACAGGCTCAATGCGCGCTTGACCGATGGATCGCTCGTCGAACTTCCCGGCGCGCCAATCGACATGGATTGGCGCGAACTCGGAGTGCGGCCGGAATCGCTGACTGTCGTCGCCGAGGGCAATGAAGCATTCGCCACGGCGACCGTTGTCGAGCGCCTTGGCGAGCGAACGCTCGTCTATGCGCGGCTCGCGGATGGGACGCAGGTGACGGCACAGGATCGCGGGCTTTCGAGCGTCAAACCGGGCGACGCCGTTCGGCTGAAGTTCGACACCACGGCCCTGCATCTCTTCGCCGCGGACGGATCGGCCTGGCACGTACGCGCCGACGGAGCCTGAACCCGCCGAGCGGGTCGTGCCCTCCGGCATTGCGGTGCACCTGCCGGGGCTCTAGCCCTTGATACCTGCCGAGAGCGTTATAGCCTCGGTCACCCGGCGCTGGAAGAAGAGGTAGGCCAGTGCCACCGGCAGGCCGGCCAGTACGGCTGCCGACAGCTGGCGCGCGTAGTAGACACCGAAGGCGTCGTTGACCTGCGTAATGCCGACCGTGATGGTCATCATCTCGGTGCGGGTCACCGAGAGGAACGGCCACAAGAACGCGTTCCACGTCCAGATGAAGCAGACGATCGACAGCGCGGTGGTTACCCCCCAGTTCATAGGCATGTAGATCTTGAAGAGGATCCCGAATTCGGACGCATTGTCCATGACCGCGGCCTCGCGGAAGTCCTTCGGGACCTGATCGAAAAACTGCTTGTACACGATGATGATGACGGGGTGGATAAGCTGCGGCAACATGATTCCGGCCCAGCTGTTGAGCAGGCTGAGGTTGGCGACCAGCACGAAGTGATTGATGATCAGCGCCGAAGTCGGCACCATAAAGGAGGCAAGGATCAGCCACCAAAGCGCGATCCGCCCCGGGAACCGCAACTGCGAGATTGCGTAGCCGCACAGCATCGAGATGAAGATGGTGATGACCGTTACGCCGACCGCGACCGCCACTGAATTGACGTACCAGGCGCCTATCTGCGTAGTGGTCAGGGCGCTGACGTAGTTCTCCAGCGTCGGCGTCTCGGGCCAGAGTTCGATGTGGGGCCGCACGACCTCGTCGTCCGGTTTGAGCGATGAGATCACACCCCAGTAGAGCGGGAACGCCCATAGGATGGCCCAGACGAGCGTCAGTGCGGTGATGATCCCGCCCCAGAAGTTCCAGCGTTGCGCAGCCACGGCGTTCATCGGCGCCGCCTTTCGGCGAACCGGAGCAGTTGGAATTGCAGGACCGAGACGACCACCACAAGCACGAAGAGGGTCACGGCGACGGCCGCCGCCCTGCCTCCCTGGTTCTGCTGGAAGGCCTTCTGGAAGACGTAGTAGACGAGCACCATATTGTCGTTCGGCCGGCCGCCGATCGAGAACAGATAGACTTGGTCGAAGATCTTAAGCTGCAGGATGAGCTGGATGGTGAACACCAGCGAGGTGATCGGCCACAGCAGCGGCCAGGTGATGCGCCGGAACGTGGTCCATCGCGTCGAGTTGTCGAGCGCCGCGGCTTCGTAGATCTCCGCTGGTATGGACCGCAGTCCGGCGAGGAAGAGGAGGATCGAGAAGCCCGCGGTCCACCAGATCGTCACCCCGGCCACAGCCGGCAAGAACCAGACGCGCGACTTGAAGACCGGCACGCGCGGGATTCCGAGCCAGTCCAGCACATGCATCGCGATCCCGAACTGGAAATTCAGCGTCCAGTCCCAGATCAGATAGACGACGGACACCGGCAGGATGTAGGGCAGGAAGAACAGCGCCAGCACGATCGACTGGAAGCGGCCCTTGAGCCGCGACACGCCTAGCGCGATCAACAGGGCGATGAGTGTCCCTGGGACGACCGTCATCAGCACGAAATAAGCGGTGTTCCAGAGCGCGCGCCGGAACATCGGGTCGTTGTCGAGCCGCAGGTAGTTGTCGAGACCAACCCATCGACCAGCGCCGATCAGCGGCGCATCGGTGAAGGAGATGCGGAACATCTGGACCGTCGGATAGACGAACGCCAGCAGATAGATCGCCAGGAAGGGAGCGACCAGCACCAGCGCGACAAGACGTTCAGTGCGGGAGTTGCGAAGCATGGCTCTTCCTCGAACACGGCTGGGGCCGCCCTGGGCGGGGCGGCCCCAGCCTTGAGCCCTACATGCTGTTCAACTCTTCCTTGATGGATTTCACCGCCTCGCCGGGGTCCATCTCTCCATTGAGGGTCGGCACAAAATAATTTGACATGGTGTCGAAGATCGGCCCGGCGACACCAGCCTTGGGCGACTTCGGATCGAAGATCATGTTGGCCGTCAGCGTCGAGTAGGTCGCATTGGGCTCCATTGCCTTGTATTCACCGGTTTCGGTGACTGGCTTGTAGGCCGGGATGTGCCCTGCCGTGGCCCAGAACAGCGAGTGCTTGTCCATCCAGGAGATCACCTCGAGAACGGCAGCACGCTTTTCCGGGCTGATTTCCTTGCCCTTGTTCTTCGGGATTGCGAATGAATGGCTGTCCGCATAGGTGCATGGCTTGTCGAAGATCACCGGGATCTCGACGGCGCCCCAGTCGAACAGCTTGCCTTGCTTGGCGAGGTCGGTCATCGTGGGAACTTCCCAGACGCCGTTGATCATCATCGCGGCCTTGCCCGAGGTGAACAGGGCGACGGTCGCGGGATAGTCCGTATAGGTCGACTGCAGCCCGGCCTTCGTCCACCCTTGCAGGACCGCTAACGCTTTCGCCAGCTTTTGAGGATTGTCGCCGGCGAGGAACTCGTTGCCCGTCAGAAGCTCGCCGCCTTGCTGGCACACCAGCGAATAAATGGTGCGGTACATGAAGTTGCCGTCGGCGGTGACGCTGCCCAGCGGGAACTCGACGCCGGCATCCTTCAACTTCTGCAGTGTCGCGGTGAATTCCTCCTTGTTTCTCATACCCACGGGACGGCCGTCGTCGCCGAGCACGCCTGCCTTCTTCAGGAGGACGCGATTGTAGTACAGGACGATCGGATGGGTATCGAGCGGCACCGCGTATTGCTTGCCGTCGACCGTCACGGCGCCCATCGTCGTCTGGGCGAAGTCCGAGGCCGAGAGGCCCATCTTGCTCATATCGTCGGCGGTGATTTCTTCGAGAATGTCCTGGCTCACCGCCAAGGGGATGCGGCTGGCATGATAGGTCATGACGTCAGGCGCCTCACCGACCGCGGCCGAGGTCTGCACCTTCGCGTAGAAGGGCGTGCCCCACTCCAGCGTCGTGGCGTCGATCTTGATCTTGCCGGCGTGGGCGGCGTTGAAGTCGGAGATCATCTGCTTCATGCGCACGCCGTCACCGCCGCCGAGGAAATCCCACCATGCGACGGTTTCTTCGGCCTGGGCCGCGACGGCCCAAAATCCTCCGGCCGCAACCACCGCTAGGGCCATCATCTTGCGAAAGTTCATCTCAGCTTCCTCCCGAGTACGGCGGTTAGATCCGCCTTGAACGTTTCAATGCTACACCAAACCACTTCGCCTGCAACGGATTTTACGGTATATATCTGATACTCGGATATTAACTCAAAGTGTCACGCGCACCATCGAGTAGGAGTGCGGCGGCAAGTTCAGCGTCATTCCCTTGCCGCTGAGCGCTGCCCCATTGCCTTTGACCGGTGATACGTTGTCCGGCGCGTCCTTCGTGTTGCAGGCCTCGAGATCGTCATGACGGATGATCGTATGCTCGATGGACTTGGCGGCGAACCGCTCCAGGGCGACGTCGGCCTCTATCGTCTCGGACCCATGCCGGTTGATTGCGAAGAAGGTCAGCGTGCCGGCGTTCGAATTATGCACGCCCGCAATGTCGAGCCATGGCACCTTGTCGGCAGCGGCCGCGTCATAGGTAGGCACCTCGACCGCGAGCTGCAGCGCGGTGCCGCGGCCGTGCTTGGAGGCCAGCATAAAAGGCCAGTAGATCGTCTGCCGCCAGGCGCTGCCGCCGGGATCGGTCATGATCGGCGCGATAACGTTCACCAGCTGCGCAATGCAGGCGATGCGAACAATATCCGACCGTCGAATGAAGGTGTTAATGATGCAGCCGACCTGCAGCACGTCCTCGAAATTGTAGATGTCTTCCAGAAGCCTGGGCGCTTCCGGCCAGTCCCAGTCGCGCATACGCTCGGCGTCCCGCTTGCGCTGATGGTACCAGACGTTCCACTCGTCGAAGGAGATCTTCACCTCCCGCTTCGAGCGGGTCTTGGCCTTCACGTAGTCGATGATGCCGGAGACCGTGCCAATGTAGCGGTCGAGTTTCGCCGGAAGAGCGAGATATTCGGCCGTATTCTTCTCGTAGTTTTCGAAATACATGTGGAGAGAGATGTAGTCGACCTGCTCGTAGGTCGCTTCCAACACGGTTGCTTCCCACTGCGGATAGGTCGGCATATTGGAATGCGACGAGCCGCAGACGACCAGTTCCACCGTTGGGTCGAGGCCGCGCAACGCCTTGGCCGTCTCGTTGGCCAGATGGCCGTATTCTTCCGCCGACTTGTGGCCGACCTGCCAGGGACCGTCCATTTCATTGCCGAGACACCAGAGGCGGCAGTTCCAGGGCTGCGCGCGTCCGTTCTTGGCCCTGAGGTCGGACCAGTAGCTGCCGCTCGGGTGGTTGACGTATTCAACGAACGCCCGCGCCTCGTCGAGGCCGCGGGAACCGAGATTGACCGCAAGCATCATCTCGGTGCCCGCCTTTTCGGCCCAGTCGGCGAATTCGTGGATTCCAACCAGGTTCGGCTCCGTGGTGCGCCAGGCAAGATCCAGCCGCCGCGGGCGGTTCTCCTTTGGGCCTATGCCGTCTTCCCAATTGTAGGCGGACACGAAGTTGCCGCCCGGGTAACGGCAGATCGGCGTGTCGAGCGCACGCACCAACTCGATCACGTCCTTGCGCATCCCCTCTGCGTCCGCTTGCGGATGTCCGGGCTCGTAGATGCCCGTATAGACCGCCCGACCAAGATGCTCGAGGAACGAGCCGTAAAGACGTTTGTCGATATCCGCGACGGCATAGGCCGCGTTCGCCGTGACTCTGGCCTTCATGATCCCTCCCACTGCGGATTATCAATCCGACTTTCCGGTCTATATCCGGGTCGCGGGTCAGTTAAGGGCGGAGTTCGTTCGCCCGTCAAGGGCCTAATACGCTCTCAAGCCTTCAGCAGGCGCAGAACGATGTCGTTGCTGTAATTGCCGAAGCCGCTACCGAAGATGTTTATGCCGCCGGGGTGACGCGCATCTTCCTTCACGCCGATTCGTATCCGGATCGAGCGGTGCCGCTCAAGCTCCAGATCAGCCAGGGAGCATTTGGAAACCTTGTTGTTGTTGCGATAGGTGCCGTTGTTCGTGACGCGCCAGTGTGTGAGGTCGCCATATTGCGATCCGGCCAGCTTCCACCAGCCGGGCGTATGCTTGCCGCGCTTGTCGCCATAGTCGGCTGGCGCCGTCCAGGTATCTATCTCGTGTCCGTTGATCGCTACCGTGATGTCCGATGGCCAATCCTTCGATGTGCCCGGCACCTCCGACGAAAGCTCCATCGCCAGTTCCAATCCGCCGACTTTGGCATTGGCAAGCGTCGCATTGTTGGGAAACTGGTATTCGACGAAGCCGCGCGTGAACCACAGCAGCCCTGCCCGCATACGGTCAGGATCGAGGAAGGTGTCGGGCACATCGAGAAGTCCGATGACGCCGTCTTTTGAACACAGGCCGCAGGGAGCGGAAACTTCGCATCTCGTATAGAGTCCAAGCGGCATCGCCACTTCTATGACGCCGAGATCCTGCGCCGGCGGGCGGTCCTTAAAGACGACAACCAACTCGGAGAAGGTCGAATAGCAAACCTTCTGGCTTCCCTTGCGCGCCTTCTGTGATTTCGTCTCGATCAAACCGACATCGACAAGAACCTGGATGTTTGCGGAAATCGTTGATTGCGGAAGACCCAGTTCTTCGGCCACTTGATTGACGTTTTTCGGCCCCTTGCGGTGCAGCAGATCGAGAATCCGGACCCGGACCTCGCTCGCGAGGCTCTTCAACAAGTCAAGCCGCTCAAGCGGATCGACAACCATGATTTCATTCGACATATGGCCCCGCAGTCGTCACACGGGGTTATGTATCAGCAGATCAGATACAAATAAAGACGGTGGCGTTATGAATTGAGCCTCCTGGCTGGCATATCTTTCGTAACGACTTCGTCATTCAGTAGTTGACTAGCACGGCCACAACGGCGGCGCGTTGCCTGCGTTGACCAGTCCGGGGGAATGCCTGGCCGTCAGCATGCCCATGCACTTGGCACAAGCGTCGCGGAACTTCTCATGCGCCGTTTGAAAGGTGAAATGCGCGCCCCAGAACGGCTCGTCTTGCCGACAGAGATCATTGAGCGCGGATCCGTCGGTCTGATCAGGATGAGCGCTAGGTCCTCATGCTCAGCCAATCAAGACTTTCCCAGTCCCATGTCTGAGCGGGGTTGGATGAAGCGCGCGCAGCGCGCACTCGATATGTCAATCCCTTGACGCCCTTAGCCCTCAGCAGCCCACCGCAAGGCAACAAAATCAAAGTGATGCGCGGAGGCTCGCCGCCTCCCACTTGGCTAACACGAGGAAGAAAATGGCCATAAAGCATTGATAAATAACGACGATGGTGGGCCCGGAGGGTCAGAGTTTTCCACGGAAAATCAATATGTTAGAGGATGGTTCGCCAACCCATTCCCTTCGTATTCTCTCGTATGGTCTGGCGAACCCAAGGTCGAGCAGCAGGACTAGTTTTAATGCAAGCGGTAGTCTGTCTTGTCTCACAAAGTGTCGATGGACGCATGTTGACCAGGGATTTTGCGGACGTCATAGACGACTGAGGGGTCACAAGCCCACACTCAACCTTCTCATGGCGCTTGGTTAGATGCATCAGCGATTGAGCACAATGCAGATAGATAGATATCTGTTTCATTGCCGAGGTTTTCTGTGAGCGAGCAATATCGATTCCCCTGGCGGGAGCGCATGACGATCCTCGGCGATGTGGAGGCGGCATCCTTCCTTCCGTGGATCGAGCGTCATGCCGCCAAGCTCGGGCTCGCGCAGGCCATATGCGTTGCCGGTCCCGATCGCATCGAACTCGACATTGTCGGCCCGGCCGAACTCATCGACATGATGGAGATGGGATGCTCGCTTGGACCAATCGATGTCTGGGTCGAGGCCATCCATCGGGCGCCGATCGAGAGCGAATCGGGCTAGTTTCCGGCCTGCGGCTTCTGCCTGCCAAGGTGCCATGCACCTTTTTTGGGCATTATTGCCCGTGAGGAAATGTTGTGCAAACGTGACCCGCCTATTAGCATATGCTTGACCGCGAAGCTGCGCTCAGGAAGATGCTGATGTTGTTTGAAAGTTGATGTATGCCGCCTTATCCGACCGGCTCATGGATACCTGTTGCCCTCTCCGCGGACTTGCCGGCGGGAACCGTAATGCCCGCGCAGTCCCCGGCTGGGCCGGTTGCGCTTTGGCGAAGCCGTTCGGGCCGAGCATCGGCGTTTGCGGACAGATGCCCCCATCGCGGCATGCGCCTTTCCCACGGCTTTGTACGCGGTGAAACCCTGTCCTGCATCTATCACGGCTGGGGCTATGCTCAGGAGGGAAATTGCCTGCGCATTCCCGCTCATCCGGCGCTGACTCCGCCGGACACGATTCGCGTTGCAACGCAGCATGTCGAGGATGGCGACGGTATCATCTGGATTTCCGCCGGCGAAGCCGCTGCCCCTCCGCCGCGGCTCGACGGCGTTGCCCCGCTGCGTTCCATGATGGTGGAAGCGAACGTCGCGGCGCTGGAGGCGGCCGCGGGCGCGAAGGCCGCGGGAGGCCTGCTCGACCATAGCAACGATGGCCTGACGCTTCGGCTGCTGCTTGCGCCCGATGGTGAAGCCCGGACGCTTATGCATGTTCTGGTGGGCGAGGACGCCAATCCGACCGAACGGATCGCCGCGTCGAGGGCCGCCGAAACGCTGCGGCGGGCGGCCGAGAGAATTCGGAGCGGTGGGGCCGTCCAATGACCCGCAACGCGATGATCGACGAATGGTATCCGGTCGGCCTTGCGAGCCAGCTCGACGCGCATGGGCGCGGCACGGCCCTGATGGGCGAGCCCATCGAGGTGAGATGCGGCGAAGACGGAACCGCCAAGGTCACAGGCGGCAACGGACGTGTCCTCCCAACCTGCATCCGCTATGGCCATGTCTGGTCATCGCTCGGCGATCCGAAAAAGCCGCTGTTTGCGATCCCCGAGGCCGATCAGCCTGGCCGTCGGCTCGTCGATGTCGGCGTGGTTCGCGTGCGCTGCTCGCCATTGCGCGCGGTGGAGAACTTCCTGGACATTGCGCATTTTCCGTTCGTCCACACCGACATATTGGGCTCCGAACCGCACACGGAGGTCCAGAACTACAAGGTCGAAATCCGCGAGGACGAGGATGAGGTTTGGGCGACCCAGGTGAAGTTCTACCAGCCGCAGGCCGCGAAGTCGGCGGAGGGCGGCATAACGACGGAGTACATGTATCGCGTGCCCGCGCCGACATGCTCGATCCTCTACAAGACCTGCCCGCCGCGTCCCGGCGAATGGGACGTCATTACGCTTTTCGTGCAGCCACTTGCCGAAGACCTTTGTGACGTGTGGCCCTGGATGGCGCTGTTCGACGACGAGACGCCGATGACGGACCTGATCCATTTCCAGCAGACGATCTTCGTCCAGGACCGGTCGATCCTCGAAAACCAGATCCCGAGGTTGCTGCCGCTAGACCCTGGCATGGAGATTCCCACGCGAGCCGACCTGACTTCGGTTGCCTACCGGCGCTGGCTGAAGCGCCATGGCTACACCTACGGCGCGCAACTGGTGGCGCAATGAAGCTCTACGACTACGTGCTGTCGCCAAGCTGTTACAAGGTGCGCCTGATGGCTGCGCTGGCAGGGGTGAAGCTCAGCATCCGGCCCGTCGACTTCCATCCCGGTGCCGAGCATCGCGGTCCGGAACTCATGGCGCTCAACCCGGCGGGTTCGATCCCGATCCTTGAGGACGGCGACCTCGTCCTGACCGAATCCTCGGCCATGCTTGTCTACCTCGCTACAAAGGCGGCACCGCAATGGCTGGGCAACGATACGGCCGTGCAAGCGGCGCGTGTCCAACAATGGCTTTCGTTCTCGCATCGACTGACAGCAAGCCTGGGGGCGGCGCGCCTGCACGAGATGCTGCTGCGCCCGGGCAATATCGATGCCCTTCAGGGACAGGGAACGGTGGCCCTGCGGGAGCTGGAAGCTGGCCTCGTCGAACAGCATATACGCGGCCAGCGCTTCCTCGCATCGGACCGGCCGACCGTCGGGGACATCGCCTGTTTTCCCTATGTGGCGCTGGCGCCGGACGGCGGAGTTTCGCTCGATCCTTATCCCGCGATCCGTCTATGGTCGCGGGCGGTCCGCAGTCTCGACGGCTTCATCGAGATGCCTGGCATCCACCGGCTGCATGAGCTCAAACCCGAGCCCGTCCCAGAAGTAGGCGAGGCCTGAAATGGCGGGTTATCTGTTGAAGAACTGTGCCGCGGTCATCGTGGACGATGGCGACGGTCCGCGCGTCCGCCGCAACGTCGATGTGTTGACCGACGGCCCGGCTGTACGGGCCATCGGCGAAGCCCTGGATAAGGGTGAGTTGCCTGTGGGGACCGTCACGCAGGACGCCGCCGGTTGGTTCGTCTATCCCGGCCTCGTCAACACCCATCACCACTTCTTTCAGTGCTTCGTGCGCAACCGCGCCGATCTGGACTGGACGAAGCTGTCGGTCATCGAATGGCTCGACCGCATCTATCCCATCTTCTCACGGCTGACCGAGGAGTGCTTCTATCACTCATCGGTCACGGCCATGGCGGAATTGATAAAGCACGGCTGCACGACGGCATTCGATCATCAATACTGCTTTCCGCGGCATGCCGGCAAAAGGCTGATCGACCGACAGTTCGAGGCGGCCGAACTGCTCGGCATGCGCTTCCATGCCGGACGTGGCGGCAACACGCTGCCGAAATCGGAAGGCTCGACCATCCCCGACGCCATGCTGGAAACGACGGACGAGTTCATCGCCGACTGCGCCCGGCTGATCGACACCTACCATGATGACGGTAAGTTCAGCATGCGTCAGGTCGTGGTCGCGCCCTGCCAGCCGGTCAACTGCTATCGCGAGACATTCGTGGAATCGGTAGCGCTGGCGCGCGACCGCAAGGTGCGCATGCACACCCATGTCGGCGAAGGCGAAAGTCCGGTCATGCAAGCCCGCCACGGCCTGCGCACGGTGGATTATTGCGCCGAGATCGGTTTCTCCGGGACGGATGCCTTCTATGCCCATTGCTGGGAACTGACCCACGACGAACTGCGCAAGATGGCCGCTATCGGCACCGGCGTGGCGCACTGCCCGGAGCCGGTCTATCTCGTCGGCGCCGAAATCACCGACATACCGGCGATGTCGGCCCTCGGGCTGAGTGTAGGACTGGGTTGCGACGGCGCCGCCTCGAATGACAATTCCAACCTGATGCACTGCATCCATTCAGCCTACATGCTGCAATGCCTTGCGGCGTCGACACGCGACCACCCGGTTCCGCCGCCGGTCGATTTCCTCGGCTATGCGACGACAGGTGGCGCGGCGCTGCTCGGGCGCGGCGATATCGGCAGGCTGTCGCCCGGCATGGCCGCCGACCTGTTCGCCATCGACACGCGGCGCATGGACTATGTCGGCACGCGGCATGATCCGCTGAGCCTGCTGGCCAAGGTGGGCATCGGCACGCCGACCGACATGACGATGATCAACGGCTGCATCGTCTGGGCCAAGGGAGAATTCCCCGGGCTCGACGAGGCAAGGCTGTTCGCGCAAGCCGAGGCGGCGCTCGCCACCGTGGAATTCTAGCAACCAAAACCAAAACCAAAAGCAAGGGGAACCGACATGCTGACAAATCTTACCCGCAGAACCTTGATGAAGGGCGCCGCCGCTACCGGGCTCGTCGCCGCGGTGGGCAGCCGCGTGCTCGCCGCCGACGGACCGCTGGGCATCGTGCTGGTGGTCCCCTCGCCGGTCGGCGACGTCGGCTGGGGCCGTGCGCTGGCCGACGGGCTCGAGCCGGTCAAGGCCGCCTATGGCGACAAGGTGAAGGTCACCATCCTCGAAAACATTCAGGAAGGCCCCGACGCCGACCGCATCATGAACAAGGCGGTCGCGGACGGGAACAAGGTCCTCATCGCCGGCTCCTTCGGCTATCAGAACGGCGCCCTGCAGATCGCGCGCCGCAATCCCGATGTCACCGTGCTGCACGCGTCCGGTTTCGAGGTGGCGCCAAACTTCTCACCCTTCGCGGCACAATATTCCCAGGGCACCTATCTGATGGGCATGGCGGCGGCCTCGCTTTCGAAGACGGGCAAGCTCGGCTCGGTGTCGGCCTTCGCCATCCCCGAGCTGATAACCTCCATCAACGCGTTCACGCTGGGTGCGCAGGCTGTGAAGCCCGATGTCGAGGTTTCCGTCGTATGGGTGAATTCCTGGTTCGACCCGGCCAAGGAGCAGGAAGCCGCCAAGGCGCTGCTGGCGCAGAAATGCGACGTCATCTTCTCCAACGCGCAGGACACGCCTTCCGTCGTCGCGGCTTGCGAAGAGGCAGGCATCCCCGCCTTCAACCTCAACTCGTCAATGAAGAAATACGCGCCCAAGACCTATCTCGGCTGCGTGGCGACCGATTGGTCGCCCTTCTTCAAAGCCTCGGTCGACGCCCACTTTGCTGGTACCTTCAAGGGCGCCAGCGCCTTCCTGGGGGTCGGCGACAAGGTCGTCGAGGTCGTCGACTGGAACCCGGGCATCCCGGCAGACATCATGACCAAGATCAAGGAAGTCGAAGCCAAGATCGCCGACGGCAGCTTCTCGCCCTTTGCCGGTCCGATCGCCAAGGCCGACGGCAGCGAAGGCGTCCCCGCCGGCAAGACTATGGCCGTGGCCGAGATCGTCGCCATGGACTGGCACGTCAAGGGTGTCACCACGCCGCTGCCCAAGTAACCATGACCGCCCCGCTCCTGTCGCTGCGCGGCATCTCCAAGAGCTACGGCCAGATCCATGCCAATCGGGACATTGAACTGGACGTGGCTCCGCGCTCTATCCACGCGATCCTCGGAGAGAACGGTGCGGGCAAATCGACGCTGATGAAGCTCATATACGGCGTCGAGCAGCCGGACGCCGGAACAGCGACCTGGAAAGGAGCCCCCCTGGCGCTCGCGTCCCCGGCGGATGCGAGGCGCAAGGGGATCGGCATGGTCTTCCAGCATTTCTCGTTGTTCGAGACGCTGACGGTGGTGGAGAACGTCCGGCTGGTCGTGCCCGGGAGGAAATCGGACCTTGCGCAAGGCATCTGCAAGCTCGGCCGCGACTTCGGCCTGGAAGTCGATCCGCTCGCCCATGTGCACGCGCTCTCGGTTGGAGAGCGGCAGCGGGTGGAAATCATCCGCTGCCTGATGACCGAACCGCAGCTCCTGATCCTCGACGAACCGACCTCCGTCCTGCCGCCGCAATCGGTGGAGAAGCTTTTCGAGACATTGCGGCGGCTGCGCGACGGCGGCGTGTCCATCCTTTTCATCTCGCACAAGCTGGAGGAAATCCGTGCGGTCTGCGACCGCGCGACCATCCTGCGCGGCGGTCGCATCACCGGCAATGTGGATCCCCGCGACCACGACGCGCACGACCTCGCCCGCATGATGATCGGCCGCGACATGCCGCAGCCCATGCCGGCAGTCGCACATTCCGGCGGGGAAAAGCGCCTTGAAATCGTCGGCCTCGACCATCGACCCGACGATCCCTTCGCCGCGGCGCTTTCCGATGTCAGCCTGACGGTCCGGGCGGGCGAGATCCTCGGCATCGCCGGCATCTCGGGTAACGGGCAGAGCGAACTCGCCGCGCTGATCTCGGGCGAGACGATGCTGCCGCGCGAACAGTCACAGCGTATCTTCATCATGGGAAAGGATGTCGGCGCGCTCGATGCGGCTGCCCGCCGGCGGCTGGGCTTCGCCTTCGTTCCGGAGGAACGGCTGGGCCGTGGCGCGGTGCCCGAAATGTCGCTCGTCCTCAACAGCCTGCTGACCGCACATCCCTCCGGCCTCTTGAAACGCGGCCTCGTCGACGCGGCCCGTGCGAAGGCCTTCACAGAAGACTGCGTGCGGCAGTACGACGTGCGTACACCGGGTCCCGAGGCCGAGGCGGGGGCGCTTTCGGGAGGCAATCTGCAGAAATTCATCGTGGGCCGCGAGATTATGCTGTCCCCTAAATTGCTGTTTGTGGCGCAGCCCACCTGGGGCGTGGACGTCGGCGCGGCATCCGCCATCCGCCAGCGCCTTGTCGCCCTGCGCAACGAAGGCATGGCCATCCTGGTCATCTCGGAGGAACTGGAGGAACTGTTCGAGCTTTGCGATGCGATCCAGGTGATCCATCAGGGTCGGCTGAGCGCGCCGCTAGTGACGCGCGACACCAAGCCCGAGGAGATCGGCCGTTACATGATCGGCGCGCATTCGACGGCCGAAAAGATCCCCGCATGAACGCCTCGTTCCGACTTTCCCTTCCCGTGCTGGTTCGCCGGGAATATGCCTCGCTTGCAATCAAGCTGGTCGCCCCGCCCGCCGCGCTCGGTCTGGCGACGCTGCTCAATCTCGGGCTTTACCTGCTGATGGGCCGCGATCCGGGCGCCGTCTTCCATGCGATGCTTCTGGAGCCCTTCCTCTCCTGGGCCTCATTCTCGGAAGTCCTGCTCAAGATGGGGCCGCTGTTGCTGATTGCGCAGGGGCTTGCCATCGGCTTTCGCGCAAAGATCTTCAACATCGGCGCCGAGGGCCAGTTCATCCTCGGCGCGATCTTCGCGTCGGCCATTCCCATTTGGCTCCCGCAGGCAACAGGTCAGTGGATCTGGCCCGCCATGCTCGTCCTCGGCGCGCTGGGCGGCGCGCTTTGGGCCTCGCTCACGGCGTTCTGGCGCGTGCGGCTCAACGCAAACGAGATTCTCGTGTCGCTCATGCTGGCGCTCGTTGCGGCGCAACTTCTCAACTATCTGCTTCTTGGCCCCTGGAAGGACCCGGCCGGCTTCAACTTCCCGCAGTCGGTGATGTTCCAGTACGACGCGATGGTACCGATCCTGATCCCCGGCACCCGCGTCAACGTCTCGCTGCTTATCGCCTTCGCGTTCTCCCTCGCGGCCTGGGTCTTCATGCAAAGGAGTTTCGCCGGCTACAAGCTGCAGGTCGGCGGTCTTGCTCCGCGCGCGGCCGGATACGCCGGCTTCAACGAAGGACGCGCGATCTGGCTTTCGCTCCTCATCGGTGGCTTAGCGGCTGGCCTCGCCGGGGCTGCCGAGGTGGCCGGGCCGCTCGGCCAGTTGCAGCGCTCCATCTCGACCGGCTACGGCTACGCCGCCATCATCGTGGCCTATCTCGGTGGCCTTCACCCGATAGGCATCGTTTTTTCCGCGCTGCTCATGGCGGCCCTCTATATCGGCGGCGACAACGCCATGGTCTCGGCAAATCTGCCGATCGCCGCTGTCCGGGTCTTCCAGGGTAGCCTGCTGCTCGCCTATCTCGTCGCCATGGCCTTCGTCCGCTACCGGCTCGAATGGCGCCATGCCGCTCACGGAAGCACTCCATGAATGCCGTCGAGTTCATCGTCGCCGGAATGCTGGCGGCGGCCACGCCGTTCCTTTTGGCCGCGCTGGGCGAAATGGTGGCCGAGCGGGCCGGCGTCCTCAATCTCGGCGTGGAGGGAATGATGGCCATGGGAGCGGTCGTCGCCTTCATCATCGTCTATCATGGCGGCGGTCACCTCCTGGGTTTCCTCGCCGCGGGCCTCGCCAGCGCGGCTCTTTCCCTTGTCTTTGCCATCATCGCGCTGGGGTTCCGCGCCAACCAGGTCGCGGTGGGACTCGCTATAGGCATACTCGGCCAGGGCCTCTCGGCATTGTTCGGCAAGAGCTATGAGAGCCTTACGGTCAAGGGCCTGCCGAAGCTTTCATTGCCCTGGCTTTCAGATATCCCGGTCATCGGCGGCCTCTTCGCTCAGGACGTCATCGTGTGGCTCTCGCTGGCCGTGACCGTCGCCATCTGGGCGATATTCGCCTACACCAAGACCGGCCTTGTCGTGCGCGCCGTCGGCGAGAATCCCAAGGCGGCCCATGCGCTGGGCTATCCGGTGATCGCCGTGCGCTTCGCCGCTGTCGCTTTCGGCGGCGCGTTTGCGGGTTTCGCCGGTGCCTACGCGGCCGTGGTCTACACGCCGCTCTGGGCCGACGGCATGATCGCCGGGCGCGGCTGGATCGCGATCGCGCTCGTGGTCTTCGGCACTTGGCTCACCAGCCGTATCTTCCTCGGCGCCTGCCTCTTCGGCGCCGTCTCCCTCGCAAGCCTCGCGGCCCAGGCGACCGGGCTCGACATTTCCTCGCAACTTCTGTCGAGCCTGCCTTATCTCGTGACAATCGTCGTGCTGGGCGTCATTTCCTCGAACCGGCGCCTGCTCAAGCTCAACGGCGTGGCTTCGCTGGGAGAGCCTTTCGAACACTGAGCAATTCCAATGCCGCTTGTGAGCAGGCCTCAGGGGCCAACATACTCGAAAGTGGATGAGCCTCAGAAGCTCAGGTCATTTGCCTGATACGGTGGCGGCGAATGGCGTTGCTGCTCTTGGGCCACTTGGCTGCTCACCGACGGCAAAAACTGCGCTTGCCACGCTGACGATTGCGACATGGTCCTTTGCGGCCGCCCCCGCAGCGGCACTGTCGCCACGCAGGATCGCGGTGACTATGGCGTCATGCTCCTGCCAGGATTTGGCAAGGCGTCCGGCCAACCTGAACTGGGCACGCCGGAAAGGGGCAAGACGGCTGCGCGTCGTCGCTGTCAGCTCATAGATGTGCGTGCTGTGAGCGCCGCGATAGAGCCGGCTGTGGAACTCGGTGTTGAAATATTCATAGTCTTCCTCGGCGCCCAGCCGCACCAGCCGTGCCGAGGCCTCGTGCTCGGCCTCGAGCGCGCGGCGCTCGCTGACGGTCATGCGCTCGGCGCAGAAGCGCGCGCATATGCCTTCAAGTTCGGCCATGCTTTCGAACATCGAGGTGAGATATTCCTGGGTGACGACGGCGACGATGGCGCCTCTGTTCGGTCGCCTTTCAACCAGACCCATGGCGCTTAGCTGTCCGAGCGCCTCGCGCACAGGGGTGCGCGACACCTCGAAGCGGGCGGCAAGCGAGGTTTCGTCGAGCTTTTCACCAGGGCGCAGTACGCCGGTGACGATGCGGTCGCCGATGGCCCTCACCATCTGATCAACGGTCGTTCCCAATCGGACCAAGCTGCGCTTTCCCGACACGCCTCCTCCAAGCCTCCGTTTTCATTTCCAGACCATGAACCGGCCGAACGAAAGTCCGCTTCCGACTCAGTCGTACCCTGTATGCCTATGTTTTAATCTTCCTGTCAAATTGTCTGATTCCAAGGCAAAAAGTGCATGCAGTTGCCTTCCGATTGTGCAATGCCAAAAGATATTATTACTGATTTTATTGGGTAAATTTTAATTTCTGGATTGGCATAGCAATTGCATGCACTTTCTTGAGAAGGCGTTAACCGACCCGGAAAAGGTCCTACAGGGGAGCATAAGAAATGACCGACCGATTCTTGCTTAGCCGCCGCCAGCTGCTCAAGACCTCCGCCGCCGGAGCGGCACTCGGGCTTGCGTCCGCGGCCTTTCCCGTCAGCAGGGCCTTTGCCGCCAGCGCCACCGTCGGCTTCATCTATGTCGGGCCGAAGGATGACTATGGTTACAACCAGGCGCATGCCGAAGGTGCGGCGACGCTGAAGGCCATCGAGGGCATTACCGTCGTGGAGGAGGAGAACGTACCGGAGACGGTCGACGTCCAGAAGACGATGGAATCGATGATCAATCTCGACGGCGCCTCGCTGATCTTCCCGACCTCTTTCGGCTACTTCGACCCCCACATGCTGGCCATGTGCGCGAAATTCCCCAACGTGCAGTTCCGCCATTGCGGCGGCATGTGGGACAAGGCGAAGCACCCGATGAATGCCGGCTCCTATTTCGGCTATATCGGCATGGGCCAGTATCTCAACGGCGTTGTCGCCGGCCACACCTCAAAGACCAAGAAGCTCGGCTTCGTCGCGGCCAAGCCCATTCCGCAGGTGCTGCTCAACATCAACTCCTTCCTGCTCGGCGCGCGCTCGGTCGATCCGACCATCACTTGCCAGGTCATCTTCACCGGCGAGTGGTCTCTGGCGGTCAAGGAGGCGGAAGCCACCAACGCGCTGGTCGACCAGGGCGCCGATGTCATCACCTGCCATGTCGACAGCCCGAAAGTGGTGGTCGAGACCGCCGCCGGGCGCGGCGCTTTCGTCTGCGGCTACCATGCCAACCAGAGCCCGCTGGCGCCCGAAAAGCATCTCACCGGCGCCGAGTGGAACTGGGCCAAGGTCTACAAGATGTTCGTCGACGATCTCGTCGCCGGCACGCCGCTGCCGAACTTCACGCGTGGCGGCCTTGCCGACGGCTTCGTCAAGATGAGCCCGCTAGGGCCCGCCGTCGGCGAAGCAGGCCGCAAGCAGTTCGACGCCACCCTGGCTGAAATGATGAAGGGCGGCTTCGCCGTCATCAAGGGACCGCTGAAGAGCAACAAGGGCGCCGTCGTCGCCACCGCGGGGCAGGCTTTCCCGGAGACAGCGATCGAGCTCGAAAGCATGGACTATCTGGTCGAGGGCGTCGTCGGCTCGACCGCCTGATCTGGGGGTGGGACGATGGTGGACACGGTGACAGGGGCCGGCATGCCGGCACTCTTCGGCGCCAGGGGATATCCTCCGGTGCTGGAATGGATCGCGCGGCGGGCGGAAGCCTTCGTCATTCCGCTCGCAGCACTTGTCGTCGGCATGGCGCTGTTCAGCCTGTTCATCGCACTGGTCGGCAAGTCGCCGATCCTGCTCTACGAGACCATGTGGCGGGGCGGCTTCGGCTCCTGGTTCTCGATCCAGAACTCGCTGTCGCGGGCCGCACCGCTGCTTCTGGCGGCGCTCTGCGTGGCACTCCCGGCGCGGCTTGGCCTCGTCGTCATCGGCGGTGAGGGCGCCATCGTGCTGGGCGGCGTTGGTGCTGCTGCCATCGGCGTGGCGCTCAGCGGCTCGCCATCGTCAATCGTCATTCTTGCCATGGGCGTGGCGGGCATGGCCGCCGGCGGCATCTGGATCGGTGCCGTCGGCGCGCTGCGCCACTACCGGGCCGTCAACGAAACCATCTCCAGCCTGCTGATGGCCTACATCGCCATCGCGCTGATGAACCAGTTGGTGGAAGGGCCGCTGCGCGACCCGGCCTCGCTCAACAAACCTTCGACCCAGCCGCTGGCGGACATCTACCGCATCGGCAACATTCCGGGCATGGACGTGCATTGGGGGCTGGTCGTTGGCGTGGTCGCCTGCGTTCTCTCCTGGGTGCTCATCGAAAAGACCCGCTGGGGTTTTGCCGCGCGCATCGCCGGCGGTAATGTGCGCGCGGCACAGGTGCAGGGGCTGGCCGTCGGACCGCTCATCGTCGGCTTCACGGCACTGGCGGGCGGCTTCGCCGGGCTTGCCGGCATGCTGGAGGTCGCCGCCGTGCAAGGCAGCGCCAATGCCTCGCTCGCCGCCGGCTATGGTTACACCGGCATCCTCGTCGCCTTCCTCGCCCGCCACAACCCGCTGGCCATCATTCCGGTCGCCATCCTGCTTGGCGGCATCGACGCCTCGGGCGGGTTGATCCAGCGCCGCATGGACCTGCCCGACGCCACGGTGCTGGTGCTGCAAGGCATGATCTTCATCGTCATCCTGTTCAGCGAAACCTTTTACGGCCGCTTCAAGGCCTTCAATCCCGGCCTCTGGAAAAGGGCCTCCTGATGGACGCGACCGAGATCGGCCTCTGGGGCGTGCCGCTGGCCATTCTGGGCGGCGCCATCCGCGTGTCGACGCCCTTCATCTTCGTCTCGCTGGGCGAGGCGATCACCGAGCGTTCCGGCCGCATCAATCTGGGGCTGGAAGGCACGCTCGTCTTCGGCGCCATGACCGCCTATGCGGTCGCGGTGATGACCAACTCGCCGTGGCTCGGCCTGCTTGCCGCAGCTTTCGCCGGCCTGTTCTTCGGCCTGTTCCATGGCTGGATCTGCAAATTTCGTGGGGTCAACGACATTGCCATCGGCATCGCGCTGATGCTGTTCGGCTCGGGCCTCGCCTTCTTCTTCGGCAAGCCGTTCATCAAGCCGAAGGCGCCCAACCTGCCGGCCATTCCGTTCGGCGGTTGGTCCGATATCCCGCAGGTGCAGGCGGCGCTCGACGTCAACGTGCTGTTCCTGATCGGCGCGGTGCTTTCCGTCATACTGTGGTGGGCGTTCCGCAACACGCGCGCCGGCCTCATAGTGCGTGTCGTCGGTGACAGTTCCGATGCAGCACGCGCCATGGGCCTCAACCCCGACACGGTGCGGCTGCTCGCCACCGGCGTCGGCGGCGCGCTGGCCGGCATCGGCGGCGCCTACCTATCGCTCTACTATCCCGGCAGTTGGACCGAGCGCATCTCGTCAGGCCAGGGTCTGATGGCGGTGGCGCTGGTCATCTTCGCGCGCTGGAACCCGCTCGGCTGCTTTGCCGCGGCCCTTTTGTTCGGCGGAGCCGGCGCGCTCGGCCCGGCGCTGCAATCGGTCGGCGTCACGCAAGGCTACTACCTGTTTTACGCCGCTCCCTACATCCTCACCCTCATCATCATGATCGTCACCTCCTCGCCGACACGAACGCTTGCCGGCGCGCCAGGCGAATTGTCGATCACCAAATGAGACTTGGCACCAAATGACTGGAGTTTTGCCTATGAACGCCAGAGCCGAGATTGCCCAACACACCATCGATGCCGAGCCCTATCCGTGGCCCTACAATGGTGACCTGCGGCCCGACAACACGGCGCTGATCATCATCGACATGCAAACCGATTTCTGCGGGCCAGGCGGCTATGTCGACCATATGGGTTACGACCTCTCGCTGGTGCGGGCGCCGATCGAACCGATCAAGGCGGTGCTGTCGGCGATGCGGGCCAAGGGGTATACCATCATCCACACGCGCGAGGGGCACCGGCCCGATCTCGCCGACCTGCCGGCCAACAAGCGCTGGCGTTCGCGCCGCATCAATGCCGGTATCGGCGATGCCGGCCCGTGCGGGCGCATCCTGGTGCGCGGCGAGCCGGGCTGGGACATCATCCCCGACCTCTACCCGATCGAGGGGGAGCCGATCATCGACAAGCCTGGCAAAGGCTCGTTCTGCGCCACCGACCTGGAGCTGATCCTCAACCAGCGCCGCATCGAGAACATCGTACTTACCGGCATCACCACGGATGTCTGCGTGCACACCACAATGCGCGAGGCCAATGACCGCGGTTATGAATGCATGATGCTGGAGGATTGCTGCGGGGCGACCGACCACGGCAACCATCTGGCGGCGATCAAGATGATCAAGATGCAAGGCGGCGTCTTCGGCACGGTGTCGAATTCGACGGCGCTCGTGGCTCAGTTGCCATGAGGAGGCCGCGATGAGCGACAGTGTCCGAAAAGCCGTCGGCGTCGAAACCATCGGCATGACCATGCGCTTCGGCGGCTTCACCGCGCTGGACGCCGTGTCGGTGAAAGTGCCGGCAGGTTCCTTTCACGCGCTGCTTGGCGAGAATGGCGCCGGCAAGTCGACGCTGGTCAAATGCATGATGGGTTTTTATCACCCGACATCAGGCGACATGCTGGTCGACGGCCGCGAGGTGGCAATCGCCAGTCCGCGCGACGCTTCGGCGCTTGGGCTCGGCATGGTCTACCAGCATTTCACCCTAGTGCCGTCGCTGACAGGGGCGGAAAACCTCGTCATCTCGCGCGAGAAGGTTCCTGGCATCATCGACTGGCGCAAGGAGCGCAGCGACCTTGCCGTGTTCATGGAGCGCATGCCGTTCAAGCTGCCGCTCGACGTCAAGGTGGCGGAGCTTGCTGCTGGCGAAAAGCAGAAGCTCGAAATCATCAAGCAGCTTTATCTTGGCCGCTCCTTCCTGGTGCTGGACGAGCCAACCTCGGTGCTGACGCCCGGCGAGGCGCAAGAGGTGCTGGGGCTTGTGCGCGACATGACGAAAGCCGGCGACCTCACCGTGCTGATGATCTCGCACAAATTCCATGAGGTGACCGCCTTCGCCGACGATGTCAGCGTGCTGCGCAAGGGCAAGCTGACGGGAACCGGCCGCGTCGCCGACCTGGACCATAAGGCGATGGCCGCGATGATGATCGGCGACCAGCCGATCGCCGCCCTCGACAGCCGTGCGGCGCCGAAGCCGGATGCCGAGATCGTGCTGAAGGTCAGATCGCTGAAGGCGCCTGACCGCACCGGGCTGAAGTCGATCCGTATCGAGGATCTCGGTGTGCGATCGGGCGAGATCGTCGGCATCGCCGGTATTTCCGGCAACGGCCAGAAGGAATTTCTGGAAGTGCTGGCCGGTCAGCGTCCGCGCGAGGCCGGCGAGGTGCTGGTGCGCGGCGCCACCTACGCAGCGACGCGGGCCGAGGCGCGCGCGCTCAATGTCCGGCTCATTCCCGAGGAGCCGCTGAAGAATGCTTGCGCGCCGAAAATGACCGTGGCCGAGAACATCTCCTTTCGCACCTTCGACATGGACGGCAATGGCAGACCGGTGAGCTGGATCAATGCCAGTGCGATCCGTGCTTTCAGCGCCAGGCTAGTCGAACAGTTCAAGGTCAAGACCGCATCGCTGTCGTCGCCCATCGCCTCGCTGTCAGGCGGCAATGTGCAGCGCGCGGTGCTGGCGCGCGAACTGACCGGCGGGGTCGATCTGCTCATCGTCTCCAACCCATGCTTCGGCCTCGACTTCTCGGCGGTGGCCGAGATCCGCGCCCGTATCATGAAGGCGCGCAATGCCGGGGCCGCCGTGCTGCTGATGTCGGAGGACCTCGACGAACTGCTGGAACTGTCGGACCGCATCTTCGTCATGTCGGACGGCGCGCTGGTCTACGAAACGCCGATCGCGCAGGCGAGCGTGCAGACCATCGGCGAGCATATGGCGGGACATCACTGATGGCCGAAATCGATGCGCAGCCTTTCGTCTTTGCGTTTAATCCGGACTCCCTGGCGCTGGTCGTCATCGACATGCAGCGCGACTTCGCCGAGCCGGGCGGCTTCGGCGCCAGCCTCGGCAACGATGTCAGCCGGGTCACCGCGATCGTGCCGACGGTGAAGAGACTGATCGAGGGGTTCCGTGCCGCCGGCCTGCCGGTGATCCACACGATGGAGTGCCACCGGGCAGACCTCTCCGACCTGCCGCCTGCCAAGCGCGACCGCGGCAATCCGTCGATCCGCATCGGCGATGTCGGGCCGATGGGCCGCGTGCTTATCGTTGGCGAGCCGGGAACGGCGATCCTCGACGAGCTGGCGCCGCTGCCCGGCGAGGTCGTCATCGAGAAGCCGGGCAAAGGCGCCTTCTACGCGACCAGTCTTGATGAGGAACTGAAGCGGCTCGGCGCGCGGCAACTGGCTTTCGCCGGCGTCACCACCGAAGTCTGCGTCCAGACGACGATGCGCGAGGCCAATGATCGCGGCTATGAGTGCCTGCTCGCCGAAGACGCGACGGAAAGCTATTTTCCCGAGTTCAAGGCGGCGGCCATCGCCATGATCCGGGCGCAAGGCGCCATTGTCGGCTGGACGGCGACGACCGACCAGGTGCTGCAAGGACTTGCCGATGGCTAATCTGAGTTTTGCCGGCCTCGTCGGTGGCGGCTGGCGCGAGCTGGCATTCGAGCCTTTTCGCGAAGGCATCACGGTGCACTGGCTGCTCAAGGGCGGACCGGTCGAGCCGTCGGTGGCGATCCTCGACTACCGGCCCGGCGCCGGCGTACCGCGCCACCGCCATGTCGGGCTTGAAACCATCGTCGTGCTCGAGGGTACGCAGAGCGACGAGAATGGCGACTATCCCACGGGAAGCGTCATCCTTAACCCGGTCGGGACCGAGCATTCGGTGTGGACCAAGGACGGCTGCGTCGTGCTGATCCAATGGGACCTGCCGGTGATCATTCTGGGGGAGGCCACATGAGCGAGATCCACTTCGACATCGGCGGCCTGCACGCCGCCTATGCGGCCGGCGTCAGCGTCGCTGACATGGTCGATACAGTTCACGCCCGCATCGAGGCGGCTGACGATCCCGGCATCTTCATTCATCTCGCCGGCAAGGCAGAGATGCTGGCGCAGGCGAAACAGCTCGGGCCGTTCGATCCGGTGGCCAAGCCTCTGTGGGGCGTGCCGTTCGCGGTCAAGGACAACATCGATGTCGCCGGCATGCCGACAACCGCCGCCTGCGCCGAATATGCCTACATACCAGACAAGGACGCAACCGTGGTGGCGCGGCTGAAGGCTGTCGGGGCGCTGGTGGTCGGCAAGACCAATCTCGACCAGTTCGCCACCGGTCTGGTCGGTGTGCGCACGCCCTATCCTATCCCGAGGAACGCTGTCGATGCCAGCCTGGTGCCCGGCGGCTCCTCTTCGGGATCCGCCGTTGCGACGGCGCGCGGCATCGTCTCCTTCGCGCTAGGCACCGACACGGCCGGGTCCGGCCGCATCCCCGCCGGTCTCAACAACATCGTCGGGCTGAAGCCGACAGTCGGCGCGCTTTCGGCCGCCGGCGTTGTGCCAGCCTGCCGTACGCTCGACTGCATCTCGGTATTCGCGCTCACCGTAGACGATGCCTACGCAGTGTACGGCGTGGCGGCGGCCAAGGACCCGGCCGATGCCTATTCGCGCGCCATCAAGGTGCCGGCGCTTGCAGCTCGCCCACCCGTGCTGACGGTCGGCGTGCCGCAGAAGGCGGATTTGAAATTCTTCGGCGACGCATCGATGCAGACGGGGTTTGAGGCGGCGCTTGGCTTGCTGGAAAAGCTTGGTTGCCGGCTGGTCGAAATTCCGTTCGCCGATTTCTACGCCACCGCAAATCTTCTCTATGAAGGAGCCTGGGTTGCCGAACGCTACGCGGCGATCCGCGACTTCATGGACGCCAACGAAGCCGCAATGCATCCGGTGACGCGCAAAATCATTGGCGGCGCGCGCGGCCTGTCAGCGGCCGATGCCTTCAACGGCCTCTATGCGCTTCAGGCCTACAAGGCCAAGCTCGCCCCGATCATCGCCTCTGTCGACCTGTTCTGTGTGCCGACGGCACCAACGCATTACGCTCTCCAGGCGGTGCTTGCCGATCCGATCACCACCAACAGTCGGCTCGGTACCTATACAAATTTCGTCAATCTGCTCGATATGTGCGGCATCGCCGTGCCGACCGGCAAGCGCGACGATGGGCTGCCGATGAGCGTGACCCTGCTGGGTATGGTGGGCAAGGATTGGCTCACGGCGTCGCTCGCGCGCGACGTTCATGCCATGAGCGCTCTTCCGCTCGGCGCGACCGGCTGGGCGCAGCCGGGGAGTGCCTTGCCTGGCAACGTTGCACAGGACCAGACGATTGATCTGGTGGTGGTCGGCGCGCATCTGTCGGGGATGCCGCTCAACGGTCAGCTAAGAGACCTAGGCGCCCAATTCTCGAGAGTAACGAAAACCACACCTGCCTACCGGCTCTACGCGCTTGCCGGCCAATCCGTGCCCAAGCCGGGCCTTGTCCGGGTCTCCAGGGATGGAATGCGAATAGACGTCGAGGTCTGGCGGCTGGGTCCGGAGGCGTTCGGACGATTCGTCGCCGCCATCCCCCCACCGCTGGGCGTAGGAACGATCGAACTCGAGGATGGCAGCGCAGCAAAGGGGTTTTTGGTGGAAACCGCCGGCCTGACTGACGCCGCCGATATCTCCGCCTATGGCGGGTGGCGCAGTTTTGTAAGACGCGACCAAGAAAGGGCCAACATTCTCGCGACCTAGAAACGCAGTCTCCGACGATGTCTGCTTCAGGAAACGGCGAAGGTGAACTTAATGACCAAGCGATTCCAAGATCGCAAGGAAAATCGCCGGGGTAGTTCTGGTCAGAAAGAGGGGTTCGAGTCCACGTTGTGGGCCGCCTCTGAAATATCTATCAAAATCAACTACTTGAGTGTAGAGACAAATTCTGAGCGATTCAGCTAACTGCTTGAAATTGCACCACCTGACAAATGATAGCGATTCAAGCGCCAAACAGAAGCGATTCAAACGTTCAATATGGCTTCGATCAAGACTAGAATCCCAGCCCATCGAAAAAAAGGCCCGGCGGCATCAGCCCCAGGCTACTATTCAGTCATTTCTTGAAAAAGCGATTAACTGCCGGAATTACGGTGCCGGTCACACGATACCCGCTAGTTCGTGGGCAGTATCCGTGCCAGTTGCAGGACGTCTCTTCGGCGCCAGACGCGCCTCTTTTTGTAAGTGGTCGTGTAGGCGGGTTCGAGTCCAGAGCCGGACAAGATTCTGGATGTGTCCCAATCCTCAAGATATTCGCTGCCGCTGAGTAGCCGAGCGGCTTCGTTGCTCATGACAAACACGCCATAGAACTTTTGGATCTCGCTTAAGGTAGGCCGTCTGCTCAAAATCCCGTCCTGTATCAGGGCATAGACGGATGGGGTTGGAAGATCGAGAAGGAAGCCGATGTCGGCGCGCATGAGCGGTGCGCGATCCGCCGGCTCAGGCCAAGTGAGAGCCCTTTCAGAAATGCTGGAAATGGCAGCTTCTTCCAGAAAGTACCTCCCGAGCAGAGCTTTCCCGGAACTACGCGAAAAGAGCTTAAGCTGCCCCTCAAGCACTCCTCGGAAGATGCCCGGCCAAGGGTTCTTGCTCGGCGAGCCGGCGAGCAAGGCGGCCCGGCGCAGATCCACGAGATTGGTTCGCGTCGAGATCGGATGCGCGCGGCAATCTAACTGTCCCAGCAAAGCATCGACCGAATCCTCTACGTAGTAGGAACCTGGCGCAAGACCGGCGGGGTTGGCTCTTTCCTCCAGGATGCTGGCCCTGGCCAAACTTTGCAGGACCATAACCGGAAATCCGAACTTTTTCGAAAGGGACGCGGCTGGCACGAATCCGTTCCTAGCCTTCAATATCGCTTCAATTTCTTTTCGCGATACTAGGACTGGAGCTCTCTCCGCAGTTCCGGCGCGATGAGCGCCAATCGCCCCATCGTCGACAAACCGACGCATGGTTTTTCGGGTGATGCCGAGATGTTTCGAGGCCTGCTGCATGGTCATCAGGTCCTCACGAAAAAGGTTCTCCTTCCGACGGACCATGGTGTGCCCAGTCGCGGTTCGCCGCATGTCCTGCTCGATCGCCATCCTAGACTCTTCGCGCAAGCCAGGTTCGATGTGGGGATCCAGCCTGAGTGCCAGGAGGGCGCCCAGTTCCTTTTTGATGCCGAAATGCCCTTTCCGAAGATCCGCGTTCTCTCTCGCCATGGACGCCAGCCGATCGAATCCTTTCGGCCATGACAGGATGGTTCTTCCAGCTAGCGCAAGGACCTCAGGCGAAAAGCGAGAATACTCGTCCCGTGCCCCCGGTCGTGGCAGAAACGCGGTTATCTTCGCGGGATCAGCGGTAATCGCGCATGCGAGCGCGACCGCGAATTCGAACAATCCACCTCTCGAGTAACTTTGAAGCGCTTCCGGAAGTGCGGGACGGAAGCTCGACCTCACCTCCGGATTAGGATCGATCAGTCCGGTCACGAAGTCGAGCGCCTCCATGTCCTCAACTTCGACCCTCGGCTGGGGATAGTCCCTCAGATCGATGCGACCCCGGATGAAGCCCTCGGTGTCTTCATGGAGGCATTTACCGCAAGAGGATACCCCATAGCTGATTCCGTAACCGAGCCAGGTGCCGCATTCAGGACACTTGTCCAGGAGCGTTTCCTTCGTCGCAGGATCAAACGACAGGACCTTGACGGACCATACGGCCCGACCGTGGTTAGACTGCCGCAGGGCCAAAGGAGATACCCTGCGTCTGAGTACTTCCCGGTGAGCAACGCGCATCGGCGTGCCAAAAAACTCGTGCCAACCAGGCCTGCCTTCAACCGGCCGATAGATCAGGTTGACTATCGTTTCCTTCCCACCCTCAACACCTAGAGTGGAGGCAAGCGCTTGCTCATGCCCAATGGCGTTCGTAGCAATTCCTGCAGCGTAGCGCCCGGAGAGGCCGGATACGAGCAGAACGGTACTGGTGGCAGTGTAGCCGTTCTCTGAAGCCGCTCGCTGGACCAACTCAGGGAGCCCTTCGCCTGGTTTCGGGGAGACCGGAATCACAAGGGGGCGGCCCGGATCTACCGAAGGAAATGTATCGAGGTAGTTCGGTTTCGTGCTCATGCCGCAGACCTCACGTCGAGGGTTCGAAGGCCCGTTCGAAACGGATTGTAGTCAATGATGTTCAGCGGGATCGCCCAGTCGTCGATTGCCTGTGCGATGTGCTCTCTCGTCACATTGGTCGCGTTTTCTTCGCGTGCGACGATCGCCGCCGCCAGTATGATGTTGGTTGCCATCCCGAGCCTGCCGCCAGCAGCGGCGTGCAGGTAGGCCGGAATATCTCCGAGGAGCAGGTTCGTCTCTTCCTCAAAAATTCCATGCTGCCGAAGTTTCAAGCCCAGCCGTCCGATGTAGTCGAAGAAAATGGACTTCTCGTCGTTGACCGCAAGATCGAGTGCAGTGAAGTCGAGTTCCTGATAGCATCTGGAAGCGAGCTGAATGTCGTTGAAGATGTGGTGCCTGGCCTCCTCGATGCCGATGAACATGAGCGGCACCAGACCCTGGAGAAGAAACGTCTTCAGGGTGTCGGTGACAGCAGTACTGTGAACGAGCCCTGAACGGCCGATCCATGTCTGGTCATCGAGCTTCGTGAAGCTGTCGGCGACATGCTGGATCTCGTCGATGATGATCAGTTCAGTCCCATGGCGACGAACGAAGTCATACACACGCTTGAAAAGGGTCTGGGTTGTTCCTCTGGGTGAGGCTGGGTCGCCGAACGCCGCAAGGATGTCCGCCGCCAAGCCCTTCATACTTGCCTTCGCAGACAGCGTGACATGAAGAACCAACTTCTGTTGCCGGGCGATCTCCGCCCGATCCATGTCTGCCGGAAACAAGCCGCGTGCAATCACCTCGTCGACCACGCACGTTTCGATGTAAATCTGTACGCTCATCGACTTCCCGGACTGCGACGGAGCGAAAAGGGCGCCGAACTTCTGCGGGCGCCCCGGCGACGAGCGCCGGGCGTAACGTAGGTCGTCGAATAATTGATGGGCCTTGTCGAGCAATGGATGCTTGATCCGCATCTTGCTGAATGCTTCGAGAAGCTGTCCGTTCGTGGTTGCAATGGCCATGATCATTCCTCCGTTGGTTGTTGTTTCAGTCAAGGTCGGTGTCGAACGCCGCAAGGATGGCCGCAGCCAAGCCCTTCATGGTCGCCTTCTCGGCCAGCGCGACATGAAGTAGCGACTTCTGTGGTTGAGCGATCTCCGCAGCGTCCATGTCTGACGGAGCGATGTCGGGCGCGATCACCTTGTCGACCAAGCGCGTCTTGCCGAAAGTTTCGAGCACTTGCCCGTTAATGCTTGCAATCGCCATGTTCATTCCTCCGTTGGTTGAAGTTCAATCGAGATCGGCTGCTAGTTCCGCGAGAAGGGCCTGCGCCTCCGTATCCTGAAGGCATGAGACCGCTTTGTCGGGACTTCTCGTGGTCGGGGCGGCTATTGCTGCTACCGGGCCGCTTGCCGGAGTATTCCCCCTTGTCGTGGTGACCTTTGGCTGAGTTTTCTTGGGGGATTTGCGGACGCCAACTTTGGCCCCGCCACGCCGCGGGCCCTTGGGCGGAACACGGTCGTCGTCACGCATGGACGCAGGAAATGCGTTCGGGATTCCGGCGCTGTTCATACCCGAGACGGAAGGCGTGACTTCCACAGTCTGCACCGTGTTGCCCATGGCCAGGCCGGGTTTACGGGGCTTCAATTGCCTTAGCAGCCTGCGCTGCTCGCGGAGAGACGCTCCGGTGATCGCGGGAACAAGTGACGCTTCATAGACGCGTCGCGCCTCCCACATTTCCTCGTCGGTCAGGAACGCGCGGTTTTCTTCTGCAGCCGCCTTGCGGATCGCCTTGGCCAGCCTCCAGGAGCAGTCCTTCGCGAACCGCCTGTCCATGTTGTAAAGCTTGACGTTGCGCTTCTTCGCGTAGTCCCAGACGTGAACGTATTCACAAGTCGTCGGATCGAGCGTGACGACAACGGGTACGGTACCGCTGGCGAGGCGTTTCTCCCTGCGACGACGGCCAGCAGTGTACCGAAGGAGACTGTCAAGCAGTGCCGAAACCGCGGCCTGGTCGTGGAAGCGATGGCCCCAGACGTGGATGCCCGTGGCATCAAGCGTGCGTCGCTTTATCTGCCCGAGGAATTTGCTGGCCGCAGTTATGTCGTCGACTGTCTCCCACTCACCACGCTCGACCCCCCGGTCCCATGCCCGGGCCGGCTGCATGTCGATGCCTTCGTGCACCTCCGTGTGATACTGCGTAATGATAAACAGCCAGACGCGCTCGCGTATCTCCTCGAGCGAGAACAGGTCCTCAGCACGGGGCTCGAGTTCTAGCGCGGACATTTCGGTCGGCTTGTACGGGCAAGCGCCAGGCAGCCTGTGAATGCACTCCTCGTTGACAGTTCGGAAAATGCGCTCGCCTATCGTCTTGTATTCCGGATTCTTGACTGGCGCGTACAGGACATCGATGCCCATCGCTTCGGCCCAGACTTGAAAGGAAACGCCGACGTGTGCCCAATCGTTGTCGAGTACGACTGTGAAGGGTTTCCCACAGGCATTTGCGCCCCACTGCTCACCGAAACGCTTCACCAGCCATTGCTTTGGCACGAGGATTTCGCGCAGGCAGTCTGCGATCGTCTCGATGGAAGGCGGTTCGTAGGTCAGGATCGCGGATAAAATGACACGCGAGCACACATCGATGGCTATCGTCAGCCACGGCTTTTCGGCCATGATCTGGTTGCCATCGTCGTCAAGGACCTTTGCCCATGCATCTACCCTGGTGTGGTCGATGATGACCGTCTCGAGGATATGGTCCGCATGGGCGGCACTTCCCCGGCCTCGGAACTTGCGGTTCGCTTCCCGTTCCGAGTACTTATTCTTCCAGTTGTTCCAGTTCTGCGTAGCGTTTATCCAGAGACGCAAGGTCTCTTTTGTCGGGCGTTTGATCGGGGCTTCGCCGCTTGCCTCCCGTTGGCGGGAAACCAGATCGAATTCGCCAAAGAAGAATTTGACGACGTCCTTGAGACGGATTTTCCTAGCTGACCAAAAGTGCCGGATCATCTCCCCCTTCAGATCAAGGACTATCTTGTGCCAGAAGGACGACTGGTTTTGCTTATGACGCCGATCGAGAAACGCTTGCAGCGGTCGGTCACCGTGACACCCATAGCGGTCCAGTGCGCGTCGCAATGCGCTTGGTGAAGGCTTCCAGGTCAGACCATGCGCCTGCATGTCTTCCCAGTGCGAGTCGATGAACCGTTGAAGCGGCGCGGTTGATCTCGAGGCGTCGGGCCACTGATCATGCTGGATCGCCAGAAAGCGAAGCGATCTGCACTCGTCGAGAAATTCACGCGCCTTGGTCCTCGCCAGCCTTTGCTTCGGCGTTAGTTTCTCGTCGTCGACGTCGGCTAGGGCTTCAGGGTTCACGTCAACAGGGAGTGCCCCCCGGGACGCGGCAAGTGCGGCTTTCCCGATGCGTATCGCGCGTCCGTCGAACCTCATTGCCCTGAATTCGACCGGTCCGAAGGTCTGCTGACGACCTGTCCGCTCGTGCCTCAGTACATAGGTTCCATCCCGCTTCTTGCCCTTGAGTTCAAAGCAGGCGTCGCTGTCGACCTTGGGGAGGAGGTAAATCTCCCCCGGACATACATCCAGATGATCCATCCGGTACTCCTCCAAGCTAAGCGTTCGGCGAATCCTCGGCGGGCAAGCGCCCCGGCTCGGCGAATCCTCTTTCGTCGTGCACGGGTGCTTGCGGAGGGCCGGATACGAAAGGAATCGAAAGAGTCATCCGGACTTGATGGTTAGTAGCCTTCACCAAGTCGGGGCGGCTCGGATCTCCCGATGCAGCCAACTCAGTCTTCATGATCGGTCCGGGTCGCACGTTCGACATCGGCAGTCGTCAAGGCGCGGCGCAATGCACTGGGGCACGGTTGCAGGTCAGGCCATTCGCCTGCATGTCGTCCCCCTGGGCATCGATGAACCCTTGAAGCCGGAAGGTCGATAGTGAGCCACCGAACTCGCTATACCGGCTCGTCAGGAAGTGAAGCGAGTTGCTTCTCATCTGCGCCTTGATCCTCGTCAGCCTCTGCTGTGGCATAAGGTTCTCATCCGCGATGTCGTCCAAGGCTTGGGGACATGCGTCGTTCCGCTTCCTGCCTTCGAGTTTGAAGCACACGCCACCGCGCGTTTTGGGAAAGTGCCACGTCGTCCTCTTCCGTAAATCGAAAATTCTCATCGATGTCTCCAGGCTGACGATCGTTATGGAGGCGGACAGAAAAGAGCCCACGTGAAGCTGTCGTTTCTCGAACTAAGCCTTGGCATACGGTTCTTTTGGCCAGACAGCGCTTCGAGGAGCGCGTCGTGTCCCGGCACTTTTCATTCGGTGAATGGCGGTCTGAGGTCCGACAGGACCGTTCAAGTCGATAGAAATCACTCTGCGGACGTGGAGTGCGAAAGCCTTCGAAATACCCAGATGGCTCGAACCCAGGGAAGCAGCGAGATCCACCAGTGAGACCGGCCCGTCCTGTACCCTTGATGCCGCGATCTCTATGTCCCGGCTGTCGATTGCGACATGCCTGTTCATGACAATCCGCTTCACCGCCGAAAGATCGGGAGCCAATAGGCCCGGGTCGGCCTGCACGACGGCGAAGACGACACCCAATCCCCTGTAAAGCTTGCGTGCCAGGCTGAGTTTAAGGCGGTACTCGGCATCCTCCATCCGCCGGTCGGCCCCGGTCTTGATCTCCAGCACTACGGTTCTCGTGTATTTGCCGCCCATATTCTCGGGCTCGGCAAACATGGCTTGGGCGAACGGTTGCCCGCCGACAATCCGGGAGGCAGCGGCCTCATCCATCTCCAGCAGAAGGTCCGGAAAGTACAGGAGCGGCCGTGAACGACCACTCACGGAAATCTCGAGCCGATGTGGCTGGGCCAACATCTTCCTCACGCAGGTGGCAGCTTCGGCGATCCACATCGCCCTCAGTTCGCCCTCCACGGATTCGTGAGGCATCGCCCGGCCGCCCGCCTTAATGGCGGTGAATGTCCCGGTGGGTCTTTTCGACCGCCCGTTTATGATCCGCCTTATCGGGCCTCCGTCCTCGGACGTCACGATCCTCCCGACGCGGCCGTCAAAACTCTTCGGCGTTGGCCGGAGCATATGCTTTCTCATCTTCGGTCTCCTCTGGCGGACTAGGAATCCTTCCAACTGCGCCCACAAAAAATGACGGGAGCATTTCCAAAGGATTCAGTTAGATTGGGCTGGACAGAGAGCGTCACCGACTCCTAGATTGCAGCAAGGAGTCCTGGTGGACCGGGCCTTATGAGTTATGGGTCTACGCCGATGACAACGTTCTGCTCGAGGTTGGTCGCGTCTGTTGGAAGTTTATTCCAATAGAATTTCCAATATTCCCCGCGTGGAGAAGCGACAACAGATACGTATCGCGGTGCAGACAGCCAAGCATCGCAAGCCATGTGACCTGAAACCGGCTGGCGCCCTTTAGAGGCTTGTGCTATGGTGAAAACATTGTTTCGGCCACTCCCTTGCCTACGTCGGAAAAACGAAAGGGTGTTGGTCGCTGAGGGCCATCCTGTCCTACCAGGGTGGCCCTCAACCGAATCAGAGGTTAACACATTTTCCACGATTGGAAAGAGTCGTTGGAAAACGAGTGGAAATTTGGCGGATTTTCCTCACCCCGTTGTTCCAATCTATTGGTCAAATCAAGGACTCGGCGGTCCCTTCCGATGCGACCAACGCCGTGACCTTTTCCACCCTCAGCCAAGACTTATCGCGTCCCGTTCTCATTCGATGAGGGGCTGATGCTGACCCGTAGCGCTATTGGAGCATGAAGATGATGGAGAAAGCTTCGTCCTCAGTTGGAAACGAGAGGCAACATCCTTTTCACCAGCAGTTTGACGATATCCTCGAGGTGATTGATGAGCGGATCGCAAAGCAGGAGGAGGCAGTCCGGAACATGCGTGCCGCATTAGAGGCCGAGGAACTCGCGCTCGAACGTCTCAAGCTTGCGCGGGAGCCTTTGGCGAGCAAAGCAGACCGTCCAACAGGCAAAGGTCGAGACTCTGGCGGACTGTCCGATGTGAAGGCAGAAGCGCGCCGCCCTAAAGGAAAGACAACCGCTTCGAAAGTAATCTTGGAACTAGCCAAAGAAGCAATAGCGAGCGCTTCTAGGCCGTTGACCAGGAGTGATATTGTGGCTGCTTTGGAAGCATCAGGCACCGCTCCTGCGTCTCGGGATCTACAATCACTGGTAAGCAAGGTACTGTGGAAAAACCGCGATACGTTTCAACAGGTGGGCAATGGCTATTGGCTAAAAGGACATCCACTTCCGGATGTTCAGGTAGATTGATCGGTTTGGTAAAACTTTCTATCGGCAAGGCATTTCTGTAATTTCCTGCGTCCAGCGTGGTCTGTGGCCCAGATCGTTAGCTTAAAGCCGGCTGCCTGTCGCGCAACATGTGCGCGATAGCTCGGCCCGCCGGCCAAAGCCGAGACGCAATAATGACCGGCGGATCTCTGCTTTTGGGCAGTCGCAGAATGAGGCGTCGACGACCGACTTAAAGGCGCGTTGCGTTTCGACTTCTCACGGCAAACGGTTTCGGCTGCGAGACCCGGATCTGGATGCCGATAGGTCCGGTCCGTTATCGTCGAATATCGCTTTATTGGTTCTCCGGCCCTGGGACGCATGAGCACACATCAAGCGAAACGCAAACGCGGTCGCCCGACCAAGCGTGCGAGAGCTATAACCGCAGATGAACGACAGACAGCGCGCATACACCGATTGAACAAGCCGAGGCAACATTAACCGCGTAATGCGAATGCCGCATAGTGTGCTTTCTCAAGCCGTCCTGAGCGCGCGGTGATCGAGCTCGACACCTGCTTGTGTGCCGCCTCGCCTGACTTGATCAAATGTTCGCCTAGCCTTTCAATTCATCCGTCGACGGGGTACGGCGCGCTCCGTACCAGTTGGCCTGGATGTAGGATCGAAGTGCAGAATGGCGGCGAATGAAGTACCCTTACGAACGTCGATCGCGAAGCCGACTGATCCAGGTCCGCAGCTTTTCACTGCCTCTGCAAGCGCCGGGGGCGAAACGAGGCCTAGGCGTTGACCGCCCGGGTTGAACACCAACCCGGGCATGTTTCCTGTAGTGGGATCTGGTTTGATGGGGTAAGCTCCTGGCTTGATCCCTACGAGGCCAAGGGAACGGAAGCGCTCCAGCATGTATTCAGCATTGGCCCCGTCGTCCATGTTGAACATATCCACTTCCCATCGCCATGTTCGGCAGAAGAACGGATCTTCCGAGAGCGTCTGTCTGTAAATTGGGTCGCAGAGATGGACGACAGGGGTGCCGACCATGCGCGCGAACCCTTTTGCTGCCTCCAGGCCCATCGCAACGCCGAGGTTGCCCACGTTCCCATGGGCATCGAGCGCCTGTTGAAGAAGTTTGTCGACACCCTCAAGGAGTACAAGTTCAGTGGTGCCATGCTGCACGAGCCTCCGCGTTCTCTGCAAGAACAACGCTGGCTGACGCAGAGCCTCGGCGGCAACATTAGGTGGCACTCCGGTGACCAGTTCGGGAATGGAGATGTCCACCACGAGTTTTTGCCTACTTTTTACATCGCACTCGGGGGTGCCGGCTGGAAACAGACCACGGTCCATCGCGTCGGAGGCGGCACGAATAAGGACATATGACATGACCGCGCTAGTGCGACCCGAGTGCTGCATGCCAGACAGGGTCGCCACAAAGGGGTTTCCCGGGTGAGCCGGACCAGGATCGCGGCGCAGGTCGTCGAACACCCCAACCACAGCCTGCCTCACCGCCGAGCGTATCCGTCTGGTGGAGGCCTTGCCGTCGCGTCCCTTTTCCTGACTTATCCTCGGCATCCCTATTTCCCCTGCTATCTATGCTCGGCTTCCATCATTCGTTGCCTCCGCACACACGCACGCGAGGGTGGAGGCGTCGGCGACGAATATGCAAGGATGGGAACCGGCCGCCGGTCACTCGAAATGCGAGATTGGTGCCGGATGGACCTGGCGGAAGAAATGTCAACAAATCAGTTGGTTAGCTTCCAAGCAAAAGGATTCGAGACAACGCGTTCTATTCGCCATCAGGAACTCAGTCCTGGGCGCTCAAGAATTCGATTTTCTTAGAGGAAAGGATTAGACCTGTGCATAACCTCTTAGGGTCACTTTCAGGCCCTGCCCGCGCTGCGGCGCGATGAGGCGAAAACCGCCTCAAGGCCTTTGCACTATCGAGTGATTCGCCTGTGAAGGCGATAGAACATGGATATCAAACTGCTGGCCGCCGCCGGATGCGTTGATGGACCGCGCTGTGCCATTCCCTGTCGCGCTATCTCACTCGTGGCTGCATCGCTCGCCAATAACACGATGCGAGTTGCGGTAGCGCGCGCTACCCGCGTTCCGGCTGGGTAGCGCGCGCTGCCCAGCCGGAACGCGGGTTCGCCAACATCCTGACGGCAAGGCTGATAGCAAAGATCGCGTCGCGCCGAAGGAGCACATCGGCAGGTGTGCCCGTACCCATGCTCACGATCGAGGTGGCTGCCATCATGGAAACCTTTTATCATGCCCGCTTTTCACAGCCTCGAGGCGAATGTATTCCCGAGGCGGCTGCGCCGTCTCCTTGGTCAAGCGCGACGGGTCTTCTTGCCAGGAAGGAATTCGAGGCACTTTTCGAGAGATCGGCCGTCGACGCAGATATCCTCGGGCCTCTTTCCTGCCAATCCCTTGCAAGGCTGTCTTATCCACAAATCTGCGAAATCGGACCGCCCGAAGCTCTCCCGTGCTGCGTTCCGAAGCTTGGACAGGCTCTGCTCGCGCTGATCGAGCCGACGGGTGTCGGCGGCGCGCTCGTCCCGCCATCGATCAAGCGCCGCAATGACCCTCCCTATGCCGTCGTTCGAGCGCCTAGCGGTTTCTGCCGGAGATCGGCCAGCTAGGCCTTCCAGAGGCATCGACATCCATGTCGTAGCCTCCGTCCCCATGATGGCTCGCGCGACTTTCCCGACTTCGGCTTCGCGGGCATTGGCTTCCTCGTCCTCGCGATGCCGCGCTTCCGCCGCGCGTTTTTCCTCGGTGCGCCGATGGGCCGCCTGCCTCTCCGCAACCTCCTCTTCGACAGGCAGGCCGCAGGCTTCCGAGATCGACGGCGGGCGAGCCCAGAGGTCGGTCCGCAGCTTTTTGATCGGCTGGATGAACCGCTCCCAATCCGCTTTGTCCAGGTGGATGGCGTCGGCGGGGCGGATGCCCTCAGGTCCGGCCCTCCGTTCGAACCAATCCTCGAAGACGAAGCCTTCACGGTACTGCTCGCGGACGAACGCAAGGACGGCATGAACCAAGCCTTTCAGATCTTCGGTCCGCCTCTCCGGACGCTCCTTCAGCTCTTTCGCCGCCGCGATCGCCTCGAGAAGCCTCGATCCGCGCTTGACGCGTTTGCCGAACGCGCCGGCGGGGATCAGATAACGCTCACGCTCCATCGCTTTCATGTAATCGCCAAGCGCCTCCCACGGCACCCTGAGCGTGCTGCCCTCAAGTTCCCGCATCCGGTCAGCCAGCTCCTCCCTGACGAACGCGAAATCCCTGGACACCCATCCCTCCGCCTTCATGGCGGCCAATGCATTCTTCTGGGTGAAGCCTTTCTTCTCGCCGGCACCCATCTGCAGCAGCACGAAAGCCTTCCATTCGGCATCGCGGACCAGGAACCCTCGGATGTCGGCACCACCACCCGCGACCGCAGCGGCGAGCCCGTGATTGACGGCGCCATCCTCCCACACGCCTATCTCGGATAGATCGACGGCCTCGGCCTTGTACGCCGCCAGCAGGCCCCGGGCTTCGCTGTCGATCCTATCCTGCCGCTCGCTCTCCATCTCCGCGAGCTTGCTCCGCGCCTTGGCCGCCTTCGGATTGTGCAGCCAGATCCGCGGCGCTTCGAACAGGATCGCGTGAGCCAGTTCGTCCAGCGGACGGTCACGGCAGCCTGAAAGGTCGATTTCGATCGCGCCGACATCCATCTCCTTAAGCTTGGCTATCTTCTCCGAGCCGCATGGATGGGTAACCTTGAATTCGACGTGCAGGTCCCTGTCGCCGATCCGGCAAATCACGTCGGGCACGACTTCGCCCTGCCTGCATTCGAGGATCGCCTTCTCGAATTCGAAGCGCCCTTCCCGGACAACATGCACCGTGTGAGGACCGTCGGTCTCGTCGAGGGCGGAAAGCATAAGGACCAACTCGCGTCCAAGAACCGTCTTCGCGAACTTGTGGAGCGCCGTTTCGCCGGAGGAGATGCAGGTGCGGCCCTCGATGCGCGCCTCGTGCTGGAAATGCTGTCGGCGGCTGCCGCGGTGAGCCACCATTCTCCGCTCGCAGCCTGGACAGATGCAGTTGCAGGCCAGACCTGACAAGGCATTGAAAATATGGACGGGTTCGCCAGTATCGGCGGCGTGGGCGACCAAGCGCTTGCCGTCAGCGGTGCAGCTCATCAATTCGCCGAGGGTCGTCCGGTGCATCGCCGTTCCTGTTCGCGGGGCGGCGATGATCCGTGATTTGGCTGCGCCAGGCAAGCATGACTCCCCTGACGGTGTCAGCCTGCCGACTTGGGAATTTCGCCATAGTCGGATTCAAAGGGAGAACACGCATTCCGGTAGCTTGGCCTGGTACTGTGCGACCGGGGAGCGCTAAGCGTGATGCCCCGGCTGTCCGTGGAACGGGACAGCATCGGGATGGAAGCAACGCCGCAGAGGGCGCATCTTTATAATCCAGATTATAATAATCGTAATTATAAAACCTCCCCGCTTAGGTGCTGGACCAAGCGGCACTGGGCGCCGTAATGCGACAGATGGAACAGAATAGTCGGAAAGACGCAATGCATCTCGGCGGACCCATCCGAACCGGCACGCGAGACCTGGAGCCCTATGCGCGCGTAGCAGCTCTTGAGAAGCTGGTCGTTTCTCGAGCAATGGAGAAAGTCAATTCTCGATCATGAGGATGCGACGCGGTGCAAGGTTGGCACGCTGCCTCAAATCGCTAGTATGGCCACGGGATTCGGTGTCCGAGCAGGACCCTGGGGGAGGCAGCCACATTTCGTAACGTGACCGCCGGTCCGTCGCGAGCCGTTAGCTCGGGATAACGCTCGGATATTGCATGCCCGCCGCCCAAACAAAGTGTAATACCGCCCGATGCTCACAACAGGACCTGCCACGTACCGTCTGTCATTCTCGATTGGATCGTTGTTCCTCGACGAATCCCTCCTGCTGGCCCGGTCGTATCAGGAGCGGTCCGACTGGCCGTACGTTGCCGAGCAGGCACTGCAGTCGCTCTCCTTCCGGACTCAAAGTTCGGCCCGGCGCACCGTCCGGGAGATCATTGCCCGGCTCCGGTCGTTGCATATGGATGAGCTGGAGTTCTTCACACGCAGCAGCAGACACGAGCAGGGTCATCTTCTCTGGTTGGCGACCTGCCGCACCTACGGTTTTGTTGCCGATTTCGCGTCGGAAATTCTCCAGGAGCGATATGCCAGGTTCCAAGAGGATTTGGGATATGACCACTTCGATTCCTTCTTCGATGCGAAGGCGGAATGGCATCCCGAACTGGCGGAATTGAAACCTTCCACCCGCGCCAAGCTTCGTCAGGTCCTGTTTCGGATACTGCGCGAGGCTGATCTCGTCTCGCAGTCCGGAAAGATCATGAGGACCCTACTCTCCCCTGCCCTGCAGGACTTGATCATCGCACACGAGCCCAAGGAGTTGCGCTTCTTTCCCGGCGCATCCGGGTTGTCCGCATGAAGTCGCGCGAATTGGCGTCGCCGAAACAGCGCTTCGAACACCTCGTGAAGGTGATCTCGAGCGAGCGGTTTCTCAATCGCCAAGGATTGAGCAACGAAGTTCCGTTCTTCATCTGCCCGTACGCGCCTGAAGAAGCAGTTTCCATGGAGCAGCAGCGCGGACAACTGATCAACCAGTTGACCAACCGCGGTGTCGTCGCCCTGGAGATCAATCTCTACGACCTGGCCATCGACTTGTTGAAGCAGCGGGAAATTTGGGACCAGATTCTCGAGCTGGAACAATCAACGTCAAAGGCCGAACTGAAAGAATTGCTGCAGGGGGTACTCGATCCTGAGGCGCACTTGGTCCCGGAAATCAGCCGGAGGATCGAGTCCCAGGATCACGCTGTGCTTTTTCTATCAGGCGTGGGCGAGGTCTTTCCATACATTAGGTCCCACAACGTTCTGAACAATCTCCAGAGCACGGCCAAGGAAAAGCCCACAGTCATGTTCTTTCCCGGTCGATACACACAGAGCCTGGAAACCGGGGCATCTCTCGACCTCTTCGGGCTGCTGCACGACGACAAGTACTACCGAGCCTTCAATATCTTCCACTACGAGGTGTGACGGGGATGCCGATTCATCTGAAGGAAATCTTCGAGAAGCCTGTTGACCGTCCGATCGAGGGTGTCATCAAGGCCGATGACGAGGCGAGTCTCCGCCAGGAGCTGGAGGAGTATGTCATCACTAACGAGGTCGAGAAGCGCCTGGAGCATTTTCTCGATGCCTACAACAACTACGAAACGGCAAACGGCGTCTGGATTTCCGGATTTTTCGGTTCCGGGAAGTCGCACCTGCTGAAGATGCTCGCCCTGGTTCTTGAGAACAGGGTGATCGACGGGACTCCCGCACTGGACATCTTCCTGCAGAAATCCGTCGAGAACGAAATCCTCAGCGCAGACCTGAAGCGCGCCGTCGCGATTCCTTCGAAGAGCATTCTCTTCAACATCGACCAGAAGGCGGACGTCATCACCAAGACCCAAATCGATGCCCTGCTGGCTGTGTTCCAGAAGGTCTTCGACGAGATGTGCGGCTATTATGGCAAGCAGGGCCATGTTGCCCAGTTTGAGCGCGATCTCCACAGCCGAGAGCAATACGCCGGCTTCAAGACCGTCTACCAGCGCATCGCCGGAAAGACGTGGGAACGCGGTCGGGAGCAGGCGCTGCTGGAGGGTCCGAGCATCGCAAAAGCCTATGCTGAGGTAAGCGGCGCCGACGCGGCGTCTGCCGAGGGAATCCTTGGGAAGTACCGCTCCGACTACAAGGTTTCGATCGAGGACTTCGCCCAGCAAGTGAAGGATTACATCGACGGACAGGGACCGCAGTTCCGATTGAATTTCTTCGTCGACGAGGTTGGCCAGTACATCGCCGACAACGTCAAGCTGATGACCAACCTCCAGACGATCGCGGAAAGTCTGAACACCAAGTGCCGTGGCCGAGCATGGATCGTCGTCACGGCACAGCAGGAAATTCGCGCCGTGATCGGCGAGTTGACCCAGCGCCAGGAAAACGACTTCTCCAAGATCCAGGCGCGTTTCGCCAACCGGATGTCGTTGACTAGCGCCAACGCCGACGAAGTCATCCAAAAGCGGCTGCTGAAGAAGACTGAAGGTGGGGTGTCCGCGCTGTCGGACCTCTTCCACAAGCAGTCGGGCAACTTCAAAACCCTGTTCGACTTCTCCGACGGCTCGATCCACTTCCGGAACTTTGCCGACCGGGATCATTTCATCCAGAGCTATCCTTTCATTCCCTACCAGTACTCGCTGTTCCAGATGTCCATCCAGGCATTGTCGGAGCACAACTCTTTCGAGGGACGACACAGCTCTGTCGGCGAAAGGTCGATGCTGGGAGTCTTCCAGGACGTTGCGGTCCATATCGCTGGTCTTGAACTCGGCGGCATTGCCCCTTTCGACATGATGTTCGAGGGCATTCGGTCGGCACTCAAATCAGGGGTTCAGCAATCGATCCAGATTGCCGAGCGAAACCTGGACAATCCGTTCGCTGTGCGCGTCCTCAAGGCCCTGTTCCTCGTCAAATATGTCCGGCCCTTCAAGCCAACTCTCCGGAACATCTGCATCCTTCTCCTGCAGCAGTTCGACCAGGATGTGACCGGCTTGAGGAAACAGGTGGAGGAATCCGTCGGCGTCCTCGAGCAGCAAACTTATATCCAGAGGAACGGCGAGCTCTTCGAGTTCCTGACGGATGAGGAAAAGGACATCGAGCAAGAGATCAAGGCCGTCGAGGTGGACCTGACCGAGGTCGCCCAGGAATTCGAGCAGCTGGTGTTCGATGGGATCGTCAAGTCGCGAAAGATCCGCCATGAGGCAACCGGGCACGATTATCCCTATGCTCGACGCCTCGATGACCGCCTGAGTGGTCGCGATCACGAGCTTGCCATCAGCCTCTACACGCCGTTTCACGAGCACGTGGGGAATCCTGACGCGATCAAAATGCTGAGCATGTCGCGCGACGAGCTTGCTGTCGTGCTGAAGCCCGATGACCGCCTGATGACCGACATTATGATGTACAAGCGGACGGAAAAGTATGTGCGACAGAACCGCGCGACGACGCTGCAGCCCAGCGTCGAGCGGATCATCGGGGACAAGGGCGCCCAGAACGCGCAGCGCCACCGCGACCTGACCAGCCGCCTGAAGGCACTGCTTTCAGAGGCTCGGCTCTTCGTCCGGGGCGAGGAGATCGACATCCGCGCCGAGGATGCCCAGCTCCGGATCATGAAAGGCTTTCAGGTTCTCGTCGACAAGGTGCACGTCAACCTCGGCATGCTTCGAGGCGTTCAGTATTCGGAGAGTGACCTCGGCAGATTTATGAAGCAGGCGGAAGACGGGTTATTCGGGAACGAGGCCGCGGGACTGAGCGAAGCCGAGCAGGAAATCCAGAACTTCATCCAGGGCAACAGCCGTAACGGCGTGCGGACCACCGTCAAGGCTGTCACGGAAAGATTTGAGCGCAAGCCATATGGCTGGCCATATGCCGCCGTCCTTTGCAACCTCGCCAGCCTTTTTGCACGAGGAAAGTTAGAGGCTCGTGCCGACGGGAACCTGCTCGAGGGGCAATCGCTCGAACGAACGCTGAAGAACACGCAGGCTCACGGCAACATCGTGCTGGAGCCGCAGGTGGAGTTCTCGCAGGCCCAACTGCGCCAGCTGAAGGAGTTCTATTCCGAGTTCTTCGACACTCAGCCTTCGGGCACCGACGCGCGGATCATCGGCAAGGAGGCGGCAGATGCCTTCCAGCAGACTTTACAGGAGATCCAGGGATATCTGGCACGGAAGGATCGATATCCATTCCTGGCGGCGTTGGAACCCGCCCTCGAATCCGTGAGACACGCAGCCGGGAAACCTTACGGCTGGTACGTCACCGACCTCCCAAAACAGGCCGATTCCTTGCTCGACATGAAAGAGGACGTTCTCGATCCAGTTCGGAAGTTCATGAAAGGCCAGCAGCGCACGATTTACGATGAAGCCAGGCGATTCCTTAGCGAGCAGGAGGCAAACCTCGCTTACGCCGGCGATATTGAGGCGCGGGAGATACGAAGAGTCATTGATGACCCTGCCTGCTTCCGGAACAGCAACATCCTGCAGCTCAAGGTTGGCCTGGATCGCACCCGCGGCATTGTCGAAGATCGCTTGGGGCTGGAGCGGACCGCTGCCATCAGGGAGATCGAGGAACTCGTCTCGAAGCTGAAGGGACTTCCGCAGTTGATCGCCCTATCCGAAAGCGAACGCCAGCGAATTCTTTCGGAGGCTGAGGCAGGCTTAGCGCCTCTTCGCACGGCCACGTTCATCGCGGTGGTGAGGGAGCGGGCCGGCGACTTCCGGACAAGGCTGTACCCAGAGCTTCTCGCCCGAGCAACCTCCCCCTCCAAGCATGTGGCAGCCCGGTCTGCGGAGGATGACGATCGTGGCGCAGCCAAGGGATTCGAGAACGGTCCCGGCGCGAACATTGAGCCTCCTGTGACATTCATCTCACACACGTCGCTGTCCGTCCCGTTCGACAAGGCATTCATCGAGACGGAGGCCGACGTCGACTCCTTTCTCGAATCCATGCGTAAGTCGCTGTTGGCCGAAATCCGGAGCGGCAAAAGGATCACTGTCTGATGGACACCGCTACGCCGAAGAAGCTCGACACTGCTGGCCTGAAGAAGTTCGCCCAGGTGGCACGTCGGAGCCTTATGCAGCAGGTCGTCACTAAGCTTGATCACGTGCTTGCCGATGGAAGCGCGGCGCGGCGCGAGAATCCAAAAGCTGTGAAGGAACTCGAAGGGCAAATTGCCACAAACGGGAAGGAGCAGGTGATCGATCGGGTCGCCTACACATGGTTCAACCGCTTTTCTGCCCTCCGTTTCATGGACGTGAACGGCCACACCCGAGTCGGCGTGCTATCTCCCGGTGAGGGACAGACCCGACCGGAGATCCTAGCTGAGGCGGCAGCCGGCCACATCGATCAAGACATTGCGGAGGGGGTTAGAGAGGAGGTTGCCGCCCTGCTAGACGGCCGCAGGCCGAGCCGCGATCCACAGGCGGAAGCTTACCGTCTCCTCCTCGTCGCCATGTGCAACCAGTGGCATCAGATGATGCCGTTCCTTTTCGAGAAGATCGCGGACTACACCGAACTCCTGATGCCGGAGGATCTGCTGTCCTCCGACAGCATCCTCGCCCACATGCGCGAGGTGATGACGGCAGAGGCGTGTCGTGACGTCGAGATCATCGGCTGGCTTTACCAGTTCTACATCTCGGAAAAGAAGGATCAGGTCTTCGCCGGGCTAAAGAAGAACCAGAAGATCACGCCAGAAAACATCCCCGCCGCCACACAGCTGTTCACGCCGCACTGGATCGTCCGGTATCTGGTCGAGAACTCGCTCGGCCGGCTCTGGATGCTCAATCGTCCAGGCTCGAAGCTCACCGCGCAGATGGACTATTACATCTCGCAGGAAGAGCCGGAGAAGGATTTCCTGCGCATTTCCTCGCCTGAGGAGATTAAGGTCTGCGATCCGGCCTGCGGTTCGGGACATATGCTGACATATGCGTTCGATCTGCTCTATGCGATCTATGAGGAAGAGGGGTACGACCCCTCGGAGATTCCTGACAAGATCCTGACCCACAACCTCTATGGCGTCGAGATCGACGAACGCGCCGGCGCGTTGGCGGCCTTCGCGCTGGTGATGAAGGCGGCTGGGCGGCGCAAACGGTTCCTGAGACGTCCGGTGCAGCCCAATGTTTGCGTGCTGGAGAACGTCGTCTTTGAGGATCGAGAGTTAGCCGAATATATGGCTGAAGTCGGTCGTGACCTATTCACTGCGGACCTGCGGGAGACACTACAGCAGTTTGCGGAGGCCAAGAACTTCGGCTCGCTGGTCGTCCCAAAGCTAAAGAGCGGAGAACAGGTCGCCCGCGTGATCGCCTCGAAACAGCTCGAGGGCAATCTTTTCCTGCGCGACGTACATGCACGAGTGCAGACCGTGCTCCGTATGACCGACTATCTGAGTTCAAAATATCATGTGGTGGTGGCCAACCCGCCTTATATGGGCAAAAGCGGCATGAATAACGACCTCGCAGCCTTCCTCAAATCAAACTTTTCTGATGGAAAATCAGACTTAATGACCGGGTTCTTACTGCGTGGTCTGACTCTAGTGAAACGTCAAGGGCTATTTTCGGCAGTTACCTTAGATGGCTGGATGTTTCTAAATTCTTATGAGAATTTGAGGAAGCACATTCTTCTTTACCACTCGATCGAAACGATGCTCCATATTGGATGGAATTGCTTTCCGGATGGACATCTATATAATCGCGGCGTTGGAATTACATTTTCCGTCGACTCACCAGGAAAGACTGGGACTTTTGTTAGGCTGGCAGATCTTCCCGCAGTTGACGATAGAAACCACGCATTCCTAAAGCGGAAGGAAAGTCGTCAAGAGATATATAGGAAAATTCCGTCAGATTTCCAGAAGATACCTGGTTTTCCAATATCTTACTGGATTAGTATGCCTGTTGAGAATGCTTTCAAGTCATTTCCAGCGTTCTCGGAAGCAGCGACAGCGTGCCAAGGTCTTGCGACCACTGATAATAGTCGTTTCATAAGAGAGTGGAGCGAAGTTGATTTCTCAAATTTGGCTCTCAGGTGCGAAAGCACCCAGGATGCAATTTCAACCAATTGCAAGTGGTTCCCCATAGACAAAGGCGGAGCCTACCGAAAGTGGTATGGGAACAATTCCCAAATAGTAAATTGGAAAAACGACGGCGATGAGATCAGGAAGAACATAATTCGTAAATATACTTACCTGAATGGAAATCCGGATTTTGTAGCAAAGAATCCTTCTAAATATTTTTTACATGGTGTTACGTGGGGAAAGGTAACGAGCGGTGAATTTAGCTCTCGTTATTCCCCCGCTGGTGCGATTTTTAGCGATGCTGGGATGAAGGCTTTCGAGAAACCCGGAGGAGATCCACTCACCATTCTGGGTTTGTTTAATTCTAAGGTGACACCGATTTTCCTTTCGATCTTTTCTGAAACTATAAACTATGAGCAAGGCAATATCGCGCGAATTCCATTTGCGACAGTTTCGACCAAACACTTGCGAAGATTGGTTGAACTGAGCAAATCCGACTGGGATGCCAACGAAAACTCTTGGGATTTTACCACGTTGCCGCTGCTCGATGCCGCACACCGCCAGCCCTCGCTTGGGCAGACCTATGCAGCTCTGCGCAAGCATTGGCAGGGGATGACTGACGAGGTGCAGCAGCTAGAGGAAGAGAATAACCGCATCTTCATCGACGCTTATGGTTTGACTGACGAACTAACGCCGCAGGTGCCGCTGGAGGAGATCACCCTGAACTGCAATCCGGCCTATCGCTTTGGTGGCAAAAAGACGCCCGGCGAATTAGAGGCGCTGCTTTTGGCCGATACGCTTCGCGCGTTCTTGTCTTACGCTGTGGGCTGCATGTTTGGCCGGTATAGCCTCGACGCGCCGGGCCTGATCCTTGCTAACCGAGGTCAAGGATTCAAAGACTATATGAACCGCATCTCAGACTCGGCGTTCTCGCCAGACGTAGACAACGTGATCCCCATCCTTGACGGCGCCTGGTTCTCAGACGACATCACCGAGCGCTTCCGTAAATTCCTGCGCACGACCTTCGGCGAAGACCACTTCGCCGAAAATTTGGCCTTCATTGAGACAGCGCTCGGAAAGGAGATTCGCCGCTACTTCCTGCGCGACTTTTATGACGACCATGTGCGGCACTACAAGAAGCGCCCCATCTATTGGCTATTCTCGTCGTGCAAGGGCACGTTTAACGCACTGATCTACATGCATCGCTACCGCCCAGACACGGTGGGCACGGTGCTGGATTATCTGCGCGAGTTCCGCCGCAAGCTGGACGCGCACCGGAACCAGCTGGGGGCCATCAGTATCAGTTCGGCCTCCATGCAGGCAGAGAAGGTGAAGGCGCTGAAGGAGATCGAGACCGTCAGCCGGAATATCGACGAACTGGACGGATACGAGCGGGACGTCCTATACCCTCTGGCGACGCAACGCCTTGAAATCGATCTCGATGATGGTGTGAAGGTCAACTATGCGAGGTTTGGCTCAGCATTGAAGCCAATCAAGGGGCTGGCCGCCGAGGAAGAATAGTCATGGAAGTCCGCAAGCTGCTGATTCGAAATTTTCGCGGCGTGACTGACATTGACCTGGAGCTCAATCCCAAGCTGAACGTGTTCGTGGGCGTGAACGGTTCTGGAAAATCGTCTGTCCTCGATGCTCTGTCCGTGTTGCTGTCCTGGTTCACCAGTCGCGTCGGTAATTCTCGGGGCTCGGGGAAGCAGATCGCCGAGCTCGACATCCGGAATGGAACGAGCCATGCCGAGCTAGCTATTGGGTGCCATCACAATGGCCAGTTCGTCAGTTGGACCGTAGCGAAGTCGCGAAAGGGACGCGTCGCGGAGGGACGCTCTGAGTTTGGCATGCTGAGCGAGCTGACACGGGGCATTCAGCAGGCTATCACCGATACAGAGGGTGCTCTGAACGTCCCCCTGCTTGTCTACTATCCAGTGCACCGTGCGGTGATCGATGTCCCTCTCCGAATCCGCCAGAGGCATAGTTTCGATCTGCTGTCGGCCTATGACGAGGCCCTGACCAGCGCCTCGAACTTCCGGCGCTTCTTTGAATGGTTCAGGGAGCGGGAAGACCTCGAAAACGAGAACCTTCGTGAGGTCATCCAAAAACATGGCCGCAAAGCGAACTCATCCGGAGACCCGCATCTCAACGCGGTCAGGCGCGCCATCTCAATGTTCATGCCGGATTTTACCAATCTCCAGGTGCGTCGTAACCCATTGCGGATGGAGGTAGACAAGCGGGCGGGCACTCTAAACGTTTCCCAGCTTTCTGGCGGCGAGAAATGCCTTATGGCGATGATAGGCGACTTGGCGCGCCGACTGGCGATTGCAAATCCGGCCATGGGCGATCCACTTCGCGGTGAAGGCATCATACTTATCGATGAACTCGACCTCCACCTCCACCCCCAGTGGCAGCGCATGCTTGTCCCGAAGCTCACTGAAGTGTTCCCGAAGTGTCAGTTCATCGCATCGACCCATTCACCTCAAATCATCACCCATGTTCACCCGGAAAGCCTCTTCCTCATCCGCAACAAGGGGACTGAGGTGAGTGTGGAAAAACCCGCGGAGTCTTACGGGAAGAGTGCAAACCGTATTCTGGAGGATCTGATGGGGCTCGAAACAACGCGGCCGACGGAAGTCTCAAACGACTTGGAGAAGGTCTTCAATTTCATCAATGACGGCCAGCTCGACCAGGCTCGAGATCTCATCGCTGAACTGAGAAACGAAATTGGTTTTGACCCAGAACTTGATCGCGCCTCGGTGCTCATCAAGCGGAAAGAGCTCATCCGAAAATGAAGTTCGTCGAAAAGGGGGAAGAGCCGGACGAACTCGTTTCTTGGAAGGCAGATGGAGACGTTGACTGGGTGCCGACCTATGCCGGGCTGGCGGGCGAGCCAAAGCAGGCGCTACATGCAGCGCTCCTAGCTGAACAGGGCTGGCTATGTTGCTATTGTGAATCCCAGATCGACGACAGCGACTCCCACATTGAACACCTGCGGCCGCAAAGCGATCCGTTGGTCGACGCTCTCGATTTCTCCAATCTACTGTGCTCCTGTCAGCGCGTCACCCGCAAGGGGGATCCACTCCACTGCGGCAACGCAAAGGGCAATTGGTATGATGCAGCCTTGTTTGTCGTCCCAATAGATCCGACCTGTGAGGCGCGTTTCGATTACACGGGCAACGGCAGGATTCTGCCGGCTCAGCAAGGCGACGCAGCCGCTGAAGAGACCATAAAGAAACTCGCGCTAGACATTCCCAACCTCAGGGCCCGACGGACCGAAGTATTGACTCCCTTTCTCGACGACCTGACGGACGATGAACTTCGTCTCTTTGTCACCGGATATCTCGTGAAGGGACAGGATGGTCGGTTCAATCCTTTCTGGGCCACGATAAAGAATATGTTCGGGGACATTCTGAATTGACCACTGAACGCATAGCCACCGGTCTCGCTAGCCAATTCGAGAAGCACCGCATCGTCTTCTGGTATGACGCGGAGCACAGCTTCCGCGACACCTTCGAGGCCGTCTCGATTCCTTCGGTGGAGAAGGTAGAGATCGCCAACAACGAATTCGGCCTTAAGCACCGAATCCTTCGCGAGGCGCCGAAGCAAAAGTTCCTTCTCTACAAGGGAGGACCGGAGCCGGACCGGATCGAAAACTGGCTGCTGGACGTGCAACTGGCCAATGGCGAGTTCCGGATGGATCAGGTTTCCAACTGGCTCTCCGAGCTGGATCTTGGCATCTCGTTCTCGGATCTCGTCCGCAAACATGAGGAATTCTTCCGGGCGGCAAAGCGTATCGAGCAGTTCAAGCGACTGCTCAGGCCCGATGACACAGCGAGTGCCCTCCGCCTGAAGATGCTGGCTGTCTGCGCCAATGCTGACCCGACCTTCGACGCGGTGACCGAAAACCTGCTGGCCGAGAATGCCGAGAAGAGGGATGACAGGCTCCGGCTGATAACCCGTGTCGCTCTGGACGAATTCTTGTGGGAGCAGATAGGCCGGCACTTTGGATATCGCGCCAAGGATCCGTCGGTCCCGGATTTCGCGATCGAGCTGTTCAAATCCTGCTATGCCTTTGGGGTTGGGTCGGATGCGCGCCTCTCATCCGAAGCGCTGGTCTTCTTCCGGCGGTGGAAGAACAACCGCAATGCGGCCGAGTCCTTTGAAACGCTGTCGGGGGAGTATGAGCAAGCACTCGCCATTCCGGCCGACCTCGCCAGGCGCGATTTCCGGACGCTGGTGGAACTCGACTACTTCCGCGAAATCGACCGGGAAATCATCCGGAACCTGGTTCGCGAGATAGGCGCCCAGACGGTGCCCCATGCCGACGTGGTCAGCTGGATACGCCAGCGGCGGCAAAGCCACTGGTATCAGGAATTCGCCGACCTCTATCAGGCGCTAGGACATGCCGCGGATTTCCTGCAATCCGTCGCCCAGGCGACGCTGAACATGGAGTCCTTGTCCGATGGGGCTCGACGCTACGCCCAATCATGGTTCCGTATCGACCAGCTCTATCGGCAGTTCGTCTTCCACATGCAGCGCTCGGCACAGGCCTCCTTGATGGGAGACCTGTTCGAAAGGATCGAGAACCTCTACGTCAACACTTACCTGCTCAAGCTTAACGACCGCTGGCAGGAACACATCGATGCCGCCGACCTATGGGAAGCGCCGCCCATCATGCGCCAGCGGGAATTCTACGCGGCGCAGGTCGCGCCCTATAGACGCAAGGACCTGAAGCTTTGCGTCGTGATTTCAGACGCCATGCGATATGAGGTCGCGGAAGAACTGCTCGGCCGCATCCGGAGCCTGGACCGCTATGACGCCGAGATCGAGCCGGCGCTGGCGTCACTCCCGAGCTACACGCAGCTCGGGATGGCGTCGCTGCTGCCCAACAAGGAAATCCGGATCGCCAACGACGACACAGGCATCGTCCTGGTCGACGGGGCCAGTTCCCAAGGACTCGTCAACCGCCGGAAGATCCTTGAGAACGGCCGTGCCGGCGACCGGGTTGCCGCCCTAAAGGCCGAAGAAGTGATGGCCATGAAGGGCGACGAGGCACGGGCCCTGCTGCGCGATCACGACGTCGTCTACATGTATCACAACCGCATAGATGCGGCCGGAGACAAGATGGTCTCGGAGGAGCGGGTTTTCGAGGCCGTGGAGGACTCCCTTGACGAACTGGTCAAGCTCGTCAAGAAGTTGACTGCGGCCAACGCCAGCAATCTCCTGCTGACAGGCGATCACGGTTTCATCTACCAGCACCGTCCGATCGAAGAGAGCGACTTCTCGGGAGCCGAGGTCACTGGCGATTCCGTCCTGTTCAAGGATCGCCGCTTCGTGCTGGGCAAAGGACTTGTAGCGCAATCCGGCCTCCGGAAGTTCGAGCCTGCCGCCCTCGGTCTTGAGGGCGACGTCGAGGTGCTGATCCCGAAATCCATCAACCGGCTGCGCCTCAAGGGCTCCGGCAGCCGCTATGTGCATGGCGGCGCCTCCCTACAGGAAGTGATCATCCCCGTCCTGAAGATCAACAAGAAGCGGCAGAGCGACCTGTCCGCGGTCGAGGTCGACATCGTCGCCAGCTCAAACAAGTCGATCACCTCGGCCCAGATTTCCGTGCTTTTCTATCAGTCGACGCCTGTGACGGAGAAAGCCCAGCCGCGGCGGCTGCGCGCGGGTATCTACAGCGGTGCCGGCGAACTGATTTCCGACAGTCATGATCTCCTGTTTGACTTCCCCTCCGAGAATCCCAGAGAGAGGGAAATGCCAGTTAGATTCCTGCTGTCGAAGAAGGCTGACAATTTCAACGGACAGGAAGTCGTGCTGAAGCTCGAGGAGCAGCACGCTGGAACGTCCCACTTCAAGGAATACCGGAGCATGCGCTATCTATTGCGCCGGAGCTTCACAAGCGACTTCGACTTCTGAGGAGCGGGCGATTGAACGCGCTGGATACGAAAATCAATGCAGCCTTCCCGGGTCTGGTGGTCCGAAAGGACCTGGTCAAGGCGGTCAAGGGGAACGCAATAGTTCCAACCTATGTGCTGGAATACCTTCTCGGTCAGTACTGCGCGACCAGTGACGAGGCTTCGATCCAGTCCGGCATCGAGACGGTCAAGGAGATCTTGCGCAAGCACTATGTCCACCGGAACGAGGCAGGACTCGTCCGCTCGAACGTTCGGGAGAAGGGCCGCTACAAGGTCATCGACAAGATCAGCGTCGCACTGAACGACAAGAACGATGCCTACGAGGCGGAATTCGCGAACCTCGGCATCAAGAAGGTCGTTGTCGATTCCGGGACGGTGAAGTCCCACCCCAAGCTGCTGGTGGCCGGAGTTTGGTGCATCGCGGATGTCGAATACGAGCACACCGAGGACAAAGCGGTCTCGCCATGGATTCTCGGCACCCTTAAGCCGATCCAGCTCTCCCATTTCGACTACGAAGCCTATCTGAAGGCGCGCCAGGAATTCACGACGGACGAGTGGATCGACCTTCTGATCCAGAGCATAGGTTTCGACCCGGAGATGTTTGGGAAACGCAGCAAGCTGATCCAGCTGATGCGGCTCATTCCGTTCGTCGAGCGCAACTACAACCTCATCGAGCTCGGGCCGAAGGGGACCGGAAAGTCACACATCTATTCGGAATTCTCGCCCCACGGAATTCTGATCTCGGGTGGCGAGGTGACCGTGCCCAAGCTGTTCGTGAACAACCAGTCCGGCAAGCTCGGGCTCGTGGGATATTGGGACGTCGTCGCGTTCGACGAGTTCGCGGGGCGGCAAAAGCGGGTGGACAAGTCGCTTGTCGACATCATGAAAAACTATATGGCGAACAAGACGTTCTCCCGAGGGGTTGAGACGCTGGGCGCCGAAGCCTCTATGGTGTTCGTGGGGAACACCAAGCACAACGTCCCCTACATGCTCAAGCACACCGACCTTTTCGAAGAGCTCCCTGAGAAATACTACGACTCGGCGTTCATCGACCGCCTGCATGCCTATATCCCTGGCTGGGAGGTGGACGTGATCCGCGGGGAAATGTTCTCCGATGGGTACGGATTCGTTGTCGACTATCTGGCCGAAATCCTGCGCCACCTTCGAAGCGACGATTACTCAGACCGCTACAAGGACCTGTTCCGGCTGTCGTCCGACATCTCGACCCGCGACCGCGACGGCATCAACAAGACCTTCTCCGGCCTGATGAAAATTCTGTTCCCGGGCGGCGGCGCCTCGCAGGAGGAAACCGAAGAGCTTCTCAGGCTCTCCATCGAGGGCAGAAAACGCGTCAAGGATCAGCTGATGCGGATCGACACCACGTATCCCGATATCGATTTCTCCTACTTCGCGGTCGGAGACCGGAAGATTGCCGTCACCACGCTCGAGGAAGACGAATACCCTACCTACTATCGCCGTCGGGCCGCTGCGCAGCAGGAAGGCCAAGCGGAGAGCCAGGAAGAGGTGGTTTCCGGGAACAGCGTGCCTTCGGCCAGCAAGGCTGAAAGCGTCTTGCCGGATGCGCGGGAAGGCCACAGAGTTTTCAGCGAGAACCAGAAGGGCGTTTCATTCGACTTGCTCTTTGGCCCCTATGTCAGGGGCGCACGGAAGATCACGCTCACGGACCCCTACATCCGGCTTTTCTACCAAGTCCGGAACCTGATGGAGTTCATCGAGACCGTCGTCAAGCACAAGGCGCCGGAGGACGAGGTGGACATCCATCTCGTGACGGCGCGCGATGATCTCAAAGCAGATCAACAAAAGGCAAATCTGCTTTCCATCGAAGAGTCCTGCCTCGGTTCAGGCGTCAATTTCAGTTGGGAGTTTGACGGTACCGGAACCATCCACGCGCGCCACATCGTGACCGACAAGGGCTGGAAAATCTCACTGGATCGGGGCCTCGACATCTTCCAGCACTACGAGATGAACGACGCCTTCAGTCTGTCCAACCGGCTTCAGCAGTTCCGGTCCGCCAAAGGATTCGAGGTGACCTATATGCGTTTGGGTTAACGCGGTTCCTTATGTCAGGAGCGCTCGATGCCGAACTTGATGTATTCGGTCCACATTTCATCGGTCACATTCCACAGCTTACCACCCAATAGCCCCTCGCCCATCGATGCTGGCCCAGTAGCGCTTGCGCAATATACCAAACTCGCTCCAGCAGCTTGTGCGAACTGCGCCCCCCTCGGGTGCTGCACCGCAAGCGACACCGATAGGTTTGGCGGGATCGACACCAGCATATCCAGATGGTCGCGATTGATCGATCCGGCATGCACCCATCTCATGCGCTTGCGCCGTCTCGCGCAGCTGTGCCCGGCACCGGCTCCCAACGTCGCCACCAAGCACCGCGCAACGGTATTTCGTCACCCAAACCAAGTGATACTTGCAGCCTCAAACCGTGTGGATGCCACGCTTGTATGCTTCCATCCACACAATCTATCGCCACAACCAGCCGCCTAAATGCGTACGGTTCCAGATCCCTATCAGGGACTCAGAAAGCGGCCCCCTGTATCAGATATATCGGCCATAGTCCGAATTCACCTTCTCATCGGTAATATATTTGAGGATTTCGCCGACATTGCGGGCAGCCCGGATCGGTATGGGCAGCTTCTGATTCATCTGCGTCGAATTCCAGTTAACCTTGGTCAACGAGAAGACCTCTTCCGCCAATGTTCTGACAGTGCTGTCACTGCGCGAATGGGGGCAGATCAATAGAGGCTTGGGATCGTACATGCCTGGATAGGTGCCATAGTAGGGAATGCTGCCTGTTGTGTAGAGCAAACCCTTGCCGCCCATCTCCACGAAGGTTCCGCGCATCACCGGGTAGTTTCCGTCACGAAGCACCTTGATATGCGACGATTCTTGCACCCAGACCAGATCCCGCAATTCGGTACCAACTTCTTGGAGCGCGTTCAGAATCCCCTCCGCCTCCTCATCGCGAAACCTAGATGTCTTCAGGACGATCACCCTAGCCGGATAATTCATGTGATGGGCACGGTAGGCGGCGAGCACCTCGCGGATCAGTTCCTTGGCGTCGTCCTCGGCCATGTATGGGTGCCGGCCTCTGGTCTCGGTGCGGGCGCGCTTGCCCTTGAGAATGAAGCCCCGGCCCCGCTCGTCGAACATCTGCGCCGCGCTGGTGAACAGCTGCTGCCCTCCCACTTCGCGGTAGAAGCTGATGCCGATGTAGCAGGCAGTAAACTCCCCCTCCTTGGGCATACGGCGCCACGGAATGCGTCCCGTCCCCTTATAGTACAGCGTCGTCATCAGGTTCCACGTGCGGTCGGCCTCGTCCTGGATCTGGCGGCCGGTAGCTTCCTTGACCTTCTGGGGGATGATCACTGCGTCGTCCAGCGTATCCTCCCAGGTGATCTGGATCGGGAATCGAAGATCCATTGCGCGCGCTTTCAGCATGCCACGGAAGTTCGGCGCATCGGTTCCCCCGCTGTCCTCCTTTTCGGTAGTTCCATCAGGGGAGTATTTGGCGTTCACCACGCGTTCGATGAGGTTGACTGGAAGGGCGACAATGGCAACGTTCGGCCGCTCGGTCCCCTCGTCGATGGCCCGAAGCTGGATCATGACCTCATCCACGGCCATCTTGACCGCCTTCTCGTGGTTGGGTTCTTTCAGGATGGCTTCGATGCGAGCCTGCGGCATGGCCAGAGCGGCATTCTCGACGAGTTCGAACTTGCAACGGAACGGGTTCTGGTTTCCAAGCCCGGGAAAATCGGGGTGGAGGTTGGGATGTTTCTCGGTCTTGCCAGGGAAACCAACGGTCGCGTCTTCCAGGTAGCGCTTGGTGTCCTCGATGGTCTTGGCATTACCGACGACCGCAATTCGAATGGCGTCGCCGAGTGGCGTCTGTAAAGGTCCAGCCTCGTACAGGCCGAGCCGTGGATCCGGATGGTGGTGCTTGTCGCCGAACTCGAGATGTGGCTCATCGAAGATACTGGTTTCGAACTTCATAGGAATTCGATCTCCGCCTGAGTGCTGTCGTCGCCATTATCTTTTGCCTTCTTCGTACCCCAAGCGTCCTCGGGCACCTTCGTAGCGAGATGCACCTCAGGCGGCTCCCCGAATTTCAATTGAACTTCGAGGTTCGGCTCGGCGAAGAGATCGTCGGCACTGCCATCCTGCCTGGTGAGGAAGCGGTGCCAGAGTATCAACTGACCGCGCAGCGAAGCACTGTTGTCGAGGCGCTTCTTTCCGGCCAGCAATTCCGCCGGATAGGAATGCGGCTGGAAGCCGTTGGTGGTGAAGTAGTAGTTCGGGTTCACCACTAAAAACCATTCGTCCATAAGGTTTTCAAAGCGCGGGATGAAGGAATGATGGCGCACGAAAGACACTCGGGTCGGATCGGCTTTTTGCATGGCGACATTTACGACGGCGGAGCTGGCCTTCTGCTTGGAGGATTTGTAGGAGAAGGACCTCGATGCATTCGCCGCCAACGCTTTGAAGTAGAACTGGCCGCGGTCCTTGTCCCAGCCCAAATCCTTGTAGAACTGATGACCCAAGACCCGCCGAAGAAGATGCGCGAACACGTTGCGCTCGTGGACGTCCTCATGGAATGCTAAATGACGCGTGTCTATGGCCTCGACTTGATCGAGTTCGACGATCTCTCGGCAGACGGTCTTCCGCGGATCCTGGAACGACCATAGCGTATCACTCTTCATGACCCAGTCGAACCGGGCGGGCTCGTCGAGATCGAGCAGAATTCTGCCAGCGTCCTTCGCCGAATGGGTGGTAGGCGCGACATACATCTCAGGAGGGAAAGTTACCGGGAGCATGTTGACGAGGGCATTCTCCCCACGTCCCAACGGCGGGATATAGTAGCCGAAGCCCGCCTTGGGAACGGTGATTGCGGCCAACCTATCGACGGCGTCGGCGTCGAGACAATCCAGCTTCTTGTCGAACCGCAATCTGCGCTCGGAGTCGTCCGATCCGCGCGGGATCTCCTTCCAGAAGAAGGTCTCGTCGGAATCGCGGTACAGGACGATGATCACCGGCAGATTCGATGGGCGCCAGTATTCGAGGTCTTCGCTTCGCACTATATAGGTGAAGCCGTTTTCGTCCTCCGAAGCATATGCGTTTCCATGGCGGGCCTTCACCTGGACGGCGATCATCTGCGCAAGTGGGACACCGTTGTCCATCACCTCAACGATGGCATCTACGCCTGCTTCCAATCTCGACCTGACATCGAACTGAAATCCTATCTTCAGGAATCGAAGTCGGGCTGCGGTTTCACCGATCTCACCCAGCAGCTGATTGTCGGTGATCTTCTTTGACATCGACGCTCCGAAGGAACATTAGGCGAACGGTCCCCAATATTGGGATTGTGCAGTCGGTTGTCGATAGTCATTTGTCTCGTAGAGTCATATACCCATAGCTTTTTGAAGGGTTGCGCTGCTTTCAGCGGCGCAAATTTACAACTAGACCCTAATCGACGAGCGACCATCCGAGCTTATGGCTAGATGAGTAGGCGGGCCTGTCCGTCGGATAGACCAGTGCTGACATGCCATCCGCCGAATCGAGACGGCAAACGACGATCAGCCTGGCGCCGGTGTCTTCGCAGCTTCGTGCGCACGCACGATGCCGGCCAGGCTGTTGCGGTCAACAACCGCCAGCGTTTCGATCCCCGACACGGCGGCCTGCGCAAACAGTTCCTTACAAGAACTTGCGCCTCGCAGAAGGAAAAATGCGAGGTCACCTGAAGCTCAGGCATACCGCGCATCAGTCAGCCGCCAATTGCAGCCGTCGGGACGCAGTCATCGGCTATCTGGCAACTTCGGCGACAACCGCGCCTAACCCCACATGCCGGAGTTCTTCCTCGAAGCAGGCAAGCAAGGATTTATCGTCACCTGCCTCCACGTAGATCACGCGGTCGGGGTCCAGGCCTGCCTGAACGATTGCAGGCGCGAACAGATCCTGCCGCGTCACGAACCAAAGCACCTTGCCCTGCGTCCTTGCCACGATTCCTGCTGCAAAAAGCGCTGCTGCTGTTCCATCGTTGCGCCATTGCCGCCAGCGACTTCATGGAGAGCGCCCAAAGCGAGACCGCCTCCTGGCAAATGGCGATCGAGGTCTCCGACGCCAAAAGCCAAAAGGCAGCACCGATCGACCGTGGTCCCTGCCGCCCTCAAGACAACGAATGCGCTCCTGAAGCGCTTCCAGAGATGCAGGAGAGTCAAGACCGAAGCATGAAGTCGCGGTATGCTGCCGAAGGAAACGCTGCCTCTAGATGTCCGCCTCGTTCGGAAATGCGGACATGCTGCGTTGCCGAAGGTTCAGGAAGTCGAACGACCCCGGGGGGACTTGATGCCCTTTGGGGGCTATCCGAACCACGCTTTCACACGGTCGGCGGCCGCGCTTGCGGCTCCTCCGGAGGCGGCAAGACCATGAACGGTTTCATAACTTGGTTCTTGCGGACTCCCACCACATTTCCAGTGAGTCGCGGACATTTCGCGATCTCTCGATGACCGCGCATTCATGGAAATCCACGACTACGTGAACCATGTGGCCGCCAACCATCCTGGAGGTAATCGTCACCTCGGTCTTACCCTTCAATGGAAAAAACTTGTCGGGCTTCACACGGAATCGCCTGCACTGGTATTCAACCAGAGCCTTGACCTTCTCATAGTCGATCTCGGGACGCGCTGACGATTTGGCGAGATCCTGCTTTTCAAGCAGAGCGGCAACCGATCCAAAACGTTCAGTGAATTTTCGTCTCAAGAGTATTGAATTGAGTCCGTGTTCAGCTGCGATCTCCTCTACTGCAGCGCCAAGCTCACACCCGCTTTCAACTTCACCCCGCAAATCAGCAAGGGCATCTTCCAGTGCATTGGTCATCCGGATTGCCTTTGATTATGACAGCATCTCAAACACTATCGCGCTTATCTCGCGCCCTTCAGGCCGGTTTGACGACACCAGGGAGATGGGTGAAGTCCTCATCGATGTTTTACTAGGCAACCTGTCGGCTGTTCTCCACCAGATACAGCGAGGTCGGCGTCTGCGGCAGCTCGTGGATTGTCACGCTCGGACACACCTTCCGCGCGAGGTCGCACAGGTGCTGATGATGGGTGAAGTAGACCACCTGGCCCACATTCGCCATTCCCGTGAAGAGCCGGAAGGCTTCCTCGGCCCGGAAATCGTCAAAGGTCTCCATGATATCGTCGGCGAGGAAGGGCACCGGCCGATGCGACGAAGCGAACTCATGATATCCGGCGACACGAAGCGCCAGATAAAGCTGGAACCGCGTTCCCTTCGACAGGGCGGACGCAATTTTCGATCCGCCGTCCGCGCTCACCGCAACCAGCATCTCCGTGTCCCTATCGGGCTGGGTGGCGAGGCCACGGTAATTGCCCCGGCTGATAGTGTGGAACGCCTTAGATGCTTGAGCCATCATGGAACTCCGATGGCGGTCTCGGTACATGCGAAGCGCTTGTTCTGCCGCTGCGGCTCCAATCCGTAGCTTGAGATAGCGGACAGCCTTTTCTTCGATCTCGAGCGACACGGTCCGGCGACGCTCTTCGATCCGAGCGGCAGCATCGTCATCTCCTATAGCGCTGACCGCGTCAGCCGCCTTGCTGTGTTCCGTGAACAGTTCTCGACTCCGTTGATCCTGATCCTGGAAACGGCCTTTGAGTTCTGCCGCCTCCGTTTCAAGGGCCACCCGGTCAGTGTTCTCGAGGGACCGTTCAGCCTCGTCGAGCGTTGGTGATCCAACGGCGTTCATGATGTCCGCCGCGGCAGAATCAGCTTCATCCCCAAGCGCGGCTCGCCGCTCCAGCTGCTGCAGCACGACACTGATGTCCTGAAGCGAAGATACTCCGAAGAACTGGAGGAGTTCGCCCTTTCGCCGTTCATGGATCGCGATGGCGTCAGCCAGGTCACCCTGCCTTTCCTTAGCGATCTGGATAGCCTGCTCTTTCACAAGGCGGCGGTCCCGAGCGGTTTCGGCCTCGCGAATGCGATTTTCTATCACGGTGGCGAGATCCAGCGAAGCGGACTGTTGTGCAGCGATGCTCAGTCCATCGGCGAGGCGAACCACTTCGGCAGTGAAGTCTGCCTGATCTCGCTCCATCTTCGTGACACGATCTGCCAGCGCACTTTGCTTTTCGATGAAGGAGCCGAGATCGCCGATCGCCGACAGGATCTCTCGTACTTCCGCGACTGACCGCGTGCCTTGATCGCCTAGCCACGATGCAGAGCATGCCGCTGTCCATTCGGATGTCCAACGCTGATCGTCCGCGGTGGCTCCTTCAAGGATACGCTCGCGGTCTGCGAATTGCCGCTGACGGTCCTCCAAGTCTCGCAGGAGTTGCTTGATTTCGGATGCTCGGTCGACGAGGGCCTGTGCCAATGCCACCAGTGCCTCGAAGCTTGCGTTCGGATCCTGCGACACGCCAGCCACGGCCAAGGCGGCCTTCAGACGATCGCAAACGGCTGCACCATCGGCCTTCGCCGCGTCGCGGTCGCGCTCTGCTGCTCGAACCGTGGACAACGCTTCCAAAGCGAGAGCGCGCGACCCCAACCAAGTCTCAAGCCGTTCGGGGGAGGTGTCTCCCTGAAAGCCCGGCGCGATGCGCAAGAAGGCCTCGGCGATTTCGTCGTTGAGGCTTTGGAAGTGCGTTTTCGCGGCTTCCAGGAACTCTTCGGCGCGGCTAATGTCTGAACCCAAGACAGCAGCGGCTTGAAGGCCCTGATGAAGCCTCGCCAGTTCATTGACATGCACAAAGCGGGCGTTTGTTGCGAGGTCGTCGCGCCGGAGGGTATCTTCGAATACGTCGGCCGTGCTCTTGTCCAATTTCCGGCGATGCTCTGCCCATGCCTGCTCGCGGGCCGCACGGACGGTGCCAGCTTCGTAGTCAGTGATCACGCCTGCGACGGCTTCCAACGCATCGAGTTCGGCGGTCAAGTGCTTCTGGTCCGATGTCAGACGCTCAACCTCCTGCTGGTGGCGCTCGACCGTCTTTCGAGCCGTTGACAGGTCAGCCTTCCACCGTTCGACGGTAAACTTGTCCGGCACGGCCATGTCGAGAAGTTGCAGTGGATCCCCGATCCATGGTGTCAGGCCCCGCAACCTCGTGGCGAGCGTCTCCTGATGCGAGGTAAGCGCGCGATCAGCCAGTCTCAGGCGAACGTCGTGGTCGTCGGCTCGCAGCGTGGCCAGTGCGGTCGCAAGACCTGCCACGCTCGCGTCGGTGTAGGACGTGGTTCCCGTTCCTTGTCCCGCTGCCTCGAGTTTTTCTCGAGCCTCGTCCAAACGACGCCGGGCACCAGAAACCTCGCCTTCAGCCGACTGCCGCGACGACGTCACGCCGGAACGACTTTCGATAAGTTCGCGGAGGGATCCGACCACGGACGTCCGAAGAACCAGCCGTGCTGGATCGGCCTCGTCTTCCCGGCCAATCCGACGCAGAATCCCTGTGATCGCGGCGTCGGCCTCGCGTATCTGCAATCGACGTTCGGGAATGTCCTTCGCCGCAGTGAGGTGGCGAGCCCGCAGGTCGGGCAGCCGTGACGCGCGATCAGCAAGTCTCAGCGCAACATCGTCGACGGATTCCTTTTCCAAATCCGACGCGAGTTCATCGATGTTTTCGGTCGCGCTTCTGGATCGCGTCGCCAACTCGATGTCATCCTTCTGCAGCGTCGTAAGTTCCTCTGCCATCCCGGACGTGGCCTCAGGCAGAGAAGCAAGAGGGGCAAGCTTCTCACGGACGGCTCGCAGAATCGTCAGGCGCGGTAGCGCCGCGAGTAGACGTTGGATCTCGTCGATACGCGACTGAATGCGGCCGCGGACGGCAATCGTTTCTTCATACCGTGACGACGCACTTTCTCGCGCGCCGACCAACTGGGCATATCGGGCCGCCAGCGTGTCGATCTTTGTCCGCTCGTCTTTGAGGGCATCTAGCTGGCTCTTTAGCTCACCGAGTTCTCCACTCCGAGCACGCTTCTTGTAGAAGCTGTCGGCTTCCGTTCTTAGGTCGCCAAGCCGATGGCTCAGGTCGGCCAGGCCCGCGCTGGCCGAAAACAGGAGTTCGCCGAGGTCGCCCTCGCTCGCCAGGATGCTTTCGCCGCCGGCCTCGAGCGTGTCGTCGTCGAGCGAAAACATCGTGCGGTAGGACTCCCGATCGATGCCTCCGAGGTCTCCACGCAGCACGGCCTCGGAAATCGGCTGGTCATCCGCGTCGAGGAGGCTGTTCTGTGGGCGTTTGATGCGAACGATTTCCCGTTCGCCCGTCGTCAGGTCCAAGGCCGCGCCGAGCCGCATCGACGGATGAGAATGCAGGAAGCCATAGGGGCTGCGCATCTCAATGCCGAACAGGAGGTCCAGCACGCCCGCAAGTGCGGTCGACTTCCCGGCTTCGTTCGGACCGTACACGATGTGCAGGTCTGGGGTGTCTTTGGTGCGCTCACCAAAAGCGATCGTGTGATCGGTGAATTTGCCGTAGCGGATGAGATCAAGACGACGAATACGCATCAGGCGGCCTCCACGTCCGAGTCGGCATGCAGGCGTGCGACTACGTTGTCTGCGCCCTCATTCAGCAGATCAGCAACAACGATGTCGAAGGCGGCTTCGTCCTCTCCGAGTATGTGACGGCATTCCGGAGGCAACTGTCCTCTTAGTTCCTCCGCGATCTCGAATGCAGTAGCCTTGAACGCATCCGAGCCTGCTACTTCGTTCGAGATCAGGCGTCGCAGCTCCGTCAGCGGATCTCCGGAAACGAACTGCGAAGCCGATGGCGGCTGGCACTGGACCTCGAGTTTTTCGACCCAACAGTGGCCAACCGTGGATGCTCGGTCATCGGCTTCGGCTCTAAGGAGATCGAAGTCGCGCTGCATGCGCCACGCAAGGGGAGTGATACCCGTTAGGCGGACACGCGCAACCAGCTGATCGGAAGCGGCATCCGTCCGGGTGCATTCGAGCGCCTTTCCGATTTCGCGAACAAGGCCGGCCCAGTCTTCGATCTGGCTCGTATCGACTTCGACCCGTTCGAACTGCGCGACGCTTGTGAAGCGCTCTTCGGTCCGGACTGACAGGTCGTCGGCAACGGTTACGAGCGATACCGACTTGACGCCGGCTTCGTTGATATCTCGTCCCTGCGGCATGCCCGGCATGACCACGGTGCACTTTCCTTCGAATACCGATCGTTTGTGGATGTGACCCAACGCCCAGTAGTGGAAGCCCGTCGCATGGAGGTCGGCAAGGCTGCATGGCGCATAAGGATTGTGGCCGCTTGATCCCGAGATGCTGCTGTGAAGGATGCCGATGTTGAAGGCGCCGTCGATCACGGACTTGTACTTGCCTACGAGGCTTTCCGGCGCGTGTGGCTCGGCAAAGCTCAGTCCATGGACAACGACCGGAAAGTCGCCTCGCGCTCGGTCGATCGCTATCGCTTCGGCGCGCCCGTTGAACACCTTCACCGTCTCCGGAAAGACCAGTTCCTTTGTTATCTGGGAGACAGCGTCGTGATTCCCCCTGATGATGAAAACGCGAATGCCCGCTTCATGAAGCCGACGAACCTGCTCGGCGAGGAACCGGGCCGTCTTCATCGAGGTCTGTTCGCCGTCGTAGAGATCGCCGGCCAACAGCAGCGCGTCGACCTGTTCTCGAAGGCACAGATCGATGACGCGCACAAATGCCTGCCGGGTCGCATTCCCGATCAACTCGGCGAGTTCCGAGCTCCGCATTGCCAAAGACCGGAGCGGAGAATCCAAATGGATGTCCGCCGCGTGAACAAATCGATACGCCACTAGCCCAGCCTCCCGCTCCCAATCATCCGCCGACGATTCCCCAAGGAACCGCACGGTCGCATGTCTAACGGGGGTGGGTGCCAATTCCTGTCATGTATCCCCAGGAAAAAGCACATTTACTTGGATCGGCGCGATGTTCCACTCAAAGCTGGCCATATCGGCCGCTTCCAGGCTGCCCAACGCGACTAGGCAGCATGGGTCGGGCAACGTTGCCTGCACCGGCCCATGACAGATGCCGCCTTGGCTCCCCGACATTGCATGGCCGCTTTATCTGCGAAGCAACCGTCCACGACATGGCCGCAGCATCGCACTCTACTCAACAACCGGGTAGAATGGCCGTCCCCAATCCTCCTGAGGATTGTCCATCATCAAGTCCACGAAGACCGGCATCAGGAAGGCGAGGATTGCGGCACCATCTCGCACTTGCGTCCGGTTGACACCACTGTTCCAGGTCGAGCCGCCATGGACCAGTTGATTGCGCAGGACATACATCCGGTCAAACACGAAGCTCAGGACGCGGACGCTATCGCCCGCCTGGAATGCCTGCGCGAAGCTCCGCGACGAGGCCTTGAACTTTTCCTCCCAGTCTTGGAACCCGTCGATTCCGTGGTGATGCTGCCAGAATGGATTGAAGACGTATCGATTCTCCATGAGCATTCGCACCGGCCCCGAGAATCGCTGCCACAGCGCCTTGTAGATGCGTCGAGCCCCGTCGCGCGCCACCAGTCTGCCGAAATAGTCGACAAAGGCTGCACGTTCGCCAGGCGCTACCAACTGAAATTCCCGCTCGTCCGCATAGGCGGCATTGAACGCAATCCAGAGAAAGATGAAGCGGGCATCTTCGTCGTCGTCGTCGCAAGCTTCGGCTCGTCCGATCCAGCTGATAGCGCGATGAGCGCGCAGGCCCATGGTTTCAGGAAAACCCTCACGGATGGCGCGCTGCTTGGTTTTCAAAGCTGCATGGTTGAGAACATCCTTCATCGCCCAGTCCCCCTCAAAAATCCGATCATGGCAAGGCGTCGAAATCCGGCCGCCGATGACCGTCGACCAATGCCCGCAGCCTGTCCGGCGCAACCACCTCGACCTTGTCGCCCCACTGATAAAGATGCCAGGCCATCTCCAGCCAACCCGCCGCGTAAAACCGGACGATCAAGCCACCGTCCTCCTGCGGCTCCATGACCTGCGTCGGGTGAAAGCGGAATTCGGCGGCGCGTTCGGCGGCCACCGGGGCAAAGCGCCAGATGACTTCACCGTACTGCTCAGGATCCTGGTAGACGCCGAAAGCTTGGGCTGCATAGTCATTGAGGCCAAACCCAGTCGCAAATCCGAAGCTCTCGTCCAGCACCTCAGCGGCATGGATCCTGTCCATGCGGAAGTTCAGCATCGTCTCGCCGCGCGCGGGCTGCCGTGCCACAAGGTAGCTTCGGTGGCCCAAAAGCAGGCCGTGCGGCTCAATTACCCGGGGCTCGGCGTCCGCAGGGCCGTAGATCACGCGGAGGCGAAACGGTCCGCGCAACGCCTCGATCACCGCATCGGTTACATCAGGCCGCAAGGCGACCGTCGGGCCTGGGCGCATCACCTGACCGAGGCTGGCCAGTACGGCCTCAGCATCGGCCTCGGATCGTCGGGCATCGCGCGGTGTCAGGCGTGCCAATAGCCCGTCGCGCATATCCTCCAGCGCGCGCGCATGACGCAGTCGCCCTTGGTCGCGCGCAAGTCGTGCGGCGATTTCAAGTGCCTCTATGATGGTTTCCTGTCGCGGTTGCAGTCGCTCGGGTGGGCGCGCGTCCAGGCGCCAATACCGCCGCCGGTCCTCGCGATCCTCCGTTTGCACATTCGCGAAGGTTGCGTCGAGCGCCTCGGTCATGCGTTGGGCTGTGCGATGCGAGATACCGAATTCGCTACAGATTTCCTCCAGGCAGATGCCGCCGCGTCGCGATGCAGCAATTTGAGCAAGCCGGAGTAAGTCTTGCGCTTTTGCAAAAGACATCAATCCCCCATGTCAGCAATTGACACCGTCATAAACTATTGATGAAGGTGCGATCTGTCGAGGAGACTCCTTGGGGGGGATCTGCGGGCGGTATGATTGGGGCTTGAATGAGGAATCTCGACGACCGCACCTTGCTGTCGGCGTCAGATCTTATGCGTTTTATGGGTTGCGCGCACGCGACCACGCTGGATCTGGCCTATATGTGCGGCGCTGGACCGACGCCGCGCGAGGACACCGAGGATGCAGCGCTGTTGCAAAAGCAGGGCGATGCTCACGAGGCGGCGCATCTCGCGCGACTTAACACAGCGGGTCGCAGTGTCGTGGAAATTGCGCGGGGCAATCTTGCCCACGACGCCGAGACCACGCGTGCAGCGCTGGCGGCCGGGCCGGAGGTTGTCTTTCAGGGGGCTTTCCTGTCCGGCAACTGGGGTGGCTGGTCTGATTTCCTGGAACGCGTCGAGCAGCCTTCGGCGCTCGGCTCGTTCAGGTATGAGGTGACCGACACCAAGCTCAAGCGCCGACCACACCCCAAGCACGTGCTGCAACTGGTGCTCTATTCGGACCTGCTGACTGAAATTCAGGGTGTGGCGCCCGAGTTCGCCCATGTCGAGCTGGGTGACAGGACCCGCGCAACCTTGCGGCTGTCTGACTACGCCGCCTATGCCCGCATGGCGCGGACACGGCTCGAAGGATTCGTGGCCGAACCGCAGCCGACACGTCCGATTCCCTGCGCGGATTGTAGTCTTTGCCGTTGGGGAGATCATTGCACCAACACTTGGGATGCGGAAGACAGCCTGTTCAACGTAGCCAACATCAGCCGTGGCCAGGTGAAGAAGCTGGAAGCGGCAGGCATCAAAACCATGGAAGCCCTCGCCAGCCTCGATCATCCGATCCGCGGCATGGCGGAAAACACGCGTGTTCGCCTCGCGACCCAAGCCCGACTGCAACATGCCCGGAAGTCTGGCGCACCCGCGTTCGAACTGCGTACCCCGGAGCTCGGTAAGGGGTTTGATCTGCTGCCCGCGCCGCAGGCGGGCGATATCTTCTATGACATCGAGGGCGATCCGCATTTTGAAGGTGGTTTGGAGTACCTGCATGGCGTTTGGTTCGACGGACAATTCCGCGCGTTCTGGGGGCACGATCACGCTGCCGAGGCGGAGGCGTTGGCCGAACTGCTTGAATTCTTCCGGACGCGTCTTGCGGCATATCCGGATGCGCGCATCTATCACTACGCGTCCTACGAGATCACTGCGCTTCGTCGGCTGAGCACGAAGTATGGGATTGGCGAAGCATTCCTTGATCGCCTTCTGCGTGAGCGCCGTTTCGTCGATCTGTTCGCCGTCGTGCGCGGAGCGCTGATCGGATCCGAAGCCAACTATTCCATCAAGTCGATGGAGGCCTTCTATGGCCGCAAGCGTGATGGCGAGGTGAAGACGGCTGGGGGCTCGGTCGTCGCCTATGAGCGCTGGCGCGAGACGAGCGATCAGCAGATCCTCGACGAGATAGAGGACTATAATCGCGTCGATTGCATCTCGACGGAGGAACTGCGGGATTGGCTGGTCAGCATTCGACCCGCAACTCGCTGGCCGACGTTCGGCCAGGACGCGGACGCCAAGGAAGCCGAAGATGATGCTGACACGGTGGCGCTGCATTCTGCTCTCGCAGCCTCTGGCTTGCCGCAAGACCGGCAGGAGATGCTGTTCAACCTCGGCCTCTTCCACAAGCGCGAAGCGAAGCCCGCGAAGTGGGCAGTGTTCGACAGCGTGGGGAAGGATGAGGATGATCTGATCGACGACCTCGACGCCCTTGCCGGATTGGAAGCCTTGGGCGCAGCTGAACCCGTCAAGCGCTCTATGGCGCGTACTTACCGCTTCCCGCCGCAGGAGACGAAGTTGCGGGATGGCAAGAGCGCGACGGTGCCAGTCCATGACGGGCCGCCCGCGACGATCAGCATCGAGGCTCTCGATCGGGCCGCGCGCGTCATCACGGTCAAGGTGGGTGCAGCGAAGGCGCATCTCTTGACGGATCGGCTGACGCTACACCCGGACTGGCCGTTGGACACCAACGTGATTGCCGCCGCCCTGCGCGATGTGATCGCCGATCAATGCGGGGCCCGCCGGCACACGGCCGTTGACGATCTGTTATCCCGCGCGGCACCACGCCTGACCGCCGGCGCGAAGCCCGACCTTCTGAACGGCGCCGATCCGGTCGCAGGCACGATGGCGGTCGTGGCCGCGATGGACGGCACTGTCCTGCCGATCCAGGGGCCGCCCGGCACTGGCAAGACCCACGTCACCGCTCGTGCGATCTTGTCGCTGGTACACAAGGGCCATCGGGTCGGCGTCGCCTCGAATAGCCACGAGGCGATCCGCAACGTGCTAATGGGCTGTCTCAGTGCGCTCGAGGACCAGGACCCGCTGATCAGCCTCGACCTGGTTCACAAAGTCTCTGGCGGCGAAGACGGCTACCCCGACGGCTGCGCCATCCACCGCACCACCGACAATGCCGAAGCCTCAGGCAGCGGACATGTCGTGGGCGGCACCGCCTTCTTTTTCGCTCGCGATGAGAATGTGCAGGCCTTCGACTGGCTGTTCGTGGATGAGGCGGGACAGGTAGGTCTTGCCAACATGATCGCGATGGGGCGAGCAGCCCGTAACATCGTGATGGTCGGCGACCCTCGTCAACTGCCCCAGGTCATTCAAGGGGCACATCCTGAGCCGGCGAACCTGTCATGCCTCGACTGGATGCTAGGCGATCATGCGACGGTTCCGCCTGATCGTGGCATTTTCCTGCCAGCCTCGCGGCGAATGCATCCCGAGGTCTGTCGCTTCATTTCCGATCAGGTCTATGAGGGACGGCTGACGAGCCACCCCGACACCGCGCGTCAGTCCGTCACAAACACGTCGTTCCCTACGGCAGGTGCGTTCTGGGTGTCGGTCCCCCATGAGGGCAATGCCCAGATCGCGCCGAACGAAGTCGCTGCCATCAAGGCTGCTGCGCATGACCTCTTGTCGGGCACATGGACGGACAAAGACGGCACAACGCAACCCATACGTCAGTCGGACATTATCGTCGTCGCACCCTACAACGCACAGGTGAACGCCCTGCGCGACGCATTGCCCGAGGGTATCCGCGTCGGCACCGTGGACAAGTTCCAGGGGCAGGAAGCGCCCGTCTGCCTGGTCTCGATGACCGCATCATCGGCCGAAGAAACGCCGCGCGGCATGGACTTCTTGTTCTCGCTCAACCGTATCAATGTGGCGGTGTCTCGCGCCAAGGGCCTGGCGCTGGTCTTCGGTGCGCCGCGCCTGCGCGAGGCGAAGTGCGAGACTGTCGAGCAGATGCGGCTAGTGAACACGCTTTGTGCTCTAGGGGATATGCCATGAGTGCACTTACACCGTCCCGCCGCGTTGTGTTTTACGACTCTGAAGGCGCGCCCTATCAGCCTGTGCGGCACGGCGACCGGGCTACTCGCAGATCGGTTTTCAAAATCAAGCCCAAAGGAGCGAGCAACCGCGCCGAAGAGGCACTTCAGACTGAGGATATCCTTGTGGTTGCTCGTGCCATGTTGATTGACGGGCTTGCCGCACGGTGCCAAGCCTTGGCCGGTGGAGATGTGAATTACCTGCGCTACGGCGCAGAAAAACTGCAACGCTACGAAATCGGCGAGGAGATTGCTCAAGCGCTAGGTATTCCAGCCAATGGGAGCACTGGCGACATGGCCGTTGTCGTCTCGCGCCATGCAGTCGAAGGGGCGATGGATGCTTTTGACCGCTATCGCCTCCATGGCGAGGGCGAAGACATCTTCGGTCGTTTTGGTGATCCGCGCGACTATTGGGTGCGCTCCACGCGCGAGCGCGACAGTCGTGTGTATCCGACCAAGCCAGTTGTCGGTTTCCTACTGAAGAAAACCGAACTCAACGGGGGCTGGGGTCAGAAGACAGATGCAGCCGCGCGACTTCACAACGCTGGCTTCATTATTGTGGACGAAGATGACAGGCCCGTTCCTCCTCCCGAACGCTATGATCACCTTATACGCGACGCAGATCGCATACGTCTTTGCGCGCTGAATTACTTCATAGAGCCTGCACGAGAGCACGATGCTCCCGAGGTGACTATTCGCGCCAGCCAGATCGCCGAAGCAATGGGCCTGCGAGACGCATTCCCGAACATCTGCAGCGCGCTTGGCGGCGAGAAGTTCCAGCAATTGGCCAAGGTGCCGCCCCCAACCCATACCGAGCCGAACCCCAGCAGCTCGACCATTTTCACCTACAAGCTCGGATCACAAGCGCAGGCGGACACCGTGACAGAAGCAACAACAAAGCCAATGCCTTCGGCAACCAACCTGGTCCTCTACGGACCACCCGGAACGGGCAAGACCTATCGGACGGCCTGGGAAGCAGTCCGGCTTTGTCTGGGCGAGCAATTTGCGGCGTCGTTTCAGGGCGACGAAAAGCGTGACGCGCTGATGGCCGAGTATCGGAGGCTGGTGAGCGACGGACGGATCGAGTTCGTGACCTTCCACCAATCGATGTCTTACGAGGAATTCGTCGAAGGCCTACGGCCAAGCACCGACGACGAAGCTGGTGAGGGGCCCGAGGAGGTGGAAATCAGCACTGGTTTCCGTCTGAAACCCCATGACGGCGTGTTCAAGCGAGTCAGCGAGCGGGCAAGGCTTGACCGGCCGGATGGGGGTACATCAGCACGGCTTGACCGTTCCGCCCGGGTGTTCAAGGTCGCGCTTGGAAGACGGCAAGTCGAGGATGACAGGATCCGCTTCGGTTTGGATCACGGCTTGATCCATGTTGGTTGGGGCGGGGACATTGACTGGTCAGACGAACGGTTCGACGATTTCAACGAAATCTTCTCGGAATGGAGAACGAAGAAGGACCCTGAAGCGACCGGCAATGATGGAAACGTCGTGATCACCTTCTCGTTCAGGGCCGACATGCAGGTTGGTGACTACGTGGTCGTCTCTGATGGACGGGACCGGGTTCAAGCATTAGGCAAAGTTACTGGCGGATACTTCTACGATCCGGATGCTGCATTCCATCCGCACCGGCGTCATGTGGAGTGGCTTTGGCGCAACGACGAAGGGACTGAGCGCAGTCGCTTCTACTCGAATGCCTTCAGACGCCATTCAGTTTATAAGCTGAACCAGTCGCTCGTGGACTGGGACGCACTGGAAGCAATCGTTTTCGGTGAGGAGACACCTCGCGCAAGCCAGTCAGCACGGGATCATGTCCTGATCATCGACGAAATCAACCGTGCAAACATCTCCAAGGTCTTTGGTGAGTTGATCACGCTTCTGGAGCCCGACAAGCGGCTGGGCATGCAGAACGAGATCCGCCTGGTGTTGCCCTATTCGAAGAAGCCATTTGGCGTGCCGGCGAACCTCCACATCATCGGCACTATGAACACGGCCGACCGATCTATTGCCCTTCTGGACACCGCGCTACGCCGCCGCTTCGCTTTCCGCGAACTGATGCCGAACCCGCTGGTCCTCTCGACGAATGTAGGCGGGATCGACCTGCAGAAGCTCCTGATGACGATCAACAACCGCATTGAATATTTATTCGACCGCGAACATCAGATCGGACACGCCTACTTCACTGGTTGCGCGACGCGCGACGCTGTCGAAGAGGTTATGCGTCACAAGGTCATCCCGTTACTGGCAGAATATTTCTATGAAGATTGGTCGAAAGTTGCCACGGTTCTGGGGGAGTCAGGCTCCAGCCCAGGGAGGTTCTTAACGCGAGAGGAGCTGAAGGCGCCCTTTGGCTTGGAAATAGACGATTTTTCCGGTCCTAAGCTGCGCTGGAAGGTGAGGGATCAGTTCGATTTCTCGGAGTTCAGCGTCTGATGCCTTCCTATACTGTGCTTGAATGGAAGGCACTGCCTCATGGTGATGGGGAGGGTTGCATTCCAGCGCAACTTGCCAGCCGGTTGGTGTCACAAGCCAAAGCTTCACCCTTCTCGGGCCGAGGCAGCAGCGGGGTGCTGGAAGATCGACGAAATGAATTGCGGGCGCGTGGCGTGGTTGGAGTGCTGGCTGCTCAGGATTGCAGTCTCGAGATCCTACCCAAGATCGATGTCGGAATGACCGAAGGGTCCACGCAGGAGAAAGGCGAAATCCGCAAGCGTCTTGTTCACATGCTCGCGGTTGCACGGGATCTTAAGATCGAGACAGGGCGCATCACTGAACTCGACTGGCAGCGTGAGACGCTTCTCGAGATCCTGATCCGGATCTTTTGCGAAAAGCTGACCGAAGCGGTCCGCCGTGGCATGCCCCGGCGATATATCAGCCAGGAGGATGACCTGCCGGCCCTACGCGGCACACTCGATGTGGCGCGTCAATTCACCTGCCACGCGGCGAACCCAGGGCGGCTTGCATGTCGCTTCGATGAGCTGTCGGAAGACATAGCCCTCAACCGCATCATGAAGGCAGCTGTTGCGCACCTATCCCGAATGTCGCGCAATACGGCAAATCAACAGCGCCTGCGTGAGTTGGCCTTCGTGTATGCGGATATCATGAAGATTCCAGCATCGGCATTGAAATGGGGGGAAGTCCTAATCGACCGCACCAATCGCGCGTGGCAGGATCTTTTCGGGATGGCACAGCTATTTCTACGGAACAGGTACCAAAGGACCAACAGCGGTGCAGGGCAAGGCACGGCGCTCCTGTTCGAGATGAACGCGCTTTTCGAGGAATACGTAGGTCGACTTGTCACGCGTGCCCTAGCCGGGACCGAATTTCGCGTTACGCGGCAGAGTGGGAGAAAATACTGCCTTACCTCCTTGGATGACGGCCGTGAGGTTTTCCAAACCATACCCGACATCCTAATCTGGCGCGCTGGACAGGTCGCTCATGTCATCGACACAAAATGGAAACGGATATCTGCGCGAATTGACGATCGGAAGCAGGATGTTTCTCAAAGTGACGTTTACCAGATGATGGCGTATGCCCATCTCTACAAGGCACCCCGGCTGACTCTGCTCTATCCCCATCACGAGGGGCTCGGCGACAAAGAGGGCGTTCAGGCGCAGTTCCTGATCACGGATCTGGAGACGGTCCTCGAGACTGCAAGCGTCGACGTGGCCGAAGGAAAGGACCTGGTGACACGCCTGAGAAACACGATACTCCCCGCGATCACGAAGGAGCATTCGGTTCTCCAGTGATACCACCCCCCGCGATTTCAACCCTTGGACCGTGATCCCGCAGACGTCTTCGTTGAGGATCGGTTGCTGACGGAAGGCTTGATGCGAATTCGCATACTGCCGCCTTCCGGGTGGTCGATGTCGAATGCATTAGTTTTACGCAACAGATCGCTCAATTTTCGGAAGCCGAACGTCCGCGGATCGAAATCGGAAGCCAGGTTGGCAAGCTGGGTGCCTAATGCACCGAGCGGAACCCAGCCGTCCTCGCTCTCCATCTGAGCGATGACCTTCCGGATGATTGGCACGGCTGCTGACGGTTGTTGCAAAGGCTTCGTGCTTGGTGATGCCTCAGGCTCATTCGCGGGAGAGGACGGCAACAGGTTCTCAGTATAGATAAATCGGCGGCAGGCCTGACGGAAGCTTTCAGGCGTTTTTTGCTCCCCGAAACCGAATACATCGACGCCCTGCTCGCGGATGCGGGCGGCAAGCCGCGTGAAGTCGCTGTCAGATGAAACGAGGCAGAAGCCGTCAAACCGTCCGCTATGGAGCAGATCCATGGCGTCGATCACTAGCGTGATATCGGAAGCATTCTTGCCTGTCGTGTAGGCGAACTGCTGCTGGGGGATGATGGCGTGTTTCGAAAGGATATCGGCCCAGGCTTTTGAGCGCGCACTAGAAAAATCCCCGTAGATGCGACGGACGCTGGCCTCTCCGATCTTCGCGATCTCTTCAAACAAACCGTCGGCAATTTTGGCCGATGCGTTATCGGCGTCGATCAAAACGGCTAGTCGTGGCGAGTGGGATTCTAGTGGCATGACAGTTCTCCATCAAAAATACAGTTTGAATCGCCGCATGTTGTGTCAACGCTTCAATTCTGCAGGTCCGAAAACTTCTTCGGGAGGTAGCGACTGCCCGCGATTGCCACCCTGAATGGCACTTCAACGAGTCTTGCCGGGCAGATGGCAAGGCTTATCCCGCTCGCTCCGGTTTAACCATATCTAGTGGTTTGGCTCGCGCCGCCTCCCCTCGATGTGCTAGCGGCGCCGGATGCCCCACGAGCATGTCTTTCGCTGAAGATACGACCGCCCACCATCGCTGGAGCAATTCCAGACGATGTTCCCGGACGACTATTCGTGCGCGGCCTACCTGGCGGATCGACGCTGGCCCGAGGGCTTCGTCTGCCCGCACTGCGGATCGATGAAAGGCTGGAAGCTGAGGGGCAAGCCCTGGGTCTGGGAATGCGCCGGCGAGGCCGTAGCCGAGGACGGTGTCCTGCTGCCTTGCCGAAAGCAGACTTCCGTCGTCGCTGGGACCGTGATGCATGGAACTCACCTCCCGTTGCGGACCTGGTTCCTCGCCGCCCATCTCGTGACGACTCATTCGAACGGGATCTCCGCCCTCCAACTGCAGGGTAAGCTGGGGATCGGGTCCTACAAGACCGCCTGGCTGCTTCTCCACAAGCTAAGGCGCGCCATGGTCGATCCCGACCGCGAGCCGCTCGGGGGCGACGAGGAGACGGTCCAGGTCGATGAGACCGAGATGCGGTTCGGACGCAAGGCCGACACGCTCGAGCGGCTCAAGGGCAACCCCGATGCCGACAAGATCATGATCGCCGGAGCTGTCGAGTGCCTGGATGATGGCTTCATGGGCCGCATCCGCCTAAACATCATCACCGGACGCGGCCGATTTCAGCTCCACGATTTCGTCGAGCGCACGACGGCGCCAGGCTCATGGATCGTCACGGACGGCAACACCTCGTATAGCGGGTTGGCCGACCGCGGCCACGAGGCGATCGTCATCCCGAAGACGGTTCCAGCCCACATAGTGCTGAAGCATATCCATCGCATCTTCTCGCTGCTGAAGCGCTGGTCGATGGGGGTCTATCACGGGTTACGCAAGAAGCACGCGGACGTCTACCTGCAGGAATTCGTCTTCCGCTTCAACCGCCGCAGGCACTACCGATCATCCTTCGAGCGGCTGCTCGGTATTGGTGTCAAGGTTGGTGCCGGAACCTATTGGGACATCACCGGAAAGCGGCCGATCTTCCGCGAACTCAAGGAGGCGGTCCGCGGACAGGACGAGGAGGGGCGCGAGGATGCGTATCTGCGCGCCCGGCTGGCCGACGTGCCGCTCAAGTACGCCAAGCTGCTGCTGAACCAAGATTACCCACCTGAGCGAGAGCAATACACGCGCAAGAAGCCGCAGCGGCCTGTGCTCGCCAAGCGCCGGACGGCGTTCGTGTTCGACACCCACTGAGGCACCCCTACCTCTTCGGACTAGACGGGACCTCTGCCTCTTCGGGATCTTCGCCAAGGAGCTCGGAAGGTGCGTATGCATCCTTCTGTTTGGCGTGGCGCACGGCCGCGATCTCTATGCCGCTCTTGCCCTGACGGACAGTCAGCACGAACGAATTGAGCACCATGCGCCGGGTTCCGGGGATCTCGCCGCGAACGCCACTGTCGGGGAAATCGACGAGGCGTTCGCGCAGGCTTCTCATCTTCGCGACAATCTTTTCGGCCGCCGAAGGATTGCGCTCAGCAATGTAGGCGATGCCCTTCAGGAACTTTGCCTCCGCCTTCGGAGACATACCTGCCATGCGTCGCGACATCAGCCCACCTTGGCTTGGCGGGAGTTGCGGGCTGCCGCAATGATGGCGTCAGCCTTGTCCATGACCTCGTCGAAATCCACTACCTGACCTGCATCGAGCTCTTCGATCCCCTTCATCTCATCGAGCAGATGCCCGCCCTCGCCATCGAGGTAGACTCGAAAAGCGCGCAGCATCACCCAAGTCCGGTCCCGGTCAAGAGCCGTGGCAATACGTTCGAAGTCGGCAAGCATAGCTGCAGGAACCCGAAGGGAAACCTGCGTTTTGTCTTCAGTCGCCATCATTGACCTCATTTGTAATTCGTTGAGGTTCAGTGTATCCCACGGAACGACAAAATGTCAACCCGCACTAGGCCAACGACTTCAGGACGACGGCCCTATATCTTGTATGACCGGAGCGAGCGGGAAGCCTTCAGATGGCGCAACGACGAAGTCCGCCAGGTCGTCTCTACCAACAGCCGTTACTATTCTCACTCGCCAGTTTCGCGCTGCCTTTATCGTTGATATTGCCCGTCCTCGGCGATATTCGAACAACAGGGCTAGGTCGTTTTTGGGGCGGGAATGTTTGAGTTATTTCTTTTGGTTTTGGCGATTGCGGTTGTGCATTCGGTCTTGACCAAATTGGGGTTGATCAAGGACAGCGCTAAAACCCCTCTTGCGACTAGCAAACCGACAGTTCCCCAGCCTCCAGGCAAGGACGACTATCATCAGCGCACTCGTGACTGGCGTGCAAAATGGGAGCCGCTCGTCGATCGCACGAAGTGGATACCCTCGGGAACGGCCGAGAGAATTCTTGAGCAGTTCCCGGCCCCGACCAGATCGACCGATTTTGCCATCAATAAACTGTTGAATAGAAATCCGGCGCTCGAGGAATTGAGATCGGACTTCAAAAACCACAACGATGTGTTTCGGGTCATGCAGAAAAAACTGCTGAAACCCCTATTCGACTCCGTTGAAAAAAATCCCCTGACAGAAGAGCAGATCAACGCCTGCATCTGCATGGACAGCAGCGTGCAGATCGTGGCGGCTGCCGGATCAGGGAAGACGTCGACAATGGTCGCCAAGGCTGGCTACGCCTTGCACCAGAAATTGGTCAATGGAAGCCAGATACTTCTTCTCGCATTTAACACGAACGCGGTCCAGGAACTTAAAGATCGAGTCAAAGCACGTCTCGTGAATTTCGAGGGTGCCGATGAAATCAGAGTAGATACATTTCACGGATTCGGCCTGCACGTGATCGCAACAGGGAGCGGTGAGAAGCCTTCGCTGGCTCCCTGGCTCGAACAGTCAGGTCAAGATGTCGAGATGATCGGCAAGATCATCAAAGACCTGTCCGACCGAAACCCAAAGTTTCACATTGACTGGAACATTTTCCGTCTCGTTTATGGCCGCGATATCGGCCGGCGGGGTGCCGCGTCTGAGCCGGATGCCTATGAAAACGGTCGGCGCGGTCACCGAACCGCCAATGGCGACATCGTGAAAAGCAAGGAAGAGCGGCTGATAGCGGACTGGCTATTTTATCATAACGTGCCGTACGTCTACGAACGGGAATACGAACATAAAACGGCAACCGAAACTCACCGACAATATCAGCCCGACTTCTATTATCCCGACATTCAACTTTACCATGAGCATTTCGCTTTCGGAGCGGACGGGAAGGCTCCGGATCACTTCGACGGCGATTATGTCGAAGACGCGAAATGGAAGAGGTCTCTGCATGCGGAAATGAGCACCGCCCTCTTCGAGACCACTTCGCACCAGATTTCGACCGGTGCTGCACTATCAAATCTGGAAAGCGAGTTAAGGAAGCGCGGACAAACAATTCGTTTCGATCCGGATCGCAAAGCCGAAGGACTCCAGCCGATCAGCAACAAGGAACTGGCTAATACGGTTCGGATATTTCAGCAGCACGTCAAGAGCAATGGCCTCACGCCATCACAAATGAAAGAGGCAACCGCCAGCCAGCTAAATGACGGACACGCTGCTCGCATCGTGCAGTTCATAAAGCTGTTCTACCAGATCTCCGAAGAGTGGGAACGGAGGCTGAGGGAAGGAGGCTGGATCGACTTCGAGGATATGGTCATTCAGGCCGCACAGTATGTCGAAGCTGGGACATATCAGAGTCGCTTCAAAATGGTTCTCGCTGACGAGTTTCAGGATTCCTCACGCGCCCGAATCCGTCTCTTGAAGGCACTACACTACGCAAAGAACGGCCAGGTTCACCTGTGCGTCGTCGGTGATGATTGGCAGGGCATCAACAGGTTCGCTGGTGCGGACATATCTGTGATGACCGAGTTTGAGAAAATCTTCCCCTATGCATCCCGGCTGACATTGGGAACGACATTCCGGTGTCCGAAATCACTCTGCGACATCTCCAGCACATTTATCCAGGCAAACCCTGTCCAGATCAGAAAGACAGTCAAAACCACGAGCACCTATTCGAATGCGTCCGTCCTGGTGTTCGCCTTCAAAGACATGGCCAATGCCCAGGGGCACTTGAGAGAACAGTTCGACTTCATGCGCCGCTATATCGAGGAAGGTAGGCTGAAGCCCAGCAGCGGAAATCGCATCACGGTCCTTCTGCTCGGCCGTTATCGAAACGACTCCCCGAGCCAGCTGAGGTCATGGCAACAGAAATTCGGTGATGTGCTCGATATTTCTTTCAAAACGATCCACTCGTCCAAAGGATTGGAGGCCGACTACGTGATGTTGGTGAACGTAGTCGAAGGCTTCCGGGGTTTTCCAAGTCAAATTGAAGACGACCCGTTACTGCAGATTCCAATGCCCACGCCGGACCCGTATCCCATGGCCGAAGAACGACGTCTTTTCTATGTGGGGCTGACCCGCGCCAAAAGGCAGGTTCGAATTTATACGAGCTTGGCGAACCCGTCGCGTTTCGTCACCGAACTCGCCGCGAAAGGTGGTCTGAAGATCGAAGCCGTTGACGGGGAGCTGCAGGAGCCTTGTCCGAAATGTAAGATCGGAGTCCTCAAACTTCGCGCCGGGAAGTTCGGCGAATTCGAAAGCTGCAGCACCTGGCCACGTTGTGATTTCAAGCGCAACGTCACCACTGAAGGCAAGGTTGCCAAAAATCACTCGGTACAGAACGAAGATCCTTCGATCCTGTAGGTCTCCGAGGAGCCTTCGTCAGATTTCCCGATCCGATATCGTAGTAGGCCCGGACGCAAGTGTCGTATTCACCCACGCTCGTCTCCATCCATTCGGTTTGCAGGGGCGTGCTGTCGATCCCGTACTTCATCTGGAGCTGGCAGTTTTCCTAGCCGCCGAGCGGGAAATCGACGACCCGGCCGTCCCGGGCATCAATCAGGAATGCACGATGAGCCGCAGCCAATTTCGACAAGCGTGAAATGACGACAGTAGTTCGGCCCGGCCTTCATGCCGTTCTTAATCCGCGTCCGGAAACGGGCGAGCGACTGGTCATTTTCGGGAGGACGGACTTGCGCTTCAGATACGTTTTCGTCGGGTAGTCAGCGAAATGCGGTTCTCCCGCAGCCGATGTCGCCGTAAGACTTTGCCGGGTGTTGGTCTACCCAGTAGTGCCAGCGATGCAAACGGTGCCAAATGTATTGAGCCACTACGAGGCATTTGTTCCCGGCTTGGCGCTACCGAATGTCGATTTCCAGTCTCGGTTGCGTTCGCGCTGCTGGCCTTCGTAGTCAGGAATGCATGTGAAGAACACCGGGCGGCGGTCACGGCCCGCAGCCTTGCATGACGAGCAGCCGAAGAGCCCGACCAGATCTTGGTGCATGGAACCATGACCCGGCCCGAGACTCTCGATCAGCGCCTGGATGTCAAGCTTTGTCGACTTGCCGCACGTGGCATGCCCGCAATTGACATAGACGGTTTCGCGGGCGGCCAGTGTGTCGGCGAGCGTCTTTGTCATCCCCGGAAGCGCTCGGTATACCAATGGATCTTGCCGTCGATCTTCATAGGCTTATGGATCAGCAGGCGCTTCGGCAAATGCTCAGGATGCACCTCCAGCAGCGTAATCTTAATCTGTGGTTTGCATCGGCTACAATCGAACTTCAGCGTCTGCGGATCGACGCCACCGCCATAGACCATCATCAAATCGGCCGATCGACAGTAGCGTACGTTGCCGCAGCTGCATTCTGCTTTCACAAGTATGTTGTGCCGGGTCGCCTTGCCCAGCGTGTCGATCGGATCGTGTGCCATCCTCCCTAAAAAGGAACATATTCCTACCAGATCAAAGAGGCTCTTGACTCTTATGTTCTCTTTTTGTTCACTACTGACAAGATGGACACAGGAGGCGAAAATGCCAATTCGCTTGATGATTGAGAACGCAAAGCCTGAAGAACTCGCTCGCGGGGTAGCTGCGGCCGAGGCGGTTTTTGAGGGCTCTGGAGTTTCGTGCGAGGATTCCATGAGCGGCATGCTCGCCATCGAACTCTGGGATATGAAGGGATTTCCGGAGAGCTACGAGCCGAGTGAGGAAGAGCAAGCGGCCGCAAGCGTCTGGTTCCTGGCCGAGCGCGCCGCCTGTGAAGCTTGCTGCGCCGGGTGGCCCGAGGAAAAGGTTGTTCGACATCGCGCCTTGGCTGTCGGATCAGATGAACCGAAAGTGAAAACGGTCAATCCGGCGACGTGGCCCGAAAGGAAGGGGCTCTATCCTCAGATCATAGAGCGCCTTGAAACCGCCGTCGGACCTGATCGGCAACTAGACATCGACATCTGCTATGTGATGGGTTGGGTCAATGAGCCCGGGAAGCCGGAAGAGGCCGCCGAAATAGGTCTGCCCTATCTCAACGCCAATCTTGCCGACGTAGCCGCAATTGCCGAGACATCCCTCAAGGGTTGGAAGATCGAGATCGACCAAGAGCCCTGCGATGCGCGGATCATTGATCTGGAGCACGATGAAGACGATGACGACAGGAGCGTCGCGGCATGGCGTTACTTCGACGGCCGCATTCAGATGGATAAGCCTCCGGCCAACACCGCGATTGCTCTGACGCTGGCGGCTATGCGGCTTCAGGCAATTAGTTTTCTCGATCAGGCATGGTAACCCGCAGCCGGAGCATCCCGACGCCATCGGTCATCGACCAGAAGTGGCCGCACCAGGTCGCTTTGCCGGATGACATTTGCACCGACCGCAACCTGACGAAGATCAAGCAGTTCTGTCATGATAGGGGCATCAACTATCAGCTCAGGCAGGTGCAAGCGGTGTGGCCAAACGGAAAATACGAAGACTACCGGCTACACTGCTTCGCCGATGCCGAGGCGGCCAAGGCTTTCCGTGACCATTTCTTCGGCCAGGCGTTCGACCCCAAGCGCGACCGAGAGAATGGCAAAATACGGGGCGTATGGCGCCGCACGGATCAGTACAAACGCATCCTCGATCTCGGCCCGCTCGGTGTTCCCGAGATCCTGCGCAATTAGGGGCAAGACATGTGCGGCCGCTACACCCGATATCTGACCTGGTCGGAAATCCACCGCCTCTACCGGCTGACGGCGCCCGCCGAGGTTGGCCGGAACGATGCCCCTCGCTACAACATCGCGCCTACAGATGAGGTGCCCTTCATCACGGCTGCCGACGATGGCAACCACAGGCTTCGAACCGGGCGATGGTGGCTGGTTCCCTTCTGGGCCAAGGAAATGCCAAAGGGCACCATGTTCAACGCTCGCATCGAAGGCGTAGACACAACGCCGGCATTCCGGGATGCCTTCAAATCGAAACGCTGCCTCATTCCGGCTGATGGCTATTACGAGTGGACGATTTCGCCCGCTGACGGCAAGAAAGACCCATGGCACATTTTCCAGCCTGGCCATGCACCGTTCTCGTTCGCTGGCCTCTGGGCCTATAATTCGAACTTGGACGTGACCAGCTGCACGATCATAACCGAGCCAACTGCGGCACCCATCAATCAGATCCACGACCGCCAGCCGATCATGCTGGATCCAGCCTATTACGACGCCTGGCTCGACCCCAAGACGCCGGCTGACGACCTGAAGGAAATACTCAGCCACGACATCGACGGCAGTCTGCAATTCTATCGTGTCGGCCGGGAGGTCAATGCAGCCGCCATCAACAAGCAGCCCAACGACAATGCAAGAATGATCGAGCCGATTGCACTCCTATGAGCGACGAACCCACCAGACTTGCCGAAGGCATGGTAGCAGCCCCGCGCGAACGCCAGCGGATCGAGAACCATGTTTGCGAGTTTGCCAGATGTGGAATGCGCGCGCCGTTCGGATTTGCCAAGCCAAGGCAAGAGCCGCATTGGTTCTGCTTCGGGCACCGAGCGCACGGTGACCAGTTTTTACAGGGGGCAAGATGATTACTCCGCCAAAGCGTCAAGGCGACTATCTCGATCGCTCGATCGATTGCCAGGAGGCGATGGAGCCGGGGTTTCAGGCAACCGTCGATTGCATGCTCGACGCCGGCTGGACGCGCGGGGAAATTCTGGGATCCTTGAAGCGGCTGATTGCCGCCGACAACATGACCCAGAAAGAGAACGCCAAGACCGAGGCGGAACTAGCCATTGCACGCGCCATGATCCGGGCCGGCAGGATGTTTTAACACCCACTAGCGGCCCAGCGGCTGCCTTGAAAGCGAAACCAGCTCGGCTTCGTCAGTCACGCCCGCCATGTAGTTTGCGATGATTCTTGAAGCGAGCGCATCGCGCGCACCGGCAGATTGATCGTCGGGCTTCAGTTGATCGAAAACCCGCCCAAGCAAGGCCATTTCGGCCGGGTCGAAAACACCAGCTTCGTTGGCTTTGGTCCTCATCGCCATTTGCCCATCTCCCGGCGCACATGCACTGTAAAATGGCGGCGCCAAAACTCCAAGCTGGCTAACTCTCTTCCCGAAAATCCAGCAACGAGGCGTGCCGCAAATCGTCCTCGCCGCGCAGATGCTTCACTCGGCCGACGATGCCCGGCTTCACCCATTGTGTAGCCGGCCGCTTCATGCCCTTCGGCGGTGGTCCGGCGTGTTCCTGGACGCGTTTCCAAAGCCTGTCACGGATCTCGCCCCGCGAGTTGATGAAAGCCGATCCGACATACCTCCCCGTCGTTCGATCCGCCATCAGAGCGAAGGCCGGCTTGCCCGCCTCACGCTCGACGCCTAGCAGATCGTATTCGTCAATCGTGTAGCATTTCACCTTTAGCCAGTTCGTCGACGGCCCGCTGCGGTATTTGCTGTCGCGCCGTTTCGACACCATGCCCTCAAGTCCGGCTTGGTCGAGCAGGTGATAGATGGCCTGCGCATCGCCCGGCAGGGGCTCGCTGAACTGAATGCGCCCCCCAGGCTCTACCATCCCGGCCAGGATCTCGCGCCGCTCGTCCAGCGCCATGTCGCGCAGGTCATGGCCGTTGAGGTGGAGAAGGTCGAAGGCGACGAAATAGAGGTCGTGCTGCCGGCGGGTGATGGCCTTCCGCAACTCGCCGAAGTTGGAAAGGCCGGCCTCGTTTAGGACGATGATCTCGCCATCCACAATGGCGCTTTCGGCGCCAAGGCTATCGGCCTCTTTCACCAGGTCGCGATATTTTCCGGTCCAGTCGTGGCCGTTGCGCGTGTAAATCCTGGTGCCGTCTTCGTCGATGATGAGCTGCGAGCGATAGCCATCGAATTTGACCTCGTGAATCCAGTCGTCACCCTCGGGAGGCTTCTCCACAAGGGTTGGCATCAATGGCGCGACGAACTTCAGACCCATGCACTGACTCGCAAACCCGCGATTCAATTAGCATGCGCTAAAATGGTTCCGGAACATTTTAGACGAATTGAAAGTTCAATGGTCATGACGAAGCTATCCGACCTTGGTCCGCCTATTCCTGGTAAGCGTCACGGCAGCGACCATTCCGATGAACAGGACAATTTCTATTCCTGTCCAATCTGCGGCCAGATGGTCGACATGCGCGATCTGCGACAGGTCATTTGGCACGAACGGCCGAAGCACAAGCCGTTCATCGTGCTCGTTGATTAGACGCGGCGCTTCAGGAACTCAGCGATTGAGGATCACAACAGCGTAGGTTGTCGCTGGACAACTCGGGACGGGCGCCGACCAACGGCATTGTAGAGGTCGGGCGTAATCCGCGCGTCCACCGCCCAGTCGGCCAGGCAGGTGTAGCTGGCTCGCGCCGCCTCCGTCATCGGGATGCAGCGCTTGTTGCCAAGCTCCTTCAGGAGCCCAAAATAGGCAGTGTACGTCCCTTGCATCGGGCGCAGCGGAACCGTGACCCAAGCTGGGATGGCAGCGAAGCGCTCGGCGAGCAGATGAACCTGGCGGAGCGCGAGGGCAGTTATGTCGTTGACGGTCGCGCCCTGCTCCTTCATTCGCCTATTGATAGCACCGGGCACGAGGAAGCAGTTGTAGGACTCGTTCAGCCCGCCCACGTCGCGTTCCTCGTTTCGGGCTTTCACGCCGATGAAATAACGGATGCCGTCCTTCTCGGCGAGGAGGTCTGCAAACGGCTGGTTGTGCACGTCGTCGTTCAGATTGCGAACGCCCTGAAACCCGTTCCGGACGAGAGCCTCCGCAGCCAGGACTTCACCTAGGATGCCAAGTTTCGAAGTGCGGCGAACACGTGCAATGATATCTTCCATCCCCCACCTCTCGACCTTATCCGCCTGCCACCTAGCCACTCGTCTCAGGTAAGGGACCGACACGGCGCGTGGGACGGCCTCGCGCTGCATAGGCCGCGCTCTCCAGCCCGTCTTTCATCTGTATGGCCCCGCAGCCCCACATAGAACCGGACCATACCCACAAGATCCTTTATTTCCAAATGCTGGACAAAGAACATTTGTTGGCCATCAAGATGAGGGTACCATTCGGTTCTGTGAGTACCAAGACATCCGATATGGAAGCTTCATCCATGCACGATGAAATCATTGCTTGGCGACGCCATCTGCATGCCAATCCGGAGCTTGGCTACGAGCTTCCCTGCACCGCGTCCTTCGTGGCCGACAAGCTGCGCGCCTTTGGCTGCGACCAGGTCACCGAGGGAGTCGGCAAAAGCGGCGTTGTTGGTGTTCTGCACGGCCAGAGCCAATCTTCCGGCAGGGTCGTCGGCCTGCGCGCCGACATGGACGCACTTCCCATTCAGGAAACGACCACTTTCCTACGCGTCGAAGAACGATGGTCGGATGCACGCCTGCGGGCATGACGGGCACACGGCGATGCTCCTGCGTGCCGCAAAGGGCCTGGCAGAGAAACGCAACTTCGACGGCACGGCCGCCCTGATCTTCCAACCGGCCGAGGAAGGGCACGGGGGTGGGAAAGCAATGTGCGATGATGGCTTGATGACGCGCTGGGGGATCGAGAGGGTGTTCGCCCTTCACAACGAACCCGGCTTGGCTGTCGGCCGCTTCGCTACTCGCCCCGGGCCCTTTGGCGCTGCGGTGGCAAGCTTCCGGATTGCGATAGACGGTCAGAGCGCCCGCGCGGCGAGTCCGCAGGCCGGCGTTGACGCACTGCTGCCCGCCGCCAACATCCTCGTTGCCTTACAGACGATCATCGCGCGCAACGTCCACCCGCTAAAGAGCGGCGTGATCTCCTTCGGATCGTTTCAAGGCGGACAGCCGGGAGGCACGTTCGTTCGATCGAGCGAGATGCGCGGCCTTGCTCGCTGGTTCGAGCCGGAGGTGCGGGACACCATCCGGCGGCGCATCACCGACATTGCGGAGGGAATAGCCTCGTCCTATGGGGCGACCGCGACAGTCATGTTCAGAAGCCTGTATCCCGCAGTCGTCAACCATCCAGCCGAACCAGCGTTGGCCGTGGAAGTTGCCCGTGCCGTCATGGGGGCCGACGCCGTCGATCCTGACCACCCGCAGCTCATGGGCTCCGAGGACTTCGCCTTCATGCTCGAACAACGGCCCGGCAACATCGCGCTCCTTGGCAACGGCAGCACGGCGGGATTGCATGACCCAGCCTATGACTTCAACGATGCGGCGATTCCTTATGGTGTCTCTTACTGGACGCGTTTGGTCGAAACAACGATGCCATTGCCGATGCACTAGGCGGCCGCTGGCACCCCAGCTATCGGGCATCCATCGTCCGTTGGACGGCCCGGCAATGGCTTTCGAGGTGGACGCGAAAACCCGTCGACTGTTATCCAGCACCGATGTTGGGCACGGATTGCCGATTTTTAAGTTGCGCTAATGACGAACGAAGAACGCAAATATCCCGGTGAGTTGGCATCCCCGCAGCAGGTTCACGAGCTGGCGGAAGAATATCGCAAGGCGGCAAACCACCTCCTTCCGCTCGGACGACCCGGCAAGCCGCTTACCAGAGCGCCGTTCAGATTGGCGGCGATCCATGCGATCGAACTCTACCTGACCGCGCTTTTGCTCCACCGTGGGCACAATCCCAATCAGATTCGCAAACTGCAGCACGACCTGTCGAGACGCACGGAGCACGCCCTGGAGGCGGGCCTGCGCCTTCGCGCGAAGACGGCCAGGCATCTCCAGTCGCTGAGCCAGAACCGGGAATATCTCGTCACCCGCTACGGCCCGGAACTGGCCGCAACCGCCTCGCAGATAAACCGCCTCACCGCCACCCTTGAAGAGGTGGCGGCAAAGGTCACGGCATTGATCGCGCTACCCGCCATATCGCAGCAGGCAGACCAAGCTGCCTCCGGCGAGGTTCAAGGCCGGGATTCAACGGCCTCCTCGTCTGCTGTGACAGCTAATCCAATGACATGATGCACCAGGAACACGTCGACGAGGTACGCAGCCTCGTCCCGTGAGATCGGCAACATGTCTGCGGTGATTTCATTATCGACATAAGACTCGGCATCCCAAAGGGTGCGAGTCAGTTGCTCGTTGGCCGGCTCGATCCGTTCAATAACCCTTTCGAACGCGGCGTTGGCGGCCTCGATAAGCACAGTACGGTCGGCCCCGGCGACTGGCAGGGACGCTATAACGACATGGGAATCCATGACGAATGTTTCCTTTTTGGAATGGCGGTCTCTTGCCTCAGCATTTTCGGTCGCCATGCCGATGCTGGTTCTTGAATGGGTGGCTCGTCGAAGCGCCGGGCGCCACCTTGTGCTCACATGCGCAGCCGAAGGATACGCGAGAATTCGGCAGATGCAATCGAGGTTCCTGCCGAAGAATTTGCTGCCTGATGCAGATCGCTGCCTGTGCAACCACGCAGTTTGCCAGTGCACGCGGTGATTGATATTAAGATGGGAGGCGCGCGAGGAGAGACCCTCAAAAATGACAGACAGGCAACTCATGAAGGCAAGCGACATCCCTGCGTTTGTGGACAGAGTGATCAAGTCGGGCTGTGACATCTGTGCCATCGGCCATTTCAACTATTGCCTAGGCGACGTCGAGGAAATGGTGGCGGCGGAGGATGAACTCCATCGCATAGGCGAAGAATTTGGCGACCGCGACTTTCTGCTAACTGAGATCGCCGCCTACTTGCGAACCATCGGGCGGTACATTGACCCCGGCTCGTCGGCCTCGCATTGGTCGGAGAACGGAACGGCGCAGTAGGCGCTTCGCCTCTTCACTCCCATCGGCCTATCACAGCATGGTGGTGGTCTGGAACCCAAGGCTGATCCCTGGAGCCGTCGTCGGTCCCGACAAACATCGCCAACGCAATCCGCAAGGGCACGCCAAGAGAGGACGGCCAACGCGCCAAAACGCTGGAACTGTGCTCGATTTTATCCCATGGCCTTCGTTGTGGCTTCGGGCATCGCCGCAATCATCTCCTCGAAAGCCGCAAAGAAATTTGACAGGTTTTCGGCGTCACCTTCCCTGCCACTACGAGACATCTACGAAAACCATCGCAAAGCCATCCGTGCCGACTTTGCCGTCCCAGCCTCCCGGACGATCTAGGGCAAGGCCGTCAGGCCGGAAGCCCGCCGATGACCGACTTCACGACATCAAGCATTCGCGGTCGCTGAGTGGACCGCGAGCTTACCGCCCGAGGTGGTCTGGAACTGATCCCCGGAGCCGCCGTCGCGCGTCCCGGTGAGCGCTGGCGCGCGCAGTCCGCAAGGGCTTGAGCGGAGCGTCCCTTGCGGACGAGCCCGGCTGCGCTAGGGACAGAGCAGCGTCGGCCGATCCGGGGACTTCGGGCTGGCTGATCCCTGGTGAGTCCAGAGCTTTATCTTTGTTTCCCTCCTCGTTACGGAAATATGGGCATCCGATCGACTTGAAGGATTCGAAGGCAGATTAACCCTGCCTCGCGTGGAACAACGAATCCTGCTTGAGCGCACCGCGGAAGTAGTCGAGCCTGAACCAGGTCATGCTGCTGGGGTGAGACGTGGGCACAGTTCTGGAACGGAAGTCAGCGACGGTTGTGAGCCAGGCCGGACTGCGATATCGAAACAGCGGTTCGAAGGCCCAAGAAAAATCCAATCTACACACTCACAGGACACTTGGACTCCGGATAAGGTTCGACCCATCCCAGAAAGGAGGTCGCGCAGCAGACCCTTCAAATTTCGAGAACGAAACCCGGATCGAACGCGCCGTTTTCGCCGTCATAGCCGCGCGGATTGCAGATGACGCGCGTACTTCCGACCTGATAGTCACAGCTGTCATGGGTATGTCCATGGACCCAGAGCGCAGGACGTCCTTCCTCGATCACGTCGGACAGGTCGCTCGCATAGGCGGCATTCAGTGGATCGCCCTCAAATCTAGAAGGAATCGATTTCGCGTGCGGTAGGTGGTGCGTGACGACGATCGTGGTAATCGGATCTGCCTTCAGCGCCGAAGTGATGAACAGACGGGATACCTGATGCATCCGAAACGCCGTCTCCGGCACGAATCTTTGCCAAGGATTCCGCTGCTTCGCGATCAGTTTGTGGTCATTCATGCGCTCGCGCGCGTAGACCATGTCGAATTCCGGATGCCCTTGGATTCGGTAATCGGTCCATAGCGTGGCGCCGAGGAAGCGGACGCCGTCGATGAGGACGAAATCATCTTCTAAAAAATGGACGTTCGGGAATCCTGCGGCGGCACTGCGGCCGTCCTCCAATCCTTCCCGGATCGACCCTCGATAAAATTCATGGTTGCCGGCGACATAGACACAGGGCATCGCATGAGCAATGTTTTCGGCCAACCAGTGAACTCCGTTGGCCGGTGCTCGGCAGAGATCGCCAGCGACCACGCAGACGTCGGCGTCCGGAATCGCGAGGGGCCGTGGCAACTCCGCAAATTCGAGGTGGAGATCGGAAAACGTCCAGATTTTCATAGGACTCAACGCCTTGGTTCATTCACTCAGGGAGTTTTGCTACCGAGTTGCGAGACCTCGTCGGCAGACAAGTAGCCTGACCGGTCGAGCGCGTCCGTAACTGCATCCATCCGCTGGCGTGTCCATCAAGTCATCGAGAAGGATTTCGATGGAATCGGAGGGGTCTCCTGACCCAGCGCGCAGCATTGGCTTCGAGTTTACGCCCGCCTCGCGAGCGAGGATGTCAAGATAGGCCCGTGCCAAGAGATCAGTCTTGATGACGTTCGATTTCTTGGCGACAGCAGTCTTCGGTTTGGAACTGGGCATCGCGTTCTCCGATCACAGGCATTTATCGAAACAGCAGGCGGCACAGCGCTGCCGTCTCCGGCAAAATCACCGCGAGCGTCCAAGGCTGCGGACTATCCGGCCTGCAGAGCATGGCACTCCGGGTCTTCACGACAGATCCTCCGTGTCGATCACGAGATCCCACTGAAAGCCGTTGTCGCGCTCGCCGGCGACCCTGAGGTACCCCATCGGATTACAGACGATCCGCGTCCGGCCAACCCTGATGTCGCTGGGATGATGCGTGTGACCGCAAATCCACAGGGCTGGAGCCGCATCCGACTTCAGGGTTCCCTCGAACGCCTCCTTGCTGCAGGCAAACAGAAAGTTGGTTTCCCTGCCCACGTAAGCCGCAGGCGTGCAATCAGGATGGGGCAGATTGTGCGTGACGACGACCGTTTTGCCGTCGAAAGGGATCGCCAGCTCTCGCTCGATGAAGCCGCGCGTCAACAAGTGAAACCCGAGCATGACTTGCGGCGAGAGCAGATCGCCGTCGCCGAGCCAGATTCTCGAGAAATCAGCCAGCCTCGAGAGCGCCAATTGCATCCGCCGCGAAAGGCCGGCGTCGTTCACCAGGTCCATCTTGAAATCGGTCCACAGCGTGCCGCCGATAAACCGCACGCCGCCGAGTTCCAAGATGTCGTCGTCCAGGACGTAAAGCCGGTTCCGCCAGGATCGCGATGCCTCGGCCACATCCTTCATCAGAAGATGGTCGGAAGGTTTCGTTCGCGGCGGCCAGACTCCGCGATTGCCGTAGAACTCATGGTTGCCGGGCACGAAAATCATCGGTAGCTCGTAGCGCTCGATGAGCCGCTGCGCGTGATCGCCGAGCGTGTCGGCATGGCAGAGGTCGCCCGCACAGACTATGGCGTCGGCTTCCGGAGCCTTGTCCACGTACACGGGGTTCTGCATCTCGAGATGCAGGTCGGACCAGATCCAGAGTTTCATGTCAGTCTCCAGTCGTCTTTGTTCGTCAAATGCCCGGCTCTCTTGGGCGCCGCAGTGCAAAGGCTGGAATGCCTGTCTGCAGGATCCCTGCTCGTAACGCCCGCCCCACTCGCTGCGAGGCGAGACAGGCTAAGGACTGACCGGGAAGGTGAGGCCGTTTCTTGGCACGTGCCCTCCATGTCACGAATCCTTCGAGACATCACTGACCGGCCTTCCCAGCCGGTACCAACGGGATGCGGTTCTTCCCAGACCGAGTTGCTCCGAAAACATCCACAGGCCAGACGTCACAATCGCCCGTCGGTTGCCTGGAAGCTTCGGATGCCCTGTAGTCACTCCGGTGAGGCAAAGGGTCGGGCGAAGTGCCAAACGCCATTCCTCCAGGATCGGCGCATCACGCGTGACGCTCAACGCCGGACGCTGGTTGAGACTAACGTGCCAAAGGTCGGCGACCAGAGCCTCAAGCCGGACTCTTTCATCCCCGAAAGCTGTCAAATCAAGATCGATGTTTGGTCCAAAGCGCAGCATGACGTCTCTCTTCTCCAGTCACGTTGGTCCGCTGTATCTGCGGTCACTCCCTGCTTATGCCTACCGCAAAGCATTCCGGTTCCTTCGCTCACTGCCGCGGATGATGCCGCTCCCTGGCCTCGACGATCGCTTCGATCAGCCGCTCGAGCTGCCGGATCGAGCCGCCCTGCCAGTTGGCTGCCAACGCTGCAAGTTCGATCGCATCGAGCGGCGTCGCCCAGCGCGGGTCATGCCCGGAATCCGCGTACACGCGTTCGAGAATGCGGGGCGCGAGCACGGCAAGGTGGTCGGGACCGGGCTCGGGGAAGCCAAGGATTCGACATCTGTCGCGCAGAACCGGCGGGATGGTCGTGACGGTGTTCGCCGTCATCAGCCAGGAGACACGGGAGAGATCACAGGCGGATTCGACGTAGGGGTCGAACCAGCGCGACGAGGTTTCCTTCTCGAACTGGCCGATCAAGACGTCGTGAAAGTTGCCGTTGTGGCGACTGGTACCGATCTTCTCAATCTCGTCGAGGACGATGATCGGGCCGGCATTGCGGTGGCGGCGGATTGCCATGACGGCCAGGCTGGGTTCCCCGGAAGACCAGCGCCTTGCCGTCCCGCCAAGCGCGCTGTCGCTCAAGCCGCCGCACGGGACGAGTTCGTAAGGGATCGCCAGCTCTTCATAGAACCGCCTGGCTAGTCGGGTCTTGCCGCATCCCGGCGTTCCGACAAGGATGGTCGGCCGCAGATGGACATGCTTCCTGCCGACCAAGCGCCTTAGGATATCGTCAATTACCGCGATGGCGTATGGAAACTCTGCCGCAAGCTTGGCTCGCACCGGCGCGAGCTCCGGCGTCACGGGCAACGGCAACGCCACGTTGAGCAGCCCGTCGAATTCCTTGACCACCCGCTTGCCTTCGGAGGTGGTGTCGTTGCCGATCGAGCGGACGACGACGACCGCGCCGTCCGCCTCTCTGGCCCTCTCGACCGGTTCGTCCAGGAAGTCGTCCCATTTCTCGGCGGCGGGTGGGTCCTTGTCCTTCGACTCTTCGTCCGGTTCCGGCTGCCGGATCGCTGTCTCGAATTCTGCGGCGTAGGCGCAAACGTCGCGCACCACCTTGCTGGGGGGCCACCGCACCGGACCATCTCTATGCATAAAGGCGTAGGTGTTGGCTGCCATGGCCCAGGCCAATGCTCGCGACACGAGTCTGAAGTCGCCATGGTCGCGCACATCGTGAAGCGCCATCGACGCCGTCTCGCCGGCGATCGTGGCGGCGGCTTGCGGACAGCCGTACGAGGCGAGATAGAACCGGAACCGCAGCCGGGCGGCGTGGACCGACATGTCATCGAAGCCGGTGGCTTCCTTCAGCGCCGCCTCGACGCGCTGGACGGCCTCTTCGTCCTGGCCGATCGCGAGATCGTCCAGCGCCGCGACCAGTGGTGCGATTTCATATCGTGGGTTCCGCTTCAACCTTCGCGACAAGCGTTCGGCGAATTCGCGAATGTCGCTCCTGATGTCCTCGCTCAGGAACGGCATACCTCTCAAGAGCTCCACCTCGGTCGGCAGATGCAGGCCCGCCTTCGCCGCCTTGCGGCGTCGCACGAAATGTCGGTCGTGAGGTGAAGCCTTGGCCGTCATTTTCGACGTCACGCATCGAGGCCGAAATGCTCGGCAGGACGCCCGAGTCTGTACCACCTCGAAAGCGTTCGCGCCCAATTCTGGTCTTCGGAGAGCACCCACAAATCTGATGTGGCGATCAATCTGTCCTTGCCGAGGAGTCGTGGATGCCCAGTCGACAGCCCAGCAAGGCAGGGAACGGCTCGCTGGGTAAGGATCCATCGGTCGAGACTTGGGGCTGAACCACCCGCTATCGCTTCCGGCGACACACCACGACGGACGCGCTCCAAATCAGTGGCCAATGCGACAAGGCGGTCGACCTGGAAGGTGACCATGTCGTCGGTAAGCGTTTCGCGACCAAAAAGCAGCATGCGGTGCCTCCATGTTCCGATCGAAGGATCCGCTCAGTGAGAATCCTTTGATTCGCGGGAATCAACGGCGCGATACATACGGCGCCGGCAGATCGGCGTCCAGATCGCCAATTATTGGCGTTCTTGGCGTCTATTTGTGGCGGCTGGATTCCTGTGGTCGAATGCGACCCACGACTGTGGCCCTGCACGCTTTGAGAAAATGATCGTCCCAAACGAAATCTTGCGGGCCGCTCGCGCCGCATTAGGCATGACGCAAGCCGAACTCGCGCGGGAGTCTGGCGTCGGGAAGCGGACTATCCTCCGGATCGAGCAGGACGAAAGAGTTGCTGTTCGCACACTCAAGCGAGTCCAGGTCGCTCTCGAAGCCAGAGGGGTCGAGTTTGTCTCAAGTGAACCAGGACACGGACCAGGGCTTCGCCTTCCTCTGTCGGCCATCAAGCGAGACGACTTGCGGTTCTGAGGCGGCAATCGAATTGCGATTCTGCGACTCCGAACGGTAAATCCGCCGCCGGTTTCAGGAAGCCTTCGAGGGGTCCGGCGTGACGTTCATTCCCGATGAGGGCACTTCTGGCCCGGGACCGCGAATCCGCAGGGAACCTCTCTCAAAATGAGAGTCTCAAGTTTTGAGATTCTGGGCTTTGCAGTGAACTGCGGGACCGGTCGACGATGGAGACAATCGTCATCCTGACGGGAAGAGCCAGCCGAGCGGAGGACATCACATCGCTCTGAACGTCAGTTTTGAATCGCTGGCGCTTGTTTTTCGAAAGGGTGAATTGTGTCACGAACGAGGCATGATCGCAGCTAACCAGGCGATCTTTTTGCAGCGATTAGTACTAAAAGCCCTATCTAAATCAGAGGTTTAACGGACATACAATCTAGGCAATGAACCGCTAAAGGTTGTTTTTGAACCGCTCGGATTTGGTTTTGAACCGCTCGAAATTTGTTTCTACATTGAGTGAGACTTTTGGTGGGCCCGGAGGGACTCGAACCCCCAACCAAGCGGTTATGAGCCGCCGGCTCTAACCATTGAGCTACAGGCCCCACGCGGGCTGGATTAATGTTTTTCGCATCGCTGCACAAGGCTTTACCGGCGGGCTTTCGCAGATCGCCCAAATCAACCCATAATCGCGCTCTACGCGACCCTTGCGACCTGATCGCAGACCAAGGAGATTTTCATGACCAAACATCTTTTGCCCCTCGCGCTCGCCGCTGCAATCGCCTTTCCGGCGATGGCTGGAGCCACCGACCTGCCGACGCCGCCCCGCATCATCGTGTCCGGCGAGGGCGAAGCAACCGTAGCCCCCGATCTGGCGATCCTGACGCTCAGCGTCATGCGCGAAGCCAAGACGGCGCGCGCCGCGCTCGACGCCAACAATGACGCCATGGCCGCCGTGATCGCCGCGATGAAGGCCGCAGGCATCAAGGATCGCGACCTGCAGACCGCGGGCATCCAGATCAACCCCCGCTACAACTACACCAACAAGCCCGACGGCAGCCAGGAGGCCGAACTCGTCGCCTATCAGGTGACCAATACGCTTTCGGTGCGCGTGCGCGACGTCGACAAGACAGGCGAAATCCTCGACAAGGCGGTGTCGCTCGGCGTCAACCAGGGCGGCGGCATCGCCTTCACCAATGACAATCCGGCGGCCACCGTCACCGAGGCGCGCAAGAAGGCTGTCGCCGACGCCACGGCCAAGGCCAGGACGCTGGCCGAGGCGGCCGGCGTCAGCCTCGGCCGGGTGCTCGAGATCACGGATCAGAACATCAGGCCGGCGCCGATGCCGATCAACGCCAAGGCCTTCGACGCCGCGGCCGGGGCAGCGCCGGTGCAGGCCGGCGAGAACGCCTACAATGTCCAGGTCACCGTTACCTTCGAACTGAAGTAACCGGTTGAGTGGATGGCCGGTCCTGCCGGCCATCGTCCGCCCCTTGGCCCGCATGAAAAACCCCGCGGGATCGCTCCCGCGGGGTTTTTTCGAGCCGCACCCGCCCGATAGACAGGGGCTCCGCTAGTCCAGACCGACCTTCATGGAAGGTCGTGTCTCCAGGCTGGTCTTCGCAGAAGATCAGCCTCCAGGCCTAAGCCTCAGCGATAGATGACCGGGCAACCGCGCTCGTTGGCGAACACGATGACGACACGGTCGCCGTCCTGACGGCCCATCACCTTGACCACGCGACGGTTGGCATCGACGATGCGGGCTCGGTAGAGGCCCATGCGCTCGGCCTTGTCGAGGGCGCGATCCGGCGAGCAGCCGCGGCGCCAGCCGTCGCGGCGCCAGTCGTCGCGGCGATGCCGATAGCCGTCGTCGCCGGCATAGACGCCGAAGCGCGGATCCTGGTTGTTGCCGAAGCCGAGATAGAGGCTGTCGGCATGGGCGGGGATGGCCGTCAGCGCGCCGAGGCCGACCAGAGCCGAAAGCGCTGCCGTCTTGATGGTGGTGTACATGGTTCTCTCTCCTTGTTGCGGGCTTGCGCCCGTCCTCGTGAAACCGATGGCGGGAGAATGCACTGGCCTGCCTGAACTGTTTACGAACTGCCCGTTCATCTGCGGTTCATCTGGCGCCGGCGGGGCAAAGCCCCGGTCATTTGCAAATCCCTCGCCGGCCAAATCCCTTGCCGGCATTCAAACAATATCCGCGCCAAACGCCTCCCTCGTCCTTGTTCCCGACAGGCAAACTCCTGCCGATGTCCGCGCGTCAGGGCTCGTCGTCGAGCATATAGTCAAAATAGTCTTCCGCCTCGGCAAGGTCGGTCTCGCTGGCCTTGACCCGGCCGCGCATCGAGATGCCGGCCTCGTGTACGGTCTCGGCACTGCCCGATACCAACCGGTGCCACCAGTAGAGGTCGCGGCCCTCGGCCACCAGCCGGTAGGCGCAGGTGCTGGGCAGCCAGCTGATGGTGCGCACATTCTGCGGCGTCAACCCGACGCAATCGGGAACGCGCGCCAGTCGGTTGGCATAGTCGGCACAGCGGCAGCTTTCGGCGTCGAACAGCCGGCAGCCGACGCTGGTCCAGTAGATTTCGCCGGTGTCTTCGTCCTCGAGCTTCGACAGGCAGCACTTGCCGCAGCCGTCGCAGAGCGATTCCCACTCCGTGGGGCTCATCTCTTCCAGCGTCTTGGTTTTCCAGAACGGCGTTTCCATTTCCGGCATGTGGCCCCAGCCGCCGCCGAGGTCAAGCGCTGCAAGAGCGGGAAATGGCGCGGTAACTCGTTCGAATGACACGAATTTGCCTTCAAAAGGCCGGCCAATAGCCCCGTACGGCCCCTAACGATGCGCCGCTGGAACCAATTTCGTTAAAAGCGGTTTCGGCAAGGATGGGACCCCACAAGGAGAATTTCGATGAAACGCCAACCACGGATTCTGGCAGGCACAGCCCTTGGCCTGTTGATGGCATCCGCGCCGTTAGGCGCGTCCCCGCTCCAGGGGACAGCCGCGTTCGGCCCCATGCAGCGCGGCGCGACGCCGCTGATCATCCTGGCGCAGGACACGCCCACCGATCAGGGGCAGAGCGACCAGGAACAGCTGCGCAAGAAGAAGCGCGAGCAGCAGCAGCAGACGGAGTCCGCTCCCGCCGCCGAGAAGCCCGCCCCCGCGGCCGAAGAACAGCAGCCGCGCAAGAAGAAGCGCGACCAGCAGCAGCAGGCTGAGCAGGCACCGGCCGGCGAGGCAGCGCCCGCCACCGACGAGCAGCAGCCGCGCAGGAAGAAGCGCGACCAGCAGCAGCAGGCCGAGCAAGCGCCCGCCGGCGAGGCAGCGCCCGCCACCGACGAGCAGCAGCCGCGCAGGAAGAAGCGCGACCAGCAGCAGCAGGCCGAGCAGGCGCCCGCCGGCGAGGCAGCGCCCGCCACCGACGAGCAGCAGCCGCGCAGGAAGAAGCGCGACCAGCAGCAGCAGACCCAACAGGCGCCCGCCGGCGAGGCAGCGCCCGCCACCGACGAGCAGCAGCCGCGCAAGAAGAAGCGCGACCAGCAGCAGCAGACCGAACAGGCGCCCGCCGGCGAGGCAGCGCCCGCCAACGACAACCAGCCGGTCAAGCCCGGCAGGAAACACAAGCAGGATCAGCAGAAAGAGGCGCCGGCCGCCGTGCCGGAGACCGCCCCGACGCCCAAGGAAGCTCCTGCCGGCGAAGCGACGCCGAAGGTTGAACCGGCCCCCGCCGGCGAGCAGCCTGCCGCCCAGGGCGAGCAGTCGCAGGACAAGACGAAGAAACACGGCAGGAAACCGGCTGGCGAACCGCCGGCGACCGGTGAGCAGCCTGCGACCGGCGAACAGCCGCTGACCGGCAAACAGCCCGCCACCGGCGAACAGCCGGCGACGGGAGAGCAGCCCGCCACCGGCGGGAAGGCCGCGCCTGTCCAGGGCGAAAACCCCGTTCAGGGGGAAGCACCCGCCGACAAGAACGCCGCCCCCATCCTCGACAGCCAGAAGGATGCCAAGCGCAAGGGTCGCGGCGAGAATGGCCAGGGCGGCCGCAAGCCCGCCAACCAGAATGGCGAAGAGCAGAATGGTGGGCAGCAAAATGGCGGGCAGAATGCCCAGCAGGGCGGTGACCAGGGCCGCAAGCCGGTAGTGGCGCCGGTGGATCAGGGTCCGCCCCCAACGGACGATAGGACCGCCCAGGAGGCGATCAGGCCCGAAAAGATCGTGCCTGTGACTCAGGAGCAGGGCAAGCGCCTCGAGCGCGCGCCTGACGAGGACATTCGTGATCGCCGCCGGCCCAAGGGCGTCGACGTGCTCAAGGAGATCGGTGACCGGGTCATCATCCAGTTCAACGATCAGACGTTCGTCCAGAGCAATGATCGCCCGCGCCTGACCCGCGGCGCCAAGGACGTCTACTACGAGGACCTGCCGCAGGGCCGCACGCGCGAGACGGTCGAGCGCGACAATGGCTTCCGGATCGTCACCATCCGCAACCGCTACGGCGACATTCTGCAGCGGTCGCGCATCGCGCCCGACGGTCGCGAATATGTGCTGAGCTATGTCGACGAGCGCAGCTACCAGGACGAAAACGACTGGCGCGATCCCGGCGATGACCTGCCGCCGATCCGGCTGACCATCCCGCGCCGGGATTACATTCTCGATTCCGAGGATGTCGAAAGCGACGACGACTATTATACCTTCCTCGAACAGCCGCCGGTGGAGAAGGTGCAGCGCCTCTATTCGATCAACGAGGTCAAGCGTTCGGCCCGCGTGCGTGACATTGCTCGGCGCATTGACCTCGACACGCTGAACTTCGAATTCGGCTCTTCTTCGATCTCCGACACCGAGGTGCAGAAACTGGAGGGCGTCGCCAACGCCATGGAGAAACTGCTGAAGAAGAACCCAGCCGAGACCTTCCTGATCGAGGGCCATACCGACGCCGTCGGAACGCCGGAGGCGAACCTTGCACTGTCGGATCGCCGTGCCGAAGCGGTTGCGGAAGCGCTGACCAATGCCTTCGGCATCCCGCCCGAGAATCTGACGACACAGGGTTATGGCGAGGAGTATCTGAAGGTCGACACCTCGGCGCCCAACCGCGAGAACAGGCGCGTCGCAATCCGTCGCATCACCTCGCTGGTGGCGCCGGTGGCGAGCAACAATTGACCTGCGTTTCCAGCGCCTTGCGGTGATTTCTGGAATCAGGTCGGCAATAGCAGCTCATCCCGGTCACCGGGATGGGCTGGAACTGGCAGCAGCGCTGCCGGGTCAACAAGAATTGTACAGCCCTTGGAGCCGGCTCATTGAATCACCGGGCTTCGCACCCCAGATTCTGCAGTGGGCGTTCCCTGCCCCCGTCCCGACTCCAGCGGGACGCATTGAGCCCCGCCGGCCCTCTCCGGCGGGGTTTTTTGCTTCAAGCCCATCTAACGATGGTCTGGTGGCCGAATACGCTGCCAACGCCGGCTGAGGGGCCTGAGCAAGGCAGGCGTGAATGAGAGACCGCGCTCCAATGCTTGTCAACTCTCCGACGAATTGATACCATCTATTGGTATCGGAGATTGATGATGCCCAAGAACACGTCCATCACATTGGGTGATCAGTACGACGCCTTTATCCAGCGACAGATCGCGAGCGGCCGCTTCGGCTCAGCCAGCGAAGCCGTTCGCGCAGGCCTGCGTCTTTTGGAAGAACAGGAACTGAAGCTTGAGCAGCTTCGGGCTGCTATTGATGAGGGGGACAAGTCTGGCGATCCCGAGCCATTCGACATCGAGGCTTTTCTCAAGTCCAAGAAACACCGGTGAAGCGGACCGTCCGGTTTTCGCCGAAGGCGAAAGCAGACCTGGACGCCATATGGGACCATTCCTTAGGTGAATGGGGCGCGGAGCGAGCGGAGGCGTATATCCGCACCATCCACTCCGTGGTCAAACTTATAGATCAATTCCCGACGATCGCGAGAAGCGCCTCGAATATCCGTCCGGATTTGTTGAAGTATGCCGTCGGGTCACACGTGGTGTTTCTGCGAATGGGCCAGGGATCCATCAACGTCGTACGCATTTTGCATCAGCGCATGGACTATCCCAGGCATTTCTAGAAGGCTGTCCTGATCTTCGTATCGGAATTCGCAAACACCTCGTCCGGCACAAAGAAATCTCCCGCCAGCGGTCCGGTAGCCCCGGGCGCATAGACCGAGAAATCGTTGACGCCCTCGGCGCGCAGCACCTCCTCGTCGATGTAGAAATTGCCTGTTGCCTCGCGCGACGGCCGCATGAAGATCGCATGCGCGGCGTCGGCCATGATATCGGGCGAGCGGCTCATCGCCGCCACGGTCGCCCCGCCCAGGAGATTGCGCACCGCCGCCGTGTCGATGGTCGAGATCGGCCACAGCGAATTGACCGCGATGCCATCCCTGGCGAATTCCGCGCTCATGCCCAGCGTGCACATCGACATGCCGAACTTGGCCATGGTGTAGGCGACGTGGTTCTTGAACCATTTGGCCTTCATGTCGAGCGGCGGCGCCAGATTCAGGATGTGAGGGTTTTTGGCCAACTTCAGGTGCGGAATGCATGTTTTGGACACGAGGAAGGTGCCGCGCGTGTTGATCTGATGCATCAGATCGTAGCGCTTCATGTCGGTTTCCAGCGTGCCTGTGAGCTGGATGGCACTGGCATTGTTGACGCAGATATCGATGCCGCCGAATTTCTCGACGGTTTTGGCGACCGCCTCGGCGACCTGCGCCTCCTCGCGGATGTCGCACAGCACCGGCAGCGCCTTGCCGCCCGCCTGCTCGATCTCTTCAGCGGCGGTGTAGATGGTGCCCGGCAGCTTCGGATGCGGCTCGGCGGTCTTGGCCGCGATGGTCACATTGGCGCCGTCGCGCGCGGCCCGCAGCGCGATCGCCAGCCCGATGCCGCGCGACCCACCGGAGATGAACAGCGTCTTTCCCTCGAGCGACATTTCTTCGCCTCCCTGCAAACTCTTCGTCGGCGCGATCCTTGCCCGTGGCGAACCCAGACACAAGAGGCTGGAGTGGGAACTGATGATGACGCTGCGGAGGGCCCGTCTAGCATGGTCGCGCCGCCCCTTGTATCTGCACGAGATGATTTTTGTGCGATGGAAGCGACTGAGCCTCGGGCCGGATGGCCATCCGGCCCGAGGCTTGGCGAAGTCGCCCGCTGCCCCTCCGGCTACAACCGTCAAT
>NZ_SRUS01000049.1:0-560 GCF_004794715.1 Mesorhizobium sp. M8A.F.Ca.ET.207.01.1.1 | reverse complement strand
GACCGATACGACAACCGCCGTGGACATCACCTGCGTGGGCGATATCGCCTTCGCCGATGCGCAGTGCCTGCTCGCCGCGCATGGCCTGCAGCTGCACCACGTGGCCGACGGCGAGCCGATTCCCGGCAGCTACTGGGGCGAGCCCGAGGCCGGCATCATCGCCAGCAACGTGTACGTGCGCGACGACACGCCCGTGCACTCGATGCTGCACGAGGCCTGCCACCTGATCGTGCTGCCGCCGGAGCGGCGGGCGCAGGTGCATACCGACGCCACCGACTCGGTGGCCGAGGAAGACGCCACCTGCTACCTGCAGATCGTACTGGCCGGGCAGCTGCCCGGCGTCGGCAGCCAGCGGCTGATGGCCGACATGGATGCCTGGGGGTATACGTATCGGCTGGGGTCTACGAAAGCGTGGTTCGAGCAGGACGCCGAAGACGCGAAGGCGTGGCTGGTCGAACGAGGCTTGCCGGTGGCGTAAAGCCGCGGGCGCGGTTGGCCACGGGCGCGTGGCGACGCGTCGGACCTCGCGGCGCCCCTCTTTTCACTCGGCGCGGTTCGAG
>NZ_SRUS01000498.1:0-296 GCF_004794715.1 Mesorhizobium sp. M8A.F.Ca.ET.207.01.1.1 | reverse complement strand
ACATATGAGGCGCTACCTAAATAGCTTTCTATGAGAACCAGCTATCTCCGGGTTCGATTAGCTTTTCACTCCTAATCACACCTCATCCCCTACCTTTGCAACGGGAGTGGGTTCGGGCCTCCAGTGCGTGTTACCGCACCTTCACCCTGGGCATGACTAGATCACCCGGTTTCGGGTCTACTGCCCGCGACTATGCGCCCTTATCAGACTCGGTTTCCCTTCGCCTCCCCTATACGGTTAAGCTTGCCACGAACAGTAAGTCGCTGACCCATTATACAAAAGGTACGCAGTCACTC
>NZ_SRUS01000497.1:0-296 GCF_004794715.1 Mesorhizobium sp. M8A.F.Ca.ET.207.01.1.1 | reverse complement strand
AGCAGGTCAGCGACGTCTGGATCGCCGGCAAGCCGAAGCTGGTGCAGCGCGAACTGGTCGGCATGGACCTGCCGGGCATCATCGCCAACGCGCGCCAGTGGCGCGAGCGCATCCGCCATATCCGCGCCTGATCCCTGGCGCCGCAAGGACATCCCCCATGACTGCCCCCCACGCTTCCTCCAATTTCGATCAGGCCGAGCTGGACAAGTTCGCCGCACTGGCCAACCGCTGGTGGGATGCCGACGGCCCGCAGAAGCCGCTGACCTGCTGGCGGCCGGTGGCGTACACCAGCTGCG
>NZ_SRUS01000496.1:0-297 GCF_004794715.1 Mesorhizobium sp. M8A.F.Ca.ET.207.01.1.1 | reverse complement strand
CTTGGCGATGTAGCGGCGCAGCGAGGCCGGCGCGGCGAAACGCCAGCGCTGGGCCCGCGCGTCGTCGTGGATGGACAGCACCTGGCCGAGGCCGTCGACGTGGCCGCTGACCAGATGGCCGCCCAGGCGGTCGGTCGGGCGCATGGCGCGCTCCAGGTTGATGACCGCCCCTTCGCCCAGTTGGCCCAGCGTGGTCAGGCCCAGGGTCTCGGTGGAGGCATCGGCCTGGAAGCTGTTGGCGTCGAATGCGATGACGGTGAGGCAGACGCCGTTGATGGCAATGCTCTCGCCCATCTG
>NZ_SRUS01000495.1:0-297 GCF_004794715.1 Mesorhizobium sp. M8A.F.Ca.ET.207.01.1.1 | reverse complement strand
CGGCTCTTCGGTTACACGGCGGACGAGGCTGTCGGCAAACACATCACGATGCTGTTCCCCCCAGAGTATCAGGACGAGGAAGCGATGATCATCGAGCGTATCCGCCAGGGTGGCCGGGTGGAGAGCTTCGAGACCATCCGCCGCCGCAAGGACGGCACCGACATTCCGGTCTCCCTCACGATCTCACCGGTGCGCGACGGCGCCGGCCGGATCGTCGGCGCCTCCAAGATCGCCCGCGACATCACCTCGGCAAAGGAAAGCGAGGAGCGAATCCGCATGCTGATGCGCGAAGTGAAC
>NZ_SRUS01000494.1:0-298 GCF_004794715.1 Mesorhizobium sp. M8A.F.Ca.ET.207.01.1.1 | reverse complement strand
CGAGCTTGGGATGAGCGAACGCACGCTGCAGCGGCGGATAACGGAAGACGGAACGAGCTTCCGCGAGCTTCTCGTCAACGCGCGACAGGAACTCGGCCGGCAGCTCTTGTCGGATCCTTCTGCCGATATCGACGAAGTGGCCTGCCTGCTCGGTTACCAGGACGAGAGTTCCTTCTATCGTGCTTTCCGTGAGGGGGAGGGCACGACCCCCAATCGTTGGCGGGACCTCAATTTCGATGGCTTCAAGCCGGCGGCTTCAGGCAGCTTCCTGCAATAGCCAAGGCTGGCCAGCGCCGTC
>NZ_SRUS01000493.1:0-298 GCF_004794715.1 Mesorhizobium sp. M8A.F.Ca.ET.207.01.1.1 | reverse complement strand
CCGCAAGAAAAGGATGTATCGACTCGAATTGGACATGCGCCAAAGACGCCTTTACGATGTTCGGCAGCCGGTCGTCAGTGTGAAGGAATTTCTCGAAGGCATCGAGACATTGCATCAACTGGTCTGGAGGAGGGGGAACGAACATCGCGTTGCCTGGCCGGGTTCCACCGATCCAGTTCTGCGATTGTCTGAATTCACCAGGTTGCGATGAAGCACCGCGTCCCGCCTTGAGGAGGACGCCGTGCATTTCGCGGATGAGCCGGAGCGAAAGCGGAAATCCACCTCGCATCCGATCGAG
>NZ_SRUS01000492.1:0-298 GCF_004794715.1 Mesorhizobium sp. M8A.F.Ca.ET.207.01.1.1 | reverse complement strand
CTTGTCCTTTCGCCCTCCACCCGAGGGCATAGAAGTCAACTTTCTTGTCGCCGGCAGGTCTACTGGCTCGCGGATCCACGCCCTTCCCCACCTTCCCGAGGCAAATCCTCAGTGGTCTATGGGGCAGGACTACCGCACACAGTTGCGGGGGCAGCCACGGCTTTGGGCAGGAAGTCCACCCTCACCGCATTCCCTCTTGGCTCCAAAAACGGAACCGACGACGGCGCCGACTATAGGCAGAATCGCTGCAGGCGGCAAACCAAATTCCGTCACGCCAGAGCGCGATTGCGGCACGGGT
>NZ_SRUS01000491.1:0-298 GCF_004794715.1 Mesorhizobium sp. M8A.F.Ca.ET.207.01.1.1 | reverse complement strand
GGACTACACGATCTTCCACCTCGGTGGCAGCTGGAAGGCCACGCCCTGGCTGACGGTGAACGCGCGGGTCAACAACCTGTTCGACAAGGACTTCGTCTCGCAGTCGTGCCTGCTGATCAGCCAGAGCGAGTTCAACTGCGTGGACGACTACGCGACCAAGGACCAGCGCCGCAGCTACTGGATTTCGTTGAACGCGACGTTCTGATCGCCGCGCCATGCCCCGGTGGGTGCCGACCCTGGTCGGCACCGCTTCATCCAGGCATGGCGTGGATCTACCGATCCGTGGTGCCGGCCGCTG
>NZ_SRUS01000490.1:0-299 GCF_004794715.1 Mesorhizobium sp. M8A.F.Ca.ET.207.01.1.1 | reverse complement strand
GCCACGACGAGCATGATGGCGACGATCTTGGGCACGAAGGTGAGCGTGATTTCCTGGATCTGGGTCAGCGCCTGGATGAGCGCGATGCCGATGCCGACCGCCATGGCCACAAGCACCACCGGCGCGGAGGCGGTGAGCACCGTCCACACCGCGTATTGCACGATATCGAGGGCGTCGGCCTCGTTCATGGGCGGACCGCTTACGAAAACCGGCTAGGCGGCCGGCTTGATCGACACGCCCGCGCCGACTGGAACCTCGGTGCCGTCCTTGAGCACCGCGATCAGGCCGCTGCTGGCGAG
>NZ_SRUS01000489.1:0-299 GCF_004794715.1 Mesorhizobium sp. M8A.F.Ca.ET.207.01.1.1 | reverse complement strand
CAGTGCCAGCACCACGTCGTCCTCGGTGATCATGCCCAGGTCCGTGGCCGGCTTCACCGGGGTGCACGTAGAACGCCGGTGTGCCGGTGGAGGCCAGGGTGGCGGCGATCTTGCGGGCGATGTGCCCGGACTTGCCCATGCCGGTGGCAACCACCCGGCCGCGACTGGCCAGGATCGCCTGGCAGGCCTGCTGGAAGGCCTCGCCGAGGCGGGTGGCGACCGCGTCGAGGGCCTGCTGTTCGATCTCGAAGACGCGGCGGCCACTGGCGACCAGGCTGGCCGGATCGACGGAACGGGGG
>NZ_SRUS01000048.1:0-582 GCF_004794715.1 Mesorhizobium sp. M8A.F.Ca.ET.207.01.1.1 | reverse complement strand
CTCAGCATCCGGGCATCGAGACGATCGGTCTTGGCGCGCTGGGTCGCCGACTTCGCGTAGTGGTGGGTGTGCGCCGGATTGTGCCGCGAGAACGCAATGCCGGCCTTGCCCAGCGCATGGCGCAGCAGCCGGTCATAGACGCCGGTCGCCTCCATGACGACGAAGTCCCGACTGGGATCAAGGCCCGCCACATAGGCCGCTATCGCATCGGCCTGGTTATCGATGCGCCGAAGACGACCGCTTGTCTCATCAAAAAAGTCGAGCCACTGCTTGGAGATGTCGCAGCCGACATAGTTCTGGGCTATCATGTCCACGCCTCTTCCTGTGGTGCGGGGTCTGCTTGGAACAGCCCCGTGCAACTGTTCAGGTTGATGGTTCACCGGTGGGAAGGGACCGGGCCATGCCACGGCCTGTCCGAAAGGACGACCAGGATCCACTCGGTCTCCTTCCCACCTCAAACCATACACCAGAACCAACACACAGGATCCTCGGGTCTGCGCTGCGTCGCTGCGCTCCTTGCTCCGCCCGTGGATGACGAAGGGACGGGCGTTCCGGCCAATCTCGAAGGTGGCCCTGCCAAAC
>NZ_SRUS01000488.1:0-299 GCF_004794715.1 Mesorhizobium sp. M8A.F.Ca.ET.207.01.1.1 | reverse complement strand
CTGCCATTCGGCTATGCGCTGGGCCTGGTCAGCAGCCTGTTCGATCCGCATGGCCGCCGCCTCGGCGACCTGGTCGCCGGCACCGTGGTGGTGCATGCACCGGTACTGTACCTGCCGCCGCCACCGACCATCGACAGCGCGCTGGCGCCGCCACAGCCACTGCGGCCGGAGGAACAGGCTGCGCTGATGGCCTTCGCCGAGCGCGCACCACGGCTGTCGTCGGCACGCCAGCAGGAACTGGCCGGCATTGCCGAACCCCTGACCGGCACCCACGGCCAGGTCGGCGTGTTGCGCCTGTA
>NZ_SRUS01000487.1:0-299 GCF_004794715.1 Mesorhizobium sp. M8A.F.Ca.ET.207.01.1.1 | reverse complement strand
GGGACAGGCAAGCCCGATTTCACCTGGATCAAGGGCATGCAGGGCAGGCAGGGCTTCCACACCGTGCAGAAGTCGTTCCGCTCCGAGCCGGAGAAGGAGGACGTCGTGCAGTGGATCGGCTGGCTGCGCGAGGTCGGGTTGTGCGGCAGCGGCGACGCGCCGGCCTGCCGCTGACCGCAGAAAGAAAGGGCGCCCAGCGGCGCCCTTCATGCATCAGAAGCGGTGGGTGTAACCGCTCATCAGCCCGAACTGGTTTGCCTTCTGCACGATCGGGCTGTCGGCCGCATCGCCGAGCAGGC
>NZ_SRUS01000486.1:0-299 GCF_004794715.1 Mesorhizobium sp. M8A.F.Ca.ET.207.01.1.1 | reverse complement strand
ATGTCCTTGCGCTCCTCGGCGACCAGGCCGAGCAGGGCGCGCAGGTCGTCCATGTCCAGCAGCAGCAGGCCGCGGTCGTCGGCCAGCTTGAACACGATATCGAGCACGCCGGCCTGGGTGTCGTTCAATTCGAGGATGCGCGCCAGCAGGGTCGGGCCCATCTCGCTGACCGTGGTGCGCACCGGATGGCCGAGCTTGCCGTACAGGTCCCAAAAGATGGCGGGGCTGGCGGCCGGCGCGTAGTCGGCCACGCCGATCTCGGCGGCGCGCTGCAGCAGGTTCTCGGCGCCGGTGCCGGG
>NZ_SRUS01000485.1:0-300 GCF_004794715.1 Mesorhizobium sp. M8A.F.Ca.ET.207.01.1.1 | reverse complement strand
CTCGAATCCGAGATCGCCGAGCGTCGCGCCGCCGATGCCGCTTACCGCTGAGGTCGAGAGATGGATTGGGTAAATATCGCTTTCTGGGTGTTCGCCATCGCGGCAACGGTTTCGGCCGGTGCGGTGATCAGCGTGCGCAACCCGGTTCACGCCGTGCTCTGCCTGGTGCTGACCTTCTTCTCCATCGCCTGCGTGTGGCTGCTGGTGGGCGCCGAGTTCCTCGGTGTGGCCGTTGAACCGTCCTTCGGCAGCGGTGCTGCCTGCTCCGCTGCGCCAGGCCCCGCGCGAGCACTGGGAACC
>NZ_SRUS01000484.1:0-301 GCF_004794715.1 Mesorhizobium sp. M8A.F.Ca.ET.207.01.1.1 | reverse complement strand
AACAGACCCTGGCCGACCTGAACCGGCGCCTGGACCGCGCGATCGACGGCACCCCCTAGAAAAAGGGGACGGAGGGGATTAAGGCGCATTCGCCCCATCCGTGCCGGAAACGTCTTAATCCCCTCCGTCCCCTTTTCGCATATCTGAATTGGCACGGACTGTTGCCGACGAACGGCCTATCCAGATCCTGCACGCTGGCTATAATGGCCACGCGTTCTCTGCGGTACTCGACGGCATGTGCAAACATTCGCCTTGTCCCTTAAGAACGACACCGGGAGCGCGACAGCGCCGGGAGTGCAGG
>NZ_SRUS01000483.1:0-301 GCF_004794715.1 Mesorhizobium sp. M8A.F.Ca.ET.207.01.1.1 | reverse complement strand
GCTGGAATTACGGCTGGGACCTGCTGCGCCAGGGCAAGGCCGAGGCCGCCCTGGAGCAATGGCAGGCCGCCGCCGGTGGTTCACTGAGCAAGCCGGCCTGGTTGCCGCCCACCTATGCGCTGGCGTTGTGGCGGGCCGGGCAGAAGCAGGAGGCGGTGCAGTGGTATGCCGCGGCGGTGCGCACCGAGCCGGCGCAATGGAGCGACAGCAGCCGCTATGCGCAGTTGCTGCCGTTGTGGCGTGACGACGAGCGCGCCTCGCTGGCGGAAGTGCAGCAGGCGTGGGCGGCTGCCCCGCCGGC
>NZ_SRUS01000482.1:0-301 GCF_004794715.1 Mesorhizobium sp. M8A.F.Ca.ET.207.01.1.1 | reverse complement strand
GGTCGAAGCACAAGCCGTCGTCGCCCGCTATTGCGCAGAGCGACCGTGCGATGTGCAGCAGATGGCCGGGATGTGCAGAGCCGAATCGCAGGAAGTCGGCATCCCGCGTGGGACGGTGGGGCGCGTCGAACCACACTGCAAACAACATGGCGCCCTTCAGCAGGAACTGGTCGCGGTATCGTGAAGCGGAGAGCCGGTAGAGCAGGCGCTCAACGGCGAACCGGTCCAGAACGAACTGAAAGTCCTCGCCTCGGCTGCGCGCGAGATCGAGCAGCCGTTGCCGGATGGAAGCGACGCGCCG
>NZ_SRUS01000481.1:0-301 GCF_004794715.1 Mesorhizobium sp. M8A.F.Ca.ET.207.01.1.1 | reverse complement strand
ACCGGGCCGACCCGCCCGGCCGGCAAGCACGCGCTGTCGTTCAACGACAGGCAGCCGGCCCTGAAGCAGCTGGCCCCGGGCAACTACACCCTGGTGGTGGAAGCCGTGCGCGAAGTCGGCGGCCGTGAACTGTTGAAGATTCCCTTCACCTGGCCGGCGACCACCGCGCAGAACGGCAAGGCGCAGGGCGCCACCGAGCTGGGACAGGTCACCCTCGCCGTCAAACCGTAACCGCCTGAGCCGGGGTCGGATCCCTTCCGCAGGAAGGGCTCTGACCCCATCGCCCTATCCCTCGGGGTCA
>NZ_SRUS01000480.1:0-301 GCF_004794715.1 Mesorhizobium sp. M8A.F.Ca.ET.207.01.1.1 | reverse complement strand
GTTGGATTCCTTGGCCATGATGCCGAACAGCAGTGCTTCGGGCAGGCCACGCTTTTCCCACTCCGGCCACATCACCGCGCGCAGGTTCTGGTAGTTCTCGTAGCTGGTCAGCAGCGCCGGGCGCATGTCGGTCAGCCAGCGGCGGATGCCGGCCTGCACCGCCGGGTTGTATTCGACCATGCTGTCGAAGGCGTGCCGCTTGTCGTTCAGCAGCGCGGCAGCGCGCGCGGCCTCGGGCACGTCCGCGGTGAGCGGGCCGATGTGGTCGGGGTCGGCTTCCAGACGGTCACCGCCCTCGTCC
>NZ_SRUS01000479.1:0-301 GCF_004794715.1 Mesorhizobium sp. M8A.F.Ca.ET.207.01.1.1 | reverse complement strand
GCACTCACGCGGCCATCGCCCACGGCATAGCTGCCGGCCCTGGTACGCGGCAGCGCGACCACGATCTTCGGATTGCCCTGCTCGTCCGGTGCGCGGTACTGGGCAATCTGTGCACGCACGCGCACCTTCCAGTAGCTGCGCATGCTGCGGTGGGTCACGTCCGAATCGAACGAGCGTGCGCCACGCTGGGCATCGACGCTGACCTTCTCGTCGTAGCTCTCCTTGACGCTGGCCGAGGCACCGCCGCCCTTGGCCGTGGCCTCGCCGGACGCGCTGGCAGAGGCCGAACCCTTGAAGCTCC
>NZ_SRUS01000047.1:0-587 GCF_004794715.1 Mesorhizobium sp. M8A.F.Ca.ET.207.01.1.1 | reverse complement strand
GCGACCGTCGACCATGCTCTGGATGCGCGCCTTGCCCCAGGTCGGGAACCAGCCGACGGTGTCGATCGCGGCCAGCGCATCGCTGCGCAGGTTGGCCTTGTCCATCGAGATGAACCACTGCGGGGTGGCGCGGAACACCACCGGCGTCTTGTGGCGCCAGCAGTGCGGATAGCTGTGGCGGATCGGGTGGAAGGCCAGCAGCGAACCGTTGTCGCGCACCACGCCGACGATGGCTTCCTGCGCCTTCCACAGGTGCTGCCCAGCCAGCACCAGGTCACCGGCCGGCGGGGTCGATTCCAGGTACACGCCACGGCCGTCGATCGGGGTCACCTGGCCGGCGTTGTACTTGTCCAGCAGGCCGTACTTCTGGCTGACCACGAAGTCCTCCTGGCCATGGCCGGGGGCGGTGTGCACCGCACCGGTACCGTCCTCGTCGGAGACGTGGTCGCCATTGAGCAGCGGGATGTCGCGCTCCGGATAGAACGGGTGCGCCAGCAGCTGGTTCTCCAGCGCCGCACCGGTGGTTTCACCGTGCAGCACCACGCTCTCGACGCCGTAGCGCTGCAGCGCGCGCTCGGCCAGCGCGG
>NZ_SRUS01000478.1:0-302 GCF_004794715.1 Mesorhizobium sp. M8A.F.Ca.ET.207.01.1.1 | reverse complement strand
CGCAAGGAGATCATCGCGGACGAAGTCGTCGCTGCGCTCTGCACCCATCTCGGCGTCGAGGCGATCGCGACGCGCGCTACAAGCGCCACAACCGACGAGGTGCAGTCGTGACCAATGCCGAACCGGTGAAGGTCGAGGTCGGGCTCGGCGACCGCGCCTATGACATCCTCATCGGTTCCGGATTGCTAGCGCGCTCCGGCGAGGAGATCGGGCGCCGCCTTCCCGGCACCCGCGCGGCCATCGTCACCGATGAGAACGTTGCCGCCGCGCATCTCGACACGCTGAGGGCGGGATTGGAGAAG
>NZ_SRUS01000477.1:0-302 GCF_004794715.1 Mesorhizobium sp. M8A.F.Ca.ET.207.01.1.1 | reverse complement strand
GCTGGGGCTCGATACCGGCGATTCGCTCGGCCCGATCAGTGAGCGCTGGCTGCGGTCGGTCACCTGCGTGATGTCCACGGCGCGCGACACGCTGGGACTGGGCGCCGTGCTGGTCCGCCCCGACGGTGTCGTCGCCTGGGCCTGCGATGCCGGCGGCGATGCGTCGGGGCTGGCGTCCTCGCTGGAACGCTGGTTCGGTCCGCCGCGGTGAGCGACCGGCTAGGGCGAGGCCACCACAGCCGGCGCGCGGCGCGCGGCCTCGGTCATCACCGAGGCCAGCTGCTTCAATGAGTAAGGCTTGC
>NZ_SRUS01000476.1:0-302 GCF_004794715.1 Mesorhizobium sp. M8A.F.Ca.ET.207.01.1.1 | reverse complement strand
TAACGGAAGCGGCGACCGCCGACGTTGTGCACTGCGCCGCCCCGGCAGGAGCGGCGCAGCGGGGTGATCAGCCGGTCGCTGCGAGCGCCTGTCCGGTGCGGCTGGCGGTGGCGCGGCCGAGCAGGCCAGCCAGCCAGCGGCCGGTCTCGGCCAGTGCCGGCAGGTCCACGCCGCTGTCCAGGCCCAGGCCCTGCAGCAGGTAGACCACGTCCTCGCTGGCGACGTTGCCGCGGGCCCCCTTCGCATACGGGCACCCGCCGGCACCGGACACGGCGCTGTCGACCACGCGCACGCCTTCTTCC
>NZ_SRUS01000475.1:0-302 GCF_004794715.1 Mesorhizobium sp. M8A.F.Ca.ET.207.01.1.1 | reverse complement strand
GGAACATGTCGGGCGCCCGGTGGTGGTGACCAACTACCCGGAGCACATCAAGGCCTTCTACATGCGCCTGAACGACGACGGCAAGACTGTCGCCGCGATGGACGTGCTGGCCCCGGGCATCGGCGAGATCATCGGCGGCAGCCAGCGCGAAGAGCGCCTGGACGTGCTGGACGCGCGCATGGCCCAGTTCGGCCTGGACCGCGAGCACTACAGCTGGTACCGCGATTTCCGCCGCTACGGTTCGGTGCCGCACGCGGGCTTCGGCCTGGGCTTTGAGCGCCTGGTAGTGTAAGAATGAGCGC
>NZ_SRUS01000474.1:0-303 GCF_004794715.1 Mesorhizobium sp. M8A.F.Ca.ET.207.01.1.1 | reverse complement strand
GACGGGCATTCTTGTGGATGTTCATTCGGACCCTCCGATAGATGCTGAAGCGTGGTAACTCCAGTCTCCTCGGTCCGGTCCGAATGGACAACCTCCCGAAAGCTCACAGCTAGCCAGCCGGTTCTCGAAGTCGCGGCGGTTGACGAGCCCGGTCAGCGCATCATGCGATGCCTGCCAAGACAGGCGGTCGATATAGTCCTGTTCGCGCGTCATGTCGTGCAGGGCCAGGACGCAACCGAGGATATTGCCGGAAACGATCAGCGGCGCGCCATTCAGCGCCACGGGCACGACCGAGTTGTCGGG
>NZ_SRUS01000473.1:0-303 GCF_004794715.1 Mesorhizobium sp. M8A.F.Ca.ET.207.01.1.1 | reverse complement strand
CGGACATGCCCCCCAGGTCACCGTCACCGGTCACTCCCTCGGCGGCGCGCTGGCCCAGATCACCTCGCACCATTTCAACGTCAAGGGCGAAACCTTCAACGCCTATGGCGCGGTCAGCCTCAGCTACCGCATCCCGGAAGGCGGCAACACCATGATCAACCATGTCATGGCCTCCGATCCGGTCAGCGCGGCGTCGCCGCACTTCGGCCAGGTGCGCATCTACGCCCGGCAGAATGAAATCAGCACGCTTGCCGCGAACGGCTTCAGCAATCACTCGTTGCGCGCCCTGATTCCTGATCGGCC
>NZ_SRUS01000472.1:0-303 GCF_004794715.1 Mesorhizobium sp. M8A.F.Ca.ET.207.01.1.1 | reverse complement strand
TGCTGGGTGAATCCGGTACCGGCAAGGAAGTGGTGTCAGGCGCGATCCACCAGCGCTCGCCGCGCCGCGATGGCCCGTTCGTGGCAATCAACTGCGGCGCCATTCCGGCCGACCTGCTGGAAAGCGAACTGTTCGGCCACGAAAAGGGTGCCTTCACTGGCGCACTGACCGCGCGCAAGGGCCGTTTCGAAATGGCCGAGGGCGGCACGCTGCTGCTCGACGAAATCGGCGACATGAGCCTGCCGATGCAGGTGAAGCTGCTGCGCGTGCTGCAGGAACGCAGCTTCGAGCGCGTCGAGATCG
>NZ_SRUS01000471.1:0-303 GCF_004794715.1 Mesorhizobium sp. M8A.F.Ca.ET.207.01.1.1 | reverse complement strand
GCCGCGTCATAGGTACTGCGGCGGCGCAGGACCGCAAAGCACAGCGCTTCCAGCAGGGCGCGATCGCGGCTGTCGGCCAGCTTGGGCAGGGCCCAGGCCAGTTCCGCCTTCAGCGAGCGGCCACGGGTGAACACCTGCGCCAGTACGCGTGCGGCCAGCATGCGGGTGGCCGCGCCCGGCGCCGCCTTGGCGACGGAGAAATCATTCTGCTTCGACACCGCTTATGCCCCCACGTGCAGGTCGCGGCGTGCATTGAGGTAGTCGGCGGCGGTGATCGCCTTGCCGCCTTCGCGCTGCAGCGTG
>NZ_SRUS01000470.1:0-303 GCF_004794715.1 Mesorhizobium sp. M8A.F.Ca.ET.207.01.1.1 | reverse complement strand
CGCTTGTGCTGGCCATCAAGTTCTTCGGCGTGGTGGTCCTCGGCAACATCGTCGCGTTGCTCTTGCTTCTGGTGCCTGGCATCAACATTGCCGCCTTCTTCGTCGTTAACGGCTACCTGCTTGGCCGGGAATTCTTCGAATTCGCCGCCATGCGGTTTCGCCCCGAGGCCGAGGCCAAGGCGCTGCGCCGCAAACATGCCGGCACGGTGTTCCTGGCCGGATTGGTCATCGCGGTGTTCCTCGCCGTGCCGCTGCTCAACCTTCTGACGCCGCTTTTCGCGGCCGCCATGATGGTTCATCTGC
>NZ_SRUS01000469.1:0-304 GCF_004794715.1 Mesorhizobium sp. M8A.F.Ca.ET.207.01.1.1 | reverse complement strand
AACCGCACGGTCACAGAACTTCCAGCTGAACGGCTACCCGCGCGCGACCAACCCGCGGCTGTCGCGCAGCGACGGCGTCATCAGCTTCAATGATGTCTCCTCGTGTGGCACCGCAACGGCCATCTCGGTGCCGTGCATGTTCTCGCAGATGACCCGCCAGCAATACGACGACGTCCGCGCGGCGACCGAGGAGAACGTGCTCGACATCCTGCAGCGTACCGGCGTCGGCGTGCTCTGGCGCAACAACAACAATCGCAGCTAGAAGGGCGCGTAAGACCGCGTAAAGACCGAGGACATGAGCGCG
>NZ_SRUS01000046.1:0-629 GCF_004794715.1 Mesorhizobium sp. M8A.F.Ca.ET.207.01.1.1 | reverse complement strand
CGTGGGCTTAACCGCCCGCGTTAACGACCAGTGGCAGATCATGGCTGAAGTCACGCGCACCGCGTGGAGCAAGTTCGCCCAGGTCGTCGTCGATTACGACTCCAACCTGCCGGACAGCGTGCTGCCGTTCCACTACCGTGACACCACCTTCGCGTCGAGCGGTACCGATTTCCGCGTGAACGACAAGCTGACCCTGCGCGGCGGCCTGGCCTATGACCAGACCCCGACCACCGATGCCCACCGCGACGTGCGCGTGCCGGACACCACCCGCAAGTGGCTGTCGCTGGGCATGACCTACGCCGCTTCGGACAAGATGGAATACAGCGTGGGCTACACCCACCTGTTCACCAAGGATCCGAACATCACCTCGACCTCGGCCACCGGCAACACCGTGACCGGCAAGTACAAGGTCAGCGGCGACGTGCTGGCGGCTTCGCTGCAGTACAAGTTCTGATTCGGGCGTTGGCCTGACGCAGCACACGGAGGGCCCCGCGCAAGCGGGGCTTTCCTTTTGCGGGGAGGGCGCCGCAGCATCCACGGCGGGTGTGGATCTACGCGACAATGGCGCGATGAACCTGTCCGATCCGAACTTCCAGCTGGAGCTGGCTGCCAACATCGCCGTTGCCGGC
>NZ_SRUS01000468.1:0-304 GCF_004794715.1 Mesorhizobium sp. M8A.F.Ca.ET.207.01.1.1 | reverse complement strand
CTCGACTGGGTCAGAGAGGATCCCGGCCGTTTCTGGCATCATGTGACCGGCGACAGCCAGTTGCGCTGGATCGGCCCGGACAAGGGCGCCATGCATCTCGCCGTCGGCGCGGTGGTCAATGCCGTCTGGGATCTCTGGGCGAAGGAAGCCGGCAAGCCGGTCTGGCGCCTGGTCGCCGAGATGAGCCCGGAGGAGATCGTCCGGATCGTCGACTTCCGCTATCTAACCGACGCGATCACACCGGCCGAAGCGCTGGAGATTCTAAAGAAGGCCGAGGCCGGCAAGGCCGGGCGTATCGCCACGC
>NZ_SRUS01000467.1:0-304 GCF_004794715.1 Mesorhizobium sp. M8A.F.Ca.ET.207.01.1.1 | reverse complement strand
CGCGCGGCTCGCACGCGTCAATGCCATCCAGCGTGAGTACGAACAGGCGATGAGGACACTGCGCGACAGCGGTGTTTCCGAGAACAGCCAGAGCTTCCGCGACCAGTCTGACGCGCTGCGCTCGAGCCGCGATCGACGCTTGAATGATGAGCGGGATTACCAGGGTCGCCGAACGGAGAAGATGGGCGATTTGCGCAATGGCGCGCGCAGTGCCTTTGAGGACTACAACGAGTCCGCCTCCAATACGGCCGGCATGACCCAGGAACTCTTCAGCAAGGCATTCAAAGGCGCTGAAGATGCGCTG
>NZ_SRUS01000466.1:0-305 GCF_004794715.1 Mesorhizobium sp. M8A.F.Ca.ET.207.01.1.1 | reverse complement strand
AGCCCGTTGAGCTCGATATGCTCGGCCTGCTCGGCCATCATCAGGTGGCCGTTGCCGCCATAGACGATGCGGGTCGCGCCCGGCACGCCGGACAGGCGAACGCGCGCGGGCAGCTTCAGGTTCCAGCATTTTCGAAATGCACATCATCATCAATGGACGATTTGGCGCGCCGAAGAGGACGAAGATGAGAACAGCTGAAGCATCAGCGCAGTCAGGCCGAAATGATCGCTCACAGCTGCGTCGCCCCTATCGCAAGCATGAGGATGACGCTTACTCCGATGAACAGCGCCGTAGGTATCTGCTTC
>NZ_SRUS01000465.1:0-305 GCF_004794715.1 Mesorhizobium sp. M8A.F.Ca.ET.207.01.1.1 | reverse complement strand
CGACCATGATTTCCCACGCTGCGGTACGACCGCCGCCAACCTTCTTCAGCAGCGCCTGCGAGATCACCGCACGCAGCGACTCGGACAGCATCGAGCGCACCATCGGCTTTTCGCCGGCCGGGAACACGTCGATGATGCGGTCGATGGTCTTGGCCGCCGAGCTGGTGTGCAGGGTGCCGAACACCAGGTGACCGGTTTCCGCGGCGGTCAGCGCCAGGCGGATGGTTTCCAGGTCGCGAAGTTCGCCGACCAGGATGATGTCCGGGTCCTCGCGCAGTGCCGAGCGCAGCGCTTCGTTGAAGCCA
>NZ_SRUS01000464.1:0-305 GCF_004794715.1 Mesorhizobium sp. M8A.F.Ca.ET.207.01.1.1 | reverse complement strand
GGACAACATGTTGTAGACCGCGACCGGCAGGGTCCTGGTCTCGCGGCTGGCGAGCACCACGCCAAAGACGAAATTGTTCCACGAGAAGATGATGGACAGGATGAAGGCGACCACGATGCCGGGTTTCGCGATCGGCAGCGCCACCAGCCGGAACACCTGCCAGGACGAGGCGCCGTCGATATTGGCCGCCTCCTCCAGTTCCATCGGCGTCGTCTCGAAATAGCCGATCATCACCCAGACCACGATCGGCACCGTCACCACGAGATGGATGATGATCTGCGGCCACAGCGTTCCGAGGATGCCCA
>NZ_SRUS01000463.1:0-305 GCF_004794715.1 Mesorhizobium sp. M8A.F.Ca.ET.207.01.1.1 | reverse complement strand
CGGAATTCGGCGCGGCCGTCGACACCCGTTTCATCTCCGGCATCGGCACCCACGACGATCGCATGCTGATCCTGCTGGACATCGAGACCCTGCTCGACAGCGCCGACATGGGCCAGGCCAGCCTTGCCGAAGACGTCGCTGCCTGAGTAAACGGAACTGCTTCACGTTCCAGTCACAAAACCCTTCAGTTGCCTTCGGCGGTGCCGATAGGGGGACAGAAGCCGGTCGCGCAGGAGCGCGCAGGACCGGCCCGATCGTTACCATCCCCGGAGATACCCTCGATGAAGTCCCTGTTTGCGTTCGTC
>NZ_SRUS01000462.1:0-306 GCF_004794715.1 Mesorhizobium sp. M8A.F.Ca.ET.207.01.1.1 | reverse complement strand
CTCGCCGCCCCCAAGCCAGTGAGCCCGCATGCGCGATAGCCCGCACCTCCCCGAAGCCTGCGACCTGCTCATCGAAGCCGGTTATGTCGTTCCGATCGAGCCGCATGCGGTGGTGCTGGAAGACCACGCCGTTGCCGTGCGTGGCAGCGAGATCGTCGCCATCCTGCCGCGTGCGGAAGCACGCGCACGCTTCCGCGCTGCGCAGGTCGTCGGCGACGCCGCGCAGCAGGGTCATCGGGTTGTGCGTGTGCGCGTTGACCAGGCCCGGCATCAGCGCGGCCGCGGGGCGGCTGACCACCTGCGCAG
>NZ_SRUS01000461.1:0-306 GCF_004794715.1 Mesorhizobium sp. M8A.F.Ca.ET.207.01.1.1 | reverse complement strand
CGCGAGGTCTGGATCCAGGCGTCCTACAACCCGATCCTGGACCTCAACGGAAAGCCGTTCAAGGTGGTCAAGTACGCCACCGACATCACCGCGCAGGTGCATGAGAACCAGGCCATGCAGCGCGCCGTGGCGCAGACCCGCGAGGTGGTGGCGGCTGCCAAGCAGGGCGACCTGACCCGGCGCGTGGCCACCGCCGACAAGACCGGCCCGATCGCCGAGTTGTGCGAAGGCGTGAATGCGCTGGTCGAGGCGATGGGCGCGATCATCGGCCAGATCAAATTCGCCGCCGACACCATTGCCGTCGGC
>NZ_SRUS01000460.1:0-306 GCF_004794715.1 Mesorhizobium sp. M8A.F.Ca.ET.207.01.1.1 | reverse complement strand
GCTGATCTGGCCGCCACTGGGGTTGTCCAGGCCGCCGAGCAGGTTGAGCAGGGTGGTCTTGCCCGAGCCGGACGGGCCCATCAGCGCGACGAAGTCGCCGCTGGCGATGTCCAGGTCGATGCCGTGCAGCACCTGCACTTTCTCGGGGCCACGCTGGTAGGTCTTGGTGATGTTGCGCAGTGAAACCAGGGTCGACATGGGTGGTTCTCCACGGAAGGCGGGAAACGGGGAAGCGCACCCGCGATGGCCGCGGGCGAGCGTCGAGCGGTGCTGCCGGCGGCGCCCACGGGCGCCAGGCCGTTACTG
>NZ_SRUS01000459.1:0-306 GCF_004794715.1 Mesorhizobium sp. M8A.F.Ca.ET.207.01.1.1 | reverse complement strand
CTGGCAGGTGCAGGCTGCCATCGCTGCCGCGCATGCGCACCAGGACCTCATAGTGCAGGTAGCTGGGATCGCCGACGCGGGCGATGCGCTGCGCGTACAGGACCATGCGGTTCTCGGCCATGGCCAGGCTGACGCCCTGCAGGCGCTCGGCTTCCTGGCGCCGCTCCTCCAGTGCCATGCGGTCTTCGTTGAAGCAGTGCACGCGGTTGCGGCCGGCCTGCTTGGCCGCGTAGCAGGCACTGTCGGCGGCGCTCATCAACCAGTTCACATCCGCTGCCTCGGCGCTGACCTCGACCACGCCGATGC
>NZ_SRUS01000045.1:0-666 GCF_004794715.1 Mesorhizobium sp. M8A.F.Ca.ET.207.01.1.1 | reverse complement strand
CCCATGATCACCGCCGATGCCCAGCAGCTTGAGCCGGGTGGCCGCATCACCGTCTACGAACTGGACGCCAGCAGTTTCGGCGCCGACAAGCTGTTCTTCCACGCACACCTGCAGAGTGGTGTCATCTGGTGGCAGGGCCAGGAGTACGGCCCGTGGCCGATCGAGTCCAGCGGCTTTGAACGCACCAGCGACCAACCGCCGAATCCACGCCTGCGCGTGAGCAACATTGATGGTCGCATCACCGCCATGTGTCTGCTCTTCGATGACCTGGTCGGTGCCCGCATCATCCGCCGGCAGACGCTGGCCAAGTACCTGGATGCCACCAACTTCGAGGAAGGCAATCCCAGTGCGGATCCTGCCAGGCACTTCCCCGATGACGTCTGGTTCATCGAACGCAAGATCGGCGAAGACAAGCAGATGGTCGAGGTCGAGCTGACCACCGCGATCGATCTCAATGGCCAGCAGCTGCCGGGCAGGCAGATCATTGCCGGCATGTGCGGCGGGCTGGTGCGGGGGGGCTATCGCGGCGCGTACTGCGGCTACAACGGTCCCGCGGTGGCCGACAGCGACGACGTCCCCACTGACGATCCGGCCCGTGACCAGTGCGGCGGCCGGGTACGCAGTTGCAAGCTGCGCTTCGGTCAGGACAAGCCGCTGCCCTATGGC
>NZ_SRUS01000458.1:0-307 GCF_004794715.1 Mesorhizobium sp. M8A.F.Ca.ET.207.01.1.1 | reverse complement strand
GCCCGACGGTCTTGCTCCAGTCGTCTGTGTTACGATACTCGACGCGGCCGAACACGTTGTCCGTGATCTTGATGTCGGTGCCGACACCGGCCGTCCAGCCGAGCATCGCCTTGCTTTCGTTGGTGCCGAGGACGTCATCCGTGATCTTCTGGTTCTTGGCGGCAAGACCGCCGGTGCCATAGAGCAGGATTTCCGGGGTCACCGAATAGCCGAGACGGGCACGCAGCGAGCCTTCGAGGCCGCCCTTGGCATGAATGCCGGCGCTGTCGCCCTTGACGCCGTTGTAGCCGAGATCGGCTTCAGCACC
>NZ_SRUS01000457.1:0-307 GCF_004794715.1 Mesorhizobium sp. M8A.F.Ca.ET.207.01.1.1 | reverse complement strand
TATTTAGCGTTGGAGGTTGTTCTCCCGTTGTTCAGGAAGGGTTTCTGGTGCTCCGCTCTACTCGTTTTCACTGAAATGGCCCTTTCAGATACAGGGCTATCACCTTCTATGGCCACTCTTTCCAGAGTGTTTTCCTAGAACCAAATCAGCTTAAGGGCTAGTCCGCGTTCGCTCGTCGCTACTTACGGAATCTCGGTTGATTTCTTTTCCTCTGGTTACTTAGATATTTCAGTTCACCAGGTTCGCTTCCAGCAGCTATGTATTCACTGCAGGATACCCGCAAGCGGGTGGGTTTCCCCATTCGGAC
>NZ_SRUS01000456.1:0-307 GCF_004794715.1 Mesorhizobium sp. M8A.F.Ca.ET.207.01.1.1 | reverse complement strand
CATCTGGATCGGGATCAGCAGCATCCGTTTCGACCTGACCCTCCAGCAGCACGTCGAGCGCCGGCGGTAGAGATGGCTCAGCCGCCTGCTGTACGTGGTGCTGCTCGGTACCGGCATCACTGCCGTGTTCTTCGTGACCAAGCTGGCCGCCAGCAACCACATCGCGCGGATGTGCGACTCGGTGGCCAGCGAACCGGCCAGCCGCATCCACAGGTCCGCCGAATGCCAGCGCCTGTACCAGCACCGCGCGGCGTACCGGCAGCGCCTGGAATCAGCCGGGGCTGAGTTCGACTGAACGCGCTCCACC
>NZ_SRUS01000455.1:0-307 GCF_004794715.1 Mesorhizobium sp. M8A.F.Ca.ET.207.01.1.1 | reverse complement strand
GGCGTTGCGGGCATTCCGGATGACCGGCGCCGGGGTCATGAAGCAGGCAGGACGGATGGGTGAAGACCAGCATCGTGCCGACTCAGCGCTGGCGCTGCTGCGGCTGCCACAGCGCTTCGCCTTGGCCATCGGCGCGGGCCAGCACCCGGGCCAGCACGAACAGCAGGTCCGACAGCCGGTTGAGGTACTGCAGCGCCTCGCTGCGCACGGCCTCGTGGCGGGCCAGGGTGACCGTCTCGCGCTCGGCGCGGCGGACGATGGTGCGGGCCAGGTGGCAGCGGGCGGCGGCCTCGCCGCCGGCCGGCAG
>NZ_SRUS01000454.1:0-307 GCF_004794715.1 Mesorhizobium sp. M8A.F.Ca.ET.207.01.1.1 | reverse complement strand
TTGTCCGCGTCAAGCGCTACAGGCCGCGCAACAAGCTGGATCGGCTGCACATCGAACCGATCTCGCAGGCCAGCGCCAACCAGCGCAAGGGCCGCTGCGGTCGTATCGCCGAGGGGATCTGCTACCGCCTGTACGCCGAAGCCGATTTCCAGGCGCGGCCGGAGTTCACCGATCCGGAAATCCGCCGCTCCAGCCTGGCCGGGGTGATCCTGCGCATGCTGCAGCTCGGCCTGGGCCGCATCGAGGACTTCCCGTTCCTGGAAGCGCCGGACGAGCGCGCGGTAGCCGATGGCTGGCAGCAGCTGAC
>NZ_SRUS01000453.1:0-307 GCF_004794715.1 Mesorhizobium sp. M8A.F.Ca.ET.207.01.1.1 | reverse complement strand
GTGTTCGCCGGCTGCCGGGCGACGACCGCCGCGCCACTTGGCACTGCGCCGGCAGAGCGGCACCAGCTGATGCCGGTCACGGCGCGGAACGTGGCGCGTTACTGTGCGGCCAGGGCGAAATCCAGGCCGGCGCACACCGCAGCCACCTGGGCGTCATTGCATTCCTGCGGGTTGGTGCGCGGGCTGTCCGGGTAGACCTCGGTGGTGGTGGCAAAGCGCGCATCGGTGAAGCCGGCGCAGGCACCGATCGAACGCGACTCACCCCAGACCACGCCCGGCGACTGCAACGGCAGGCCGACCAGGTTGC
>NZ_SRUS01000452.1:0-307 GCF_004794715.1 Mesorhizobium sp. M8A.F.Ca.ET.207.01.1.1 | reverse complement strand
CCCACACCCACCACTATGCGAAGTCGACGCGACGGCGGGCCAAGACCGATCCTCTCGATGCCAGGATGCTGAGCGACTATGGCCGCCGCTATCAGCCTGAAGCCGAGCCGGCGCCGTGCGAACAAAACGAACGGCTTCAATCGCTTGCCGGTCACCGCGATCAACTGGTCGATATGCGGGCAAGGCTGAAGAAGCACCTCGCTGAGGCCTTCGAGGCGATCGTCATCGCCAGCCTTGAAGACATGATTGCCGACTTCGACAGGCGCATCCATGCGCTCGAGAGCCAGATCGCTGAAGTCATTCGTCA
>NZ_SRUS01000451.1:0-308 GCF_004794715.1 Mesorhizobium sp. M8A.F.Ca.ET.207.01.1.1 | reverse complement strand
ATCCGTTCGGCCTGGAGTTCCAGGTGGAAAGCTACCTGGAAGGCCATGCACGACGCTTCGTGCGTTTCTTCGACCCCAACTGCTACCTGTACCTGAGCCGCTCGATGGACTGGTTCGACCTGGCCGAGTATGCCGACGGCGACGTGCTGGACGGGCTCGCGAAGATCCGTGTGGAGAAGGCGCTGGCGATCGGCGCCAACACCGACATCCTGTTCCCGGTACAGCAGCAGCAACAGGTTGCCGATGGCCTGCGGGCCGGCGGTGCCGATGCGCACTTCATCGGCCTGGAATCGCCGCAGGGCCACGAC
>NZ_SRUS01000450.1:0-308 GCF_004794715.1 Mesorhizobium sp. M8A.F.Ca.ET.207.01.1.1 | reverse complement strand
CCGATGTGGCCGCCGCACAGAGTCCCGATGCGCTGGAACAGCTGCGCGTGGCCCTGCTTGGCAAGAGCGGCAGCATCACCTCGCAGCTCAAGCAGCTCGGCGCCCTGCCGGCCGACGAGCGCAAGGCCGCCGGTGAAGCGATCAACCAGGCCCGCGACGCGCTGACCCGCGCGCTGGGCGAGCGCAAGGCGCTGCTGGAAGACGCGGCCCTGGATGCGCGCCTGGCGGCCGAAGCCATCGACATCACCCTGCCGGGCCGCAACGGCGAGCGCGCCGGCCTGCACCCGATCACCCGCACCCTGGAGCGC
>NZ_SRUS01000449.1:0-308 GCF_004794715.1 Mesorhizobium sp. M8A.F.Ca.ET.207.01.1.1 | reverse complement strand
GTTCGGTTGTCGTAGATCCAGCCGGTGTAGTGCACGGTGACCTTGGTGCCGGGAACGGCTTCGGTGCCGGTGCCGGCGACGGTATCGATGCGCTCGAAGGTGGTCAGGGTGCCCCCCGGCGGCGGGCCGGACGGTTCGGTCGAGCAGCCAGCGGCGGCGAGGGACAGCAGCAGGGGAAGCAGCAGGCGGCGCATCGGGCGTCTCCGGTAGGCGCAGGTCGAGGGCGGCAAGGGTAGCGCATCGGCGCCGGGTATCATGGCGGCATGGCAAAACTCCTGCTCAATCTGCGCAATGTCGGTGACGACGAA
>NZ_SRUS01000044.1:0-682 GCF_004794715.1 Mesorhizobium sp. M8A.F.Ca.ET.207.01.1.1 | reverse complement strand
GGAGACCGCCGCCTCGATGCATGAGCTGACCGATACCGTGGGCCGCACTGCCGACGCCGCCGGTCGCGCCGATGCCCTGGTCCAGGGTGCGGCAGCGGTGGCCCAGCGCGGTGGCGAGGCCGTCGGCCAGGTGGTCGCGACCATGCACGGCATCAGCGAGGCCTCGCGACGGATCGGCGACATCACCCAGTTGATCGATGGCATTGCCTTCCAGACCAACATCCTGGCGCTGAACGCCGCAGTGGAAGCCGCGCGTGCCGGTGAACAGGGCCGCGGTTTCGCCGTGGTCGCCAGCGAAGTGCGTACCCTCGCCCAGCGCTCGGCCGCGGCCGCCAAGGAGATCAAGGGCCTGATCGACGATTCGGTCGGCAAGGTCGCCGAAGGCTCCAGCCTGGTCCACCAGGCCGGCAGCACCATGGGCGAGATCGTCGCCTCGGTGCAGCGCGTGACCGACATCATGGCCGAGATCTCCGCCGCTTCGCAGGAACAGAGCGCCGGCATCGAGCAGGTCAACCAGACCGTGGTGCAGATGGACGAAACCACCCAGCAGAATGCCGCGCTGGTGGAAGAAGCCACTGCCGCCGCACGGGCGATGGAAGAACAGGCTGGCCACCTCAGCGAAGCGGTGTCGATCTTCGTGGTCGACGAAGCCGACGTGGTGACCGCCCCGCGCGTCACCGCA
>NZ_SRUS01000448.1:0-309 GCF_004794715.1 Mesorhizobium sp. M8A.F.Ca.ET.207.01.1.1 | reverse complement strand
GTGGCGAAGGCATGGCTCAGCGTGTAGGTGATGCGCACCGCACCCCCGAAGGTCGCCGCCGCGGTGAAGGCCAGCGTGTAGCCGGTGCCGCTGGCGGAGATGCTGGCGGTACCCGCTTCGGCCGGCGAGACCGACACCACGTTGGCGGCGGTGAACGGTCCGCCGCGTGCGGTCGTGGTCAGGTCCACGTTGAGCACGGTGCCGGCAATCGCCGAAGCGTTCAGTGCCGGTGCCACCGGGCGTGGATTGACGTTGATGCTGATCCGCGCCGGGGCCGATGCGCCGAACGGGTTGCTGAGCGTGTAGTCG
>NZ_SRUS01000447.1:0-309 GCF_004794715.1 Mesorhizobium sp. M8A.F.Ca.ET.207.01.1.1 | reverse complement strand
CTCTCCACATGCTCGTGGGTGTCTGCGCCGCTGGCGGCCAGGGGGGTGAAACGGGCCAGCTCGGATCTTGCGAAGCGCAATGAAGCGGCCGCGGCCGTGAGTTGGGTGCGCGCCTGCAGCAGGCTGGACTGCTGGCCCTGCACGCCGGCGGTTGCCGCCGCGATATCCGCTTCGCGGACGGCGATCACTGCTTCGGCCTGGTCCAGGGTGGCACGGTAGGTGCGCGGGTCGATGCGCAGCAGCGGCTCGCCCGCCTTTACCCATTGGTTGTCCTTGACCAGCACCTCGGTGACGTAGCCGTTTATGCGC
>NZ_SRUS01000446.1:0-309 GCF_004794715.1 Mesorhizobium sp. M8A.F.Ca.ET.207.01.1.1 | reverse complement strand
CAACCGTTCCTCTTCCGTCATGATGCCAATGGCAACGTGCTGGAGACCGAGAGTCCGCTGGGTGTTGTTTCAAAGAGTACCTATGATGGTGCAGATCGCCCCAAAGTGCAGATTCAAGACGCGGGTGGGATCAGTGCCGAGGTCCGCTATGCCTAGTCCGCCAACGGGCAGGTAGAGCAGGTCGTCGATCCCAAGGGCCTTGCCACTCAGTACACATACGATGGTTTTGGTGCTCCCCAAGGCCAGCTCAGTCCCGATACTGGCAGTGACGGCTTTACGGTGGATGCTATGGGCAATCGCACGACGCGC
>NZ_SRUS01000445.1:0-309 GCF_004794715.1 Mesorhizobium sp. M8A.F.Ca.ET.207.01.1.1 | reverse complement strand
CCAGAACAGGCGGCCGATGCGCTCGGCGCCCCGCAGCGGGCGGATCGCGGCGGTAACCACGCCGCCACCGTCGGAGACCAGCAGCGCGTTGGCGTGCAGCAGGGCCTGGATCGCTTCGCTGTCGCCGCGCTGCGAGGCGTCCATGAAGCGCGCCAGCAGCTGCCGGTGCTGGCTGGCATCGGCGTTGAAGCGCGGCCGTCCGGCGTGCAGGCGCTGCCGGGCACGGTGTACCAGTTGCCGGCAGTTGGCTTCGCTGTGGCCGATCAGGTCGGCGATTTCGCGGTAGTCGTGATCGAAGGCCTCCTTCAG
>NZ_SRUS01000444.1:0-309 GCF_004794715.1 Mesorhizobium sp. M8A.F.Ca.ET.207.01.1.1 | reverse complement strand
GTCGGCATTGGGGCCGAGCGGCCGGTCTTCGTTGAGCGTCGGTACGTGCGTGCGGACAGCCGCGTGGATCGCGCCGGTGGCCGGCGCCAGCGTCAGCCCTTCGCGCAGGTCGACAGCCTGCGCCGCCGCCATCAGTTCGAAGGCGATCAGCCGCCGCCACAGCGCGATCATCTCGGCGCATTTCGCCACGGCAAGCGGTGTCTGCGTGGCGTGATCCTCGACGCCCTCGGACACGGGCAGGAAGTCGAGCATCACCGGGTTGGCCTTGTGGCGGATCGCGGCGAGGACCGCCGTCACGGTCTTCTGCAG
>NZ_SRUS01000443.1:0-309 GCF_004794715.1 Mesorhizobium sp. M8A.F.Ca.ET.207.01.1.1 | reverse complement strand
CTGGGATGGCCCGCTTGAGGACGCGACACCGGATATGCGAGGTGCTGCCAACGCCGACGCTGCGGTCGTAGAACTGGTTGTCGCGTCCGATGCCATCGGCCGTGCCGGGCGGCACATCCACGTTGTAGCTCTTCTCGTAGTAGCGCTGGCACAGCTGCAGCTCGTGGGCCAGCGGGCGCAGGTCGAATGCCGTTGCCCTATTGCCGCGCTCCAGCTGCATCATCGCGAGGCCGAACTCTCCGCTCTGGCCGGAGATAACACCGCCATAGGCATCCGCGCAAAGGTCCACCACCAGCCACAGGAAATCGC
>NZ_SRUS01000442.1:0-309 GCF_004794715.1 Mesorhizobium sp. M8A.F.Ca.ET.207.01.1.1 | reverse complement strand
CGGCGATCTCCGAACTGCCCCGCGTGGAAGACGTGGAAAGTTCGGCCGGCAGCCTGCAGGTGCGTGCCTATGTCCGCCGGGTCGACCTCTGGAACGGTCGCCAGCCCTCGCGCTGGAACCTGCCGGCGCGGCTGGCGATCAAGCGCAACAGCGTGCTGGCCACGGTGACGCCGGGGCAGGGCACCAGCACCGTGACCCTGCTGTTCGAACCCGACGCGGGTTGGTGGGCCGACCTGCTGGCGCTGGATGAAGGCAGCAACTACGAGAATGCCGAAGCGGTCACCCGTGCGATCAGCCGCCGCGTCGGTG
>NZ_SRUS01000441.1:0-310 GCF_004794715.1 Mesorhizobium sp. M8A.F.Ca.ET.207.01.1.1 | reverse complement strand
TACCAGACACAGTGAATTAAGATACATCACAACACAATATTAATTATATTGTGGAAGATTTAAAATCACCTTGTACAGAAGAAATAGCATTTTTCAAAGCCTTTAGTGACATTATGGAGAATCAAGAAGACATGGATTACGTAATTGTAGATACAGTTCCTACAGGCCATACCTTGCTGTTACTTGATTCTAGTGAAAATCATCATAAAGAACTAAAGAAAAAATCAACTCAAACTACCAGTAATGTTGAAACATTATTACCCAAAATTCAAAATAAAAATTTAACACAGATGATAATCGTAACACTAGC
>NZ_SRUS01000440.1:0-310 GCF_004794715.1 Mesorhizobium sp. M8A.F.Ca.ET.207.01.1.1 | reverse complement strand
ATGCCCGGCACCGTGGTGGTCGACGAGCTGATGACCGTGGAGAGCTACGCCCATGTGCACCACATCGTCAGCAACGTCAGCGGCCACCTGCGCCCGGAGGTCACCCCCGGCGAGGTGATCGCCGCCACGTTCCCCGGTGGCACCATCACCGGCTGCCCCAAGGTGCGCTGCATGCAGATCATCAGCGAGCTGGAGCAGGTGCCGCGCGGTGCCTACACCGGCGCGTTCGGCTGGCTGAACCGCGACGGCGACCTGGACCTGAACATCCTGATCCGCACCGCCGAAGTGGATGGCCACCAGGTCAGCTTCC
>NZ_SRUS01000439.1:0-310 GCF_004794715.1 Mesorhizobium sp. M8A.F.Ca.ET.207.01.1.1 | reverse complement strand
CTTTCTTGTCATAGCGCGCGGCCGAGGTGTCGTTGTTGAAGGCGTGGTTGGCGCCCTCATAGACATAGACCTTGTATTCGACATGCGCGGCGTCGAGCGCTTTCTTGTAGGCATCGATGCCGGCATTGGTCCGGCTGTCGAGACCGGCATAGTGAAGGAGCAGCGGCGCCTTGATCTTCGCAGCATCCTCAGCCTTTGGCTGCATGCCGTAGTAGGCGACGCCGGCGCCGAGATCGGGCGCATGGACGGCGAGCTGGTTCACCGCGCCGCCGCCCCAGCAGAAACCGACCGCCCCGACCTTGCCGTTACC
>NZ_SRUS01000043.1:0-720 GCF_004794715.1 Mesorhizobium sp. M8A.F.Ca.ET.207.01.1.1 | reverse complement strand
CGGCGATCATGCCGACACCATCGGCGCGGACGGCGCAGCGGTCGGCGGTGCGGTGACGCGGGCCTATTTTGGCCTTGAAGCCAATGCCGCCGGCGCGACCTACACGACGATCTCGGGAGCAACGGTGATTGCCGGCACCTACGGCAATCTGACGCTGCACTCCGACGGAACCTACACCTACGCGCTGACGACGGCATCGATCCCGGCGGGCGTGACGAGCGAGACCTTCACCTACGAGATCAAGGACGGCGACGGCGACACCGACCTTGCTCAGCTGGTGATCGGGCTCAACCAGGATCTGAACGTGCCGGAGACGACGGGCTCGACGGCCACCGTCTACGAAGACGGCCTTGCCGACGGCGTGCAGCATGGCGCGACCAGCGAGACGACGACCGGCTCCTTCACGGTCGACGGCAACAACGAAGGCTACACGCTCACCCTCGACGGCGATGCCGGCGGACCGGTGGCGATCACGGCGGTGGGCGACCATGTCACCACCTCGAAGGGCGTGCTGACGATCACCTCGATCTCGGCGCCCGATGCCGGCGGCGTCGTCACCTACGGCTATACCTATACGCTGACCGGTCCGTTGACCCACACCGGCCAGGGCGAGGTCAACCCGCTCAGCGACACAATCACCATGGCGGTCACCGACGCCACCGGCGACAGCGATGCCACGCCGGCATCGATCGTCATCTCAATCGTCGACGACATCCCGGT
>NZ_SRUS01000438.1:0-310 GCF_004794715.1 Mesorhizobium sp. M8A.F.Ca.ET.207.01.1.1 | reverse complement strand
CAACGGCCAGCGCATCGTCAGCTATGGCACGTCCAGCTATGGCTACGACGTGCGCTGCTCGCGCGAGTTCAAGGTGTTCACCAACATCAACTCGACGATTGTCGACCCCAAGCATTTCGACTCGGGCAGCTTCGTCGACATCACCGCCGACGAGTGCATCATCCCGCCGAACAGCTTCGCGCTGGCGCGCACGGTGGAGTACTTCCGCATCCCGCGCGACACCCTGGTGGTGTGCCTGGGCAAAAGCACCTACGCGCGCTGCGGCATCATCGTCAACGTGACCCCGCTGGAACCGGAATGGGAAGGCCAC
>NZ_SRUS01000437.1:0-310 GCF_004794715.1 Mesorhizobium sp. M8A.F.Ca.ET.207.01.1.1 | reverse complement strand
GATGGTCGACCTGCCGGAGCCGATGGCGTTGGCCAATGGCGACCTGCTGGTACTTGAAGCCGGCCGCCAGCTCGAGTTCGTCGCGGCGCCGGAGGAGGTCTACGATATCCGCGCCCGTAACGCCGTTCACCTCGCCGAGCTTGCCTGGCACATCGGCAATCGTCACCTCGCGGCGGCGATCGAGGCCGACCGCATCCTCATCCTGCGCGACCATGTCATCAAGGCGATGCTTGAAGGCCTCGGCGCCACGGTGAACGAGGTTTCGCAACCGTTCAGTCCTGTGCGCGGCGCCTATTCCGGGCACAATCAC
>NZ_SRUS01000436.1:0-310 GCF_004794715.1 Mesorhizobium sp. M8A.F.Ca.ET.207.01.1.1 | reverse complement strand
GCCGGTGGCGCACCAGTTGTACCCGGCCACGCCGGCCACGGCGAAGAACGCGTTGCCGTTGCGGGTGATGACCACCGTTTCGGCATCGTCCGCAGCGTTGGGGTCATCGGCCGCGTCGGTAAAGCCCAGCTCGAATGCCGCAGGAATCTCTGCGGTCTCGGTCCAGTTGCCGAAACCGATCGGTCCCCCCAACGTATCCAGGTAATCGCGCTCGCTGGCCTCACCCTTGCCATAGCGCGAGTAGCAGGCGAGGCGACCGTGCGCGGCATGGTAGTCGCGGGCCTTGGCGTAGCTCTCGCGCATCTGCGCG
>NZ_SRUS01000435.1:0-310 GCF_004794715.1 Mesorhizobium sp. M8A.F.Ca.ET.207.01.1.1 | reverse complement strand
CCTCGCCCGGCTTGCTGATGAAGCCGGAAAGGTAGGTGGCGCCGCCGATCACGCGGTCGCGCGGCAGGTGACGACAAAGAATTTCGACGCTGTCGATGCCGTTTTGCAGCGTAACGATGCGCGTGTTGGCGCCTACGAGGGGTGCGATGGATGCAGCCGCCTCCTCGCTGTCGTAGAGCTTGACAGCGAAAATCACCAGATCGACGGGTCCGATATCAACCGCCGCTTTGCTAGCGGACACAGGCGCAAGAACAAAGCTGCCGAGGTCGCTCTGGATACTCAGACCAGTCTGGAGCATTGCCGCGAGGTG
>NZ_SRUS01000434.1:0-310 GCF_004794715.1 Mesorhizobium sp. M8A.F.Ca.ET.207.01.1.1 | reverse complement strand
CTACCGCGGGCATCCACGCGGGGCGTGCATCCGCTGGATGGCATCAGGCCGCCTGTCGGCGGCCTGATGACACGGCGCGGTGGTGCGCGATCAGAAGAAGATCGCGTACAGGATCAGCAGCGGAATCGGCACGCCCAGCAACCAGAGCAGAATCATCTTCATGGCAGGTCTCCTTGCATGGAAAGGTGGATTACAGGTCGCGGCGGCGGCCGCCCCAGGTGGCGCTGAGGCTGGCGAAGAACGCGCCGATCAGCAGGGTGATGAACAGCCACAACGCGGCGTAGGCGGTCGCCTTCCGCGCATCGTCGGC
>NZ_SRUS01000433.1:0-311 GCF_004794715.1 Mesorhizobium sp. M8A.F.Ca.ET.207.01.1.1 | reverse complement strand
AGTGTCTCTATGACCACACATCTATCCGAAACCATCTGCATAAGAGCCTGTTGAAGCCGCACGTAGCTCGCTGCATCGAGAAAATCTGATTCGACCAGGATCCAGTCGTCGGCCCGCTCTATGACGTCAGTGGAGCTGAGCCACTTCCAGAGCAGGTTGACATCATCAGGACTATCCGCAACGGCATCTCTAACCATGTCGCTCTCGCTCCGCCAGAGTAAACTCAGAGGTTCATCGTACGCAGCAGCTGTTCCCGTATAGTGCCTGTAAAGGTGGTGTCGGCATAATCCACGAAGCGCCATCGCGCGTTC
>NZ_SRUS01000432.1:0-311 GCF_004794715.1 Mesorhizobium sp. M8A.F.Ca.ET.207.01.1.1 | reverse complement strand
CCCGACCCAGATCGCACTGATCGACGCCGCCGCCACCGCCGTCGCCAGCCGCGACGAGGAAGATTCCGAGAACCCGCTCGCCGCGGCGAGCCGCGCCGAGGGCAAGATCGGCCCGCGCATTTTCGGCACCTCGCCCGGCACCTACGGCGCCGGTATCGAGGATCTGCTGTCGCGCGGCGAATGGGGTGCGCGCGAGGAGATCGGCCGCGCCTATCTTGAGGCCACATCGCACGCCTATGGCGGCGCTGACGGGGAAGCGATTTCCGCGCCCGGCGCCTTCGAGGGCCGCATTGCCGAAGCCGACCTTCTCG
>NZ_SRUS01000431.1:0-311 GCF_004794715.1 Mesorhizobium sp. M8A.F.Ca.ET.207.01.1.1 | reverse complement strand
GCGGACAATGCGGCTATGACGGCTGCCGCCCCTACGCGCAGGCGATGGCGCGCGGTGAAGCCGGCGTGGACCGCTGCCCGCCGGGCGGCGATGCCGGTGCACGCGCGCTGGCCCAGGTGCTGGGTGTCCCGGCACTGCCCTTCGACCGTTCGCGCGGCGAGCACAAGGCGCCGCAGGTGGCGTTGATCGTGGAAGCCGACTGCATCGGCTGCACCAAGTGCATTCACGCCTGCCCGGTGGATGCCATCGTCGGCGGTGCCAAGTACATGCACACCCTGAGTGCCGAGCTGTGCACAGTTCGCAGCCCGTGC
>NZ_SRUS01000430.1:0-311 GCF_004794715.1 Mesorhizobium sp. M8A.F.Ca.ET.207.01.1.1 | reverse complement strand
GCCGCGCCGCCAAGACCACCGTGCGCGTGCGCGAAGGGGGCCGCGGCAACGCCTACGTCAACGGCCACAACACCGCTGACGAAGGTCGCGAGCTGCGCCGTTTCGACAACGTCCGCGAAGATCGCGGCCGTGGCCGCGGTGGCAAGGGCGGTGGCTTCAAGGGTGGCCTGACGGTCAGCGGTGAAGCGGCGGCCAAGCAGTCGCAGAAGCCGTTCAAGCAGCGCGCCCCGAAGAACGATCGCTCGCTGCCGGAAGGCAACCCGGCCGCGTTCCGCACCTGGTACGTGCCGGATGGCGTGAGCACCGGCCCG
>NZ_SRUS01000429.1:0-311 GCF_004794715.1 Mesorhizobium sp. M8A.F.Ca.ET.207.01.1.1 | reverse complement strand
AGCAGATCGGGTAGCCCTGAGCTTTTTGGTTGGGAAACGCCCGTTGGCCGTCACGCCTTTAAGGAGAAGAGCTCCGCGTCCGCGTCCTTTGCCCGGTTATCGCAGCCGAGACGATCTCGGACGCAATTTGAGAGTAAGTTATGCCGTTGCCGCCGTAGCCCACCACAGCATGGATGCGGGCATGACCGGGCACACTACCGATGGTCGGCAGCCCGGTACTGGTTGCCCCGAACGAGCCGCTCCAGGCAAATGCGGCCTCCGTGTGGAGCTGCGGGAAAACGCGCCTGGAGGAGAAGCTGGGGCGCGTTTTC
>NZ_SRUS01000042.1:0-894 GCF_004794715.1 Mesorhizobium sp. M8A.F.Ca.ET.207.01.1.1 | reverse complement strand
CATCCGCTCGAGCTTGCGCAGCCGTCCCTGGTGCAGCGTCTGGCGAATGGCGTCGGGACCGCCCGGCGAGACCAGGCCGTCATCATCACGCATGCTGAGCAGCCGACGGTCGATGCTGGTGAAGCGTTCCTGCTCCATTTCCCGGCGCAGGCGAAGCTCAATCTCGCGGTCGGTTCGCGGACCGAGATCGAGGCTGACCAGCTCGGCCGCCCGCTCGCGGATGCCAGATGAGATATATTCGCGCGCGATGACCAGGTTCTCGCCACGGTCGTCCCTGCCACGGACGATGATGTGGCTGTGCGGGTGGCCGGTGTTGAAATGATCGACCGCGACCCAGTCGAGCTTCGTGCCGAGGTCTTCCTGCATCTGCGCCATGAGCCGCCGCGTCAGCGCCTTGAGGTCGTCGTACTCGATGCCGTCTTCGGCAGCGACGATGAAGCGGAACTGATGGCGGTCGCCGTCCGCGCGATCGATGAACGCCTTGCCGTCGACGCGGCCGCTGTCGGCGCCGTAGAGCTCGCCAGGTTCACCTTCGCGGGTGACCCCGTCGCGCTGAAGATAGCGTAGATGGGCACGCGCCCCGTCCGCGCCCTTGCCGGCGAGCTTGACGACCCGCGCCTTGACGATCACCCGGCGCTGGCGGAAGGCGGCATACCGGTCGCGCGATTTCAGCAGTGCGGCGGCCGCCCCGCCGCGCCCTGTCCGGCTTCCGGTGAAGCGACCACCGCGTTGCGGCCGGCCGCCAGCCCGGTTGATCGCCGCACCAACCTGGCCGGCATAGCGTTTGCCGGCCTTCGAGCCGCGCGACCCGATTTTGCCGAGCTTCGGCCTGAACTCGTCATCCTTAATGCGAGCCTCCCAGACATATCAAGCAAAATCAGACACTTACACGTC
>NZ_SRUS01000428.1:0-311 GCF_004794715.1 Mesorhizobium sp. M8A.F.Ca.ET.207.01.1.1 | reverse complement strand
TGGACGTGCAGATGCCTTCCGGCAGCGGCTTCGACGTGCTGGAGGGCCTGGAGGCAGTGCCGGCGGTGGTCTTCGTCACCGCCTATGACAGCTACGCGGTGCGCGCGTTCCAGGCCAACGCGCTGGACTATCTGGTGAAGCCGGTGGAGGCACCGCGCCTGTTGGAAGCACTGGAGCGCGCGCGCGAGCGCAACGTAGGGGCGAGCGGGGCGCCGGCACTGCGCAGCACGCTGGCTGCGCAGGACCAGGTGTTCGTGCGCGAGGGCGAACGCTGCTGGTTCGTCGCGGTCTCGGAGACCCGCAGGCTGGTG
>NZ_SRUS01000427.1:0-311 GCF_004794715.1 Mesorhizobium sp. M8A.F.Ca.ET.207.01.1.1 | reverse complement strand
TCAGGCTGGCGGTGAACGCGGCCGGGTGGTGGCATTTCAGCCAGCAGCTGTTATAGGTCAGCAGGGCGAAGCTGGCGGCGTGGCTTTCCGGGAAGCCGTAATCGCCGAAGCCCTTGATCTGCTCGAACAGGTGCTCACCGTATTCCAGGCTGAAGCCGTTCTCCAACATGCCGGCCAGCAGCTTCTCGCGATGCGGTTCCAGCCCGCCACGGCGTTTCCAGGCCGCCATCGAGCGGCGCAGGGCATCGGCCTGGCCAGGCGTATAACCGGCTGCTTCGACCGCCAGCTGCATCACCTGTTCCTGGAACAAT
>NZ_SRUS01000426.1:0-312 GCF_004794715.1 Mesorhizobium sp. M8A.F.Ca.ET.207.01.1.1 | reverse complement strand
GCTAACCCAAGGTCGGCCGTCCCGCCTTCGGCCAGCTTGCGCTCGAACAGCCAGACATCGGCTTCATCCGGGTCGGCCGTCAGCGCGACCGTTTCCTGATCCCCGTCGATGGAGATGGCCGCGTTGCCGGCGGCAGGGAACCATCGCCTGATGTCGGCCAGTGCCTGGCGCAGGCTGTTGCGCGACTGGGCATCGCCTCGTCCCGGCCAAAACCCTTCGCAAAGCCGTTCGCGAGAGTGGCCGCGGCGACCCGCCAGGACCAGGGCGGCAAAAAGGAGCGCCGACTTGCGCGTTGTGAAGCGGACGGGCTGG
>NZ_SRUS01000425.1:0-312 GCF_004794715.1 Mesorhizobium sp. M8A.F.Ca.ET.207.01.1.1 | reverse complement strand
ATGATCGACAGCTGGTTGCACGGATCGCCCGGCTGAAAGATCAACTGACCCGGCTCATTGTGATATTCGTGGGCAGCCTGCGCGATCTCCACCAGCCGGCTGTGGTCCAGATCGCCGAAGATACTGGCCGCCAGCAGTCCCGCAATCCGAACCTCGTTTTTCGTGCGATACGACATCTATGGCCCGGCTTCGGTTTAGATGATCTAACTTTACATCGTTACGATATACGGGACCATTTTAGTATTGCAAAAGTCTATTTGGTGTCACCTAGGGTACAGCCGAAGAATATAACTTAAAATACCTTGCTGTGGT
>NZ_SRUS01000424.1:0-312 GCF_004794715.1 Mesorhizobium sp. M8A.F.Ca.ET.207.01.1.1 | reverse complement strand
ATCGACTGCCGCCGTTGTGACGCGGTCTGTTGCCGGTTGCCGGTACTGCTGCAGCCCGGCGACCACGTGCCCGGCCAGTTCCTGTCACGCGACACCCACGGCCGTGCCGTGATGGCGCGCAACGAGGAAGGCTGGTGCGCGGCGATCGATCCCTATCACCTGCGCTGCACGATCTATTCGCAGCGCCCGGCGATCTGCCGCCAGTTTTCGATGGGCGGCGATGACTGCCGCCGCGAGCGGCAGGACTACCTGCGCCAGGCCGACGCCTGGGAGCTTTCCTCCCCTTCCACCTGACAGCCGCAACCCGCCCCC
>NZ_SRUS01000423.1:0-313 GCF_004794715.1 Mesorhizobium sp. M8A.F.Ca.ET.207.01.1.1 | reverse complement strand
TGGCGCTTCGTCGACGCCGGCAACGGCCCCGGCGACAACCCGATCCGGGTCGGCATCATCTATCGCAGCAACCGCCTGCAACCGCTGGGCAAGCCGGCCACACTGACCGGCGGCCCGTTCGTCGAGCACAGCCGCGTGCCGCTGGCGCAGGCCTTCCAGGGCAAGCACGGTGCGCCGTTCGTGGTGGTCGCCAACCACTTCAAGTCGAAGGGCTGCCGCGATGCGAGCGGTGCCGACGCCGACCACAACGACAACCAGGGCTGCTGGAACGCCACCCGCGTGACCTCGGCGCAGCAGCTGCACGCCTGGCTGC
>NZ_SRUS01000422.1:0-313 GCF_004794715.1 Mesorhizobium sp. M8A.F.Ca.ET.207.01.1.1 | reverse complement strand
CAGGTCTCCGGCGGCATCGCCCTTGGCCTTGCCCTCGTCGAAGCCGGCGGCGATGCGTTCGGCGGCGGCGGTGTCCTTGTACTGGTCCAGCAGCGAGGCGCCATGCAGGCGCGCGCGTTCCCAGTCCTGCGCGGCCACGGCCATGTCGTACTGCTTGGCCACGTCCTCGGCCTTGGCTTCCTTCTGCGCCTGCACGGCGGCCGCGGCGGCTTCCTGCGCCTTGCGCTCTTCCTCGGGGTTGCTGCAGGCGGCCAGGGCCAGCATGCAGGCGGTGAGCAGGATCAGTCGTTTCATGGCGGAGGTCCTATGCGAG
>NZ_SRUS01000421.1:0-313 GCF_004794715.1 Mesorhizobium sp. M8A.F.Ca.ET.207.01.1.1 | reverse complement strand
GCGCCTGCTCCTTGGCGAACCACGGGTAACGACTGCCTTCGCTGGCCCTCTGCTGCCATTGCGCGGCAGTGACCAGCACCGGCGCGGTGTCGGCCTGCCGCGCAGCGGCAGCGGGCGCTGCCAGCAGCGGCATGGCCGGCAGCAGGGCGAAGGGGGCCGCCAGGGCCAGGGCAACGAACAGCGGCTGCAACCTCATCGATCAACTCCGGTGCTGACGCGTGACAGGGCAACCTCGCCCACCTTGGGATACCAGTCCACGCCGGTCGCCTCGCGCGCGGTCATCGCCAAGGCAGGATCGGCGCCCACCTGGGGC
>NZ_SRUS01000420.1:0-313 GCF_004794715.1 Mesorhizobium sp. M8A.F.Ca.ET.207.01.1.1 | reverse complement strand
GAAAACTTCCTGTTCCACTACAACTTCCCTCCGTTCTCGGTGGGTGAGTGCGGCCGCATGATGGGCCCGAAGCGCCGCGAAATCGGCCACGGTCGCCTGGCCAAGCGTGGCGTGCTGGCTGTCATGCCGTCGCTGGAATCGTTCCCGTACACCATCCGCGTCGTCTCGGAAATCACCGAGTCGAACGGTTCTTCGTCGATGGCGTCGGTCTGCGGCTCGTCGCTGGCCCTGATGGACGCCGGCGTGCCGGTGAAGGCGCCGGTGGCCGGTATCGCCATGGGCCTGGTCAAGGAAGGCGAGCGCTTCGTCGTCC
>NZ_SRUS01000041.1:0-995 GCF_004794715.1 Mesorhizobium sp. M8A.F.Ca.ET.207.01.1.1 | reverse complement strand
ATCATCAACATGAAGCACGAGCTGGTGCGGCTGGCGCAGGCGATCGACTGGCCGGTGCTGGAGGAGCGTTTCGGCGCCGTCTATTCGGACGGCCCCGGCATGCCGCCGCTGCCGACCCGGCTGATGGCGGGGCTGGCGATCCTCAAGCACACCTTCAACCTGTCGGATGAGGTGCTGTGCGAGCGCTGGGTGGAGAACCCTTATTTCCAGTATCTCACCGGCGAGACGTTCTTTTGCCATACGCTGCCGTTCGACCGCTCCTCGATGACGCGTTGGCGCAGCCGTATGGGCGAGGAGCGGATCATGGTGCTGTTGCAGGAGAGCCTCAGCCTCGCGGTCAAGACCGGGGCGATGAAACCGGCCGACACGCGCCAGGTGATCGTCGACACCACCGTGCAGCCGAAGAACGTCATGTTCCCGACCGACGCCAAGCTCATCCATCGGGCACGCGAACGGCTGGTGCGGCTGGCCAAGAGGACGGGTCTCCATTTGCGCCAGAGTTATGTGCGGGTCGGCAAGCTGGCGCTGATCAGCCACCAGCGCTATGCCCACGCCAAGCAGTTCAAGCGGGCCAACAAGGCGCTACGCAAGCTCAAGACCTATCTCGGCCGGACCATTCGCGACATTGGTCGCCAGATCGCCGGCGATCAGGGGCTGGACGCGCTGTTCAAATGGCCGCTCTACCAGGCCGCCACCGTTCTCGAGCAACGCCAGCGCCAGCGCGGCCGCAAGATCTACAGCCTGCACGCACACGAGGTGGAATGCATCGGCAAGGGCAAGGCGCATGCGCCCTACGAGTTCGGGGTGAAGGTGTCGGTGGCCACCACGCTGAAGCGCTCCAGGGGCGGCCAGTTCGCCCTGCATGCAAAAGCACTGCCCGGCAATCCCTATGACGGCCACACGCTGGCAAGCGTCATCCCCGACATGGAAAAGACCATCGGCAACGAGATCGGCCGCATCCTCGCCGACGCCGGCTATCGCGGCCACAACGCACC
>NZ_SRUS01000419.1:0-314 GCF_004794715.1 Mesorhizobium sp. M8A.F.Ca.ET.207.01.1.1 | reverse complement strand
ATGGCTTGGTCCACCTCGATGCCGAACGGCTCCAGGTAGTCCCTGATATCGGCAAGCAGCGGCATATCCGGATCGGACGTCTCGGCAAGCCGTACGTGATAGGCGCGCAGCACGCGCAACGTGTCTTCCGAACGCTCTATATAGCGCCCGAGCCAGGTCAGGTTCTCGGCCGCGCGGCTGGGCAGGCTGCCTGGCATGGTGCGGGTGAAGCCGTCATGTTCCTGAGGCAGCAGCGTCTCGCGCTCGACCGGCTTGTCGCTGACCACCCAGACATCCGCGGCCTGGCCCCCGCGCTGCATGGCGATCGCCGTCGG
>NZ_SRUS01000418.1:0-314 GCF_004794715.1 Mesorhizobium sp. M8A.F.Ca.ET.207.01.1.1 | reverse complement strand
ATGCCGTCGAACACGCCCAGTGCGGCACCGGCACCACCGGCACCGTCGGTCACCGGCAGGTTGCCCTTAATGTAGGCGTCGATGCACGAGGCGACGAACGCCTGGCGGTTTTCCGGGCGCGCCGCGCTGGAGAAGCCGCGCGACCAGGTCCCGCCACCCAGCGAGATCAGTACCTTAAGGTTCGGATACTTGGCCTTGAGCTGCTTGAGCTGGTTCCAGTTGCCACGCAGCGGCTGGTCCCAGGTATCGGCGCTGCCGCTGACGCTCTCGGCGGCACTGAAGGCCTTGGTGTAGTCGGCGAAGGCATCGCCACC
>NZ_SRUS01000417.1:0-314 GCF_004794715.1 Mesorhizobium sp. M8A.F.Ca.ET.207.01.1.1 | reverse complement strand
GCGCGTTCTACGGCGTGCAACCGCAGTTCATCCTGTGCTCGGCCACCATCGGCAACCCGCAGGCGCATGCCGAGGCGTTGATCGAGGCGCCGGTCACCGCCATCACCGAATCCGGCGCACCCAGCGGGCCGAAGCAGGTGCTGCTGTGGAACCCGCCAGTGATCAATCCGGACCTGGGCCTGCGCGCTTCGGCGCGCTCGCAGAGCAACCGCATCGCGCGCATCGCGATCAAGTCCGGGTTGAAGACGCTGTTGTTCGCGCAGACACGGCTGATGGTCGAAGTGCTGACCAAGTACCTGAATGACATCTTCGAC
>NZ_SRUS01000416.1:0-314 GCF_004794715.1 Mesorhizobium sp. M8A.F.Ca.ET.207.01.1.1 | reverse complement strand
CTTCGATTGCCAGGAAGTCGAGCGGGTGCCGGAAGAGAACCATGACGTCATCATTCCGGAAATACTGACCGAAAGCGGGCTGCGGCGCTTCGACATCGCTTAAACTCTCACGACCTGCTTAACGCGTTTCAAAGAACCGTCGGGTGATATTCGAACAATATAGTTCGAGCCGACGGGGTCGTGGTGTTTATCTTCGCACGCTACTTGCTGATGCCTTTCGCCCTGATCGCCGCCGTGCTGTTTGCGATGGGAGCCCACATCGTCGGCACAAGCTTGCATCACCAAGCCGCCTGGCAACGCACCGTCGCCACCGT
>NZ_SRUS01000415.1:0-314 GCF_004794715.1 Mesorhizobium sp. M8A.F.Ca.ET.207.01.1.1 | reverse complement strand
TCAGTTCCTTCGGCGATACCGTCCACTACGTCGACCCGCCGAAGATCTTCCAGCGCGGCGAAGGCAGCTACATGTTCGACGGTGCGGGCGTGCCCTACCTCGACCTGCAGATGTGGTACTCGGCCTGCAACTTCGGCTACAGCAACAAGCGCCTGAACGATGCACTGAAGGACCAGATCGACACCCTGCCGCAGGTCGCCAGCCAGTACCTGCACCCGACCCGCGTGCAGCTGGCCAAGACCATTGCCGTGGACATGCACGAGAAGTTCGGGCTCGACGGCCGCGTGCACTTCAACGTCGGCGGCGCGCAGGCC
>NZ_SRUS01000414.1:0-314 GCF_004794715.1 Mesorhizobium sp. M8A.F.Ca.ET.207.01.1.1 | reverse complement strand
AGGTCCGGCTGGTGCGTGGCCTGCGTGGTACCCAGTCGCGTCACCGCCTGTCGGTGCGTGCCCTGGGCCTGAACAAGCTCAACGATGTGCGTGAACTGAAGGACAGCCCGCAGGTACGCGGCCTGATCAACAAGGTTCAGTACCTCGTCCAGGTTGAGGAGTAATCGACCATGACTCTGCGTCTCAATGAACTGAGCCCGGCACCGGGCGCCCGCACCGAGCGCACCCGCGTCGGCCGCGGTATCGGCTCGGGCCTGGGCAAGACTGCCGGCCGCGGCCACAAGGGTTCGTTCGCCCGTAAGGGTGGCGGCAAG
>NZ_SRUS01000413.1:0-314 GCF_004794715.1 Mesorhizobium sp. M8A.F.Ca.ET.207.01.1.1 | reverse complement strand
GCCGGCCGCTGCTCGCTGGACGACGTCATCGTCGAAGGCCCGAACGGCGTGCTGGTGGTGCCGGCCGCGTCCGGCCGCCGGCACATGGCCGAGCTGGCCCCCGCCGAGCACGTCGGCCTGGTCAATGTGTTCTCCGAACTGGAACGCGAGCTGGACATCATGGTGGTGGACACCGCCGCCGGCATCACCGACGGCGTGCTGACCTTCTGCCAGGCCGCGCAGGACACCGTGGTGGTGGTCTGTGACGAGCCGGCGTCCATCACCGACGCCTACGCGCTGATCAAGGTGCTGTCGCGCGAACGGGGCGTGGACCG
>NZ_SRUS01000412.1:0-315 GCF_004794715.1 Mesorhizobium sp. M8A.F.Ca.ET.207.01.1.1 | reverse complement strand
AACGCGGCGGTCGGCCATGGCTACACCTATTCGGCCCATCCCGTCAGCGCTGCCGTCGCGCTGGAGGTGCTGAAGCTCTATGAGGACGGCCTTCTGGAGAACGGCATCAAGGCCGGCGCCCGCCTGATGGCTGGATTGGCCGGCCTGAGCGACCATCCTCTGGTCGGCGACGTGCGCGGTCGCGGCCTGCTGCTCGGGGTCGAGATCGTCAAGGACGGCAAGGTGCCCAATCACGAGTTGGGTGCCGCAATCGCGGCGGAAGCGTTCCGGCGCGGCCTGAGCATGAACATCGTCAAGCTTCCCGGGATGGGCGGC
>NZ_SRUS01000411.1:0-315 GCF_004794715.1 Mesorhizobium sp. M8A.F.Ca.ET.207.01.1.1 | reverse complement strand
CAACGACGAGGTGGCTGCCGACTGGCCACCGATCAGCGCGACGGACATCGCGTGGCTGCGCCAGCGCTACTCACAGCTGGACAGCGGCAGCCATGCGCGCTGGCACAGCCCGCGGCCGCTGTCGGCTGCCGCCATCGTCAGCGGCGCGAACGGGGCGGTGTTCGTCAAGCGCCATCACCACAGCGTGCGCAGCGCGACGTGCCTGGAAGAAGAACACCGTTTCATCGCCCATCTCGCTGCGGCGGGCGTACCGGTGGTGCAGGTACTGCCAGCGGCCGATGGCCGCACTGCGGTCGAGCACGGCGAGTGGACCGT
>NZ_SRUS01000410.1:0-315 GCF_004794715.1 Mesorhizobium sp. M8A.F.Ca.ET.207.01.1.1 | reverse complement strand
GCCAACCCGGAGGCGACAGCCAGCATCATGAACGTATAGCCATCCATGAAGACCGCGATCCAGCAGGCACCTACAAAGCTAGCGCAAGTGACCAGACGGGTGTCACCGTGGATGATCCGAAATGCAAAGAGCATAGTGAGTGGCAGTATGACCATGCCCGACGCGGCCGCTGAATAACCCTGATGCACCCAGATAACCGGTAATGTGCACCACACCAGTGCGCTCATGACCGACGCTGGCCGGCCTGCGCCAAGCCATCTAGCAAACTGATAGGCGCTCCAATAACCGACAGCGAGCCATGCGGCGACAATGATC
>NZ_SRUS01000040.1:0-1033 GCF_004794715.1 Mesorhizobium sp. M8A.F.Ca.ET.207.01.1.1 | reverse complement strand
GCCACCAAGACGCGGATTGACCTCAATCACGACTGGCCCACGCTTGGTCCACCGCAGTTCTACGTTCGTTGGCCCCCAGTCAAGGCCGAGAGCTCGCAAACAGCTCAGCGAAGCATCGGCAATACGCCTATGCTCGTGTTCAGTCAGCGGGGCTGGATAGGTCCCCCCAAGATAGACAAAATATGGTGGGGGAGCGAAATCAAGGGCTGATATACAAACGACCTCATTTCCCATTATTGCAGCGCAATACTGTGGACCTTGTGCGAATTCCTCGACCAGTATTCTCGGCGAGGAACGCCATATGTGCTTCCCGCCCAACAAATAGCTCGTATGTTCGGCTAACTCATCGACGTTGCGGCACAGTCGGACACCGATGCTGCCGCTGCCCACTGCTGGCTTAACAACCACCGGCAGGCCGATCTCAGCGGCAAAGCTTTCTACCTCCGTCGCATTCACTGCAACGCGATAAGCAGGTATTGGAACGCCAGCCTCGGCGAGAAGCTGACGTTGAGTGAATTTATCGCAGCATCCTTCAATCGATGCGGGGTCCGGTCCCGGTAGATCGAAGTGCCGGCAGAGCTTGCCAACCGTCGTAGAGACCGACTCGTCGTCGCCCGCGAGGCCAGTAATGCCAGCAATGTCATTGGTAGCACGCAGCCGAGAACATTCGCCGATCAGCGCATCGAGATTGCCTGTATCGACACGAATTGCCTCGCTTCCTTCCGCCGCAAGATAGTCGTACTGAGCCGGATCAACCGACAGGGTAATTGGATGAAGACCAAGACGCTGGGCCGCTTGCACATATAGAAGACCATTACTCCTTGTGCCTTCAACCAGGATGAGCACTCTTCTTGCCATTGGCGATGATCTCCGTTGCGTGCTGTGCGGCGGTCCGAACGCAAAATCGGCGTGGCTCATATTCACGCGTGCCTTCAGACCTTGCGGATGAACCTAGCATCGTCAGCGGTCCGCGGTTGCAAAAGATTCTGTAAAGTTATTTGAACGATCTGTTGCAATGTTTCCATGCCAGCGG
>NZ_SRUS01000409.1:0-315 GCF_004794715.1 Mesorhizobium sp. M8A.F.Ca.ET.207.01.1.1 | reverse complement strand
GCCTGGCGGTGCGCGAAGCGCGTTCCTGCCGGCCACGCATCACAGAGAAAAAAGAAAATGTCGATCGACACCCAGAAGGTCATTGAAGACAACAAGCGCAGCGCCGCTGACACCGGCTCCCCGGAAGTCCAGGTGGCCCTGCTGACCGCCCGCATCGAACTGCTGACCGGCCACTTCAAGACCCACAAGAAGGACCACCACAGCCGCCGCGGCCTGCTGCAGATGGTCAACCGCCGTCGCAGCCTGCTCGACTACCTGAAGAAGAAGGACGTCGAGCGCTACAAGGCCCTGATCGAGAAGCTTGGCCTGCGTCGC
>NZ_SRUS01000408.1:0-315 GCF_004794715.1 Mesorhizobium sp. M8A.F.Ca.ET.207.01.1.1 | reverse complement strand
AGCGCACCATCGTGGTCGCTGTCACCAACGGCAAGGGCTCGACCGTGGCCTTCATCGAAGCCATTGCACGCGCCGCTGGCTGGAAGGTCGGCGCGTACACCTCGCCGCACCTGCTGCGCTACAACGAGCGCGTGCGCATCGACGGCCAGGAGGTGGACGATGCGGCGCTGGTCGCTGCGTTCAATGCGGTCGAGGCCGCGCGTGGCCAGACCACGCTGACCTATTTCGAGTACGGCACGCTGGCCGCCCTGCACCTGTTCGCCGACGCCGGGCTGGACCTGGCGGTGCTGGAAGTGGGCCTGGGCGGTCGCCTGG
>NZ_SRUS01000407.1:0-315 GCF_004794715.1 Mesorhizobium sp. M8A.F.Ca.ET.207.01.1.1 | reverse complement strand
CGATCTACCGGCAGCGCCTCGGCGTCTTCCAGCGAACCTTCCACGTGCGCATCGAACCAGTCCTGCAGCACGCTGCCGGCCTCGGCCTGCGGCAGCGTCCACAGCTGCGCCCAGATGCCTGTGTCCGGTCGCTTCTGCAGCAGTACGCGCTGCTGGGCGTCGCGCAGCAGCAGGGCCACCGCTTCGCGCTCGGGCAGCGTTTTGCCCGGCTTGGGCGTGGGCAGTTCAGCGGTGCGGCCCTCGCGCCGCGCCACGCACGCGTCCTGCAGCGGGCAGATCACGCAGGCCGGTTTGGCGCGGCTGCACACCGTCGCG
>NZ_SRUS01000406.1:0-315 GCF_004794715.1 Mesorhizobium sp. M8A.F.Ca.ET.207.01.1.1 | reverse complement strand
GGTTCGTCCACCGGCACCCTGCTGGCCGCGGCACTGAAGTACTGCAAGGAGCAGACCACCCCGAAGAAGGTGCTGGTGCTGGTCTGCGATACCGGCAACAAGTACCTGTCGAAGATGTACAACGACTACTGGATGCTGGACAACGGCTTCCTGCAGCGCCCGCAGCACGGCGACCTGCGCGACCTGATCCTGCGCCCGTACGGCCAGCGCGACACCGTGGTGATCGGCCCGAACGACCTGCTGACCACCGCCTTCCAGCGCATGAAGCTGTACGACGTGTCGCAGCTGCCGGTGATGGACGGTGACCAGCTGGTC
>NZ_SRUS01000405.1:0-316 GCF_004794715.1 Mesorhizobium sp. M8A.F.Ca.ET.207.01.1.1 | reverse complement strand
GCCACGCTGGTTCAACGTCGTGGCACCGTGCATCTGCTGAACTCGGCATCCGACAGCAAGGGCAGCGTGACCCTGCAGGCCGGGTCTGCCACGGCGGTGCTGATCGAAGACGATGGCAAGGCCACCGCGCTGGATACCCAGCGCGATGCTCTCGTCAAGGAATCCGCCGAGCAGGACAGGCTTCGCGGGTCCAGCAACAGCGGCACCTTCGACAACCTCTCGCGCCTGCAGGACCGTCGCGATCAGTCGCGCATCGAGATCGTCTCCGGCGGCGACGTGGATTTCCAGGCGGGCTCGCTGGCGGTGGCGACCGGTG
>NZ_SRUS01000404.1:0-316 GCF_004794715.1 Mesorhizobium sp. M8A.F.Ca.ET.207.01.1.1 | reverse complement strand
TCGGTGCAGACCAGGACCTGCAGGCCCTTGCAGGTGGCCGACGCGGCGAAGCTGCGCAGCACGCTCTCGGTCACTTCGCGCGGCGAGAACGCCGCCGGTTCCAGGCTGAGCTGTCCTGATTCGATCTTGGAAACATCCAGCACGTCGCTGATCAACTGCAGCAGGACCGACGAAGAGCTCTCGATGGTGCGCAGGTACTGCGACTGCCGGGCATCCAGTTCGGTATGCCCCAGCAGTTCCAGCGTGCCCAGCACGCCGTACAGCGGGGTGCGGATCTCATGGCTCATGGTGGCCAGGAACGCGCTCTTGGCCTGGT
>NZ_SRUS01000403.1:0-316 GCF_004794715.1 Mesorhizobium sp. M8A.F.Ca.ET.207.01.1.1 | reverse complement strand
CGCCGATGCCGCCGTCTGCAAGACAAAGCTGATCACCACCGACGGCGTGTTCTCGATGGATGGCTTCATCGCGCCGCTGGACGAGATCACCGCGCTGGCGAAGAAGTACAACGCGCTGGTGCACATCGACGAATGCCATGCCACCGGCTTCCTCGGTGCCACCGGTCGTGGCTCGGCCGAAGTGAAGGGCGTGCTGGACAGGATCGACATCATCACCGGCACCCTGGGCAAGGCCATGGGCGGCGCACTGGGCGGCTTCACCTGCGCCAGTGCCGAGGTGATCGAACTGCTGCGCCAGCGCTCGCGCCCGTACCTG
>NZ_SRUS01000402.1:0-316 GCF_004794715.1 Mesorhizobium sp. M8A.F.Ca.ET.207.01.1.1 | reverse complement strand
CCTTCTCTACGGCGCGCAAAGTGAACCGAAATGCGGTTCCCCCGCCGGGCATTGATTCCGCCCAAATATGACCACCGTGCGACTCCACGATAGTGCGACAAATGGACAGGCCAACCCCCATTCCCTGCTTCTTGGTGGTGACGAAAGGCTGGAAAAGCTGGGCAGAAACCTCGGGCGCCAGCCCCGGGCCGGTGTCGATCACGCCGATCTCCACCATCGCGTCATGTCGCGCCTTGGTGACCACGTGCAATTCGCGGCGGGGTGCGCCTTGCATGGCCTCCACGGCGTTTCTCATCAGGTTCAGCAATACCTGCTC
>NZ_SRUS01000401.1:0-316 GCF_004794715.1 Mesorhizobium sp. M8A.F.Ca.ET.207.01.1.1 | reverse complement strand
GGGAAGCCGCGCATCGTCGCCGCAGGCAGTGAGCAGCAGGAGGGCACCGGGCAGCAGCAGGCGGCGCGCGCGCATGGGATGTCCCTACAGGGCAGGTGCGGCTAGTGTAGGCAGCACGCGGGCGTGGCCCGTACAGAAATTCGGCAAGGACACAGGGGTTTTCGGATGGCGCAGGGCAAGGCACCGTGGTGCGGCGTGGCCAGTTGGCTGGGGATTGCTGTGGGCTGGGGCGCGGGCACCGTGGCGGCGCAGGCGGCAGTCGCTGCCGGTGACAATGGCATGGCCGCTGGGCTGGGGGTGGGCGTGCTGGGCGCGG
>NZ_SRUS01000400.1:0-316 GCF_004794715.1 Mesorhizobium sp. M8A.F.Ca.ET.207.01.1.1 | reverse complement strand
ACCTCCTCCACCGGACTTCCCCATGTCTACCCCCTCGCTGTCCGTCGCCGCCGCACCCGCGACCGCACCGTCCACGCCGTTGGTGCTGGCGATGGCGGCCGGCGCCGGCTTCTCGGTCGCCTCGCTGTACTACAGCCAGCCGATGCTGGGCCTGATCGCCCAGGACCTCGGCGCAGGTGAACGCGCCGCCGGCCTGGTGCCGACCCTGACCCAGCTCGGCTATGCGCTGGGCATCCTGCTGCTGGCACCGCTGGGCGACCGCTTCGACCGCCGCAACCTGATCCTGTTGAAGTCCGCGCTGCTGGCGCTGGCACTG